>NZ_JBDGKX010000093.1:0-206 GCF_057656155.1 Azoarcus sp. Soil_N_20 | reverse complement strand
GGGGTGGACATCGCCAACGTGAAGATGAGCATGAACCCGTTCGACGAGATCGCGGTGGAAGAGGCGGTGCGGCTGCGTGAAGCGGGGGTTGCTTCCGAAGTCGTGGCGGTTAGCTGCGGCGTCATCGCCTGCCAGGAAACGCTGCGCGCGGCGATGGCGATCGGCGCCGACCGCGGCATCCTCGTTGAAACGGATGTCGAACTGCA
>NZ_JBDGKX010000092.1:0-212 GCF_057656155.1 Azoarcus sp. Soil_N_20 | reverse complement strand
CCCTGTCACCTGCAGCTCAAGGACGCCTCGGTGCCGATCGCGGTGAACCTCGCGCTCTACGACGCGCCCGAGCAGCGTTACTGCCCGGCCGGGGTGTATGAGATCGTGCATGACGGAGAGAACAACGCGCCGCGCCTGCAGATCAACGCGCAGAACTGCGTGCACTGCAAGACCTGCGACATCAAGGATCCAACCCAGAACATCAACTGGGT
>NZ_JBDGKX010000091.1:0-212 GCF_057656155.1 Azoarcus sp. Soil_N_20 | reverse complement strand
GGCCCGGCGCTGGTGATCTGCGGCAAGCAGGCGATCGACGACGACGCCAACCAGACCGGGCAGATGCTCGCGGCACTCTTGGGCTGGCCGCAGGCGACCTTCGCCTCCAAGCTGGCGTTGGAAGACGGCCAGGCGAAGGTGACGCGCGAGATCGACGGCGGGCTCGAAACACTTGCGATCAAGCTGCCGGCGGTGGTCACCACCGACCTGCG
>NZ_JBDGKX010000090.1:0-219 GCF_057656155.1 Azoarcus sp. Soil_N_20 | reverse complement strand
CGGACCTCACCGAAGCAAGCGCTCAAAGCCGACGAAGCGAAATACATGCCAAAAAAAAATTTCTTTTGTATCAGAAAGCTAGATCCTGCTGATTTGTTCTTCAATATTCAACTGTAAAGCTCTCCGACAGGGAGCTAGCAGTTTCGACTGCACGAACGGGTAGATCCAGGGTAATCGCCAACGCGGCTGGTGCTGTGTGACCGTTAAAGCGCGGAACCT
>NZ_JBDGKX010000089.1:0-225 GCF_057656155.1 Azoarcus sp. Soil_N_20 | reverse complement strand
GATCAGGTGGTGGCTGCTCGGGCCGAGCGCGGTGGCGGGGAGGATCTCGGTCCAGGTCGCGGCCTTGAGTTCGTCGACCTCGTCGGAGGCGGACACACAGGCCTCGATCGAGACCGCGGGCGGATAGTTGCCGGTGAAGTGGCTGGTATCGACATCGAAGCCGCGGATCACGCCCTTGCAGCCGAGCCTGACCAGGGCCCAGTCGTGACCGGCGACGCGCTTGCG
>NZ_JBDGKX010000088.1:0-226 GCF_057656155.1 Azoarcus sp. Soil_N_20 | reverse complement strand
TGAGCCGCAGCTTCCAGCACGTGAAGCTGCTGCCCACCATGAGCGTGCTCGAGAACGTCGCGATCGGCGGCCACCTGAGGGGCGACAAGGGGGTGATCAGTTCGGCGTGGCGCCTGGACCGCGCGGAGGAGGCGCGATTGCTCGCCGAAGCCGCACGCCAGATCGAGCGCGTGGGGCTCGCGGAGCACATGTTCGACGAAGCCGGCAGCCTCGCGCTGGGCCAGCA
>NZ_JBDGKX010000087.1:0-227 GCF_057656155.1 Azoarcus sp. Soil_N_20 | reverse complement strand
TACTGGTGGCGTTTCAGTTCGGGCAGCACCACATGGCTCATCGTCGCCGCGGTGGCGAGCGAGGAGCCGCAGATCGCGCCGAACCCGGCGCACGAGGCCACGCCCGCCATCGCCATGCCGCCACGCCAGTGACCGATGAAGGCGTTGCCAGCCTTGAACAGGGCCTTGGACAAGCCGCCATGGGTGGCGAACTGGCCCATCAGCAGGAAGAGCGGCACCACCGACAG
>NZ_JBDGKX010000086.1:0-231 GCF_057656155.1 Azoarcus sp. Soil_N_20 | reverse complement strand
GCTTCGGCCTTGAGTCGTTCCACCGTACGGGCCGCACGTGCGGCCTCGGCGTCTTCGCCTTTGATGTCGGCCGTGGCGTGGCTGGCCATGATGCGTTTGACCGCCGCCTCCATCTTGTCGGCCTCGCGGATGAAGTCGGCCCGGTTACCGCTCCTGGCCTTGCTCGCGTTGGCGGGCAGCTTCACCCCATCGATGGCAAAGAGCTCGCGTCCGATCAAACCCTGCCGGTCG
>NZ_JBDGKX010000085.1:0-232 GCF_057656155.1 Azoarcus sp. Soil_N_20 | reverse complement strand
AACTCAAGGCCGCGACCTGGACCGAGATCCTCCCCGCCACCGCGCTCGGCCCGAGCAGCCACCACCTGATCGCGTGCGCGAGCCAGGCCGCGTGGACCCATCTGCGGGTCAATATCTTCCCCGACGGCGGCATCGCCCGGCTGCGCGTCTATGGTCGCCCGGTGGGCGGACTGGAGACGGCCGGCCCCGATGCGCTGGTCGATCTGGTGGCGATGGAGAACGGCGGGCGCGC
>NZ_JBDGKX010000084.1:0-234 GCF_057656155.1 Azoarcus sp. Soil_N_20 | reverse complement strand
TTGCCCTGAAAGAAGGCGACCTGGCGCGTCTTGGTCTTGTCGGGGGTGCGCAGGCACTGGTCGCGCAGCGGACACGGCACGCAGTCGCGATCGGCGCCGCGAAACTTCATCGCCGCGTAGCCGTTGAAGGTGCAGTTCGAGCCGTTTGAGTACAGCTTGTTGCCGGCCGGGCAGACGCAGTGCGAGCGATCCTCGGCCAGCGTGAAATCGGTGGGCCGGAAGCAGTGCGTCTTT
>NZ_JBDGKX010000083.1:0-239 GCF_057656155.1 Azoarcus sp. Soil_N_20 | reverse complement strand
CCGCCCGACAGCGTGCCGGCGAGCTGGACGCGGCGCTCCTTCAGCCGCGGGAACAGGTGATACACCTCCTCCATGGTCTGCGCCTGATCGCGCTTGCCCATCCGGTAACGCTGGAAGGCGCCCAGGGTCAGGTTGTCTTCCACCGTCATCTCGCCGAAGAGCTCGCGCTTCTCGGGCACCAGGTTCATGCCGCGCGCGACCATGCGCTCGACCTCGGGCACCGCCTCGATGCTGCCGTC
>NZ_JBDGKX010000082.1:0-242 GCF_057656155.1 Azoarcus sp. Soil_N_20 | reverse complement strand
CTGGTCGCGCGGCGCGCGGCGCAACTCGCCGGCGAGCTCGTGCTCGGCGTCGTGCACGGCGTGCAGCCGGTGGGCGGTGCGCCGGTGGTGTATCGGCGCTTTCGTGCCGGCACCGAAACGGGGGGCTTCTGGGACATCGAGGGCCGGATCGTGGCGCGCATCATCGGCGCCGACGCGGCGGCGATCACCTGCGTGATGGCCAACGCCCCGGGGCCGCTCGAACTGCTGCCGACCAAGCACTA
>NZ_JBDGKX010000081.1:0-245 GCF_057656155.1 Azoarcus sp. Soil_N_20 | reverse complement strand
TCGCGGATGCGGGCCACCAGCCGCTCGGCTCCGCGCTCGTTGCTCTCGAGCCAGTTGTAGCCACAGGCCCACACCGGGTAGTAGTAGTCGTCCAGACGGGCGAACTCGGCTTCGTCAAGCTTCTCGCACACCCCTTTCACCGGCCGCCAGTCGGCGAGAATGTCGGATTCGACCGGCTCGGGTTGCGGCCAGCGGTCGTCCACGGTGCCGCCGCCGGGGCCCGAGCCGGCCTTCTTCAGGGTCAT
>NZ_JBDGKX010000080.1:0-261 GCF_057656155.1 Azoarcus sp. Soil_N_20 | reverse complement strand
GTCCATGATCGGCACCACCAGGTCTTCGGCGACGTCCTGGATCTTGAACACGTCGACGCCGGTCTCGATGCCCATCAACTCGCACACCGCGACCAGCACTTCCATCGGGGTGTTGCCGGCACCGGCCCCGAGGCCGGCTGCAGCGGCGTCGATGCGGGTGGCACCGACTTCGATCGCGGCGATGGAGTTGGCCACGCCCATGGCGAGGTTGTGGTGGCCGTGGAAGCCGAGTTCGGTCTCGGGCTTGAGCGCCTCGCGCAC
>NZ_JBDGKX010000079.1:0-268 GCF_057656155.1 Azoarcus sp. Soil_N_20 | reverse complement strand
CGCTCGCCACCGCGGCGACGATGAGCCATGTGGTGCTGCCCGAACTGAAACGCCACCAGTACAAGCCCGGCCTGGCCACCGGGTCACTGGCCGCCGGCGGCACCCTCGGGATCCTGATCCCGCCCTCGGTGCCGCTGGTGATCTACGCCATCCTGGCCGAGCAGAACATCGCCAAGCTGTTTCTGGCCGCGTTCGTGCCCGGCATCCTCGCCGCGATCGGCTACATGGTGGTGATCGGCATCGTCACCCGCATCGATCCGGCCGCGGG
>NZ_JBDGKX010000078.1:0-277 GCF_057656155.1 Azoarcus sp. Soil_N_20 | reverse complement strand
GTCACGTAGAACGGCGGCATCACCAGCGGGGCGATCAGCAACAGGCCGAGGAAGGCGGCGAGGACAAAGCGGGGAGAGCGCATCGCGTTACCCTTGGTCGAGGCCGGCGCAACGGGATCGATCGGCAGACGGGCGGTCATTCTTCTTCCTCCACATGGTGGCTGGTCAGCGAACGCCACAGCAGCACGGGGATGATCAGGGTGAATACGATCACTTCCTTGTAGGCACTGGCCCAGAACGAGGAGAAGGCTTCGAGCAGCCCGACCATGACCGCGCC
>NZ_JBDGKX010000077.1:0-288 GCF_057656155.1 Azoarcus sp. Soil_N_20 | reverse complement strand
CACCCCCGGCGCCCCCGTCTTCGCCCCGCCCGCCGAACTGCCCGACTGGGCCCTGCGTTCGGTCGATCTCGCCAGCCCCCGCCTGGGTGCCGGCGCGCTCTACGCCTCCGACGACTTCTTCGCCGAGGTCGCGCGCATGCTCAACCCCGAACCGGCCCAGTTCGTCCCCGGCAAGTTCGACACCAACGGCAAATGGATGGACGGCTGGGAATCGCGCCGCAAGCGCGTCGCCGGTCACGACTGGGCCCTGGTCAGGCTCGGCTGCAAGGGCGTGATCCGCGGCTTCGA
>NZ_JBDGKX010000076.1:0-302 GCF_057656155.1 Azoarcus sp. Soil_N_20 | reverse complement strand
GCGGCGGCCGCGGTCATGATGTCGAGGTTGCCGGCGTACTTGGGCAGGTAGTCGCCCAGGCCTTCGACCTCCATGAATACCGACACCCGGTGGCCGCTCGGTGTCGTTTCAAACACCGGGCCATTGACCAGCTTGTAGCCGGGCACGTATTTCTGCACTTCGCGGATCATCGCGTGGATGGATTCGGTGATCCTGGCCTGGTCCGGTTCGGTCTCGGTCAGGCAATGCACGGTGTCGCGCATGATCAGCGGCGGTTCGGCCGGGTTCAGGATGATGATGGCCTTGCCCTTTTTCGCGCCGCC
>NZ_JBDGKX010000075.1:0-330 GCF_057656155.1 Azoarcus sp. Soil_N_20 | reverse complement strand
CTCCGCAAGCGACCATCAGTTCTCGATCTGCTCAATGATCTCCAAGGCCGTAAAGGCAGCCGGCGGATCCGATACGCGTCGTCTGTAAGCTTTAGCGACTCTGCTACGACAAAGCACTGGGCCGGACGGGGTTGGCTGTGGATCCCGCCGACCGTGGATCGCATTGCCCTTCGCCGCGGCCACGCACCCGAACTGGAGAGAGAACGCAATGAAACGCTATACGAAGAATGAAGCCGCCATCGCCGCGTTGACGCCGGAGCAATACCGCGTCACCCAGAAAAGTGGAACCGAACGCCCGGGGACAGGTGAATATCTTCACAACGACGCCCT
>NZ_JBDGKX010000074.1:0-344 GCF_057656155.1 Azoarcus sp. Soil_N_20 | reverse complement strand
GCCTTCCTCGGCCTGTTGCTGATCGCCCCGCTGGTGATGCCGCCGTTCTACGTGACGCTGCTCAACTACATCGGCCTTTACGCCATGGTCGCGCTCGGCCTGGTGCTGCTGACCGGGGTGGGGGGGCTGACCAGCTTCGGCCAGGCCGCCTTCGTGGGCCTGGGCGCCTACACCACCGGGGTGCTCACCACCGCCACCGAGCTGCCCGGCTATCTGGCCTGGCTGGGCGGTTCGCCCTGGCTCGCGCTCATCGTCGGGCTGGTGTTCACCGCCACGGTGGCGATCGTGCTCGGCTCGCTCACCCTGAAGCTCTCCGGCCACTTCCTGCCGCTGGGCACGATCGC
>NZ_JBDGKX010000073.1:0-348 GCF_057656155.1 Azoarcus sp. Soil_N_20 | reverse complement strand
GTTGGCCACGCCCATGGCGAGGTTGTGGTGGCCGTGGAAGCCGAGTTCGGTCTCGGGCTTGAGCGCCTCGCGCACCGTGCCGAGGCGCGCCTTGACCGTGTCGGGCAACAGGTGCCCGGCCGAGTCGGTGATGTAGATGCAGTTGGCACCATAGCCTTCCATCAGCTTCGCCTGCTTCACCAGCCCTTCGGGGCTGTTCATGTGGCTCATCATCAGGAAGCCGACGGTGTCCATGCCAAGCTTGCGGGCGTAGCCGATGTGCTGCTCGGACACGTCAGCCTCGGTGCAGTGGGTGGCGACGCGGATGGTGGAGACACCAAGCTCGTGCGCCATCTTCAGGTGGTCGAC
>NZ_JBDGKX010000072.1:0-356 GCF_057656155.1 Azoarcus sp. Soil_N_20 | reverse complement strand
GTCTTGTCGGTACGCGCCACCGGATTGACCACGTCGTTGGCCCCGATCACCAGCGCCACGTCGGCCTGGGCGAAGTCCGAGTTGATCTCCTCGAGGTCGAAGATCTTGTCGTAGGGCACGCCGGCTTCGGCCAGCAGCACGTTCATGTGCCCCGGCATGCGCCCGGCCACCGGGTGGATCGCGAACACCACCTCGACGCCACCTTCTTCGAGCAGCTGCGCCATCTCCCACACCTTGTGCTGCGCCCCTGCCACCGCCATGCCGTAGCCCGGCACGATAATGACCTTGCTCGCGTAGCGCATCACCGAGGCCGCGTCGAGCGCGGAGAACTCGCGCATGCTGCCCTCGATCGCCTC
>NZ_JBDGKX010000071.1:0-364 GCF_057656155.1 Azoarcus sp. Soil_N_20 | reverse complement strand
CAGGCGATGGTCTTCATCTGCTCGAGCGTCATCAGGTGACGCTTGGGGTGCATGCCGTCACGCAGGGTCATGTCGTGAAGTGTGACAGCCCCTCGTCCGCCGCATGCGGCAGCCGATCCCCCGAGGGGATCGCGGCCGGCTTCGGGCGGCCGTGCGCCGGCCGCTTGAGTGATCTTCTTGCCGCGCAAGTCCATGTTCATCTCCTTCAGGCCAGCATCGTGGCACGGTTGGATTCGAGGGTGAGACGGCCGGCGAGGATCTCTTCGGCGAACATCTCGGCGGTGCGCGCGGCGGCCGCGGTCATGATGTCGAGGTTGCCGGCGTACTTGGGCAGGTAGTCGCCCAGGCCTTCGACCTCCATGAA
>NZ_JBDGKX010000070.1:0-373 GCF_057656155.1 Azoarcus sp. Soil_N_20 | reverse complement strand
CCGTGTCCGCTGCGCGACCAGTGCCTGCGCACCCCCGACAAGACCAAGACGCGCCAGGTCGCCTTCTTTCAGGGCAAACGCGACAGCGAAGAGCGCTACACCGAGCGAATGAAACGGCGGATCGACTCCGACACCGGCAAGCGCATGATTACCGCGCGCTTTGCCACTGTCGAGCCGGTCTTCGGCAACCTGAGAAACAACAAGCGGCTCCATCGCTTCACATTGCGCGGGCGCGCCAAGGTCGATGGGCAATGGAAGCTCTACTGCCTGGTGCACAACATCGAGAAGTTGGCTCACCACGGGTATGCACAATGAGCGGGACAGCCACCGGCGATACGCCTCTCAATGCCTGCAATGGAAGGACTCCAACGAC
>NZ_JBDGKX010000069.1:0-380 GCF_057656155.1 Azoarcus sp. Soil_N_20 | reverse complement strand
GCCTTCCTCGGCCTGTTGCTGATCGCCCCGCTGGTGATGCCGCCGTTCTACGTGACGCTGCTCAACTACATCGGCCTCTACGCCATGGTCGCGCTCGGCCTGGTGCTGCTGACCGGGGTGGGGGGCTTGACCAGCTTCGGCCAGGCCGCCTTCGTGGGCCTGGGCGCCTACACCACCGGCGTGCTCACCACCGCCACCGAGCTGCCCGGCTACCTGGCCTGGCTGGGCGGTTCGCCCTGGCTCGCGCTGGTGGTCGGGCTGGTGTTCACCGCCACGGTGGCGATCGTGCTCGGTTCGCTCACGCTGAAGCTCTCCGGCCACTTCCTGCCGCTGGGCACGATCGCGTGGGGGATCTCGCTCTACTTCCTGTTCGGCACCAT
>NZ_JBDGKX010000068.1:0-414 GCF_057656155.1 Azoarcus sp. Soil_N_20 | reverse complement strand
GGCGCCGACGCGGCGGCGATCACCTGCGTGATGGCCAACGCCCCGGGGCCGCTCGAACTGCTGCCGACCAAGCACTATCCGCCGGGCTGGCTGCGCTTCGAGCGCGAGACGGCAGACGGGTACGAACCGATTGCAGCGGCGTTGCCACAGTTCGACCCCTACGAGGAGATCTATTCGAAGCGGGTGCAGGACGTGTGGTGGGGCATGATCGACGAGACGCTGATCGATCCGGCCGGGTTGGCTGCCGAGAATGAGACCACGCCGCTGGAGTCTTATGATCGCGCCATCTCTGCCGCAAAGCGCTTTCACGACCAACTTGGTCTTTACTTTCATCCTCAGACCTACGCGCATTACGGTGCGGACAGGGAACAGGTCGCCTTCGGCGCGATCCGCTGGGTGGCGAGCGAAGGGGGG
>NZ_JBDGKX010000067.1:0-446 GCF_057656155.1 Azoarcus sp. Soil_N_20 | reverse complement strand
TTCGTGCCCGGCATCCTCGCCGCGATCGGCTACATGGTGGTGATCGGCATCGTCACCCGCATCGATCCGGCCGCGGGTGGCCCGGGCAGCCCGAAGCACAGCTGGGCCGAACGCCTGCAGACCCTGATCGACACCTGGCCGGTGCTGTTGATCTTCATCGTCGTGATCGGCGGTATCTACAGCGGTATCTTCACCCCGACCGAGGCCGCCTCGGTGGGCGTGCTCGCCACCGGCATCGCGGCGTGGAAGTCCGGCGGCCTGAAGGGCGAGGGTTTCCTCGAGTGCCTCTATGGCACCGCCAAGGGCACCGGGATGATGTTCCTGATCCTGCTCGGTGCCGACATGCTCAACTCCTTCATGGCGGTGAGCCAGATGCCGGCCGAGGCCGCGGCCTGGGTGCAGGAGATGGGCTTCGGACCGTTCACCGTGCTGTTCGCGATCATCGT
>NZ_JBDGKX010000066.1:0-451 GCF_057656155.1 Azoarcus sp. Soil_N_20 | reverse complement strand
TCAAGGGCAGCCACGCCGCGATCAAGTCCGGCATGCTCGCCGCCGACGCCGCGCTCGAAGCGCTCGCCGCGAACCGCGAGCGCGATGCGCTGACCGCCTACCCGTCGGCCTTCCGCGACTCGTGGCTATACGCCGAGTTGCACAAGACGCGCAACTTCAAGCCTTACATGAAGAAGGGCCTGTGGGTTGGCTCCTTTCTGTTCGGTGCGGAACAGAAGCTCTTCAAGGGCCGGGTGCCGTGGACCCTGCACAACACGGCCGACCACGACAAACTGAAGCCCGCGGCCGAGTGCGCGAAGATCGACTACCCCAAGCCCGACGCCAAGCTGACCTTCGACCGGCTGTCGTCGGTGTTCCTGTCCAACACCAACCATGAGGAGGAGCAGCCCTGTCACCTGCAGCTCAAGGACGCCTCGGTGCCGATCGCGGTGAACCTCGCGCTCTACGACGC
>NZ_JBDGKX010000065.1:0-468 GCF_057656155.1 Azoarcus sp. Soil_N_20 | reverse complement strand
GGTGACAGCACCCCCAGCCGGGCCGTGGTGCAATGTGCCGGGCAGGCCTACCGGCTTTCGGGGCGAATTCTGAAGGAAGAACTCAAGCGTGTCGGAGGACGGCGCAGCGGCGCACTACATAGCTTGCTACTGCGATATGCCCAAGCGCTGTTCACGCAGATGGCTCAGACCGCCGTCTGCAACCGCCATCACTCCCTTGACCAACAGGTTTGTCGCTGGTTGCTGCTTTTTCTCGATCGGATGCCCTCGAACAAACTGGTCATCACTCACGGCTTGATCGCCAATATGCTCGGGGTGCGCCGGGAGGGCGTCACCGAAGCTGCCGGCACGCTACGAAGGGCTGGCCTCATCGAATACCACCGCGGCCACATCACCGTGCTCGACCGGGCCGGGCTGGAAGCGCGAACCTGCGAGTGCTACACGGTGGTCAGGCAAGAGTCCGATCGCCTGCTAAATGGATCGCCCGCT
>NZ_JBDGKX010000064.1:0-476 GCF_057656155.1 Azoarcus sp. Soil_N_20 | reverse complement strand
CCCACCCCCGTCCACCGCCACGCCACCCGCCGCATCGCCCTGCAGTTCGACGACGACGGCAACCCCATGTTCGCCTCCGTGTGCAGCCCGGAGAGCTTCAAGGTGCGGGCACTGGCGGTGGCGCCCCGACGCCACGTGATCCCGGTGATCTTCGTGCCCGGCATCATGGGCACCAACCTGCGTGCGACCAGGGCCCACAGCCAGAAGCAGCCCGCTGCGTGGCGACCGCCGAATGGACTTTGGGGTGGCCTCAAGGAATGGCGTGCGCGGCTCAATCAAACGAATGCCATGCGCCAGTTGCAACTGACCCCGGCGCACTGCGAAGTTGACCCCGACGGGCCGGCTTCCCTCCCCCGCAGCACCTACACGCTGACCGAAGACGAAGCCCGCCGCCGGGGTTGGGGCGAAATCCATTGGGACAGCTACGGCACCGTGCTCACCGAACTCGAACGTCTGCTCAACGACCAGTACGCCGA
>NZ_JBDGKX010000063.1:0-484 GCF_057656155.1 Azoarcus sp. Soil_N_20 | reverse complement strand
TCGCGCTTCTCGGGCACCAGGTTCATGCCGCGCGCGACCATGCGCTCGACCTCGGGCACCGCCTCGATGCTGCCGTCGAACGCCACTTTCCCCTTCGATTCGAGCACCCCCATGATCGCCGAGAGCATCGTCGTCTTGCCCGCACCGTTGGGGCCGATCACGGTCACGATCTGGCCCTCGCCCACGGTCAGGTTGGCGTTGGTGAGCGCCTCGACCTTGCCGTAGGACACGCACAGGTCGCGGATCTCGAGCACCTTCGAGGTCGGCTCGTTGTGGGCCGGAGTCTGAACTTGGGTCTGGGTCCGGTTCTGGCTCTGTTCCATCGTCATCACTCCACCCCGCCGAGATAGGCTTCGAGCACCGCCGGGTCTTTCTGCACATCTTCCGGCAGGCCCTCGGCGATCTTTTCGCCGAACTCCATCACCACCACCCGATCCACCAGCCCCATGACGAAGTCCATGTCGTGTTCGACCAAGAGGATCGC
>NZ_JBDGKX010000062.1:0-496 GCF_057656155.1 Azoarcus sp. Soil_N_20 | reverse complement strand
CGCCCGGTGGGCGGACTGGAGACGGCCGGCCCCGATGCGCTGGTCGATCTGGTGGCGATGGAGAACGGCGGGCGCGCGCTGTCGTGGAACGATGCGAGCTTCGGCTCTTCGGCCTCCGCGCTGCTGCTGCCCGGGCGCGGCATGAACATGGGCGACGGCTGGGAGACCCGGCGTCGGCGCGAGCCGGGCAACGACTGGTGCGTGCTCGAACTGGGTGCACCGGGCACGATCGAGCGGGTCGAGGTCGATACCGCCTTCTTCAAGGGCAACTATCCGGACCGCTGCTCGATCCAGGCCGCTTATGTGTCCGGTGGCACCGACCGTTCGATCACCACCCAGGCGATGTTCTGGGACACCTTGCTGCCCGAGCACAAGCTCGAGATGGATGCGATCCACACCTTCACCGAGCTCGCCCGCCTCGGTCCGGTCACCCACGTGCGGTTCAACATCTTCCCCGACGGCGGCGTCTCACGCCTGCGCCTGTGGGGCCGGGTCG
>NZ_JBDGKX010000061.1:0-501 GCF_057656155.1 Azoarcus sp. Soil_N_20 | reverse complement strand
ATGGCCCAGTTCACGACCGATTTCGCGCGCTACCGCCTGGACGAGGTGATGGGCGACTGGAGGCCGTACGACCAGCTCCTGTGCAATTCGGTGGAGCGCACCTGCAAGCGCTGGGGCATCGAGTACCGCGACAACGAAGGCTTGAAGTTCTACAAGGCGGTGCCGACCTGGCAGCCCCATTCGGACGTACCCGCCGGGCTGGCGCGCCTGGCCACCGAGTACAAACTGGTGATCCTGTCCAACGCCATGGACGAGCAGATCCAGGCCAGCGTCGACAAGCTCGGCGCGCCCTTCCACCGTGTGTACACCGCGCAGCAGGCCCAAGCCTACAAGCCGCGTCTGCAGGCCTTCGAGTACATGATCGAGCAACTGGACTGCAATCCGGAAGACATCCTGCACGTGTCCTCGAGCATGCGCTACGACCACCTCTCGGCCGACGACGTCGGCATCAAGAACCGGGTCTTCGTCGCGCGCGGCCACGAGCCCAGCTGGCCGGTCTGG
>NZ_JBDGKX010000060.1:0-513 GCF_057656155.1 Azoarcus sp. Soil_N_20 | reverse complement strand
AACAGCGCGCGGCCGATCACGCTGGTCACCGACATCAGCGCTTCGGCGAGGAAAAACACGCCGCCGAGGATGGCCAGGAAGGTACAGGCCAGCGGGATGAGCCTGGCGATCAAGCTGCCCGGGGGCGCGTGGAGTTCATTCGTTATTGCAGTCATGCCTGTCTCGCTCCATTGGATCGATCCTTGTCGGATCTTGTAGTGGGGTCTTGGGGTTTCAGGGGCTTCGAGCCCCGGGGCGGAGCAGGGCTCCGTCCCCGATTGTTGTTTTCGCGTGTTACTCGCTCAGCTCGATCCGGTTGCGGAACAGCTCGAGCGCTTCCGGATTGGCCAGCGCCTCCTGGTTCTTCACCGCTCGGCCGTGCACCACATTGCGCACCGCCAGTTCGACGATCTTGCCGCTCTTGGTACGCGGGATGTCCGCCACCTGCAGCACCTTGGCCGGCACGTGACGCGGGGTGGTGTTGGCGCGGATGGTGTGTTTGATGCGGCCGACCAGTTCCTCGTCCAGGGTCAG
>NZ_JBDGKX010000059.1:0-514 GCF_057656155.1 Azoarcus sp. Soil_N_20 | reverse complement strand
TGTTGCCGGCCGGGCAGACGCAGTGCGAGCGATCCTCGGCCAGCGTGAAATCGGTGGGCCGGAAGCAGTGCGTCTTTTTGGCCACCTTGCGTTTATCCCACAGCGGATCGGGTTTGCCCTTGTGGCTCACCTGTCCGGCATAGCGGACGTCTCGGTTGCGGTAGTCGTTGTCGCAGATGTAGGCGTCGATCCCGCCTTCGGCGAGTGCCTTCAGGTTCGCCTCCGAGTGGTAGCCTGCGTCGGCGCAGAGCGTGGTGTCGGGAGTACAAAACGGTTCGACCGCCTCGACCACCGGCAGGAGCAGTTCCTGTTCGGAGCCGGTGCCGTGGGCCTGGGCGTCGACGACGATCTGGGTCTTCGCATCGACCGCGGCCACCCCGGTGTAGCCCTGGATCACGCCTTTGCCGGTGGCCATCTTGGCGGACTCGTTGTCGGTGCGATTGCTCAGCCGCGGTTTGCCTTTGGCGCTGCGGCGCTCGTCAGGATGCGCGTCCAGCCAGGCGCGGATCTTTGC
>NZ_JBDGKX010000058.1:0-518 GCF_057656155.1 Azoarcus sp. Soil_N_20 | reverse complement strand
CTGAAGCTCTCCGGCCACTTCCTGCCGCTGGGCACGATCGCGTGGGGGATCTCGCTCTACTTCCTGTTCGGCACCATGGAGACCCTGGGCGGCCACACCGGCCTGACCGGCATCCCGCCGATCGAGCTCTTCGGCTGGGTGCTCGACCAGGGCGAGGAGATCTACTACCTGATCTGGCTGTTCCTGCTGTCGGCGGTGTTCACCACCCAGAACCTGCTCGACTCGCGCGAAGGTCGTGCGATCCGCGCCCTCAAGGGCGGCATGGTGATGGCCGAGGCGATGGGGGTGAACACCTCGCGCTCGCGGATGATCATCTTCGTCATCGCCGCCCTGCACGCCTGCGCCTCGGGCTGGCTCTACGCCCACATGCAGCGCTTCGTGAACCCGACCCCGTTCGGGCTGCACATCGGCATCGAGTACCTGTTCATGGCGGTGGTCGGTGGCGCCGGTCACGTGTGGGGGGCGCTGGTCGGCGCCGGCGTGATCACCGTGCTCAAGCAATGGCTGCAGGATGTGCT
>NZ_JBDGKX010000057.1:0-575 GCF_057656155.1 Azoarcus sp. Soil_N_20 | reverse complement strand
CAGATCAACGCGCAGAACTGCGTGCACTGCAAGACCTGCGACATCAAGGATCCAACCCAGAACATCAACTGGGTGGTGCCGCAGGGCGGCGAAGGGCCGATCTACCAGGGAATGTGAAATCGATCAACACATGGCTTTTCAGGAGGGATGTCAATCAAACGTAAGGGCTTCTTCGGCCCCCTCTCCTCCACACCCTTACGTGACTTCCCTCCCTTTTCATTCAACTGTTTGACCTCTAAAGGACACTCAAGATCGTGGCGCTGAAAATTGCCATCTTTGGTGAAGTGGTTGCCGGTGAACGGCGCATCGCTATAGTGCCGGATATGATCAAGAGGTATCAGGCTCTTGGCGCCGAAGTCTTGGTGCAGTCCGGGGCAGGTTTGCCTGCGCATTACAATGATGATTCGCTTACGGGTGCGCAAACTGTCAGAACGGCAGAGGAGCTTGCCGCCCGGGCCGATATGGCGCTGTGCGTGCAGCCTCCCAGCCTGGCACGCATCGCGGCGATGAAACCGGGCAGCGTGCTGCTCGGCATGTTGCAGCCGTGGGCCGATGCGGAGCGGGTGAAGCTGCTG
>NZ_JBDGKX010000056.1:0-579 GCF_057656155.1 Azoarcus sp. Soil_N_20 | reverse complement strand
TTACTCGATGATCTTGGCGACGACGCCGGCGCCAACGGTACGGCCGCCTTCGCGAATCGCGAAGCGCAGACCTTCTTCCATGGCGATCGGGGCAATCAGCTTGACCGTGATCGACACGTTGTCACCCGGCATCACCATCTCGGTGCCCTCGGGCAGCGAGATCGAACCGGTCACGTCCGTGGTACGGAAATAGAACTGCGGACGGTAGTTGGCGAAGAACGGGGTGTGACGACCGCCCTCTTCCTTGCTCAGCACATACACTTCACCGGTGAAGTGGGTATGCGGCTTGATCGAACCCGGCTTGCACAGCACCTGGCCACGCTCGACGTCTTCACGCTTGGTGCCGCGCAGCAGCACGCCGACGTTGTCACCCGCCTGACCCTGGTCGAGCAGCTTGCGGAACATTTCCACGCCAGTGCAGATGGTCTTGACCGTGGCCTTGATGCCGACGATCTCGATTTCCTCGCCGACCTTGACCACGCCACGCTCGACCCGACCGGTCACCACGGTGCCGCGGCCGGAGATCGAGAACACGTCTTCGATCGGCAGCAGGAAGGGCTTGTCGATCGCACGTTCCGG
>NZ_JBDGKX010000055.1:0-594 GCF_057656155.1 Azoarcus sp. Soil_N_20 | reverse complement strand
TCACCGAGTTCGGCGACAAAACCGGCGATGGTCGTGAAGTGCGGTGCGCTGTCGCCCGAAACCGCCATGAACAGCACGTTGTCGCGGCAGGCTGCGGCAATCGCGCGCGAACTCACCAAGCCGCGCGAGTAGCCGAGCAGCACGATCTTGAGCAACACGTTCGGCGCAAAGGCGGGGGCCCCGGTGCTGTCGTTGCGGTAGCGCGCCTCAAGCCCCGCCAGGTCAATCTCATGATCGACGAGGTGACACAGTGCGTGCTCGAAGCTGCCCGGAATCACCTGCCGATCAAAATCCACCGGGATCATCTTCAGGCCATAGTCGGGCGTCTTGAAGCGGGGCATCGCGGAACTCCGGGAGGGGTTGCCGAATTATACCGAAGGCATCGTGGCGCGCGCCGTAGCCGGGCTTTTTCTACAGCCTCAACGGCGCGCATCACGCGGAAGATGAGTTGCCCAGTCGCGCACCCCGGCGGTAGCTGTTTGGTTTGCGGTGGTAGACGTAAAAACCCCCTCAGCGCGGATTGCTGAGGGGGTTTTGAGGGGTTAGTCTGACGATGACCTACTTTCACGAGAGCGAATCTCACTATCATCGGCG
>NZ_JBDGKX010000054.1:0-611 GCF_057656155.1 Azoarcus sp. Soil_N_20 | reverse complement strand
ATGGCTAAGAGCAAGTTTGAGCGTACGAAGCCGCACGTAAACGTTGGCACGATTGGCCACGTTGACCACGGCAAGACCACGCTGACGGCGGCAATCACGACGATTCTGTCGAAGAAGTTCGGTGGCGAGGCGAAGGCCTACGATCAGATCGATGCGGCGCCTGAAGAGAAGGCGCGCGGGATCACGATCAACACCGCCCACGTCGAGTACGAAACCGCGGCGCGTCACTACGCTCACGTCGACTGCCCGGGTCACGCGGACTACGTGAAGAACATGATTACCGGTGCGGCGCAGATGGACGGCGCGATCCTGGTGTGCTCGGCCGCTGACGGCCCGATGCCGCAGACCCGCGAGCACATCCTGCTGGCGCGTCAGGTCGGTGTGCCGTACATCATCGTGTTCCTGAACAAGTGCGACATGGTCGACGACGAAGAGCTGCTCGAGCTGGTCGAGATGGAAGTGCGCGAGCTGCTGTCGAAGTACGACTTCCCGGGCGACGACGTGCCGATCATCAAGGGTTCGGCGCTGAAGGCGCTCGAAGGCGACCAGAGCGACATCGGCGAGCCGGCGATCCTGCGCCTGGCCGACGCGCTCGACAGCTACATCCCGAC
>NZ_JBDGKX010000053.1:0-626 GCF_057656155.1 Azoarcus sp. Soil_N_20 | reverse complement strand
CCGACCACGTAGCCGACCGCGACCAGGTTGTCCTCGAGGTGATAGACGAAGCCGCCGCCGTAGGTATCGGACGGCAGCGGCCAGCCGGCGGTATGCACCACCAGGCCGGGGGTGTGGTTCGCGGCCGGCACTTCCCACAATTCCTTGAGGCCGATGCCGTAGGTCTGCGGATCGACGCCGTCGCGCAAGTTGTACTTGGCCTCGAGCAGCTTGCCGAGGTGGCCGCGGCAGCCTTCGGCAAAGAGCGTGTACTTGGCGTGCAACTCCATCCCCAACTGGTGGTGGGGACCGGGTTCGCCCTCGCGGGTCAGGCCCATGTCACCCGTGGCCACGCCCTTCACCGCGCCGGCCTCGTCATACAGGATCTCGGCGCCGGCAAAGCCGGGATAGACCTCGACGCCCAGCGCCTCGGCCTGCTCGCCCAGCCATTTGGCCACATTGCCCAGGCGCACGATGTAGTTGCCGCGGTTCAGGAAGCAGTCCGGCAGCAGGCTGTTGGGAATGGTGCGCCCGCCGGTCCCGTTGAGGAAGATCACCCGGTCCTCGGTGACCGCGGTGTTGAGCGGGGCGCCGCGTTCCTTCCAGTCGGGGAAGAGCTCGGTGAGCGCGCGCGGGTCCATCACCGC
>NZ_JBDGKX010000052.1:0-688 GCF_057656155.1 Azoarcus sp. Soil_N_20 | reverse complement strand
ATCGCCGAACGATAGGACGCACCGATATCGTTGCCCTGGCGGTCGCGCGTGGTCGGATCGTGAATCTGGAAGAAATACTCCAGCAGTCGCCGGTAGCTCAGCCGATCGGGATCGAACAGGATTTCGATCCCCTCCGCATGAGTGCCGTGATTGCGATAGGTCGCATGGGGAACATCGCCGCCGGTATAGCCGACACGGGTGGCCAGGACCCCGGGCAAGCGTCTGATCAGCCCCTGCATGCCCCAGAAGCATCCACCTGCAAGTACGGCGCGTTGCGAATTGGCCATCATTTCACCTCCACCTGGTCGATGTATTCCCCATAGCCCTCGGACTCCATTCGGTCGAGCGGAATGAAGCGCAGCGACGCCGAATTGATGCAGTAACGCAGCCCGCCGCGGTCGCGGGGACCATCCGGGAAGACATGCCCCAGATGACTGTCGCCGTGCGTCGAGCGCACTTCGATCCGAATCATGCCGTGGCTCGTATCGTGCAATTCGCTCACAAATGCAGGGACGATGGGCTTCGTGAAGCTGGGCCAGCCGCAGCCCGATTCGAACTTGTCGCCGGATGCGAACAGCGGTTCGCCCGAAACGATGTCCACGTAGATTCCAAGGGCGTCGTTGTGAAGATATTCACCTGTCCCCGGGCGTTCGGTTCCACTTTTCTGGGTGACGCGGTATTGCTCCGG
>NZ_JBDGKX010000051.1:0-734 GCF_057656155.1 Azoarcus sp. Soil_N_20 | reverse complement strand
ACCTGTCCGGCATAGCGGGCGTCTCGGTTGCGGTAGTCGTTGTCGCAGATGTAGGCGTCGATCCCGCCTTCGGCGAGCGCCTTCAGGTTCGCCTCCGAGTGGTAGCCGGCGTCGGCGCAGAGCGTGGTGTTGGGAGTACGAAACGGTTCGACCGCCTCGACCACCGGCAGGAGCAGTTCCTGTTCGGAGCCGGTGCCGTGGGCCTGGGCGTCGACGGCGATCTGGGTCTTCGCATCGACTGCGGCCACGCCAGTGTAGCCCTGGATCACGCCTTTGCCGGTGGCCATCTTGGCCGACTCGTTGTCGGTGCGATTGCTCAGCCGCGGTTTGCCTTTGGCGCTGCGGCGCTCGTCAGGATGCGCGTCCAGCCAGGCGCGGATCTTTGCCGCTTCGGCCTTGAGTCGTTCCACCGTACGGGCCGCACGTGCGGCCTCGGCGTTTTCGCCTTTGATGTCGGTCGTGGCGTGGCTGGCCATGATGCGCTTGACCGCCGCTTCCATCTTGTCGGCCTCGCGGATGAAGTCGCCCCGGTTACCGCTCCTGGCCTTGCTCGCGTTGGCGGGTAGCTTCACCCCATCGATCGCAAAGAGTCCGCGTCCGATCAATCCCTGCCGGTCGCAGATCCTCAGCACCCGGGCAAAGATCCGGGCGGCTTCGTCACCGAGTTCGGCGACAAAACCGGCGATGGTCGTGAAGTGCGGTGCGCTGTCGCCCGAAACCGCCATGAACAGCAC
>NZ_JBDGKX010000050.1:0-824 GCF_057656155.1 Azoarcus sp. Soil_N_20 | reverse complement strand
TCGCCGAACTCCATCACCACCACCCGATCCACCAGCCCCATGACGAAGTCCATGTCGTGTTCGACCAAGAGGATCGCCATCCCTTCGGCCTTCAGTTTCTTCAGCAGCTCGGCCAGCGCCTGCTTCTCCTTGTAGCGCAGGCCCGCGGCCGGTTCATCCAACAGCAGCAGGCACGGGTCCGAGCACAGCGCGCGGGCGATCTCGAGCGTGCGCTGCTGGCCCAGCGCGAGGCTGCCGGCTTCGTCGAACATGTGCTCCGCGAGCCCCACGCGCTCGATCTGGCGTGCGGCCTCGGCCAGGAGCCGGGCTTCTTCCGCGCGGTCCAGGCGCCACGCCGAACTGATCACCCCCTTGTCGCCCCGCAGGTGGCCGCCGATCGCGACGTTCTCGAGCACGCTCATGGTGGGCAGCAGCTTCACGTGCTGGAAGCTGCGGCTCATGCCCATTCTTGCGATCTCTCTCGAGTCGTGCCCGGCCACCGCCTTGCCGAAGAACAGCACCTCGCCCGAGGTCGGGGTGTCGACGCCCGAGATCTGGTTGAACATGGTGCTCTTGCCCGCGCCGTTGGGGCCGATCAGCGCCAGGATCTCGCCCGCGCGCACCTCGAGGCTCATGTTGTTGTTGGCCACCAGACCGCCGAACTTTCTCGTGACGCTCTTCGCCTCCAGGATCAGCTCGCCGGCTTTGGGCAGCGTGCGCCGCGGCAAGGCGGCCGCGGCCGGGTCGATCACTTTCCGCTTCGCTTTCACCGGCACGAAGCGGGTCAGGATCGGCCACAGGCCGTCCCGCGCGCGCTGCAGCACCAGCACCATCATCAGGCCGAA
>NZ_JBDGKX010000049.1:0-834 GCF_057656155.1 Azoarcus sp. Soil_N_20 | reverse complement strand
CTGACCGAGACCGAGCGCCTGGTGCGCGACGCGGCCCGTGCCTACAGTCAGGACCGGTTGCTGCCGCGGGTGCAGGAAGCCTTCCGCCACGAGAAGACCGACCGCGCGATCTTCACCGAGATGGGCGAGCTCGGCCTGCTCGGCCCGACCATCCCCGAGCAGTACGGCGGCGCCGGCATGAACTACGTCAGCTACGGCCTGATCGCGCGGGAAGTCGAGCGCGTCGACTCCGGCTACCGCTCGATGATGAGCGTGCAGAGCTCGCTGGTGATGGTGCCGATCAACGAGTTCGGCAACGAAGAGACCAGGCAGAAATACCTGCCCAAACTCGCCAGCGGCGAATGGGTGGGCTGCTTCGGCCTGACCGAGCCCAACCACGGCTCCGACCCGGGCAGCATGGTCACCCGGGCGAAGAAGGTTGCCGGTGGCTACAGCCTGTCGGGCTCGAAGATGTGGATCACCAACAGCCCGATCGCCGATGTGTTCGTGGTCTGGGCCAAGGACGACGAAGGCCAGATCCGCGGGTTCGTGCTCGAGAAGGGCTGGAAGGGTCTGTCCGCCCCGGCGATCCACGGCAAGGTCGGCCTGCGTGCCTCGATCACCGGCGAGATCGTGATGGACGAAGTGTTCTGCCCGGAAGAGAACGCCTTCCCCACGGTGCGCGGCCTCAAGGGCCCGTTCACCTGCCTCAACTCGGCCCGTTTCGGCATCGCCTGGGGCGCGCTCGGCGCGGCCGAAGCGTGCTACGAGACCGCCCGCCAATACACCCTGGACCGCAAGCAGTTCGGCCGCCCGCTCGCGGCGAACCAGCTGATCCAGAAGAAGCTCGCCGAC
>NZ_JBDGKX010000048.1:0-848 GCF_057656155.1 Azoarcus sp. Soil_N_20 | reverse complement strand
GGGGATTTCGGTGGCACTGCGGGCACGCAGTCCGGAGAGCAGGCGCGATTGAAGACGCTCAAAAACGGATTCGAGTCTGTCCGGGATGAATCCGGATTGCCGCATGGAGAACACCACGCCATTGTCCCACTTGTACGCGGCGAAGCCGTGAGACTGGGCGATCAGCAGTTTCTTCGTGAGTTCAAAAATCCGCGCATTTGCACTTCCGCCGTCCCTCTCGCGAACGAAATCGTCCCCTTTCTCATCCTTGCCCGCCCGGAGCTCCGCTTCTCGCTTTGCCATTCGCTGGTTGAACCCTTTCGCATCGAATTCCACGCGCTCCGAGTTAACGGTACCGAACATGAATTCTGACCGGTGCCCTACCACCTCGGCCCCGGGTGGCAGATCAATCATGAAGCGCCCGAAGCAGGCCACGCGTTCAGGTGCGGTAATGTGGTCGGCGGCAACGGTGTTCAAAGCGCCGGCGCCGGAGAGGAGGGAGAGGAGGATGCCGATGATTCCTCGATTGCAGTTTCGGGCCATGAACTTCTTTCCTTACTTTGCGGGAGTTGGTCGAGCGGCGTGGCTAGCTGGATCAGCTTGCCCAGGCAGTAGGTCACGTTGGTCAGCACATCCGGATGCTTGTAGCTGCCCTGATGATCGAAGCCCTTCATGCGGCACACGAGTTTCACGTTGTCGCCACCGTCTTCGATCAGGCGGCCCGAAGGGCGCGGGACCGTGACGTCTCCCGCGTCCTCGTCGGTGTGGCTCACCGGGGCACGCTTGGTGTCGAGCTCCAACCGCAGGCGTTGCTCGCCCTCAACCAGGGTGGCTTGTCCCGACACCGTCCACTCGGACGCCTGTGCGGC
>NZ_JBDGKX010000047.1:0-969 GCF_057656155.1 Azoarcus sp. Soil_N_20 | reverse complement strand
ACCGCGGTGTTGAGCGGGGCGCCGCGTTCCTTCCAGTCGGGGAAGAGCTCGGTGAGCGCGCGCGGGTCCATCACCGCACCGGACAGGATGTGGGCGCCGATCTCGGCGCCTTTCTCGATCAGGCACACCGAGATGTCCTGGCCTTTGGCCTCGGCCTGCTGTTTGAGCCGGATCGCGGCGGCCAGGCCCGCGGGGCCGCCACCGACGATGAGGACATCAAACTCCATGGATTCGCGTTCCATCCCGTTCTCCTTTTACCTTAAGCTTTATTTTGGTATGCGATTCGTGCGGGCCACAGTGTAATACGAGCCTGCATGGGATCGACGTCCGCTGCGTGTCCCGAGCTTCCGGATTCTAAGACATACGGCCCCGTATGGTAAATTCCTTCTGCACCGGATTGCACAACAAGGGAGACGACGAATGACCATGGAACGCAAGCTGATCCTGACCACCCACATCCCCGTCCGCTGGGGCGACATGGATGCCTATGGCCATGTGAACAACACGGTCTACTTCAGGTACTTCGAACAGGCGCGGGTGGAGTGGGTCGAGCAGCAGGGCTCACGGGTGAGTCCGGAGGAGCCCGTCGGCGCGGTCATCATCAACGCAAGTTGCACCTTCTACATGCCGGTAAACTATCCGGCCACGGTGATCGTGAAGATGTACGGTGGCGAACCCGGTCGTACCAGCCTGATGACCTGGTACGAACTGTTTGTCGAGGGTGACGACCGGCTGTACGCCGACGGTGCGGCAAAGGCGGTGTGGATGGACACGCGCACCGGCAAGTCGGCACCTTTGCCGGATACAATCCGGGCGATGTTTGGCTAATAAAAACTAAATCAATTGGATATCGGGCAAGGAGACAGGAATGAGTATGGAGCTTGACCAGCCTTTGTGGACCCCGTCCGCGGCGCGCATCGAATCCGCCAACGTGACCGCCTTCCGGCGCGACGCCGAGCACCGCTGGGG
>NZ_JBDGKX010000046.1:0-1070 GCF_057656155.1 Azoarcus sp. Soil_N_20 | reverse complement strand
GTGGTGAAGGGGGCGAGCGGGATCAGCGAAGCGCGCGCGAACAACGCGAAGACGCAGAGCCAGTACCAGCCGTACAAGGACGCGGCGTGGGGCTTCATCAACCATTGGTACCCGGCGGTGTTTTCCAGGGAGCTGGGCGAGGACGAAGTGAAGGGGATCCAGATCTGCGGGATCCCGATCGTGCTGCGCCGGGTCGATGGCAAGGTGTTCGCGCTCAAGGACCAGTGCCTGCACCGCGGAGTGAGATTGTCGGAGAAGCCGATGTGCTTCAACAAGAAGACGATCTCGTGCTGGTACCACGGCTTCACCTTCGATCTGAAGGACGGCAGGTTGTCGACGATCGTGGCCAACCCGGACGACAAGCTGGTGGGGACGACGGGGCTGACGAGCTACCCGGTGCACGAAGTGGCGGGGATGGTGTTCGTGTTCGTGCGCGAGGACGACTTCGCGGACGAGGACGTGCCACCGCTGGCGCAGGACCTGCCGTTCCGCTTCCCGGAGAACAGCGCGCGCTTCCCGCACCCGCTGTGGCCGGCCGCGCCCAGCCTGCTCGACGACAACGCGGTGGCGCTGGGGATGCACCGGACCGGCTACGGCAACTGGCGGATCGCGTGCGAGAACGGCTTCGACAACGCCCACATCCTGGTGCACAAGGACAACACCATCGTGCATGCGATGGAGTGGGTGCTGCCGCTGGGGATCCTGCCCACCAGCGAAGACTGCATCGAAGTGGTGGAAGACGCGGGCGGACCGAAGGGGATGATGCAGTGGCTGTTCACCGACAAGTGGGCACCGGTGCTCAGGAACGACGCGCTCGACCTTGAAGTGAAGGGGGTCAATGGGCGGGCGTACCGGACCTCGGTGGTGCTGCCCGGGGTGCTGATGGTGGAGAACTGGCCGGGCGAGCACATGGTGCAGTACGAATGGTATGTGCCGATCACCGACGACCTGCACGAGTACTGGGAAGTGATCGTGCGGGTGTGCCCGACCGAGAAGGAGCGCGCCGACCACCAGTACCGCTTCGACCGGGTGTACAAGCCGCTGTGCCTGCACGGGTTCAACGACTGCGA
>NZ_JBDGKX010000045.1:0-1378 GCF_057656155.1 Azoarcus sp. Soil_N_20 | reverse complement strand
CGCTCGCGCATCAGGGTGCCCTGGCCATAACGGCCGTTGGAGTTGAAGCCGTAGCCGATGACCGGTTTGCCGTCGCGGATCACGTCGGTGACGACGGCCACCAGGCTGAGCGTCATCTTGCTGAAGTCGATGTAGGCATTCCTGATCGGGGAACTGATCGGAACGGTCTTTTCGCGGATTTCCACGATTCTCATCTGCGTCTCCTTGAGGGGGTGAAGCTGGTAAGTCAGCTCCAGTGACGCTAAGATAGTTTTAAGCATCCTCCCCGTGTTTCAGCCACAACTGACATCATTATTAAGCCGTGCTTAAGACTGCAAACTTCTCCGAGCTCGAGTTCTTCGTGCTGCTGAACAGGCTGGGCAGCCTGTCGGCGGCGGCCCGAGCGCTCGATATCACGCCCCCCGCCGCCACGATGCGCCTTGCGTCGATGGAAAAGCGCATCGGAGCACGATTGTTGAATCGCAGCACGCGCAAGATCAGCCTGACGCCCGAGGGGGAAGTCTACCTCCAGCATGCAACCCGCCTGATCGATGAGTTGCGAGAGCTGGATGAGATCGTCTCGGGAAACGGGCACGCGCCACGCGGACTCCTGCGCGTGAACGCACCGCTCGGATTTGGTCGGACCGTGATCGCGCCGCTCGTTTCGAGCTTTACGGCCCGGCATCCCGATGTCGAGGTTCAACTGGAGGTCACGGATCGTCCTGTCGATCTGATCGAGAAAGGCTTCGACCTCGCGGTGCGGTTTGGCGAGCTGCCGGACAACCGGATCAACGCGCGCCGGATCATGTCGAACCGGCGCTTCCTCTGCGCCTCGCCCGCTTACCTGGAAAGGCACGGCACGCCGAAGAAGCTGGACGATCTGACGAAGCACCGCTGCATCGTCCATCGACAGAACGATGATGCGTACGGCGTGTGGCGTTTCCTGATCGATGGGCGGACCGAAATCGTCAAGGTCCATGGCGCCCTGTCCAGTAACGATGGCGACATCGTTCAGGGGTGGGCACTGGACGGTCAGGGCATTGTCATTCGTTCGGAGTGGGATGTGACCAAGCACCTGGAAAGCGGCCGGCTGCGGCGCATTTTTCCCGAGTTCACGTTACCAAGCGCGGATTTGTATGCCTACTACCCCAGCAAGAAGAATCTGCCTGCCCGGGTCAGGATGTTCATCAACTTCCTGGTCGAGCAGCTTGCGAGCGAAGCGACCTAGCCGGTTAGTTCATGGCCTCGCAGACAGCCTTCGTGCGGAGACAGCACCTCCGAATCGCGCCAGTCATTTCGCGGGGTGCCGAGGACATGAACGAGAAGCTCTATCGGTATCCTGCGCCCCTGGACTTGACGCCAAGATGGCCGGACTTCTGCCGGATGACCGCGTCGAGTG
>NZ_JBDGKX010000044.1:0-1453 GCF_057656155.1 Azoarcus sp. Soil_N_20 | reverse complement strand
ACCCCGCTGCCGTCCGCCTTCACGCGGACCTTCACGTTGTAGTCAACCACGCGTTTGACCGGGACCAGTATCTTCAAGCTTCTCTCCTGAGGTTATTGATGGACGGGCGCCTGTCGCGCGCCCGATCGCAGGCGCTCAGATCACGCCTGCTGCGTGCAGGGCTTCGATCTCGCCGTCCGCCATGCCCAGGGTCTCGCGCAACACCGGGATCGTGTGTTCGCCAAGCAGCGGCGGCGGGTTGCGGTACTCGACCGGAGTGGCCGACAGCCGCATCGGATTTGCCACCAGCGGCACCGTGCCGGCCAGCGGATGGTGCATGTCAACCTGCAGCCCGCGCGCCTGCACCTGAGGATCGGCAAACACGTCGGCAAGCGTATTGATCGGCCCGCAGGGTACCGCCTTCGCCTCCAGTGCGCCAATCCAGTCGGTGGTACTGCGTTCGATCGTGAGCCGCTTGAGCGCCGGAATCAGCGTCGCCCGATTCTCCACCCGCGCCTTGTTGGTGGCGTAGCGCGGATCGCTCGCCAGCGCGGGCTGCCCGGCCTCTGCACAGAAGCGGGCAAACTGGCCGTCGTTGCCGATGGCGAGAATCATGTAGCCATCCGCGGTCGGGAAATCCTGGTAAGGCACGATGTTGGGGTGGGCGTTGCCGAGCCGCTGCGGATTCTGCCCGGTGGTCAGATAGTTCATCGCCTGATTGGCGAGACAGGCCACCTGCACGTCGAGCAGTGCGAGGTCGATGAACTGGCCCTCGCCGCTCTTCTCGCGCCAGGCAAGCGCCGCCAGCACCGCATTGGTGGCGTAGAGCCCGGTGAGGATGTCGGTGAGCGCGACCCCCACCTTCATCGGCCCGCCACCCTCGTCCCCGTCCGGCCGCCCGGTCAGGCTCATCAGCCCGCCCAGGCCCTGGATCAGGAAGTCGTAACCGGCGCGCGGGGCGTAGGGCCCATCCTGGCCAAACCCGGTAATCGAACAGTAGACCAGACGCGGATTGACCGCCTTCAGGCCGTCATAGTCGAGCCCGTACTGTTTGAGCCCGCCGAGCTTGAAGTTCTCCAGCACCACATCGGACTCGGCCGCGAGCTGCCTGACCAGGGCCTGGCCCTCGGGCCGGGTGAAGTCGATCGTGACCGAGCGCTTGTTGCGGTTGGCGCACAGGTAGTAGGCCGCCTCGGCGGTGTTTTCGCCGGCGGCATCCTTCAGGTAGGGCGGCCCCCAGCCGCGGGTGTCGTCGCCGACCCCCGGACGCTCGACCTTGATCACGTCGGCGCCGAGGTCGGCGAGCAACTGCCCGGCCCACGGCCCAGCGAGAATGCGGGACAGGTCGAGCACGCGAATATGCGACAGGGCACCGGCCATGACGGTCTCCGTGTGGATCAGTTGGCGAACGCGGCGATGCCGGTGATGGCGCGGCCGAGGATCAGCGCATGCACGTCGTGGGTGCCCTCGTAGG
>NZ_JBDGKX010000043.1:0-1790 GCF_057656155.1 Azoarcus sp. Soil_N_20 | reverse complement strand
GCCGGCACGTGACGCGGGGTGGTGTTGGCGCGGATGGTGTGTTTGATGCGGCCGACCAGTTCCTCGTCCAGGGTCAGGTCCTCGCGCAGCTTCACGAACAGCACCACGCGCACGTCGCTCGGGTTTTGCGGCGGCCAGTCCTGGCCGATCACCAGCGCCTCGACCACCTCGGGCAGCTTCTCGACCTGACGGTAGATCTCGGCGGTGCCGATGCGCACCCCGCCCGGGTTCAGGGTCGCGTCCGAGCGCCCGTAGATCACCAGCCCGCCGTGCGCGGTGATCTCGCAGAAGTCGCCGTGACACCACACGTTGGGGAAGCGATCGAAGTAGGCCGCGTGGTACTTGCTGCCATCGTCGTCGCCCCAGAAGCCGAGCGGCATCACCGGGAAGGGTTTCGAGCACACCAGCTCGCCCTTTTCGCCGCGCACCGGGCGGGCCTCGTCGTCCCACACGTCGACCGCCATCCCCAACCCGCGGCACTGGATCTCGCCGCGCCATACGGGCAGCACCGGCGAGCCGAGCACGAAGCAGGAGATGATGTCGGTGCCGCCCGAGATCGACGACAGCTGCAGGTCGGCCTTGATCTCGCGATAGACGTAGTCGAAGCCCTCGGCCACCAAGGGGCTGCCGGTGCTCATCATGGCACGCACGGTGGCCAGGCGGTGGCTCTCGCGCGGTTTCAGCCCGAACTTGGCGGCGGCGTCGATGAACTTGGCCGAGGTGCCGAAGTGGGTCATGCCTTCGGCGTCGGCGTAGTCGAACAGGATGCGGTTGTCGGATGCGAACGGCGAGCCGTCGTAGAGCAGCAGCGTGGCCCCGGCGGCCAGGCCCGATACCAGCCAGTTCCACATCATCCAGCCGCAGGTGGTGAAGTAGAACACCCGGTCGCCCGCCTTCACGTCGCTGTGCAGGCGGTGCTCCTTCAGGTGCTGCAGCAGTGCGCCGCCGGCGCCGTGCACGATGCACTTGGGCACGCCGGTGGTACCCGACGAGTACATGATGTAGAGCGGGTGGTCGAAGGGCAGCGCTTCGAACGCGATCTCGGTCGCGGCGTGGTGTGGGGCGACGAAGTCGGCATACATCCGCGCATGGGGGATGCCCGCCAGGTCGTGGGCCTGATGCACATAGGGCACCACCACCACGCGCGCGAGCGAGGGCAGCTGGCGTGCGATGTCGCCGAGCTTGTCCAGGCAGTCGATGGTCTTGCCGCCGTAGAAGTAGCCGTCGCAGGCGATCAGCACCTTGGGCGCGGTCTGACCGAAGCGGTCGAGCACGCCCTGCACGCCGAAGTCGGGCGAAGCGGAGGTGAAGATCGCGCCGATGCTCGCCGCGGCCAACATCGCGATCACGGTCTCGGGCATGTTGGGCATGAAGGCGGCGACGCGATCGCCCTGGCCCACACCCTGCTCGCGCAGCGCCGCGGCAAAGCGCGCTACCGCGCGATAAAACTCGCCGTGGCTGAGCCGGTTCTTGACCTTGTCCTCGCCCCAGAACACCAGCGCATCGTGGGCGTCGCGGCTGCGCAGCAGATTCTGCGCGAAGTTCATGCGCGCATCGGGAAACCACTTCGCCCCGGGCATGCGCTCGCCGTCGACCAGCACGCGCGCGCCGCGCTCGCCGATCACGCCGCCGTCTTCCCACACGCTGGTCCAGAACTGCGCCGGATTGGCCACCGACCAGTCGTCGAGCGCCGCATAGTCGGGCAGCGACACGCCCCAGCGGTGCTCGGCGTCGCGCCGGAAGGCGGTCACGTTGGCGGATTCGATGCGCGCCGCGGACGGGGTCCACAA
>NZ_JBDGKX010000042.1:0-1798 GCF_057656155.1 Azoarcus sp. Soil_N_20 | reverse complement strand
AGCGTCAACGCACCGAAGGCGACGAACTCGCCCTGCGGAATGAAGATCACCCGCGTGACCGCGAACACCAGCACCAGAGCCAGCGCCAGCAGGGCGTAGATCGCCCCGTTGGTGATGCCGTCCTGTCCCAGCAACAGTGCTATCTGAAAATCCATGACGAACCCCGAGCCCCTGCCCTGCAGGCAGCGACCTTCCAATTGATGTTTTTACGAATTGCCCAGAAAAGCGGGCCGCTCAGGCCGGCATGCGACAGCGCGACGATGCGAGCACGGCGACTGCATGGAGCTTCGGGAAAGGGGTGACCGCAGGACGCGGTACGGGATGGGACTGTCTGCTCATGTTCTGACTCCTCCTGGGTTTGACGTCTGTTACGGCGCCCCGGCCCACCGGTGGCTCGAGCCACTCTGTCCGGGTCGGTTCGGCATGAAGCCGCGATGCGTGCAAGTTAGCAAGAACAAACTAGCTTGTCAAACACTTGTTCAATTGATTAGTTAGGTCTATGTTACGGCTATGTCGACAGCCGCTATCCCACTCGCGCAGGTAACCGTATGATTCGGCCCATCTCCGCAAACGACGCTCCACCTCCCCTTACCCCCACATCCAATTCGATGAACCAGGCTTCCATACAGGCTGACCCCAGCATCGATCCGCCAGACGTCGAGGCCGAGATCCTTGCCCTTGCCCGCAGCGAACCGGAACTCGGGCAAGCCGCAGTGGCCGAGCGTCTGCGCCTGAACGGATTGCAGATCTCGGCCTCCGGCGTGCGCTACATCTGGCAGAAACACGGGCTGGAAACGGCGGTAAAACGCCTGCAGGCGCTCGCCAGCGAAGCGGGCGAAGGGATGGACGCACTGACCGAGAACCAGCGCCGGCTGCTCGAACGCGGCGAACTGAGTGCACGCCTTTCCCGCGGCGAGACGGCCCTGGACGGAAACGGCGGCGACACCACCGGCGATTCGGGGGGCGAGCCGCTCGAGCGGCGGCAACTGATCCTGAACGCTGCTGCCGAGCTGTTCTCGGACCAGGGCTACGACCGCAGTTCGATCCGCGACATCGCACGCAAGGTCGGCCTGCTGCCGGGCTCGGTCTATCACTATTTCCCGTCCAAGGACGAGCTCTACCTGGCGGTGCACCGCGAGGGCTTCCAGCGCGTACTGGCGCGGGTCAAGGCGGCGGCCGACGAAGGCAGCGAGCCGTGGGACCGCTTGCGGCGCGCCGCCGAAGTCCACGTCAGCGGTATCGTCGAAGGCTCGCCGGTGGATCGCATCACCGGCCACAGCCTGTCCTTCACCGGCAATCAGGAGTTGCTGGCCAAGATCCAGCCTTACCGGGAAGACTACGAGAACGTCTTCCGCGACCTGATCAACGCCCTGCCGGTGGCACCGGGCACCGATCGCTCACTGCTGCGGCTGTTCCTGCTCGGCGGCATGAATTGGATCTACCTGTGGTATCGCGCCGGCCGGCGCAGCCCGAAGGACATCGCCGACGCAATGGTCGAGATGGTGCGCAAGGGCGTCGCCCCCTGACAAGACCACGGACGCACACCCGATAAAGAAAGGGCGACCCCGCAAGGGATCGCCCGAATGTGCGCTCCAACTACCCGGGCTGGCCGGGGTGAGGAAGAGACTCAGCTGACCACCCACAGTGCCACCAGCGAGATGCTGGGAAAGAGCACGAGCAGGAAGATGCGAAGGATGTCGGAGGCGAGGAAGGGCAGCACGCCGCGGAAGATGGTGGCCATCGGGATGTCGCGGGCCACGCCGCTGATGATGTACACGTTCATCCCCACCGGGGGCGT
>NZ_JBDGKX010000041.1:0-1870 GCF_057656155.1 Azoarcus sp. Soil_N_20 | reverse complement strand
CAGAAGCAGATCACCGCGTTCGCGCTCGAACTCTTGCCGCGCATCTCGCGCTCGCAAAGCATGGACGCACTGTCCTCGCAGGCCGCGGTCGCGGGCTACGAATGCGCGCTGATCGCCGCCGACCATTCGCCCAAGTTCTTCCCCATGCTCACCTACGCCGCCGGCACCATCCGTCCGGCCAAGGTGCTGGTGATCGGCGCCGGCGTGGCCGGGCTCCAGGCCATTGCCACCGCGCGCCGGATCGGCGCCATGGTCGAGGCCTATGACGTGCGCCCCGAAACGCGCGAGCAGATCGAGTCGCTGGGCGCCAAGTTCGTCGACACCGGCGTGGCCGCGGCCGGCGCCGGGGGCTATGCGCGCGAGCTCACCGACGAGGAGAAGGCCAAGCAGACCGAGCGCCTGGCCAAGGCCGTGGGCCAGTGCGATGCGCTGATCACCACCGCCGCGATCCCCGGTAAAAAGGCGCCGCAGATCATCAGTGCCGACATGATTTCGCGCATGAAGGCGGGCGCGGTGGTCGTCGACATGGCCGCCGAGACCGGGGGCAACGTCGAGGGCACGGTGCCCGGCGAGAAGGTGTGGATCAACGACGTGCTCGTGATCGGTCCTACCCATATCGCCAGCCGCATGCCGGTGCATGCCTCGGAGATGTACGCCAAGAACCTGTTCAACTTCATTTCGCCCTTCATCAAGGATGGCGCGCTCGCGCTCGACTGGGAAGACGAAGTGATGGCCGGCTGCTGTCTCACCCATGCGGGCGAACTGCGCCACGCCGGGGTGGCCCAGGTGCTCGGCCTGCAAGGAGCCTGATCATGGAAGGAATCGCAGCGCTGTATATCTTCATGCTGGCCGCGTTCACCGGATACGAGGTGATCTCGCGGGTGCCGGTCATTTTGCACACCCCGCTGATGTCGGGGTCGAACTTCATCCACGGCGTGGTGCTGGTGGGCGCGATGGTGGTGCTCGGCCATGCCGACCCGGACGATCCGGTGCAGCTGGCGATCGGCTTCGTCGCGGTGTTCCTCGGCGCGGCCAACGCCGCCGGTGGCTATGTGGTGACCGAACGCATGCTGGCGATGTTCAACAAGGGTGACAAGAAGAAGGGAGAAGCCTAAATGTTGAACGGATTCATACAAGCAACATATTTTGCGGTCGCGGTGGTGTTCATCCTCGGCCTGAAGGCGATGAGCTCGCCGGTCACGGCACGTAAAGGCATCGTGTGGGCGGGCTGGGCGATGGTCGCGGCCACGCTGGTCACGCTGCAGACCCCGGGGATGCAGAACTACGGGCTGATGGTGGTGGCCATCGTGGCCGGCGGCGGCGTGGCGTGGTGGAGCGGCAAGGTGGTCAAGATGACCGACATGCCGCAGATGGTCGCGATCTACAACGGCATGGGCGGCGGTGCGGCGGCGGCGATCGCGGCGCTCGAGTTCGCCCGCGCGGAGATCCACAGCCCGGTGGTGGCCACGCTCGCGGTGCTCGGCGCGCTGATCGGCTCGGTGGCGTTCTCCGGCTCGTGCGTGGCCTTTGCCAAGCTGCAGGGGATCATGAAGAAGGCCTTCCGCCTGCCGCAGCAGAACCTGGTGAACATCGCGCTCGCCGCGGTCACCGCCCTGCTCGGGCTGGTGATCATCGCCTCCGACACCCCGTCGGGCGCGATCATCGTGATCTTCTTCGTGCTCGCGCTCGCGCTCGGGGTGATCCTGACCAGCCCGATCGGCGGTGCCGACATGCCGGTGGTGATCTCGCTGCTGAACGCCTTCACCGGCCTCGCGGTCGGCTTCGAGGGCTATGTGCTCGGCAACCCGGCGCTGATCGTCGCGGGCATCGTGGTCGGTGCCTCGGGCACGCTGCTCACCCAGCTGATGGC
>NZ_JBDGKX010000040.1:0-2594 GCF_057656155.1 Azoarcus sp. Soil_N_20 | reverse complement strand
ACGTTGTCGCGGCAGGCCGCGGCAATCGCGCGCGAACTCACCAAGCCGCGCGAGTAGCCGAGCAGCACGATCTTGAGTAACACGTTCGGCGCAAAGGCGGGGGCGCCGGTGCTGTCGTTGCGGTAGCGCGTCTCAAGCCCCGCCAAGTCAATTTCATGATCGACGAGATGGCACAGCGCCTGCTCGAAGCTGCCCGGAATCACCTGCCGATCAAAATCCACCGGGATCATTTTCAGGCCATAGTCGGGCGTCTTGAAGCGGGGCATCGAGAAACTCCGGGAGCGGTTACCGAATTATACCGAACGAATCGTGGTGCGCGCCGTCGCCGGGCTTTTTCTTCAGCCTCACCGCCTGAATTAAGCCGACCCGCGAAGCGGGTTCGGCTTGAATAAAAGGTTATGCGTCACGCGCTCACCTGACGAAGTTTGTCCGCTAGCTTTCCAACCATGGCCTCAATCCCCTCACCATTCGGTAGGTACTTCAGAATTCGGTGGTGCGCCATGTCAAACGGAACGTCGTCGAGAGACTGGGAGATCGGAACGACATGCTTTCCGAGAGTATGAGCAATTCCGGTTTCGTACATCACGTTCGGATTCTTCCCCGTGAAATCGACGACCACTACGTGCGCCCTGAATATCAGATTGAAGATATCTTGGATCACGGTGCTTTCTTCCCAGATGTCGTCCACGCGGAGGCAGCGATATCCCGCCGCAGTGCAAGCGCGGCGAATTCCTTCGTGCACTGCGTTAAACGCTGCGTTGAACGGCATCATGACCGCAACCAAGTCGGTTTCAATGGTCGTGTTTTCCGGGACCTGGAAGACGTTTGGGGCGAACGTGATCTTCCGTTCGGATGGTTTGGCGGACACAAAATGGCTTTCTTCTGGATATTTCTCGGCTACGTGCCTTTCGAAAATCTCAAAAGCGTTTTCGTCTTGTTCGGCAATTCGCTTGATTATCGTGAGAGCGTTCCCAGCGTAGTCTTCATCACCCCATGCGAGGCTGCGCAATAGACGAGGGTGCTTGGATATCAGGTCGGAGAGTCCCGTAAGAAGACCAACCTCCTCCCAATCTCCAGCATTGAACTCTGCGACGACCTTCTCTCGTAGCGCGAGGATTCTCTTTCCCAGCCCGTAATCAACCATGGCGGCAACCTATGTGTGACGCATAACGTCTGAAATCGCCGGCGCTGCGCGGCTTCATCGCGCAGCGTCCGGTGGATTGATGGGTTGGGCGGCTACGCCACGAAGAGATTGAATACGAACACATGAACCCGCACCTGTCGGCCTTCATCCTCACGAGATGTCATGTCGAACTGCCACTCGCCCGCCCCTTCAGTCGCACGTAAACGCTTGAACTTGGGGTGAGCCTCGAAGATCCCGGGGACACTTTCAATGATCCCGTTGAACTTCGCGTTGTGCTTGTTGAATACTACGATGGCGGCTTTGCAGTCGCGCCAGGTCAGATAGCCAAGAAGTTGGTCGATGGCTTGGGACAGTTCCTTCTGTCCCTTCCATATCTTGCACTCAGCTACAAACGCGGCTCGGGTGTCGTCCTCGATGCGAATATCCGTTTTGCCGCTTCGTCGAAATGCCTCTCCGGTAGCGTCGCCTTGATAATGGCCGTTCAAATGCGCAAGGAGAATGTCTCTAAGCTGTTCTTCATCGTGGACGGCGTAGGTCTTCGGAGTTGTCTCGAAGGTTCTACCCTCGTGCCTAATCACGGACAAGATGTGCGAATAGTCCTCGTCCGTAATTCCAGGCTCTGGCTTGTATCCGGACTTCGGGGAGGGGGGCAACGGACGGACAAGCTTCCTGGCAATCTTCACGGGCGCAAAAGCTGGTGCCCCTTCTTTTCGCTTCAATGGGATGCCCAAGACGTTCTGCAGCCCGTCATGTTTTTGTATCCGATTCCGCCTTGCCGTAACCGCGGCAAGAACTTGTGCATGGAGGCCAGCATTGAAGCCTTCAATTTGCTGCTTCTGCGACTGAATGTAAAAGCGGATTGTCTTCAGTTCTTCATCTAAGCGTGTTTTGAATCTCTCTGGAGCCTCATCGGCTGGTTGCGCCATGTCAATCTGAACATGACCGGCATTTTCTCCGCGCGAACTTACTACTTTGGCTCGAGGGAAAACTGACTGCCACTGATTTGGCTTCAATTTCCATAGGGACGAATCCCCAGTAAATGGCACGGATACAGATACGGCGACACCAGATACATGGATTGGTCCTCGATCACCGAAAGGATTTCTGTCCCGCCAGCCGCTAACATCGATCTTCGTTTCACGCTGATCCATCTCTGCGCGATCTTCGTAGATCACTAGCGGCTCCACTGTCATCTCAGACAGGATATGGTCGATGATCTCTTCCGGTTGTGCATTCATAAACTGATCGCGCGGGATCGCATCGATTTTTGCGGAGATAGAGCCCTGATGAGCTCTCAACGTCGCATCCAGATCGCCCTCAGCAAACAAGTAGTCTTCTCGTCCCATGCTAGATCCTAATCTCCGATAGCCGCCCAACGACGGTGTAGAAAAACCCGATCTCCGGGCATGCGGTTCCTGTCGGCGATAACCGACGATGTCTTGTTCATCAT
>NZ_JBDGKX010000039.1:0-3212 GCF_057656155.1 Azoarcus sp. Soil_N_20 | reverse complement strand
ACCTCTCGGCCGACGACGTCGGCATCAAGAACCGGGTCTTCGTCGCGCGCGGCCACGAGCCCAGCTGGCCGGTCTGGACCTGCCACGAGATCAAGGACCTGAGCGGCCTGCCCGCCCTGGTCGGTCTCTGAGCGCTGCGTGACACCGGCTCGGCCGCGAGGCCGAGCCGGCGGTCCAGATGATCCTTACTCCAGGGGGGACCCCATGAGCGACAAGAAAACCGAGTCCGGCCGACCGCTTCGCAGCGCGCGCTGGTTCCGCAAGGACGACCTGCCCGGCTTCGTGCACCGCTCGACCCTGGCGGCGGCCGGCTGGAGTCGCGAGGACCTGATGACGCGCCCCGTCGTGGGCATCCTCAACACCTGGTCCGACATCAACCCGTGCAATCTCAACCTTCGCGCCCTTGCGGAGGAGGTCAGGACGGGGATCCTCGAGGCGGGCGGCATCCCCTTCGAGGTGCCGCTGATGTCGATCAGCGAGAACATCATCAAGCCGACCTCGTTCCCGTTTCGCAATCTGCTCGCGATGGAGGCCGAGGAGTGCATCCGCGCCTATCCCTTCGACGCGGTGGTGCTGCTCGGCGGATGCGACAAGACCCAGCCGGGGCTGCTGATGGGCGCCGCGAGCGCCGGGGTTCCGTTGATCTTCCTGGGGAGCGGCCCGGCTACGCCCCGTTCGGCGACCGGCGGTGACCTGGCCAACGCCACCGGCGTCTGGCGTCTGGTGGACGAGTTGCGCGCCGGCAAGTCTCAATGCGACTTCGCGGCGTTCGAACGCGACGTCATGGGTACGGCGGGCCACTGCGCCGAGATGGGCACCGCCTCCACCATGGCGACCCTCTGCGAGGCCTTGGGCGTGTCCCTGCCCGGCAGCAGCCTGGTTCCGGCGGTCGACCGCCGTCGCAATCACCATGCCCGAGAGGTGGGTCGCCGCAGCGTCCGCATGGCCGCCGAGGGCAGTCCCCGCCCGAACGAGGTCCTCGACGCGCGGGCCTTCGACAACGCCATCACCCTGCTGTGTGCGGTGGGCGGCTCGACCAACGCCATCATCCACCTCTTGGCGCTCGCCGGCCGCGTCGGCGTGCCGCTGAGCCTGGACCGCTTCGACGAGATCGGCCGGCGCGTGCCGCTGATCGCCAACGTCCAGCCCGCCGGCGAACACCTGACCGAGCGGCTGATGACCGCAGGCGGCGTGCCGGCGCTCCTCAAGACGCTCGCGCCCTTCCTGCATCTGGACGCGCGCACGGTGGACGGGCGGACGATCGGCGAGATCATCGAGACCGCCGAGGTCACCGACGCGGAGGTCATCCGCCCGCTGGACAAGCCGGTGAAACCGGGCGAGACCCTGGTCGTGGTGCGGGGCAACCTGGCACCGGACGGGGCGGTGATGAAGGCCTGCGCCGCGGACCCGAAACTGTTCCGCCATCGCGGCCGAGCGGTGGTCTTCGAGGACGTCCAGACCATCGCCGACCGGATCGACGATCCCGCGCTCGACATCGACGAGAACAGCGTGCTCATCCTGCGCAACGCCGGTCCGGTGGGCGCGGCGATGCCCGAGTGGGGCATGCTGCCGCTGCCGCGCCACCTGCTGGAGCGCGGCGTGCGCGACATGCTGCGCATCTCGGACGCGCGCATGAGCGGTACCGCCTACGGCGCCGCGGTGCTGCACATTTCGCCGGAAGCCGCCATCGGCGGCCCGCTCGCCCTGGTGCGCGACGGCGACTTCATCGAGCTCGACGTGCCTGCGCGTCGGATCGAGCTCTGTGTCGCCCCGGAAGAGCTCGCGCGCCGCCGTCAGGCGTGGCAGCCGCCGGCCCCGAAGCACGCGCGCGGATACCGCAATCTCTACAACCAACACGTCGAGCAGGCGCATCGCGGCTGCGATTTCGACTTTCTCCGGGGCACCAATGAAGAAACCCTCCCCGAAGGGCTCTTCGACGGCTGGGTCGGCGGCTGGTAGGACATCCATATGAGCATTCTCTATCGATCAGATGCACCGCGTGCGGCCGCCTGGGCGAGCTACTTCGCCGAGCACGCTCCCGACCTCGACTTCCGTGTCTGGCCCGATGCCGGCAATCTCGACGAGGTCGAATACCTGATCGCCTGGCAGGCGCCGGCGGAGTTCCTCGCCACCCTGCCCCGGCTTAAGGTGCTGTTCTCCTCGGGTGCGGGGGTCGATCACGTCGATTTCTCCGCTGTACCGGCGCACATTCCCATCGTCAGGATGGTCGAGCCGGGCATCATCAACGGCATGGTTGAATATGTCAGCCTCGCCGTCCTGGCCCTGCACCGCGACTTCTTCGACTATGTGGCGGCGAAGGCGGCGCGCGTGTGGAACCCCCTGGAGGTGCCGCCTGCCTCGGCCCGCAGCATCGGCGTCATGGGGATGGGTTCCCTCGGCCGCGCGGCTCTGGAAAGGCTGAGGACCTACGGCTTCCGGCTGCGTGGCTGGAACCGCTCGCTGCGCCGGATGGACGGTGTGGAGAGTTTCGCCGGTCCCGATCAGCTGCAGCCTTTCCTCGAGGGTTGCGACGTCCTGATCTGCCTTCTGCCGCTCACCCCGGCGACCAGGGGCATCCTGAACCGCAAGCTCTTCTCGGCGCTGCCTGCCGGGGCGGCGCTGATCAACGTCGGCCGCGGCCCGCACCTCGTGAATGCGGATCTCCTCGAGGCGCTGGATTCGGACCGGCTCTCCCGCGCGATCCTCGACGTGACCGATCCCGAGCCCCTGCCGGCCGAACATCCCTTGTGGACGCATCCACGGGTGCTCGTGACGCCCCACGTGGCGAGCATGACCCAGCCCGAAACGGCCGCGCCGATCCTGCTGGAGCACATTCGCCGGCATCGACGCGGCGAGCCGCTCCTGGACCTCATCGATCGGTCCCGCGGCTATTGAGGTGAGCAAGCCGCGTCCGGAGCGCAGCAAAATGTGCTGCAGGTCGGCATCAATACCAACGAATGTGTGAAGCGAGCAAGCCAAAACGAAACGAAATTTATCGGTCGAGTGATTAAATGAATACACGGAAGCAGCAGACATAGAGAGCCCCGGAAGTTCAAGCCTCCCTCGACGTGCAGCCGATCCGGGTCGATCGAGACCCCAACGCAGAAAATTCCCGCCCAATACAGGAGTAGACAAATGAGCAGCCTGCGGCCCAAGTACATCAGCTTCGATTGCTACGGCACCCTGATCAACTTCCAGATGGCCGAGGTGGC
>NZ_JBDGKX010000038.1:0-3768 GCF_057656155.1 Azoarcus sp. Soil_N_20 | reverse complement strand
GAGAAGGCGATCTGGTTCGGCATGGTCGCGCTGGTGGTGATGGAGATCGGCCTGATCACGCCCCCGGTGGGGATGAATGTCTACATCATCAGCGGCGTGGCCCGCGACATCCCGATGGCCACCATCTTCCGCGGCGTGCTCCCCTTCCTCGCCTCCGACATCCTCCGCATCTTCCTGCTCGTGCTCTTCCCCAGCATCTCGCTGGTGGCGCTATGGGTCGTCAGCTGAGCCGCGGCGCAGCCGGACCACTTCCTGGCGACCCACACTCAGTGGGCCGCCAGGTCCGGATGCCCGCCAATGTAATCCAGCAGGAAGTCCTGGAAGCGCTGTGCCGCCGGCGAAAGTGAACGTCCGTTACGGGTGAACACGTAGAACCGCCGGGGCACGACCGGCGCCACCAACGGGCGCATGTCGAGCCGGTACAGCCGGACCAGCGAGGCCGCGTAAGGAATGCAGATGGTCACGCCGAGTCCGGCGCTGACCATGCTCAGGGCGGTCGACATGAAAGTCACCGTGGTGTTCGACTCGAGGTTGAGATCGCGCACCGCGGCATGCAGATCCATCGACAATCGCTCGACGAACTGACCCTGAAGCGTGATCAGCGGGTAGCTCATCAGGTCCGCCCAGTGGATCTCCTTGTGCACCGCCAATGCGTGTCCCGGCGGAAAGACCGCGTAGAACGGCAGCGTGAACAGCGTCGTCGCAAGGATGTCCGAATTCGGGTCGCGCTCGGGCCCCACGCCGAAATCGACCTCGCCCGAGAACACCCGCGACACCACGCCCTCCACCGCACAATCGACCAGGCGGACATCGACGTCGGGATGTGCGGTCCGGAAGGCGGCGATGACTTCGGGCAGCAGGGTACACGCCATCAACTGCGGGGCCGCGACGCGCACCAGGCCTTTCTTCAGCGCCTTCAGATTGGTGACCTCGTCGAACACGCCGTCGAGGTCGAGCAGCGTTTTTTCGATCAGCGGGTAGATGCTGCGTCCGATGTCGGACAGCTGGATGCGCCGCGTGCTGCGGTCGAACAGGCGCACGCCGAGCGACTGCTCCATCTCCTTGATCAGGCCGCTGAGCGCCGACTGGGTTACGAACAGGCTTTCCGCCGCCAGCGTGAAACTGCCGGTGCGTGCGACCGCGACGAAGGCGCGCAATTGTCGGAGGGTTATATTCATTAGCTAAGGCGATAAATTGATCTTTAAAAGTCGTTTGAATGATAGATCATTTTGCCTTGTAATGAGCCCATCTGCTGCAGACGCCGAAGCGACCCGGATCGATGCCGGGACGCACCACCGACCGACAAGGATGGAGACCGCCATGACACACCTGATCAACAAGATCCACCACGTAGCCTACCGCTGCAAGGACGCGCTCGAGACTGCGCGCTGGTACGAGAAGCACCTCGACATGAAGCTGGTGCTGTCGATCGCCGAGGACGCGGTGCCCTCCACCGGCGAGGCCGACCCCTACATGCACATCTTCATGGATGCCGGCATGGGCAACGTGCTCGCCTTCTTCGAGCTGCCCACCCGTGCGCCGATGGGGCGCGACGAGAACACACCGGCGTGGACCCAGCATCTGGCGCTGGAGGTCGAGTCGATGGAGGTGCTGATGGCAGCCAAGGCGCGGCTGGAAGCCGAGGGCATCGAGATCGTCGGCCCCACCGACCACGCCCTGTTCCAGTCGATCTATTTCTTCGACCCCAACGGCCACCGCCTCGAACTCGCCGCCAATACCGCCTCGCCGAAGATGCTCGAAGCGCTCGACAAGGTGAAGTGGGAGATGCTCGAAGAGTGGGCGCAGACCAAGAAGGCCCCCAAGCACGCCGCCTGGATGCATGACGGCAGCTACAAGGAGATGTTCCAGTGAAGCTCGCCACCCTCAAGCACGGCGGTCGTGACGGTTCCCTCGTCGTTGTCAGCCGCGACCTCGCCCGCTGCCGCGCGGTACCGGCCATCGCCCGCACCCTGCAGGCCGCACTCGACGACTGGGAGAGCTGCGAACTCCAGCTGCGCCAGGTGTATGAGGCGCTCAACAGCGGTGCCGTGGAATCGCAGGCCTTCGACCCGGCCGCGTGCCATTCGCCGCTGCCACGCGCCTACCAGTGGGCGGACGGTTCGGCCTATATCAACCACGTCGAGCTGGTGCGCAAGGCGCGCAATTCCGAAGTGCCGGCGTCGTTCTATACCGACCCGCTGATGTACCAGGGCGGCTCGGACAGCTTCATCGGCCCGCGCGACAAGGTGGTGGCCGACGAGAGCTGGGGCATCGACTTCGAGGCCGAGGTCACCGTGGTCACCGGCGACGTGCCGATGGGGGCCACGCCCGAACAGGCGGCGAAGGCGATCCGGCTGGTGATGCTGGTCAACGACGTGTCGCTGCGCAACCTGATTCCGAACGAGCTCGCCAAGGGCTTCGGCTTCTTCCAGAGCAAGCCGGCCTCCGCGTTCAGCCCGGTGGCGGTGACCCCGGACGAACTGGGCGCCGCCTGGAAAGGCGCGAAGGTCCATCTCCCTCTGGTGGTGCACCTCAACGAGCGCCTGTTCGGAAAGCCCGATGCCGGCATCGACATGAACTTCGACTTCGGCCAGCTCGTCGCCCATGTGGCCAAGACCCGCGATCTCGAAGCCGGCTCGATCATCGGTTCGGGCACGGTCTCGAACAAGCAGGGCGACCTGTGGGGTTCGTCGATCGAGCACGGCGGCGTCGGTTATTGCTGCCTCGCCGAGGTACGCACCTACGAGACCATCGAGCAGGGCAAGCCGGTCACGCCCTTCATGCGTCCGGGGGACACCGTCCGCATCGAGATGTTCGACGCCGAGGGCAGGAACATCTTCGGCACCATCGAGAACTGCGTCGCCGGACTGTCCTCCTGAACCGATAACGCCTTGCAAGAAGAACGCCGACTGATGAAGCTCTACACTTACTTCCGCAGCTCTGCCGCCTACCGCGTGCGGATCGCACTCAACCTCAAGGGGCTCGCCTACGACGCGGCGCCGGTCCACCTTCTGCGCGAGGGCGGCGAGCAGCGCCGGCCGGACTATCTGGCGCTGAACCCGGCCGGTCTGGTGCCCACCCTCGTCGATGATGGCCAGGTGCTGACCCAGTCGCTGGCGATCATCGAGTATCTGGACGAAACACATCCCGAACGACCGCTGCTGCCGGACTCCGCCGCCGCGCGCGCCCGCGTTCGGGCGATTGCGCAGACCATCGCCTGCGACATCCACCCGATCAACAACCTGCGCGTGCTGCAATACCTGACCCGCGAACTGGGCGCATCGGAAGATCAGAAAAACGCCTGGTATCGCCACTGGGTGGAAGGCGGGCTGGCGGCAGTCGAGGCGATGCTCGCCAACGACGCGCGCACCGGCCTGTTCTGCGATGGAGACGCGCCGGGCCTGGCGGACTGCTGCCTGGTGCCACAGGTATTCAACGCGCGCCGTTTCGACTGCGACCTGTCGGCGATGCCGACGCTCGTGCGCATTGCCGATCGTTGCGCGGAAATCGACGCCTTCCGCTGCGCCTCGGCCGAACTGCAGCCTGACGCCGGCTGATCGGCACGCCGGTGAGCGCGCTTGTTTCCTTTCCGGTTTCCTTCTTCCATCCCGCCGCCGGAGGACGCCTCGTCCGCGTCCGGCCGGCAGCGGTGAATTGACGACGAGTATCCATCATGACGATCGAAAAACCCTTGTGGACCCCGTCCGCGGCGCGCATCGAATCCGCCAACGTGACCGCCTTCCGGCGCGACGCCGAGCACCGCTGGGG
>NZ_JBDGKX010000037.1:0-3849 GCF_057656155.1 Azoarcus sp. Soil_N_20 | reverse complement strand
GCTCACTCGATCCGCTTCAAGAAAACCGCCGAAGGCAAACCGCCGGCCTACTTCGTCGAACCGATCGAAGACTGAACATGGTCGAGCGTGTGGCCCCGGCCACGCGCTTTCATACCCCGAACATCCCGATACGCCGACGACCCGGCCGACATGCGTCCGCCTGTGCGATCGGTCGGCGCTCGGGCTTGCTGGAGCAATCAATAGTGGAAAGTCGCTTTCAGAGCATCTGGGCGGAGTTGCGCCAGACCAGTTTCTGCCAGGGCTGGGTCGACGCCGGCGGGATCAGTACCCGCTACCTGCATACCGGCGTGAGCACCCAGCCCGCGCTGATCATGCTGCACGGTGTCGGTGGTCACGCCGAGGCCTATGTACGCAATCTCAAGTCCCACGGCATGCATTTCTCCACCTGGGCGATCGACATGATCGGCCATGGCTGGTCGGATCTGGCGCGCCAGGATCTGGAGATACCGGTGTACGTCGATCATCTGCTGCGCTTCATGGACGCACAGCAGATCGAGCGCGCGAGCTTCTCCGGCGAATCGCTGGGCGGATGGGTGGCTGCGCGCATGGCCATCGATCATCCGGACCGGGTCGACCGCCTGGTGTTGAACACCGCCGGCGGATCACAGGCCGATCCGGCGGTGATGGCGCGTTTGAAGACACTGTCGCTGCAGGCGGCCGCGGATCCGTCGTGGGGTTTCATCAAGGCCCGCGTCGAATGGCTGATGGCCGACAAGTCCAGGGCATACGACGATCTGATCGCCACCCGCCAGGCGATCTACGCCCGGCCGGGCATGGCGCAGGCAATGAAGCACAACATGGTCCTCCAGGACATGGAGACGCGCCTGCGCAATCTGCTCGGGGCCGAGGACTACGCCCGGATCAAGGCCCCAACCCTGGTGCTGTGGACCTCGGACGATCCCACGGCGGACGTTGCCGAGGGGCGCCGGATGGCATCGATGATTCCCGGCGCGCTGTTCACGGTCATGGACGGCTGCGGGCATTGGCCGCAGTTCGAGGATCCGCGGACCTTCAACCGCATCCATCTGGCCTTTCTGCTCGGCGGAAGCGTTCCCGAGGCCGTTCGCGCCGGAGCATGACGGTGACCATCGACAGGAGAGAGTGCATGGATGCCATGCTCCAGTGCATGTCGCACACGCCCTTGAAGGGCTACCTCGACCCGGCGCGCGAGGTCGTGGACGAGGTCGCGCAGCTCGTGGGCAGCGTGCATGACGAGATCGCCCGTTTCGATCCGGAGATCATCTATTTGTTTGCGCCGGACCACTACAACGGGTTCTTCCTCGACCTGATGCCACAGTTCTGCCTGGGAATGGCCGCGACCTCGGTCGGCGACTACACCACGCCGGCCGGTCCGCTGAACGTGCCACGGGCCCTTGCCGAAGGCTGTGCGAATGCGGTGGTCGACGCCGGTATCGACCTGGCGTTTTCGTACCGGATGCAGGTCGATCACGGCTTCGCCCAGCCGCTGGTCGAGATGACCGGCAGCCTCGAGCGCTACCCGGTGGTGCCGATCATGATCAACTCGGTGGCGCCGCCCCTGGCGAGTTTCCAGCGGGCGCGGCAACTGGGGGCGGCGGTGGGCGCATTCGCGCGTGGCCGGCATGCGCGCGTGCTGTTCATCGCCTCGGGCGGCCTGTCGCACAACCCGCCGATTCCGCAGATCGCGAGAGAGACGGATCCGGTCGTGATCGAGCGCATCGTCGCCGGGCGCAATCCGACCCCGGATGCCCGCGATGCCCGGCAAAAGCGCACGGTCGCCGCGGCACGGGCCTTCGCCGCGGGAGAGGGCGGGCTGCAGGCGCTCAGTCCGGAATGGGACCGCAGCTTCATGCGGCGGCTATGCGAGCGCGACTGGCGGGCGATCGACGCCTACCGCAATGACGAGGTGACCCATACCGCCGGGGCCTCGACCCACGAGGTGAAGACCTGGGTTGCCGCGACCGCAGCGATGGATGCCGCCTGTGGTCTGGAATGGGAGGTGCGCGACCGCTATTACCGCGCGATACCGGAGTGGGTGGCCGGCTACGGCGCCCTGTCGGGCTACGGCAAGGCGCTCCGGATCTCGCGCTGAACCGCGGGCGCACCCGTTGTCCGCAGCCCGCGCCACCTGTCCATGCAAACAGCCTTCGCCGAAGGGCGGGTGATTTTCATGAGGAAGAGTCGATGAGCACCGAACACCTTGATGTTGTCCAGGCCGCTGCGCAGTTGCACGAGGCCGCCTGTCGCGGTACGCCCATCCCGCCCTTGCGCGATCGGGTCGCCGATTTCTCGCCGGCGCTTGCCTACGCGATCCAGGCACATAACACGGCGCGCGCCCTGGCGGCCGGCCGTCGCCTGGTGGGGCGCAAGATCGGGCTGACCTCGCCGGCGGTCCAGCGCCAGCTCGGCGTCGATCAGCCCGATTTCGGCATGCTGTTTGCCGACATGGCGGTCGGGGACGCCGAACCGGTCGCCCGAGGACGCCTGATCCAGCCCAAGGTCGAGGCCGAGATCGCCTTCGTCCTCGGTCGGGCGCTGACTTTCGAGCGCCATACCTATGCCGACATCCTCGGCGCGATCGACTACTGCGTGCCGGCGATCGAGATCGTCGACAGCCGGATCGCAGACTGGCGCATCAGCCTGTTCGACACCGTGGCCGACAATGCCTCGTCGGGCCTGTTCGTGCTCGGCAGCAATCCGGTCCGGGCCGGTCGCTTCGACATGGGCCGCTGCGCAATGCAGATGCTCGAGGGCGACTGTGTCGTATCGCAGGGCAATGCCCGCGCCTGTCTCGGTAACCCGATGAACGCCGCGGTCTGGCTTGCCGACATGCTCGTTCGGGTCGGACAGCCGCTGCAGGCCGGGGACATCGTCCTCACCGGGGCCCTGGGCCCGATGGTCGCTGTCGACCTGCAGCGCCCCCAGACCTTTGCCGTCGACATCGACGGTCTGGGCCACGTCGAGGCGAGTTTCGCGTGATGCCCTGTTTGCCCTCCGGAGAACATCAATGAACAAGATCAAATGCGCCCTGATCGGACCGGGCAACATCGGCACCGATCTGTTGTACAAACTGCGCCGCTCGCCGGTGCTCGAGCCGGTCTGGATGGTCGGCATCGACCCCAGCTCCGAAGGCCTCGCCCGCGCCCGCGAATTGGGCCTGAAGACCACCGCCGAAGGCGTCGACGGCCTGCTGCCGCATGTGAAGGCCGACGGCGTGCAGATCGCCTTCGACGCCACCAGCGCCTATGTGCATGCCGAGAACAGCCGCAAGCTCAACGAACTCGGCGTGCTGATGATCGACCTCACCCCGGCCGCGATCGGCCCGTTCTGCGTGCCCCCGGTCAACCTAAAGACGCACGTCGGCCGCGGCGAGATGAACGTCAACATGGTCACCTGCGGCGGCCAGGCCACGATCCCGATGGTCGCGGCAGTCTCTCGCGTGCAGCCGGTGGCCTACGGCGAGATCGTCGCCACCGTGTCGAGCAAATCCGCCGGCCCCGGCACGAGGAAGAACATCGACGAATTCACCCGCACCACCGCCGGCGCGGTCGAGAAAGTGGGCGGCGCGAAAAAGGGCAAGGCCATCATCATCCTGAACCCGGCCGAACCGCCGCTGATCATGCGCGACACCGTGCACTGCCTGACCGAAACCGAACCGGACCAGCACAGGATCACCGCATCCATCCACGCGATGATCAAGGAAGTGCAGAAATACGTGCCCGGCTACAAGCTCGTCAATGGCCCCGTGTTCGACGGCAACCGGGTGTCGGTGTTCATGGAGGTCGAAGGCCTGGGCGACTACCTGCCCAAGTACGCCGGCAACCTCGACATCATGACCGCGGCCGCCGC
>NZ_JBDGKX010000036.1:0-5392 GCF_057656155.1 Azoarcus sp. Soil_N_20 | reverse complement strand
CCAGGAAGCTATGGTCGTCAGACTATGACTTGTTCCCTGCGTGGTTGTGCAGGGCAAAGACTGGAAGAAGTATGGGTAGGGTGATCGAGTCAAACGAGTGTTCGACTGTGTTGTGTAAGGTTATAGGATCAAGCCTCACGGGCAATTAGTATCGGTTAGCTTAACGCATTACTGCGCTTCCACACCCGACCTATCAACGTTGTAGTCTTCAACGACCCTTCAGGGGGCTCGAGGCCCCGGGGAAGTCTCATCTTGAGGCGAGTTTCCCGCTTAGATGCTTTCAGCGGTTATCTCTTCCGTACTTAGCTACCCGGCGATGCGACTGGCGTCACAACCGGTACACCAGAGGTACGTCCACTCCGGTCCTCTCGTACTAGGAGCAGGTCCCCTCAAACTTCCAGCGCCCACGGCAGATAGGGACCAAACTGTCTCACGACGTTTTAAACCCAGCTCACGTACCACTTTAAATGGCGAACAGCCATACCCTTGGGACCGGCTACAGCCCCAGGATGTGATGAGCCGACATCGAGGTGCCAAACTCCGCCGTCGATGTGAACTCTTGGGCGGAATCAGCCTGTTATCCCCAGAGTACCTTTTATCCGTTGAGCGATGGCCCTTCCATACAGAACCACCGGATCACTATGTCCTGCTTTCGCACCTGCTCGACTTGTCGGTCTCGCAGTCAAGCCTCCTTTTGCCATTGCACTATCAGTACGATGTCCGACCGTACCTAGGAGACCTTCGAACTCCTCCGTTACCTTTTGGGAGGAGACCGCCCCAGTCAAACTGCCCACCATGCACTGTTCCCGACCCGGATTCACGGGCCTGGGTTAGAACCTCAACGACACCAGGGTGGTATTTCAAGGTTGGCTCCACGAGGACTAGCGTCCCCGCTTCAAAGCCTCCCACCTATCCTACACAAGTCCCGTCAAAGTCCAATGCAAAGCTACAGTAAAGGTTCATGGGGTCTTTCCGTCTAGCCGCGGGTAGATTGCATCTTCACAAACATTTCAACTTCGCTGAGTCTCAGGAGGAGACAGTGTGGCCATCGTTACGCCATTCGTGCAGGTCGGAACTTACCCGACAAGGAATTTCGCTACCTTAGGACCGTTATAGTTACGGCCGCCGTTTACCGGGGCTTCGATCAAGAGCTTGCACCCCATCACTTAACCTTCCGGCACCGGGCAGGCGTCACACCCTATACGTCCACTTTCGTGTTTGCAGAGTGCTGTGTTTTTAATAAACAGTCGCAGCCACCGATTCTCTGCGGCCCCTTCGCCCTTCGGCTGTTCGCCTACAAGCTACCGGGGCATACCTTCTCCCGAAGTTACGGTATCAATTTGCCGAGTTCCTTCTCCTGAGTTCTCTCAAGCGCCTTGGTATTTTCTACCTGCCCACCTGTGTCGGTTTGCGGTACGGTCACTCTATGACTGAAGCTTAGAGGCTTTTCCTGGAAGCAGGGTATCAACCACTTCGGACCACAAGGGTCCTCGTCATCACGCCTCATCTAAGCCGCACGGATTTGCCTATGCAGCACGACTACACGCTTAAACCGGGACTTCCAACACCCGGCTGGCCTAACCTTCTCCGTCCCCCCATCGCATCATAGAGCGGTACAGGAATATTGACCTGTTTCCCATCGACTACGCATTTCTGCCTCGCCTTAGGGGCCGACTCACCCTGCGCCGATGAACGTTGCGCAGGAAACCTTGGGCTTTCGGCGAGGGTGCTTTTCACACCCTTTATCGCTACTCATGTCAGCATTCGCACTTCCGATACCTCCAGCATCCCTTACGAGACACCTTCGCAGGCTTACGGAACGCTCCCCTACCATGTGCCATAAGGCACATCCGCAGCTTCGGTTCATGGCTTGAGCCCCGTTACATCTTCCGCGCAGGACGACTCGACTAGTGAGCTATTACGCTTTCTTTAAAGGATGGCTGCTTCTAAGCCAACCTCCTAGCTGTCTAGGCCTTCCCACTTCGTTTGCCACTTAGCCATGCATTTGGGACCTTAGCTGGCGGTCTGGGTTGTTTCCCTCTTGACACCGGACGTTAGCACCCGATGTCTGTCTGCCGTATATCACTTTGCGGTATTCGGAGTTTGCTATCGCGGGGTAGATCGCATTGACCCCCCCAACGATTACAGTGCTCTACCCCCGCAAGTGTCCGTACGACGCACTACCTAAATAGTTTTCGGGGAGAACCAGCTATTTCCGGATTTGTTTAGCCTTTCACCCCTATCCACAGCTCATCCCCTAATTTTTCAACATTAGTGGGTTCGGACCTCCAGTGCGTGTTACCGCACCTTCATCCTGGCCATGGATAGATCATCCGGTTTCGGGTCTACGCCCAGAGACTATGTCGCCCTTATCAGACTCGCTTTCGCTACGCCTCCCCTATTCGGTTAAGCTCGCCACTGAACGTAAGTCGCTGACCCATTATACAAAAGGTACGCAGTCACCCCACAAGGAGGCTCCCACTGTTTGTATGCATGCGGTTTCAGGATCTATTTCACTCCCCTCCCGGGGTTCTTTTCGCCTTTCCCTCACGGTACTGGTTCACTATCGGTCGATCACGAGTATTTAGCCTTGGAGGATGGTCCCCCCATCTTCAGACAGGATTTCTCGTGTCCCGCCCTACTTGTCGCACGCTCAGACCCGCCACCTATTTTTCGCATACGGGGCTATCACCCTGTGTTGCCGGACTTTCCAGACCGTTCTGCTAAATTGATGGTTTAGTCGTGCAGGCTGTTCCGTGTTCGCTCGCCACTACTTACGGAATCTCGGTTGATTTCTGTTCCTGCAGCTACTTAGATGTTTCAGTTCGCTGCGTTCGCCTCCACATCCCTATGTATTCAGGATGGGATACTCCTTGCGGAGTGGGTTTCCCCATTCGGATATCGGGGGATCAAAGCTCCATTGCCAGCTCCCCCCCGCTTTTCGCAGGCTTGCACGTCCTTCATCGCCTGTGATCGCCAAGGCATCCACCACATGCACTTAGTCGCTTGATCCTATAACCTTAGACCCTCGGTCGCCCGAAGATCCGGTCACAGGTCGAACTCGTTTGTGCGAACCCCACGCGCCGCTGACACAGCGCACAGGATTCATGCAATCACGCTACCCATGCAACACACCATTCGGTGTGCTGCACTTTACTTCTTCCAATTTTTTAAAGAACAACCGCCCGAGAAACTTCACGTCTCCCGAGAAGTCAGGCCTGCACACCGACAACCGGTATGCAGGCCTGACTTCTCGAACCGCGTCCCTGGTGGAGCTGGTCGGGATCGAACCGACGACCTACGGCTTGCAAAGCCGCCGCTCTCCCAGCTGAGCTACAGCCCCTTCCTGTCTCGACGCACCTTCGATAGTTTGGTGGGTCTGGTTGGGTTCGAACCAACGACCCCCGCCTTATCAAGACGGTGCTCTAACCAGCTGAGCTACAGACCCTCACGCTCGAGGCTCTTGCACTTGAACAACCGATAAGTTGTGGATACTTGGCCGCCGTGACCTTTTCTCTTGAAAGGAGGTGATCCAGCCGCACCTTCCGATACGGCTACCTTGTTACGACTTCACCCCAGTCATGAATCTCACCGTGGTAAGCGCCCTCCCCGAAAGGTTAAGCTACCTACTTCTGGTGAAACCCACTCCCATGGTGTGACGGGCGGTGTGTACAAGACCCGGGAACGTATTCACCGCAGCATGCTGATCTGCGATTACTAGCGATTCCGACTTCACGTAGTCGAGTTGCAGACTACGATCCGGACTACGATCGGCTTTAAGGGATTAGCTCCACCTCGCGGCTTGGCAACCCTCTGTACCGACCATTGTATGACGTGTGAAGCCCTACCCATAAGGGCCATGAGGACTTGACGTCATCCCCACCTTCCTCCGGTTTGTCACCGGCAGTCTCATTAGAGTGCCCAACCAAATGATGGCAACTAATGACAAGGGTTGCGCTCGTTGCGGGACTTAACCCAACATCTCACGACACGAGCTGACGACAGCCATGCAGCACCTGTGTTCTGGCTCCCGAAGGCACCAAGTGATCTCTCACAAGTTCCAGACATGTCAAGGGTAGGTAAGGTTTTTCGCGTTGCATCGAATTAATCCACATCATCCACCGCTTGTGCGGGTCCCCGTCAATTCCTTTGAGTTTTAACCTTGCGGCCGTACTCCCCAGGCGGTCAACTTCACGCGTTAGCTGCGTTACTCACAGAGTTACCTCTACGAACAACTAGTTGACATCGTTTAGGGCGTGGACTACCAGGGTATCTAATCCTGTTTGCTCCCCACGCTTTCGTGCATGAGCGTCAGTACAGGCCCAGGGGGCTGCCTTCGCCATCGGTGTTCCTCCACATATCTACGCATTTCACTGCTACACGTGGAATTCCACCCCCCTCTGCCGTACTCTAGCCTTGCAGTCACAAACGCAGTTCCCAGGTTAAGCCCGGGGATTTCACATCTGTCTTACAAAACCGCCTGCGCACGCTTTACGCCCAGTAATTCCGATTAACGCTCGCACCCTACGTATTACCGCGGCTGCTGGCACGTAGTTAGCCGGTGCTTCTTATCAAGGTACCGTCATCCGCACAGGGTATTGGCCCGTACGTTTTCTTCCCTCGCGAAAGAGCTTTACAACCCGAAGGCCTTCTTCACTCACGCGGCATGGCTGGATCAGGCTTGCGCCCATTGTCCAAAATTCCCCACTGCTGCCTCCCGTAGGAGTCTGGGCCGTGTCTCAGTCCCAGTGTGGCGGATCATCCTCTCAGACCCGCTACAGATCGTCGCCTTGGTGAGCCTTTACCTCACCAACTAGCTAATCTGACATCGGCCGCTCCAATCACGTGAGGTCCTAAGATCCCCCACTTTCCCCCTCAGGGCGTATGCGGTATTAGCTACGCTTTCGCGTAGTTATCCCCCATGACTGGGCACGTTCCGATGCATTACTCACCCGTTCGCCACTCGCCGGCAGGCCGAAGCCCCCGCTGCCGTTCGACTTGCATGTGTAAAGCATGCCGCCAGCGTTCAATCTGAGCCAGGATCAAACTCTTAAGTTCAATCCATACAAAGTACTCAAAGTCACTTACTGACATGAGCACCTAATCATTGCAATACCTGCGCCGCCGAAGCGGCTCGGTCACAACAACCAAGCACCCACACTTATCGATTGTTCAATTTTTTAAAGAACCGCTGCAATCCCTGCAGCAGAGAAGCGAGATTATGATCAACTTAACTTATCTCGTCAACCCCCGTCGTTCGATTTATTTCGCCACCGCCGAAACACCAAACCACGTCATACCGCGCTTCCAACACCTTTACACCCACTGCTCCCTCCACCTGCCCGCCGCCTATGAAGCACGTTGCGCGGTGAAGAGGTGCGCATTATAGACA
>NZ_JBDGKX010000035.1:0-7039 GCF_057656155.1 Azoarcus sp. Soil_N_20 | reverse complement strand
TACAAGGACAACTGCCGCATGCTGTACGGCAGCGCGCAGCAGGCGATTGCCGAGGTCATCACCCATGTGAAGGCACTCGAAGCCTGAGCGTTAAAGTCTCACCCGCATCGGGCCGTAGAACGTAAAGTATCGTCTTTACGGTTTGCGGCCCGATGCGTTTTTCAGCGTTCCTGTGCTCCTTCTGCCTGATGTTTCCCGTTGCGGCGAGCGCGCAAGGCGTTCCCGCGCCGGCGACAGCCGCTGCAGCAGGGGCGGAGAACGATCAGGCCGGAAAGAACGCCGAAGACGATTGGCGCAACACCGACGGCTACCGCTTTCCAGCCATCGCGAAGACGGTGGCCGACATGCAGAACCTCGCCTACGCGATGACCCTGCGTGACTACTGCAGCGATCGTAAGGTGCCCGATGCGTTCGTGCGCGAGCGCCTGGCGCGGTTCAGCCAGATCAGCGGACGCGAGGAAACCTGTCGGACCCTGCTCGACTACTGAGGCGCAGCAGCACCACTGCTGCAGGTTGAACGACATCGACTGAACGATATCGACTGAACGACGTCAGTTGAACGACGTCAGTTGAACGACGTCAGTTGAACGACGTCAGTTGAACGACGTCAGCTGCGGAAGATGAAATACACCGCACCCAGCATGCACAGCGCGGCCCACAGGTAGTCCAGCTTCAGCGGCTGCTTCATGTAGATCACGACAAAGGGAATGAACACCAGCAGGGTGATGACCTCCTGCATGATCTTGAGCTGGCCGAGGCTCATCGAGGTGGCGCCGACGCGGTTGGCCGGCACCTGCAGCAGGTACTCGAACAGCGCGATCCCCCAGCTTACCAGTGCCGCCACATACCAGGCCTTCGAATGCATGTTCTTGAGGTGCCCGTACCAGGCAAAGGTCATGAACACGTTGGAGGCCGTCAGCAAGGCGGCGGTCTGCATCCATATCGGGATGCTCTGGAAGGAGGCGATCGGCGCCATGAGCCAGGCAGACATGAGGTCGGGTTGGCGGTCGAGGTGAGATTCAGAGCCGGGAAATCGCTTGCCCCGCGACGGCAGGCAGCAAGGACGAAACCGCGCCGATGCCGGGAATGACCAGGTCCGGCGCGATCTCGATCAGCGGCTGGAGGACGAAAGCGCGCAGATGCATGCGCGGGTGCGGCAGGATCAAGCCCGGTTCGTCGACTACGGTATCGCCGTGCATCAGCAGGTCGAGATCCATGGTCCGCGGCGCCCGATGACTCTCGCGAGTCCGCCCGCCGCGTGCCTCGATCGCGAGCAGGGCCTCGAGCAGCGGGCGCGGCGCGAGGGCGGTTTCGATGGCGACGACGGCGTTGATGTAGTCCGGCTGCTGCCCGGTCACGCCCATCGGCGCACTGCGGTAGCACGATGAATGCGATACCACGCGCGTGTCGGGCAGGGCGGCGAGCAGTTCGAGCGCGTTGGCGAGCGCCGCTCGCGGCTCCCCCAGGTTGGCGCCGAACGCAATGTAGGCGGATACCGGGCGAGCGCTCATTCCACAGTGCTGTCGGCAAGCACCGCTTCACCACTGCCGCTGGCAGGCTTGCGCCGCTTGCGCCGGCGCTTTTTCGCGGGTGCATCGGCGGTTTGCGGTGCGGCGCGCAGGAGGCTCTCGCGCTCGTCGTGGCCAGCGTGGGCAAAGTCGTCCCACCAATCCGGGATCTCCATCGGAATCTCGCCCGACTGTGCGCGCAGGCGCAGGAAATCCCAGCCTGCGCGATAACGGGGCTGTTCGATCAGCCGGTACGGGGTCTTGCCCGCACGTTTGTCGAAGCGCGGCTGCAGCGCCCAGATGTCCTTGATGTCACCGACGATACGGCGGGTGATCGCGAGTTTGCCGGCCTGGGCGTCGAGCACTTCGTCCATGGCCTCGAACAGCGCAGGCTGGGCCGGGGCTCCGGCTGCCTTCTTGGCATCCCAGGTGTTCAGCACGTGGTGCCACAGCAGGGTGGCGAAAAGAAAGCCGGGCGATACCGATTTGTCCTGGCGGATACGCTCGTCGGTGTTCTCCAGCGACAGCCAGACGAAGCGCTCGCCCATCGGTTGTTCCAGAATTACGTCCAGCAGCGGCAGCAGGCCGTGATGGAGGCCTTCCTCGCGCAACTGGGTGAGGCATTTCACCGCGTAGCCCGAGAACAGCAGCTTGAGCATCTCGTCGAACAGCCGGGCCGCGGGCACGTTCTCCAACAGCACCGCCATCTCGCGTATGGGCGTGCGCGCATCGGGGTCGATCGCCAGGCCGAGCTTGGCCCCGAGGCGTACCGCCCGCAGCATCCGCACCGGGTCTTCGCGGTAGCGGGTACGGGGATCGCCGATCACGCGCAGGGTCTTCTGCTTGATGTCGGCCACGCCGTGGTGATAGTCGACGATGATTTCGGTGCCCGGATCGTAGTACAGCGCGTTCACGGTGAAGTCGCGTCGGGTGGCGTCCTCCGCCTGCGAGCCGTAGACGTTGTCGTGCAGCACGCGGCCATGCTCGTCGGTTTCGGCGTCCTGGCTGGCACGGAAGGTGGAGACCTCGATCGTCTCCGGACCGCTCATCACGTGCACGATCTTGAACCGGCGACCAATGATGCGCGAGCGGCGGAACAGCGCACGCACCTGTTCGGGCGTGGCGCTGGTGGCGACATCGTAGTCCTTGGGCGGGTGGCCGATCAGCAGGTCGCGAACCGCGCCGCCGACCACGTAGGCCTTGTGCCCGTTTTCCTGCAGTACCGCGCAGGTCTTGCGCGCTGCGGGCGAGAGTTGCTCACGGCGGACACCGTGCTGATCGACGGCAATCAGTGCGGGCTCGGTGCGTAGGGGCGTGGCAGCGCGGGTGAAGACCTTGCGCAGCAGTTTTCGAATCATCTAGGCGTCAGTTTTTCGTGCGAGTCAAGCTCGCAATCATAACCGATGCGCACCGGCCAGAGTCGTGCGACAAAGAATCCGGAGATCATCGGTCGTGGGACGGGCGCACGGGCTATATTGATCTTCCGGTCCGGACACCGCCGGGACGATGTCCTGGTTCCACCATGGCCCGTTGTTCAGGGCCGCACTCTGCGCCCGGGGGCGTTCGCTTCGTTCCGCCCCGCGCGCGATCGACACAGGAGGCTATATGGCATTTTCAACGGCAACCGGGCGGCCACGATGGATCGGCACGGGATGGCTGCGCTGGCTACCGGTGGCGCTTACGCTGGCGTTGGCCTCGCCCGCGCGTGCCGAAGCGCTCGACGACGGCGAACTCGAAGAACTGGTGTCCCGACCGAGCATTGCGCTCTACAAGGCCTATGCCGAATTCAAGATGGCGAAATACGCCGAAGCGCGCGAGATCTGGCAGGCGCTGGCCGACCGGAATGTCGCCGAAGCCTGGTTCAACCTCGGGATCCTTGCCGAGGATGGGCTTGGAGAGCCACGCGACGGTCGACGCGCACTCGAGTTCTATGAAAAGGGTGCGCTTGCCGGGTCGACCAAGGCGCAGTACCGCCTGGCCTTGCTTTATCTCGACGGCCGCCTCGTCGCGCCTGACCGGGATCTGGCCGAACGCTGGCTCGAGGCCGCGGCGGCGGGCGGCGACCAGGATGCGCCCCGACAACTCGCGCAGCTTCGTACGGGGGAGGACACCGACGACTATCTCGCGGCGCGCCTGCTGGAGTCCGAAGGGCGCGTGGTCGACGCGGCGCAAGCCTATCGCCGATTGTCGGTGCACGGCGATGTCCGCGCGCGTACCCGTCTCGCGTGGCTGTATGAGGCCGGCCGCGGCGTCCCGCGCGACCTTGCCCGCGCCGCGGAGCTATTCGCCGCTGCCGCCGAACTCGGCGATCCCGAGGCTCAGTTCGCCCTGTCGGTGATGCTGCGGACCGGCGCCGGCCAGGCGCGCGACGACGCGGCCGCCCGCAGATGGCTGCAGAAGGCGGCCGAAGCAGGCTACCCGGAAGCGGTCGCGGCAGTGCGCGCAGCAAGCGCCGAGGATTAGGCCGGCGAGAACACCCCGGTGCCGTTGGTCCCGCGGACGTGCGACGGGAGTCATCGAGCGGAGCGCAAGCAGGGATGGCTGACCGCTCCGGTGCGTGGCGGATCCGGTGGTCGAGATTTTGCTTGATGCGGATTAATGTATTTGGCATAGTCCGAGCCTCTTGTCATCAGGCTTGGAGGTGCGGACATGGTCCCGAACAGAGTCGCGGCTGCCGATGCCGCGCGTGGCGTGATCGGCGGTTTGCCCGACGCCACCGCCTTCGCCGACGTGCTCGCCTGGTTCGACGAACTCGGGTTTACCGCCGCCGAGCGTGCAATCCGTTTGCGACTGTCCACCCGTCAGGGCGCCCTCGACCGCGTACTGCTGCCACAGCGCATCGACATCCGAGAGGCGGTGGGCGAAGGCCTCGATGGCTGCGTAACCTGCGTGTCGGCAAGCGCCGGGCTCCGCGTCGAACAACTCCTGGCGCTACCGATCGAGGTGCAACTGGTCACCGACCGCGGAGCCCTGCGGTCGCTGTGCGGCATCGTCACGCGCGTTCGTGCCGGCCAGTCGGACGGCGGCCTCGCGCTCTATCAACTGACCATGAGCGACGCGCTCGCAGTCATGGAACGGCGCACCAACACCCGCGTGTTCCGTCAGTCCAGCGCGCTCGACATCACCCGTGTCCTGTTCGACGAATGGCGGCACGGCAATGCGATCCTCGGGCAGGCCTTCGACTACGCGTTCGCCGATATCGACGAAGCCCGCTATCCGGCGCGCGAATTCACCCTGCAGTACAACGAATCCGATGCCGCCTTCCTGCGCCGCCTGTGGAAGCGCGAGGGACTTTGCTGGTTCGTGCGTGCCGGTCGGGTGGCAAACGGTGGGGGCGATGTGCCCGACGATATCCCCGCCCACACCCTGGTGTTGTTCGACGATGCGATGATGCTCGCCGCCAATCGCGCGGGCGAGATCCGCTACCACCGGGACGCGGCCACCGAAGCCCGCGACAGCATCACCGTGTGGGTCCCGGAGCGTCGGCTGGTGCCTGGCCGCACCGAACGCCGCTCATGGGACTACAAGGCCGCGGCTGCGACCAATGCGATGACATTCGCCGGTGTCGACTCGATGCTCGACCAGGGCGAAGCCGGCAATGAACTGGCGGCCAGTCTCGAAGACGCGCAGATCGACATCCCCCATGCCGGCGACAGCCGTGACGATCACGACCGCCTGACCCGGCGGCGCATGCAGCGCCACGAGCTCGAGGGCCAGCGGGTTGAAGGTGAAAGCGGCGTGCGCGACCTCGCCGTGGGCGAGTGGAATGCCATCGCCGGTCTCCCCGCGGTGGAGGGGCCGCGTCACGTCAACCCCGAATTTCTCATCACCCGGCTGCATCACCGCGGCGACAACAACCTGCCCAAGATCCTGGACGAACGGGTGCGGTCGCTGTTCGCTACACCCGACCGACCCCCCACGGGCAGCCCCGCGGACGAGCGTCGCTACCGCAACCGCTTCACCGCGGTGCGCCGCGACGTCCCGCTGGTGCCGTCGTGGAGTCCGGACGACGACCGGCCGCCGATGCCACCGATCACGGCGATCGTCGTCGGTCCGCCGGGCGAAGAAGTCCATTGCGACGAACTCGGCCGCATCAAGATCCGCCTCGTCGGACTTGCCGCCGAAGACCACGAACACGCCTCCGGCGCCGGCACCAGCGATACGGATGCCGATTCCGCCTGGGTGCGTGTGGCCAGCGCCTGGGCCTCCGAGGGCTGGGGTGCGCTCCATCTGCCGCGGGTGGGCGACGAAGTGGTGGTCGAATTCCTCGCCGGCGATCCCGACCGGCCACTGGTGACCGGCGTCGTGTACAACGGCCGCAGCCGGCCGCCGCGTTTCTCCGGAGCGGGCGGCCTGCCCGCGAATCGTCATCTTGCCGGCGTGCGGAGTCGGGAAATCCGCGGCACGGGGTACGGCGAACTGCTGTTCGACGACAGCACGGGCGAAATCAAGACCAAGCTCTCCAGCGAACATGGCAAGACCCAGCTCAACCAGGGCTGGATCGGCCACCCGCGCAGCGAGGGCAGCTCGACCCGCCGCGGCGAGGGCTTTGAGCTGCGCACCGACCTTTCCGGTGCCCTCCGTGCGGCGCAACTGCTGATCAGCACCGATCTCCGGCCGGGTGCGAGTGGCGCCACCCTGGATCGTCACGAACTCCTGGGCAACCTGCAGACGGCACTCGCCATCGCGACCCAACTCTCCGATCTCGCAACGGCTCATGAGGCCCAGCCCACCGACATATCGGCCCAGGAAAGGCTGTTGCACGGGATCGCGCAATGGGACGGGGACACGCCCGATGCCGCCGCGATAGCGCTCTCGGCGCCGGCCGGTATCGCCGTCGCAAGTCCGGGCCCGGTACAGGCTACGGCCGGCACCAATCTCGATTTCGTCGCCGCCCAGGATGCGAATGTCGCCGCGGGCCGCAAGCTGCTGCTGCGGGCAGCCGAGGGCCTGTCCGCGTTCGCCAAGGGGCAGGGTGTCGAAGTCGTTGCCGGCAGCGGCGACGTCCGCGTGCAGGCGCAGGCGGGGCGCCTCGAGATCGGCGCCGCAGAGCGCGCGCACGCCTACTCGCTGGACGAGTTGCTGCTCGAGGCCCCGCGCATCGTGCTGCGCGCCGAAGGCGCCGAGATCGTGCTGGCCAACGGTCGCATCACCCTCGGCGCCGCCGCCGGGGTCGAAGGTAAGGCACCGGACTTCCGCTTTGGCGGTGGTCAAGACGGCGGCCTCGAGTTACCGGACATGCCTTCCTCGAGCATGCGCACCGACGAGCGCATCGCGCTGGCCGGACGTGCCGGCCAGGCACGAGAGAACCTGCCCTACCACATCGAGGATGCAGTCGGCGCCAGCCAGGAGAGCGGGGCAAGCAGTACCGACGGAGCCACCCGCGAGCGTGTCACCGACACCCGGATCAAGTCGATCTTCCTGCACCTGGAACCTTGAGCGTCCCACGACCATGCCCAAGCCGACCCCCACCCCCGTCCACCGCCACGCCACCCGCCGCATCGCCCTGCAGTTCGACGACGACGGCAACC
>NZ_JBDGKX010000034.1:0-10603 GCF_057656155.1 Azoarcus sp. Soil_N_20 | reverse complement strand
CACCCCGCTGCCGTCCGCCTTCACGCGGACCTTCACGTTGTAGTCAACCACGCGTTTGACCGGGACCAGTATCTTCATTTTCCGTCTCCTTCCTTGCTCTCATCATTCGGCGGCCGGCGGCGCAGCCAGGTAACGCACGATCAGCCCGAATCCCGCCACCGGCTTTTCCATGCCCTCGCCCTCCACCGTCACCGCCCAGTCCGCCTGCCCGCCCTCGGGGCGCGGCGTCCAGCGTTCCAGCGTGATCCGCGCCCGTACCCGGGTGCCGGCCAGCGCCGGGGCGACGAAGCGCACCCGGTCCACGCCGTAGATCATCGCCATGGCGGCGCCTTGCACCTTCACCACCTCGAGCATCGACGCCGCGGCGGCCGAGATCACCAGGAAGCCGTGGGCGATGGTGGTACCGAAAGGCGACTCGGCCCGCGCCCGCGCGGGGTCGACGTGGATCCACTGGCGATCGCCAGTGGCGGCGGCGAAGCCGTCGATGGAGGCCTGATCCAGCGTCAGCCAGGCGCCGACCGCGACTTCGCTGCCGGTCGAAGCCGCGAGTTGCTCGAAGCCGTCGAACACCGCAACCCGCACGCCCTCATCCATCGGGCTGCCCTCAGAACGCCGCTTCGTCGAAGCGCGTCAGCGCTCCGCCGGCGGCGCACACGGTCGCCGCATGGGCCGCGGCCTGCGGGCCGACGGTGGCCATGTAGAAGCGGGCGAGCTCGACCAGGCTGGCGTGGTACTGCGCATCGCCCTCGCCCGCCGCGATCCGGCGCCGGGCAGCCCGGGCGGCACGCGCCAGCTGCCAGCTGCCGCACACCGTGCCGAGCAGATGGAGGAAGGGCACCGCGCCGGCCAGCACTTCGTCGAGCCGGTCCTTGCCGTTGGCAAGAATCCACTCGAGCGCCGTCTCCAGGCTCCCCACCTGCGCGGCCAAGTCCAGGCCCAGGCTCGCCAACTCGCTGTCCTCCGCAAGGGGTACCGCCGTGGCGCGGATCTCGGCGACCAGTTCGCGCAGCGTGGCCCCGCCCTCGCGCAGGATCTTGCGCCCGATCAGGTCGTTGGCCTGGATGCCGGTGGTGCCTTCGTAGATGGTGATGATGCGGGCATCGCGGAAGAACTGGGCAATGCCGGTCTCCTCGACGAAACCCATGCCGCCGAAAACCTGGATCGCCTCGTCGCACACGTCGTTGCCGACCTCGGTGCACCAGCCCTTGGCCACCGGCATCAGCAGGTCGACGTAGCGCCGGTACTTGTCGGCCACCGCCTCGTCCGGGCTGTGGTGGGCGAAGTCGAACCAGCCGGCGGCGGTGTACAGCAGCGCGCGCATCGCCATCACCCGCGCCCGCATGCCCAGCAGCATGCGCTTGACGTCGGGGTGGTGAATGATGGGTTTGCCGGCCTCGCCGGTCACCGCGTCGCGGCCCTGCACCCGGTCGCGGGCATAGCCGAGAGCGAGCTGGTAGGCGCGCTCGGCCAGCCCGGCGCCCTGCACGCCGACGCCGAAGCGGGCCTCGTTCATCATGATGAACATGGTCTCGAGCCCGCGGTTGGGCGCGCCCACCATATAACCCACTGCGCCGCCCTGGTCACCGTAGGACAGGGTGCAGGTCGGGCTGCCGTGGATGCCCATCTTGTGCTCGATCGAGATGCAGCGCACATCGTTCCGCTCGCCCGGGCTGCCGTCGGCCTCGACCAGGTACTTGGGCACGATGAACAGCGACAGGCCCTTCACCCCCGCCGGCGCATCGGGCAGACGGGCGAGCACCAGATGCACGATGTTGGGCGTGAGTTCGTGTTCGCCGTAGGAGATGAAGATCTTCTGGCCGAACAGCTTGTAGCTGCCGTCGGCCTGCGGTTCGGCACGGCTGCGGGTGGCGGCGAGGTCGGAGCCGGCCTGCGGCTCGGTGAGGTTCATCGTGCTCGCCCATTCGCCGCTCACCACCTTGTGCAGCCAGGTCTGTTTCTGCTCCTCGCTGGCGGCGATCAGCAGCGCCTCGGCCTGGCCGACGTTGAGCTGCGGCAGCATGGTGAAGGCCATGTTGGTCGAGAACCACATCTCCCACACCGGCGTCGACACCGCCTTGGGCAGGCCCTGGCCGCCGAACTCGGTCGGTAGCGACAGGCCGAGCCAGCCCGCATCGCGAAACTGGTCGTAGGCCTCCTGCCAGCCGTCGGGGGCGATCACGCGGCCGTCTTCCAGGCGGCAGCCCTGCTCGTCGCCCTGGCGGTTGATCGGCGCGAGCACGCCGGCGGCGAATTTGCCCGCTTCTTCGAGGATGGCGGCGACCAGGTCGGGCGAGGCGTCCTCGCAACCGGGCAGGCTGCCGATGGCCTCGAGGCCGGCGAGTTCATTGAGGATGAACTGCATGTCCCGCAGTGGGGCGTTGTAGTCGAACATGGTGGGGTCTCTCCTTGTCCCGATTCTTCGCTATGCGCGGGGTTGTGTTCCCCCCTTGAAGGGGAGGGAGTACCCAGCCTTACTCGCAGGCCGCGCGGATGTCTTCCGGAATCGGCACCGCCCTGATGCGCAGCGGGTTCTCCGGATCCTGCATCGCAAACACACGCACCTCGCGGCCCTCGCACAGCACGGTATCGCCGCGGCGCGCGACATGACGCATGACGAAGCTCTTGCCGCGCCACTCCTCGACCGAGGACTCGATCTCGATGTCCTCGCCGTAGGTCGCGGAGTTCATGAACTTGCCGTGCACATCGACCAGCGGCGTGCCGATGATGCCGCGCTGCGCCTTGGTGTCGCGCCAGCTTGGCACTCCGCAGGCGGTGAAGAACTCGCGGCTGGCGGTGTCGAACCACTTGAAATAGTTGGCGAAGAAGACGATCTCGGCCGGGTCGCAATCGCTGAAGGCGATGCGCAGGCGGTAGGTGTTGCGTCTAGGCATGATGCTTCATTCCTGTGCGGCGATTGGTCGGTCGGACCGCCTCGCGGCGGTCCGTGGTGCCTACGGCATTGCAAGGTCCATCCCGCGAGCCAAGGCCTGCGGGATGGTCGTCTTCGTCAGAACGTATAACGCAGGCCGGCCATGGTGGCGGTCTGGGATGCGCCCGGCCGGGGCGAGATGCCGGGGCCGACGGAAACCTGGTAGCTCGCGTTGTCGCTGTTGGAGATATGACCCACCTGCAGATAGGTCGTCAAGCTTGCATCCAGCTTGTAGAGTCCGCGCAGCACCAGCAGGGTCGCATCGCGGTCCTGGTCGTCGTTGGTGACCCGGTGCACGCCCCCGTCGAGCGAGAACTTGGGCGTAAGGGGATAGGAGGCGGTCACGTAGTAGATATCCGATTCCACGTCACTCGCGGCGTCGACCTTACGACCCAGCCAGCCCGCGCCGACCTTGCCCTGACCCAGCTTCATATAGCCACCGAGGGCGATCCGACGGTCGGTATCGCTGGAGCTGCTGAAGGCAATCGGCGCCGCGCCGTTAAAGAAGAAGGCGGTTGCACCGGTGCCACCGCGCTGCACGTCGATCGCCGCTGCGACGCCGAAGTTCTCGGCATCGTATTTCGCCATCGCAGACCAGCCGCGGCAAGCCTGCGTATCGCCCACGTCTTCACCCGCGCATGTACCGGAAGCCGGCGCCCCGCCCTTGGTGTCGCGGCCGGTGCTGTAGGTCATCCCGGTCGAGAACGCGCCGAAGCTCTTGCGCCACGCGATCGAGTTGTCATAGCGGGCATTGGGCAGGTAGGAGTCGAGCGAGCCCATGGCATAGATGTTCGGCCCGAGCAGGTCGGAAGCACCGATACCGAAGAGCAGCATCGAGTACTGCCGGCCGATCGTGAAGCTGCCATACGGCGTGTCGACACCCGCAAAGAGTTGGCGGCCGAAGATGCGGCCGGCCTGCCCCAGGCTGCCGTCATCCAGGTTGAAGCCGATCTCGGCCGTGCCGATGGCCTTGTAACCGGGAGCGAACTCCTTCGCGGCGCGCAGGCCGATGCGCGAGGCGATGGTGCCGGTGATGCTCGGCACGCGCGTGAGGCTCTTGCTGTCGGTGCCACTCGCGACGTTGGTGATGTGCTCGATGCCGCCGTCGAGCACACCGTAGATGGTGACCGCCGGCGTGCTCGGAACCGCCTGGGCGACTGCCGGCTGCGCGGGCGGAGTCTTCGCCGCGGCGGCCTTCTGCGCTTCACGCTCGTTGAGCAGCGTCTGCAGCAGAACACGCTGCTCGGCCAGTTCGCGCTTGAGCGCCTCGATTTCGGTTTCAGCCAATGCGGGATACGCAGCCCCCATGCCGATGGCCGCCGCAATGGCCAAAGACAGGGTTCGCTTTCGTCCTGCCAGCAACTTTTTTCTCATTTTGTAACTCCTCCTTGATTCCGGCCCGGCGCCGGACGACCTGGCCCCAAAGGGCCGCTCCGAACCCGAGAGTCCCGCCAGTCGGCAGGTTTCGCGTTCTTTGGGTGCGCACGCTCCCCTCGCCTGCGGAAAACCGGCGATACGGCCACGGGGGCATGCTTGCGTGGGGGGTCAGGCGTGCCGGGACGCGGCACGCCTATGGCCTATGTTGTCATTCGGTTTCGTCCATCGGAGCGGACGTCGCCGTCATCGCGGAGCCAGACGGATGGCACCGTCCAGGCGGATGGTTTCGCCGTTGAGCATGACGTTGTCGACAATGCTGCAGACCAGTTTGGCAAACTCGGCCGGCTGCCCCAGTCGCGGCGGAAAGGGGACCGACTCGCCGAGCGACTTCTGCACCTCGGTCGGGAGCGTATGCATCATCGGGGTCAGGAACAGGCCCGGCGCGATGGTGACCACGCGGATGCCGCTGCGCGCGAGTTCGCGTGCGATCGGCAGGGTCATGGCCACGATGCCGCCCTTCGACGCCGAGTACGCGGCCTGGCCGATCTGGCCGTCGTAGGCCGCGACCGAGGCGGTGTTGACGATCACCCCGCGCTCGCCGTCGGCCTGGGGCTCGCCTTTCGCCATCGCCTCGGAGGCGAGGCGGATCATGTTGAAGGTGCCCACGAGGTTGATCTGGATGGTGCGGGCGAAGCTGTCGAGGGCCATCGGCCCTTCCTTGCCCAGCACCTTGCCGACGGTGCCGATGCCGGCGCAATTGACCAACCCGTGCAGGCCGGCGAAGCGCGACAGCGCCAGCTCGACCACCGCCTTCGCGTCGGCTTCGTCGGCAACGTTGGTACGGTTGAACGCGGCGCGCGCACCGAGCTCGCTCACGAGCTTGTCGCCCAGTTCCGCGTTGAGGTCGGCGATCACCACTTTGGCGCCCGCGGCATGCAGCGCGCGGACGGTGGCCTCACCGAGGCCCGAAGCGCCGCCGGTGACGATGAAGGTGTTGTCGTCGAATTTCATCTTGTTTCCCCTACCCGTTCAGCTCGCGTTCTCGACCACGATCGCCACGCCCTGCCCGCCGCCGGCGCAGGCCGACGACACCCCGTACTGCAGGCCGGACTCCTTCAGTTCGCGCGCCACCGTGGTGGTCAGGCGCACACCCGAGGCCCCCAGCGGATGGCCGATCGCGATCGCGCCGCCATGCACGTTGGCCTTGTCGCGGTCGAGGCCGAGTTCCTTCTCGCAGGCGAGGAACTGGGCGCCGAAGGCTTCGTTGATCTCGATCCGGCCGAGCTCGCCGACGGTGATGCCGGCCTTTTTCGCCGCGGCGCGGATCGCCGGGGCCGGGCCGATGCCCATGATCTCGGGCGGCACCGCGACCGCGGCACCGGCGACGATGCGCGCCAGCGGTTTGATCCCGTTGGCCCGCACCCAGTCGCCGTGGGCGACGATCACTGCGGCCGCGCCATCGACGATGGCCGAGCTGTTGCCGCCGGTCTGCACGCCGCCGAAGGCGGGCTTGAGTTTCTGCAGGGTTTCGAACGCGGTCACGCGCACGTGGCCGTCGCGCTCGCAGCGCTCGGCACGGTCGGCCAGCTTCAGGCCGCGCGGGTTATACCCCTCCAGCTCCCACTTGCTGTTGAGCACGGTGGCGACTTCGTCGGCGAAGTAACCGGCGTCCCAGGCCGCGGCGGCACGAGCGAAACTCTGCTCGGCGAAGCGGTCGACCTCCTCGCGGCTGATCGAGTACATCCGCGCCAGGTTCTCCGCGGTGTCGCCCATGCTCGCGCCCGGTGCGGTGTCCTTGGTCGCTTCCCACAGGAAGTCCTTGAACTCGACCTGGCCCATGCGAAAACCCGCGCGATGGGTGTAGGCCGCGACCGGGTTGCGCGACATCGACTCGGTGCCCACCGCCAGCATGACCGTGGCCTTGCCCAGCTTGATCTGGTCGGCGGCGGTCAGGATGGCCTCGAAACCGGTGCCGCACAGGCGCTGCACCAGCACCGCCGGCACGTTCGGGTTGATGCCCGAATAGAGGCCGATGTGGCGCGGCAGAAAGTAGGCGTCGAAACTGGCCTGGGCCATGTTGCCGGCGATGATGCCGCCGATTTCGGTGGCCGGAATGCCGCTCTTGTCGAACAACGCACGCGTTGCGTAGATGCCGAGATCGGTCGGCGACACGTCGCGCAGCACGCCGTTGTAGTCGACGAAAGGCGTGCGCTGGCCGGCAACCAGCCAGATGTCGTCGTAGGCGGACGTCAGTGCGGACGCTTCGGAAGCTTCGAAGTGGTTCATTTTTGCGGTCCCTTGCCTTTGCGTTGGAGGAAGTGGCCGATGCGCTCGGCGACCTCGGGGCTGGTCTGGGTCAGTGCGGCGGTCAGCGACTCGACGAAGAAGCCGTCGTCGGTGGCCATGTTGTCGATGCGCGAGATCGCGGAGACCATCGCCCAGTTGGCCATCGGTGCGTTCTCGGCAATGCGCCGTGCCAGTTGCTGGGCCTTGGCCAGGGCTTCGCCGGGGCCGACCAGGTAGTGCGCGAGGCCCAGGCGCAGGCCTTCGTCGGCGTCGAGGATGCGCCCGGTCAGCATCATTTCGCACATGCGGCCGGGGCCGATGATCTTGGCCACCCGTACCGAGGCACCGCCGCCGACGAAGATGCCGTGGCGGCCTTCGGGAAGTTGATAGATCGTGTTCGGTTCGGACACCCGCACATGGGTCGCGGTGGCCAGTTCCAGCCCACCACCGATCACCGCGCCCTGCATCGCGGCGATCACCGGGATGCCGCCGTTCTGGATGCGGTCGAAGATGCGGTGCCAGCCGCGCGAGTGCTGCATCACCCCGAAGGGTTCGCGGTGCTGGTGCTCGGCGAGGTCGAGCCCGGCGCAGAAGTGCTCGCCCTCGCCCGCCAGCACGATCGCCCGCGTGCCTTCCGGAGTGGCGATCAGCGCCGCTTCGAGCGCTGCCAGCAGGCGGTCGCTGACCGCGTTGCGCTTTTCCGGGCGCGCCAGGGTGATGGTGTAGATGCCGTCGTCGACCGAGGCCTTGACCAGTTGTTCGCTCATGCTTGCTTTCCTTGATGGATCAGAGGGCGGAGTGGACCGTGATCACGGTCTTGTCCACCACGTCTGCATGCAGGTACTCGACCAGGTCGGCACGGCGGGTGAGCACCATGCGCTGATTGATGTAGCCCTTGTCGGTAATCTCGCCCGCCTCGACCGATGGCGGTTCGGCCATCAGCAGCGCGCGCGACGGGAAGGTCGAGGAGCCGCCGCCGATCTGCTTCATCAGCGCCATGCCCCGGCGCACGCGCTGGCGCACCGCCGGGTTCATCAGCAGGTCGATCAGCGGCGCATCCGGTGGCAGGTCCGGGCACAGGGTGCGGCACTCGGGGATGTTGGGGAACACCAGGAAGCCGATCTCGTCGCGGTCGTGGCCGGTGACCACGATGTCCTGCGCCACCGGTTTCATCGCATCGATGCCGGCCACCCGCAGCGACCCGACGTGCACCCAGGTGCCGGTCAGCAGCTTGAAGTCCTCGCCGACGCGGCCGTCGAACACCAGCCCCTTTTCAGGGTGCTGCTCATCGACGAACTCGACCGCGTCGCCGATCAGGTAATAGCCCTCTTCGTCGAACGACTTGGCGGTGATGTCGGGCTGCTTCCAGTAGCCGGGGAACACGTTCGGTCCCTTTACCCGCACTTCCAGCTTGTCCGCCGACGGCACCAGCTTGAGCGTGGTGCCCGGGATGGGCACGCCGATCACACCCGGGCGCTCGGCCTCGAAATGGCAGTCGGTGCACATCGGTGCGGTCTCGGTCGAGCCCCACGACGACACCATGGTCACCTTGGTGCCGGTGGTCTTCTCCGACAGGTCCTCGAGCGCTTCCCACAGGTGGTGCGGCAGGGCGGCGCCGGCATAGAAGATCAGGTTGAGTCGGCTGAAGAATTTCTCGCGCAGCTGCTTGTCCTCGCGCAGCAGCGGCACCAGCATGTCGTAGGCGCGGGGTACGTTGAAATAGACGGTGGGCGCGATCTCCTTCAGATTGCGCACGGTCTTGTCGAGGCCGGCCGGGGTCGGCTTGCCGTCGTCGATCCAGATCGTGCCGCCCCAGCGCAGGATCATGTTGAGGTTGTGGTTGCTGCCGAAGGTGTGGCTCCACGGCAGCCACTCGACCAGCACCGGGCGGTTCTCGGCGAGGAAGGGCCAGACGATGCCCTTGGCGAGCTGATTCGAGCACAGCATGCGATGGGTGTTGACCACCGCCTTGGGCACGCCGACCGAACCCGAGGTAAACAGGAACTTGGCGATGGTGTCGGGGGTGATCGTCGCGAACGCGGCCATCACCGCGGCTTCGTCGGGAGCCACCTCGATCTCGGCGAAGGGGATCGCTCCAGAAATCGGCTGACTGTTGCCGCCGGCCACTACAACCCCGTCGTGCAGGTCGCCGATCGCCGCCAGCGCCGGGGCGAACTTCTCCACCGGGTCGGCATAGATCACGCCGGGGCGCAGCAGTTCGATATTGCCCTTGAGCTTGGCATGGTCCTTGGACATCAGCGAATTGCCCGGCGAGATCGAACTCACCGGCACGCCGATGTGCATCGCCGCCAGCATCAGCAGCGCGTGTTCGATCGAGTTGTCGGACAGGATCACAACCGGCCGTTCGGCCGACAGCTTCTGCCCGAGCAGCCAGGTCGCGATTCCGATCACCCGCCGGCGGGTCTCGCCCCAGGTGATCTTGCGCCATTCGTCGGCGGCATCGCGCTCGGCGAGGAACAGCGTGTCGGGCGTGTCCTTCGCCCACTGCTCCAGCCATTCGCCCAGACAACGGGCATAGGACTCGGGAAGAGGAATCCCGGAGCGCAGGATGCGCGTTCCATCTTCCCGCGTTTCCACATTGACGACCGGCTTGGCGAACATCCGGCCGGTGTCGCGAATCACTGTATCCATGGGACTCCTCACTCCTTCGTCTGCTCTTAGTTGTCGCTCATCAGCTTGTAGGCACCGTTCTCGACCTTGACCAGCACGCGGGCGCGCTTGTCGTGGCCGAAGTGGTCCGTCGGGCTCATGTTGAACACGCCGTGCAGACCCACCACGTTCTTGCTGCCTTCGATCGCGTCACGCAGCGCGGCGCGGAACTCGGCCGTGCCCGGCTTGGCCTTGGTCAAGGCAGTCGGAACGGCAGCCGCGATCAGTGCGTAGGCATCCCACAGGTGGGCGCCCTGGGGACCGAGCGAACCCGCGCCGTATTTGCCTTCGTAGGCAGTCACGTATTCCTTGATCGACGCCTTCAGCGGGTGGTCGGCTGACAACTGGTCACCGACGATGATCGGGCCGCTGACGAAGATGCCGCCTTCGAGCGCCTTGCCACCGACACGCAGCACGTCACGACCGATTGCCCCGTGGGTCTGGTAGATGCGACCCTTGAATCCGCGCTCGACCAGGGTCGAATGCGGCAGCGCCGACGGCGTGCCCGAGGCGACGATCAGCACTGCATCCGGCTTGGCGGAGACGATCTTCACCGACTGGCCCAGGACCGAGGTGTCGGCGCGGTTGAATTTCTCGGTGATCGAGATCGCGATGCCCTTGGCTTCGGCCGCTTTCTTCATCTCGCCCATGAAGCTCTCGCCGTACGGGTCGGCAAAACCGATCATGCCGATCGACTTGACGCCATTGGCCACCATGTCGTCGGCAATCGCACCGGCCATGATCGAATTGTTCTGCGGCATGCTGAACACCCAGTGCCCTTTCTCGGGGGGCAAATTGACCGGCGCCAGCGCCATCAGCGGGGTCTTGGATTCGACCATGACCTCGGTCACGGCCAGCGAGTTGGAAACGGTCGAGGAGCCGATGACCACGTCCGCCTTGTATTCATCGACCAGCTTCTTGGCGTTCTTCGAGGCCTGGGTCGGATCGGTGGCGTCGTCGAGCAGGATGTAGTTCACCTTCTCGCCGGCGATGGTCGTCGGCAGCAGGGTCAGGGTGTTCTTCTGCGGTGCGCCGAGCGCCGAAGCCGGACCGGTGGCCGACACGGTGATGCCCACGGTGATGTCGGCCAGGGCCGGCACCGAGAACAGGGATGCCACCGCAGCGGCCAGAACGAGTTTCTTGATCATCATGTTTCCTCCTGTGTAGATGTAACCGGACTTTCGATCCGGGCTGTTTCACACCATTCCATCCGGCGGCATCGGCAGGGGCCGTGCCGCTCTTGTTTTGTAGTTTCGGTTACGTTGCCAGCATCGCCTGATGCTTTCCCCCCAGGCCGAGATAGGCCTCGATCACCCGCGGGTCGTCCTTGAGCTTCTCGGC
>NZ_JBDGKX010000033.1:4428-11167 GCF_057656155.1 Azoarcus sp. Soil_N_20 | reverse complement strand
TTCATGGAGGTCGAAGGCCTGGGCGACTACCTGCCCAAGTACGCCGGCAACCTCGACATCATGACCGCGGCCGCCGCACGCACCGCCGAGATGTTCGCCGAAGAGATCCTCGCCGGCCGTCTCACCCTCGAATCCAAGCGCGCGACGCAGGCTGCATGAGTGGCCACCTGAAGGAGATCAAAATGGATCTAAGCGGCAAGAAGATCACCGTCCACGACATGACCCTGCGTGACGGCATGCACCCCAAGCGTCACCTGATGACGCTCGAGCAGATGAAGACCATCGCCTGCGGGCTCGATGAAGCAGGCATCCCGCTGATCGAAGTCACCCACGGCGACGGGCTCGGTGGCAGCTCGGTGAACTACGGCTTTCCCGCCCACACCGACGAGCAATACCTCGGCGCGGTGATCCCGTTGATGAAGCAGGCCAAAGTCTCCGCGCTGCTGCTGCCCGGCATCGGCACCGTCGACCACCTGAAGATGGCGCACGAGCTTGGTGTCTCCACCATCCGCGTCGCCACCCACTGCACCGAGGCTGACGTCTCCGAGCAGCACATCGGCTATGCCCGCAAGCTCGGCATGGACACCGTCGGCTTCCTGATGATGAGCCACATGAACAGCCCCGAAGGGCTGGTGAAACAGGCGAAGCTGATGGAAGGCTATGGCGCCAACTGCATCTACATCACCGACTCGGCCGGGCATCTGTTGCCCGACACGGTCATGGCGCGCCTCGGCGCGGTGCGCGAGGCGCTCAAGCCCGAGACCGAACTCGGCTTCCACGGCCACCACAACCTCGCCATGGGCGTGGCCAACTCGATCGCCGCGATCGAAGCCGGCGCCACCCGCATCGACGCGGCCGCGGCCGGGCTGGGCGCCGGTGCCGGCAACACCCCGATGGAAGTGCTGGTCGCGGTGTGCGAGCTGATGGGCATCGAGACCGGCGTCGACGTGTTCAAGATCCAGGACGTCGCCGAAGACCTGGTGGTGCCGATCATGGACTTCCCGATCCGCATCGACCGCGACGCGCTGACGCTGGGCTATGCCGGCGTGTACGGTTCCTTCCTGCTGTTTGCCAAGCGCGCGGAGCAGAAGTACGGCGTGCCGGCGCGCGACATCCTGGTCGAGATGGGCCGGCGCGGCATGGTCGGCGGGCAGGAGGACATGATCGAGGACACCGCCCTGAGCCTCGCGGCGGCGCGCGCCTAGTCGGACAGGTTCCGCTCGCGGGCCGGGTGTCCTGTGCCCCCCGGCGACCGCGGCATACGACGTCCAGGCTCGCGGGCGCGCTCCGCTCGTGTCCGTCGAGCCGACAACAACAAAAAGGAAGTTCGGGCAGGTCGCCCCGTCAGTGCGGCCGACACCACCAGAGGAAGACGCCATGTCGATGATGAAGGCTGCACGATTGCATGAGATCGGGGGCAAGTTCTCGATCGATGAAGTACCCATCCCCGTTCCCGGAAAGCACGACGTGCTGGTCAAGGTCGAGGCCTGTGGCCTGATTCCGAATCTGCGCAACGTCGTCACCCATTTTCCCACCTGGTATCCCTTCCTGCCGCTGCCCGCGTTGCCGGCAATCTTCGGACTGGACAGCGCCGGCACCATCGCCGCGGTCGGCGACGGCGTGACGTCCTTCCGGCCGGGCGAGCGGGTGTATGTCAATCCGGGCGTCGGCTGCGGCGAGTGCCGCTACTGCAAGCAAGGCGAGCCGACGCGCTGCGACAGCTACACCTTCATGGGCTATTTCGGTTTCGGCCGGGGCTCCCAATCGATCTTCGAGAAATACCCGCATGCCGGCTACTCCGAGTACATGACCGCACCGGCCGCGAACCTGGTGCGCCTGCCCGGGAATCTGCCGTCGGCGCAGGCCGCCCGGCTGGGCTATCTCGGGACCGCCTATTCAGCGATCCGGAAGTCAGCGCTGCGGCCGGGCCAGAGCATCCTGATCCTGGGCGCAACGGGTACCCTCGGTGTCGGCGCCACCCTGCTGGCCCTGGCGTTCGGCGCTGCCCGCGTGGTGGTTGTGGCGCGCGATCAGGCCGCAATGGATCGACTGGTGAAGCTCGACCCCCATCGCGTGGTCCCGATCCGGCTCGGCGATCGCAGCATTCACGAACGGGTGCGCGAGCAGCTTGCGGGGGGCGTCGACGTCATGCTCGACACCTTGGGTGCGAAGGCCCCGGCGGCCCTGTCTGTGGATGCGATGCAGGCGGTGACGCGGGGCGGCCGCATCGTCCAGATCGGCGGAGTGGCGGGGCCGATTCCGATCGATCCGCATCCCTTCATGTGCGCGCAGTTGCAGTACATCGGGTCGCTGTGGTTCACCGCCGCCGAGGGCGAGGAGATGGTCGCGATGATCGAGTCGGGCATCGTCGATCTGGGCCTGCTCGAATCGCGTCCCTATGCGCTGGAATGCCTCAACGACGCCCTCGAGGACATCCAGTCGCAGGCCAACGGCTTCACCAACTTCCATATCGCTCACCGCTAGGCAGCCCTGTGGCGCCGCACCGGCCTGCCGTCGGCAGTGCCGTGCCGGCCGCCCGGTGCTGCGAAACTCAATCAGGAAAGGACCCGGACCATGAATGAAACTCGAATCGTCACCGGACACAGCCATGATGGCCGCTCGGAGATCCTCATCCGCGGTCCGCTTCCGGGTGGGGGCGAGTTTGCCCACCACCCCGGCTTTGCGGCCGGACTGGTATGGCAGACCGCACCCCAGCCGAAAATCGCCGCTCGTGCCGCCGATGCGGTGGCCGAGGTGGAAACGGTCGTTCCGCAACCCGGGGCGACCGTGGCGATGAAGGTGACGTTTCCGCCGGACAGCGTGACGACGTCCGAGCGCTTCGATCCGGCCGCAGCCGGCGCCGAGTTTGCCCGGCGCCTGCCGGGGCTGGGCGAGACCTTCGATCCGGACGGTTCCGGCTTCCATCGCACCGACTCGATCGACTACGGGGTGGTGCTCGACGGCGAGATCTGGCTCGAACTCGATGACGGCGAGGTGACCTGCCTGCGCAAGGGCGACGTCGTCGTGCAGATGGGCACGCGGCATGCGTGGCGTAACAAGGGTGATAAACCGGCCCAGCTGTTCTTCGTGCTGATCGGGGCGGGACGCTGACTGGCGGGAGCGCGTGCGCCGGTCGGGCGACGACCGGCGCACGCCCCCGCTTGCTCAGGCCAGCGCGTCGACGGGCTTGTCCATGCGCGCCAGGAGTTCGCTCTTGCGGATGACGTCGAGCGAGCGATGCACGTGCCGGCCCAGGACCTCGGTCAGCGCGTTTTCGTCGCGGGCGAGTGCGGTCTCGAAGATGCGCTGGTGTTCGTTGTGCACGTCGCGCGGCCGCGGGCCGTCGAGTGCCGAGAGGCGACGGTAGCGTTCCGCCTGCACGTGCAGGGTGGCACGCAGCCCGAGCAGGCGAGGGGAGGCGCACGCCGCGACCAGTGCCTCATGGAACTCGAAATTCCATTTCTCCCATTCTTCGTAGACTTCGGGCGTCCGCGCGCCGAGGCGCTCCTCTGCGCGCGACAGCATGTGATAGCTGCTGACCAGCCGCGCCTCCCAGTCGTCCTCCCCGCGCAGCACGCTACGCCGCGCGGCCTCGGTCTCCACCATTGCGCGCAGGAAGGAGAGATCTTCGAGGTCGGCGAGCGACATCGGGGCGACCGAGAAGCCGCGCTGCCCGTGGGCCACCACCAGGGCGTCGGAAACCAGCAACGCCAAGGCCTCGCGCAGGGTGCCCGAACTGACCGCGTAGTCGTTCTTGAGGTGCTCGATGCGAAGTTTTTCCCCCGGCGCGTGCACCCCCAGCACGATGTCGCGCCGGATCTGCCGGTACGCGGCTTCGATCAGGGTGGAGGGGGGCGCGAGGGCGGACACACCGCCAGGACCGGGAGTCGAATTGGGCTGCATCTCGCGACTGAAGAGTTTTCGATGCGGCAATCATAGCACCTGATTTTGTGTTGACAGAACAACTATAAAAAGACAATCTTCTGTAAAGTTTTTTTTAAGATGTTTTATCGAGATTTTGGCGAGCCATTTTTTGAAAGGGTTTTCCCGGCAGCAAGACCGGGTTCCCGATTCCATAACTTGAGCAGGGAGACACGGCCGGATGAACCAGAGCAACCCCGAAATCGGCAGCAGCATCCAGATCGGAGCGGTGCGCACCAACTACCATGATCTGGGGGCTGGCTTCCCGGTGATGATGATCCATGGCTCCGGACCGGGCGTCAGCGGCTACGTGAACTGGCGACTGGTGATGCACGAGCTGGCGCGCGATCGCCGTGTGCTGATTCCGGACATGGTCGGTTTCGGCTTCTCCGACCGGCCCGCAGGGCAGCGCTACGATGTGGATGCCTGGGTGGCGCAGGCCATCGGGCTGCTCGACGCACTCGACATCGAACAGGCCGACATCGTCGGCAACTCCTTTGGCGGGGCCCTGGCGCTCAAGCTGGCAATCCGCTTTCCGAAGCGGATACGCCGCCTGGTGCTGATGGGGAGCGCCGGATTGAACTTCCCGATCACCGAGGGGCTGGAGGCGGTCTGGGGCTACGAACCGTCGCCCGAGAACATGCGCCGGATCCTCGATATCTTTGCCTTCAACCGCAGCCTGATCAGCGACGACCTCGCGCGCCTGCGCCACGAGGCGAGCGTGCAGCCCGGATTCCAGGAGGCCTTCGCGGCGATGTTCCCGGCGCCGCGCCAGCGCTGGGTCGAGGCGCTGGCCAGCGCGGAATCGGAGATCCGGGGCATTGCCCACGAGACGCTGCTGGTGCATGGCCGCGAGGACCGGGTGATTCCGCTGCAGGCCTCGTTGCGGCTGGCCGAACTGATCTCGCGGGCCCAGCTCCACGTGTTCGGACGCTGTGGCCACTGGACCCAGATCGAGCAGGCGGGCCGCTTCGTCCGCCTGGTCGGCGACTTCCTGAACGAGGCAGCGGCGGACGAACCGGTCGCGCTGGCCTGAGGCGCCTGACGAGACAATCACACCATGACACAGAGCGGGAGGCAGGAAACGATGGGGAATCAAGGGCTGGAAGGGCGCTGGACGATCACGTCGTGGCGCCAGGAGTACGACGATGGACGCTGCGTCCACCCGTTCGGCGAAGACCTCGAGGGATTTATCGAATATGGGCGCGGGACGATGTTCTGCGTCATCTCGCGCAAACCGCGGACGACATTCACCACCGGCGGGCAGTGGGACGCAACAGATGCCGACAAGGCCCGGGCCTACAACGAGTACCTGACCTACGCCGGGCGCTACGACTTCGACGGCGAGATGGTCACGCACCGGATCGAGCTGTGCATCTTTCCCAACTGGCAGGGGAGCGCGCAGCGACGCAAGGTGATCCGCGAGGGCGAGGACGGAATCACGCTGGTGGCACGGATCGAGGAAGGCACCAGCGAAGCGAGGACGGCGATCCTGGCGTGGCGGCGCGCCGCGTGACGATCATGACCACGGCTGGACAAAGGGAGGCAGCATCGATGGCACAGGTCAAGCGACTGGCGTATATCGAGATCGAGGCGAGCGACCTCGCGGCATGGCGGAGATTTGCGCACGAGGTCCTGGCGTGCGAGGTGGTCGATGGCAACGATCCGGACAACGAGCGGCTGCGCATCGACGATCGTCCGTGGCGGGTGCACCTGTCGGCCGGTCCGCGCAACGACGTGGTGGCGATCGGACTGGAGGTGGACTGCGGCGCGGATTTCGATGCGATTCACGCCCGGCTTGCGGCCGCCGGGCACGAAGTGCGCGTCGGCACCGCGAGCGAATGCGCGGCGCGCGGTGTGCGCGGCCTGCTTCACTTTACCGACCCTGCCGGGCTCGCGGTCGAGTTGTCCTACGGTTCGCTGCTGCGTCCGCAGGCGCCTTGCCACATGCCGGTCGCACACGGTGGATTCGTGACCGGCAACCAGGGCCTGGGCCATGTGATGCTGGTCGTGGAAGATGTGCCGGCCGTGCATCGGTTCTACTGCGACATGCTCGGCTTCGTCACCAGCGACTATGTGTCGACGCAGGACTACGGCGGCCAGCAGGGGGACTTCGTGTTCATGCGCTGCAACGAACGTCATCACAGCCTGGCGATCGGCTTCTTGCCGCTGGGGCGCCGCCTGGGCCACCTGATGCTGCAGGTCCGGGAGTTCGACGATGTCGGCCGCGCGCTCGATCGCGTGCATCGCAGCGGCTTCCTCCAGACCCGCGCGCTCGGGCGGCACATCAACGACCGGATGTTCTCCTTCTACGTGGAGAGTCCGTCGGGCGTCCAGATCGAGTATGGTTGGGGCGGGCTCGAGGTCGAGGCGGAAAACCATGACGTCAAGACCTATGATGTCACCAGCGCCTGGGGGCACCAGCACCTGGACAAGTAACCCGGGCAGGCGCCGGATGGGCTCCATGCACAGGCATGGCGACCCGCCGGCCGTAATGCGAGACCCGCCTCGAGCGGGCGTAGGCGAACGACGACAGAGAGCAGGAGGCGTGTGAAGTGGAACTGCGCGGATTGAATCCCGGGGCCATAGACCCCGTCCGGATGAAGGGCTTCGAGTACTTTGCCACTCAGGATCTCGAGGAGGCGCGTGGCTGGGGAACGCGCGTGTTCTGCGAGAACGATCTTCGCAGCCTCGACGCGAAGCGCTCGGTGAACGCCCGCATGTACTACCGCAAGCTGAAGAGAGCAGGAGGCGTGTGAAGTGGAACTGCGCGGATTGAATCCCGGGGCCATAGACCCCGTCCGGATGAAGGGCTTGG
>NZ_JBDGKX010000033.1:0-4330 GCF_057656155.1 Azoarcus sp. Soil_N_20 | reverse complement strand
GTGTTCTGCGAGAACGATCTTCGCAGCCTCGACGCGAAGCGCTCGGTGAACGCCCGCATGTACTACCGCAAGCTGAAAGGCATCGGGATCGGACGCATGAGTTACGGCGGCGAGGTGACCATCGATCCCGGCCTGCTCGATTCCTTCTACCTGATCCAGATGCCGCTCCACGGTGCAGAGCGGGTCGAATGCGAAGGTGAAACGACGCATACGTCCCCGCTGCTGGGATCGGTGCTCAATGCCCATCGTCCGGTGCGTATTCTGCACGGCGAGCACACCGAAAAGCTGATCATGCGGGTCGATCGCGACCTTCTGGAACGCCATTGTCGTCAGCATCTGGGCCGGTCGGTGCACGAACGGATCGAGTTCCGGACCGGGATGCCGCTCGATACCGTCGCCGGGCGGCGCTGGATGCGTACCGTTGCGTGGTTGCTGGAAAACCTCGAAGCGGAGGAGAACCTGGCTTCGCCGCTGCTTTCCGCACACATCGAGCAGATGATCGTCAGCATGCTGCTGGTCTGCCAGGAGAACAACTACTCGAGCCTGTTCACCGACGGCGGAAAGACCGTGACTCCCGCCTTCGTCAGGCGCACCGAGCAGTACATCGAGGAGCATGCCCACGAGCCGATCACGGTCGCGGACATGGCCGAGCACACCGGGGTCAGCAGCCGCTCGTTGTACACCGGCTTCCGGAAATACCGGAACACGTCGCCCATGCTCTATCTGAAAGAGATCCGCCTGAACCGGGTGCGTGATCAGCTGCTGCAGGCCGAGCCGGGCCGGGTGACGGTGACGACCGTTGCGTATCAGTGGGGGTTTGGCCACCTTGGCCATTTCACCACCGACTACAAGCGTCGTTTCGGCGAGAGTCCGTCGGAAACGCTGGCGCGCTGAATCGTGCGGCGAGCGGGCGACGTCGGGCAGGTGTCGCGCCGTTCCAGAGGTGAAGTGACGGGGAATGCGCCGATCGGGGGCAAGCGGATACGGCGGGCAGGCGCCCGTGCCGCCGCCTTCACCGCAAGCGCGGTGATCCTGAGGGAGGGTGAAACAGATGATGAGCGGTGACGACGCGCCGGGTGAGCGGTCGGCCATTTATCAGTCCTGCGATCTCGACGAGACGCGCCAGATCGTCGCCGGCCTGTACTGCGAACATCAACTCGACCAGACCCGGCTTCGCGACCGGCTCGACTATCAGCACGTGCATCAGCGCATGGGCGCATTCAGCTTCAGCCGGATGCGCTATGGGGCGGAGGTCAGGATCGTCCCGCGCCAGTTGCAATCCTTCTTCCTGGTTCAGGTGCCGCTGACGGGAGGCGACCGGATGTGCATCGATGGCCGGGAGTTGCGCTGCGATTGCGGACACGCGTCCATACACGGGCCCGAGAGCCGGCTCGGGATGCGCTGGAGTGCCGATTGCGAGAAGTTCGTCGTCCGCATCGAACGGGATGCGCTCGAGCGCCATGCATCCGCGCTGGCCGGAGAGGAGTGGGTCGGCACCGTGTCCTTCCAGTGCCTGGTCGATCTGCAGCACACCGCGGCGCAGGCGTGGGTCGATACCGCGCGCCATCTGTTCGGCGAACTCCGCCGCAACCCCCGGTTGAGCGACACGCCGCTGGTGCGGGAGCAGTTCGAGCAACTGCTGATGACCGGCGCACTGAACTGGCTACCGGGGCGCGTCATCGACGGCGGAGGGCGCGACAACCGCCTGCTCTTGCCCCGCCACGTGAAGATCGCAGAAGAGTACATGCGGGCGCACCCGGATCTGCCGATCACGGTCGAGACCCTGGCTCTGCATACCGGGGTCAGCGGACGCACCCTGCATGAGGGATTTCGCCGTTTTCTCGGGGTGAGCCCGATACGCTACCTGCGCGACCTCCGAATGGAGCGCGCACGAGCCGATCTGCTTGATCCCGGCCAGCCGCGGAGCGTGACCTCGATCGCAATGCGCTGGGGTTTCTTCCAGCTCGGGCGGTTCGCCAGCGATTATCGCCGCCGGTTTGGCGAGCATCCGCACGAATCCCTGCTCAAGTCCCGTTAAGTCAAGGGTCTACGCACTGTTCCGGTGCCGATCGAGGATGCCGTTCGTCCCTTTCTGCGGGCGTCGGACGATTTCTGCGGTCGATGCATAGTCGCTGCACTTTGCGCATATTTCTTCGCTTCCGACTGGGTCAAATTGCTTCCGTCTTCAATGGTGGAGACGCCATCGCAACCCACGACGGAGCACACAGAAAATGCGCAAGATCACCATCATCGGCGCCGGCCAGGCCGGACTGCAACTGGGCATCGGGCTGCTGGACCAGGGCTTCGAGGTCACCCTCGTATCCAACCGCAGCGCCGCCGAGATCGCGGGCGGGCGGGTCATGTCCAGCCAGTCGATGTACGCCATGGCAGTCGGTTACGAGCGCCAGCTCGATCTCGCCCGGTGGGATACCGCCTGCCCGCCGATCACCGGGGTCCACCTGCGTGCCGGTACCGGCGACGGCTCCACGATGATCGACTGGCGCTCGCCGATGCGCGCCCCGGGCCAGTCGGTGGACCAGCGCATCAAGATGCCGGCGTGGATGGAGATCTTCGAGCGCCGCGGCGGCCGCCTGCTGATCGAGGATGCCGACGTCGAGGCACTGGAGCGCTACGCCGCGGCCTCCGATCTGGTCGTGGTGTCCACCGGCAAGGGCGAGATCGGCAAGCTGTTCGAACGCGACCCGGCCCGCAGCCAGTTCGACCGGCCGCAGCGGACCATCTCGCTGACCTACGTTCACGGCATGAAACCGCGTGCGGACTACTCTGCGCTGAACATCGGCATCAATCCGGGGATCGGCGAGTACATCAACTTTCCGGCACTGACCCTGAGCGGACCGTGCGACATCATCAACCTCGAGTGCATTCCGGGCGGCCCGATGGACTGCTGGGCCGAGGTCGCGAGCCCCGAACAGCACCTGGAGCTGGCGCTGACGCAGATCCGCGACTTCTTCCCGTGGGAGGCGGAGCGCTGCGCCGACCTGAGGCTGACCGACGATCTCGGCACGCTGGTCGGTCGCATCACGCCGACGGTCAGGAAGGTGGTCGGCCGTCTGCCGTCCGGGCGCGCGGTAATGGGGATGGCCGACGTGCTCGTGCTCAACGATCCGATCACCGGCCAGGGCTCGAACAACGCCAGCAAGTGTGCCGCGCTTTACCTGGACGCGATCGTGGAACGCGGTCGGCAGGGATTCGACGAGGGCTGGATGAACGCCACCTTCGAGACCTACTGGGACTACGCCAGGTGGGTCACGCGCTTCACCAATACCCACTTGCTGCCGCCCCCGCCGCAGGTCCTCAAGGTGTTCGGGGCCTGCGGATCCAATCCGGATATCGCCGCCCGCGTCGCCAATGCGTTCGACGATCCCAAGGGCCTGGCCCCGTGGTACTACGACGAGGCCGAGGCCGACCGCTTCATCGAGTCGTTCTCGGTGCCGGCTTGAGGCGCGCGGCGATGACTGCGACCGCGCTCAAAACAGGCGGCAGCACCGGCTTGCGCTCGCCTGCGGAGCGCGTTTCGGGGGAGGGCGCCATGATCGACGCGTCCCTGCTGCGACGCGCGTTCAGCCAGTTCGCAACTGGCGTCACCGTGGTGACCGCACTCGATGCCGACGGCGTGGCAGTCGGTGTGACCGCGAGCAGTTTCAATACGGTATCGCTGTCGCCGCCGCTGGTGCTGTGGAGCGTGGCGCGAAGCGCGTTCAGTTTTGGCGCGTTTGCCACCGCCGGGCATTTTGCCGTGCATGTCCTGGAGGCCACCCAGCGTTCGCTCGCAGACCGGTTCGCCCGCCCATCGACCGACAAGTTCGGTGGCTTGTCCTGCGCCGCGGGCGTGGAGGGCGTTCCGCTGCTTCCCGGTGTACCGACGATTTTCGAATGCGCAACCGAGCATCGCTACGCGGGCGGCGACCATCTGATCCTCGTCGGGCGGGTCCTCCGCCTGAGCGCGCCGGAGGGCGCGCCCGAGCCGCTGCTGTTTCACCACGGACGCTATGCCGCGCTCGCCCGGGAGGTGGCTCGGGCGGTCTAGCACCCGGGGGCGGCGCCCGGTTTTGTGCACTGTCGGGATAAAGGCGGTCGGCAATGGAGCGCCTGGGGGCGGGGTGCTGACTAGGATTGAGTCGGTGATGGCGCAGGCGCGGTGGCCGGTGCCGGGGACACGGGGGATCGAGGGGATCCCGCAATCGACTTTGGGAGACAGGCAGATGGCAGACGAACCGATCATCCGGCGTCGAGTGGTGAAGGGGGCGAGCGGGATCAGCGAAGCGCGCGCGAACAACGCGAAGACGCAGAGCCAGTACCAGCCGTACAA
>NZ_JBDGKX010000032.1:0-13969 GCF_057656155.1 Azoarcus sp. Soil_N_20 | reverse complement strand
CGGTCCGGTCACCCACGTGCGGTTCAACATCTTCCCCGACGGCGGCGTCTCACGCCTGCGCCTGTGGGGCCGGGTCGACAAGCGCTAAGCGACAAGGAGCACTCATGGACATGATCACCCGCGCAGAGCGCCTGCTCGCCGTCGAACCCCTGACCCGCGAGGCCTTCGCCCCCTTCGGCGAGCTCATCGAGGCCAGCGACGCGGCCAAGCACTTCACCATCAACGCCGGCAACACCGAGCGCTACCACGATCTGGCCCGGATCGAGCCCGGGCCCGACGGCCGGGTGATCGTGTCGATCTTCCGCGGCCAGCCGCGGGCGCTGCCGTTCCGGGTCGAGATGATGGAGCGTCATCCGCTCGCCTCCCAGGCCTTCATCCCGCTGTCGGGCCGCCCCTACCTGGTGGTGGTCGCCCCGGCAGGGGCGCCGCCCGCAGTAGAGGATCTGCGCGTCTTCCTCGCCGGCGCCGACCAGGGGGTGAACTACGCCACCGGCGTCTGGCACCACCCGCTGCTAGCGCTCGATGCCGTATGCGATTTTCTCGTCGTCGATCGCGCCGGCCCCGGGCACAACTGCGACGAGGTCGGGCTGGACACCGCGGGGATCATCCCGTGCCTCGAACAAACTTGATCCTTCCCCCCGCTCCCGGTCGACCGCTCAGGACTTGAGCCGATAGCCGGTCCTGAACATCCACGCCACGATGACGAGAAAAAGCGCGAGAAACATCAGTGTCATCGCCAGGCTGACGCCGATGGCGACGTCGGCACTGCCGTAGAAGCTCCAGCGAAAGCCGCTCACCAGGTAGACCACCGGGTTGAACAGGGTCACCGTCCTCCAGAACGGCGGCAGCATGTTGATCGAATAGAAGCTGCCGCCGAGGAAGGTCAGCGGGGTGATGATCAGCAGCGGCACCAGCTGCAGCTTCTCGAAGTTGTCGGCCCAGATGCCGATGATGAAGCCGAACAGGCTGAAGGTGAACGCGGTCAGCAGCAGGAAGGTCAGCATCCACAGCGGATGGTCGATCCGCAACGGCACGAACAGGCCCGCGGTGGCAAGGATGATGAGACTGAGCAGGATGGATTTGGTCGCCGCCGCACCGACATAGCTCAGCACGATCTCGAAGTGCGACACCGGCGCCGACAGCAGCTCGTAGATCGTGCGCGAGAACTTGGGGAAGAAGATCGCGAACGAAGCGTTCGACACGCTCTGCGTCAGCAGCGTCAGCATGATCAGCCCCGGCACGATGAAGGCCCCGTAACTGACACCCTCGATCTCCGGGATGCGCGACCCGATCGCCGAACCGAACACGACGAAATACAGCGAGGTCGAGATCACCGGCGCAAGAATGCTCTGCAGCAGCGTGCGTCGGGTGCGCGCCATCTCGAACAGGTAAATGGCACGCACGGCGTACAGGTTCATCCGGGATCTCCTCAGCGGTGGTCGGCGACGAGGCCGACGAAGATGTCTTCCAGCGAGCGCTGCGTGGTATGCAGATCGGCGAAGGCGATGCCGGCATCGGCGAGGTCCTGCAGCAGGCCGACGATCGCGCTCTCGTCGCCGTCAGCGTCGTACACATAGGTCAGCGCGCTGCCGTCTCCGGACAGCGCCAGCGGGTAGCCGGTGAGCGCGGGTGGAATCGCCGCCAGCGGCGCCTGCAGTTGCAGGGTCAGCTGCTTGCCACCGAGCTTGCGCATCAGCTCCGCCTTGTCCTCGACCAGGATGAGCTCGCCCTTGCGGATCACGCCGATGCGGTCGGCCATCTCCTCGGCTTCCTCGATGTAGTGCGTGGTCAGGATCACGGTCACGCCGGTGTCGCGCAGCGCCCGCACCAGCTGCCACATGTCGCGCCGCAACTCGACGTCGACGCCGGCGGTCGGTTCGTCCAGGAACAGGATCTGCGGCTCGTGCGACAGCGCCTTGGCGATCAGCACCCGGCGCTTCATGCCGCCCGACAGGGTCAGCAGCTTGTTGTCCTTCTTGTCCCACAGCGACAGATCCTTCAGCAGCTTCTCGATGTAAGCCGGGTTGGCCGGCTTGCCGAACAGGCCGCGGCTGAAGGACACCGTGCCCCACACGGTTTCGAAGGCATCGGTGGTGAGTTCCTGCGGCACCAGTCCGATCATTGCCCGCGCCGCGCGGTAGTCGGCGACGATGTCGTGCCCGCCCACCCGCACCTGCCCGTCGCCTGGATTGACGATGCCGCATATGATGCTGATCAGCGTGGTCTTGCCGGCGCCATTGGGCCCGAGCAGGGCGAAGATCTCGCCACGGCGGATGTCGAGGTCGATCCGCTTGAGCGCTTCGAAGCCGGATGCGTAGGTCTTGCTGAGTCTGGAAACGGAGATGATCGCTTGCATGGACGGCACGATAGCAGATCCGCGCGGCCGCCCGATGCTTCGGTAGCGCCCCCGCCGGTCCCGGGCCCATCGGCGCCGAACCCGCCACCGACCCGCCTCGCCGCCGTCTGCACACGGCCCGGTACGAAAAGGGGCCCGCCCAGCGGGCCCCTTCCCGTTCCCCCGGTCGGTGAGCGATTACACCGCGTGCTGCGGGGCCGGCGCGACCCGGCTATGCATCACGGCGTAGTGCAACACACCACCCAGCATCGCACCGATCAACCAGCCATAGCCCGACAGGTTCGCCAGCGCCGGCACCCACACGGTCGATACCGAGAACACTGCCGACACGACGAAGGCAATCATCGCCCGCCGGTTCCAGCCATTGTCGTAGTAATAGGTCGAGCCCGGTTCGGCCGAGAACAGATCCTGCAGTACCAGACGCTGCCGGCGCACCAGGTAGTAGTCGGCGACCATGATGCCGTACAGTGGTGCGAGCAAGGCGCCCAGCGTATCGACGAAGGCGGCGATGCCGATATTGCTGATGACCGACACCCACAGCGCGCCGATGAAGAACGCGATGCCCGCGGTGATCATGCCGCCGGTGCGGGCGCTGATCTTTGCCGGTGCGAGGTTGGCCAGATCGAACGCCGGCGGGATGAAGTTCGCCACCAGGTTGATGCCCACTGTCGCCGCAAAGAAGGTCAGCGCCGCGATCACCGTCAGGCCCAGATTGTCCACCTTGGCGATCATGTCCGCCGGGTTGGTCAGCACTTCGCCGAACAGCACCGCGGAGCCGGCGGTGATGAACAGCGCCAGGAAGGAGAACAGCGCCAGACTGACCGGCAGACCGAGAAAATTGCCGAGCATCATCTGCTTTTCGCTGCGGACGAAACGCGAGAAGTCGCCGTAGTTGATCACGACCGCAGCGAAGTAGGCCACCATGGTACCGACCACCGCGACAAAGCCGCCGATGGCACCACCCGGATGCTCGCCGCGGCCGGCGAAGATACTGCCGAGTTCATTCACCAATCCGCCACCCGCCTTGTACCAGATCACTCCGAGCAGGCCGATCATCACCACATAGACCAGCGGCCCGGCCCAGTTGAGAAACTTGGTGATCCAGTCGATGCCGCGCAGGAACAGCGCCACCTGGAACACGCAGACCAGCACATAGGAGAGCCAGCCCACCATGTCCATGCCGAGAAACTTCTCGCCGCCGGGTGACCCGAGCAATGCATTGAGCAGCAAGGCCACCGCGGTGGATGCGAAGTAGGTCTGCACCCCGTACCAGAAGATGGCGACGATACCGCGGACCATCGCCGGGAAGTTGGCCCCGCGCACCCCCATGCTGGCGCGCGCCATCACCGGATAGGGCACGCCGTACTTGACGCTGGGCTTTCCGGTGAGATTCACCAGGAACATGATGATGAAGCCGGCGAGAATGATGCCGGCGAACACCGCCCAGCCACTCAGCCCGTAGGAGATGAACAGCGTGGCCGCGAGGGTGTAGCCGAACAGGCTCTGGATGTCGTTGGACCACACGTTGAAGATCTCGAACCAGCCCCAGGTCCGCTTCTCGTGCGCCAGTGGAGCGAGGTCGTGATTGTAGAGCGTGGGGTCGATGTTCTTGATGCTGAGGTCGATCTTTTCCATCGTTGTCTCCCGGGCCGGTAGGCCATTGGGGTTGCGGAAGGGTGCGCCCGGCGGTAAGTCCGGCGCTGTTGTCGTTATAGGCAAGTTGTTGCTGCGATGCAGCACAAAATGCAATCTACCTACTTGATCGCTGCCGCCATTCCTGTGCAATGCGGGGATTGGCAGCGTGCGGGCGAGCGCCACCGGAACCGCCTCGTGGGCAGCCCGGTGACCCGCAACCGCGGTTCAGCCCTTGTAGGGATGGTGTTCGATCCAGTGACGGGCCACATCGACCCGGCGGCACACCCACACCCGGTCGTGCTTCTCGATGTGATCGAGGAAGCGCTGCAGCGCCTTGAAGCGCCCCGGACGGCCGAGGAGCCGGCAGTGCATGCCGATCGACATCATCGCCGGACGCTCCTCGCCCTCGGCGTACATCACGTCGAAGGCGTCCTTCAGATACTCGAAGAACTCGTCGCCGTGCGAGAAGCCCTGCGGCAGCGCGAAGCGCATGTCGTTGGTATCGAGGGTATAGGGCACGATCAGGTGGGGCACGGTCTCGCCATCGGTCTTTTTCACCGTGGTCCACAACGGCAGGTCGTCACCGTAGTAGTCCGAGTCGTACAGGAAGCCGCCGTAGTCCGCGACCAGGCGCCGGGTGTTGGGCGAATCGCGCCCCGTGTACCAGCCCAGCGCGCGCTCGCCGGTCAGGCGCTCGATGATCTCCATGCCGATCTTCATGTGCTCGCGCTCGATCTCCTCGGCCGTGTGCTGGTAGTGGATCCAGCGCCAGCCGTGGCAGGCGATCTCGTGGCCGAGTTCGCGGAACGCGGCGGTGAGCTCGGGGTGGCGTTCGAGCGCCATCGACACGCCGAAGACGGTCAGCGGCAGGCCGCGGCGCTCGAACTCGCGCAGGAAGCGCCATACGCCGACCCTTGAGCCGTATTCGTAGATGCCTTCCATCGACAGATGGCGCTCGGGGTAGCTCGCGGCGTTGAAAAGTTCGGACAGGAACTGCTCGCTGCCGGGGTCGCCGTGCAGCACGCAGTTCTCGCCGCCTTCCTCGTAGTTGAGCACGAACTGCACCGCGACGCGGGCGCGGCCCGGCCAGTTGGCGTGCGGCGGGTTGCGGCCGTAGCCCACCAGGTCACGGGGGTAAGCGGGATCGGGTTTCATGTCGGGTTCTCCTCGGATACCGGTTGCCTCGGCAACCGGCGCCGGTTCAACGGATCAGTTGTCGCGGAAGCGCTTGCACACGCCCCAGTGATTCATCAGCAGCCAGTAGCTCAGGCCCGCCGGCAGCAAGCTGGCGTACCACGACACCGACGCGAAACTGAGTGCCACCCCGGCGCCGATCAGCGAGGCGACGATGCCGGCATAGTTCACCCCGCGGTAGGGGCCGTTCTCGTCGTAGAGCTTGTCCAGGTTCAGCGTCCGGCGGCGGATGAGGTAGTAATCCACCACCAGCACCGCAAAGATCGGGCCGAGGAAGGCCGAGTAGGTCTGCACGAACACCTGCAGGCCGGCGGCCGATTCGTCCTTGACCAGTTCCCACGGGAAGGTGCCGAAGGCGAGCAGGCCGACGATGATCGCAGAGGTGCGGAACGACAGCTTGAACACATCCATCAGCACATAGGTCGGCGGCACCACGTTGTTCAGCACATTGGTGGTGACCTGGGCGAAGGTGATGAACAACAGGGTGGCGATCAGCAGCGGCTTGTTGTCCACCGCGCTCGAGAACACCTGGATCGGATCGGCCACGCCGGTCGCACCCGACACCATCAGGCCGATCAGGCCCATGAACAAGGTGCACGGCAGGATGGACATCGCATAGATCGTGGTCAGCGGCGCGCGCCGCACCCCCTTCTCCAGCTCGCGTGCATAGTCGCTGACGTTGAGCATCATCGTGCTGTAGATGCCGAGGAAGAGCATGGTCGCGCCCCAGAACGGCAGGCCCCAGGTGCCTTCGATGTTCACCAGGCGTTCGGTGATGACGTCGCCGTACTTGTCGATCACGCTGAAGAACATGTAGGTCAGCGACACCAGGATGAAGCCGCTGCCGATGTTCTCCAGCCACTTGATGCCCTGGAAGCCGAGCACCGACAGGCCGATCTGCAGGAACTGGAACACGATGAACCAGAACACCAGGTTGTCGAAGCCGAACAGCGAGGCCGACACCGCATTGAGCGCCCCTGCCCCCACCCAGCTCTGAAAGCCGTACCACACGATCGCCGGCACGGCCCGCACCAGGCCGGGGAATTTGGTCCCGGCAAAGCCGAAGGCCGAACGCGCCTGGACCACGAACGGAATCCCGTACTTGTAGCCCGCGGCGCCGTTGAGCGCGAGCGCGATGCCGATCACGAAGCAGCCGACCGCGATCGCCACCGTCGCCTGCAGCAGGTTCAGCGTGCCGACGATGCTCGACCCCATGGCGAAGGTGCCGATCGACACGCAGCCGCCGAACCACGCCAGCAGGTAGGACCATTTGCCCATGATCCGCGTCTGCTGCGGCGCCAATGACTCCTCGCCGATGCCCTTGCCATGGGGCGCGACCTCCGTGTGGTCCGCGCCGGCCGCGAGGCCGGGGATGCGGACCGTTTCCGTATTGCTTGTCATGCTGTGTCTCCTTCTTTGTCGGGGTATGCGGTCCGTGGGCCGCACAGGGTCATGCCAAGGCCGCCCCTCTTTTGCGGGGGCTGATTTATCGAGTCATGCGCTCAGATACTCGTAGTGCCCGCGGAAACGCTTCGGGCGCGGGAAGGCCAGATCGCCATGCTTGCTCGTCCCCAGCCCCAGGCCGACCAGCGATTCGGCGAGCTTCACCGCTGCCGTCACGCCCTCGACGATCGGCAGCCCGACCGCATCGCGGATCCGGTCGGTAAGGTCGGCCATGCCGCCGCAGCCGAGCACGATCGCGCCGATGCCGTCCTCGTCGCGCGCGCGGCGGCACTCGTCGACGATGCGATCGAGTGCACGGGCGCCGTCGTCCTCGAGGTCGAGCACCGGGATCTCGGCCGCCCGCACGCGGCGGCAGTGGTGGGCAAAGCCGTAGCTCTGCAGCAGGTGCTCGGCGATGATGCAGGTCCGCCCCAGCGTGGTGACGACCGAGAAGCGGGTGCTGATCAGGGTGGCGAGGTGAAACGCGGCCTCGGCAATGCCGATCACCGGGGCTCGGGTGATCTCGCGCGCGGCGAGCAGCCCCGGATCGCCGAAGCAGGCAATGATGTAGGCGTCAGCATCGTCCGACTCGCCACGGCGAATTTCGTCGAGCACGCCGACGGCGCTGATCGCCTCGTCGAAATGGCTCTCGATCGAGACCGGCCCCGCCGCCGGATTGGTGGCCGAGATCCGGGTACCGGGCGCGGCAACGCGCACTGCCGCCTCGCCGATCGTGGCGGTCATGCCGGCCGTGGTGTTGGGGTTGATGAGTCTGATGTGCATGTCTCTCTCCTTGCTGCCACGTATCGGGTTCGCGGTCGTGGCCTGGTTGCTCAATGCGGGTGACGATGACGCTGGGCCACTTCGTCGAGAATCCGGCGCAGATCGGGGGCCGACGGCGATTCCTCGACCAGCACCACGCTGCGCTCGACGTCGCGCAGATGGCGCTCCATCCACGCCTTTGCCGCCTCCACGTCGCCCGCCGCGATCAGCTCGAGCACGTCGTCGTGTTCCGAATGGCGGCAGCTTCCGGCCAGCGGCGAGCCATAGGTGGCGATCACCAGCGAGGACCGCGACACTAGTCCGGCCAGGATGTCGCTGATCGCCTCGTTTTCGGACAGCCGGCTGAGGGCGACGTGGAACTCGCCCGACAGATAGATCGCCTCGCGCCGGTCGCCCCGTGCCTCGGCCTCGTGTTCGCGGCGCACAATGGCGCGCAGCTCGTCGAGCCTGGCCGGTGTCGCCTTGGCCACCACCTGCGCGATCACCCCGCATTCGACGATGCGACGGGCGGCAAAGACGTCGCGCGCCTCCTTCACCGTGGGCTGCGCCACGGTCGCGCCACGGTTCAGCCGGATGTCGACCAGGCGCTCGTAGGCCAGGCGCTGCAGCACCTTGCGGATGCTGGTCCGGCTGACGGCGAAGGCCTCGGCCAGCGTGTCCTCCGGCAACTTGGTACCGGGCTCGAGGTGGTTCTCGACGATCGCCGCATAGAGATTGCGATAGATTGCCTCGTCACGACCGTTGCCCGACATTGCCTCGTCGCCCTGGAGCGCACCGAGATCGATGGATGATCGTTTCTTCGCCACTTTCCCTCTCCGTCATGAACAGCCGTTCACACTGGAATCACAATGTTGAGGAAAGTCTAGAAGCTGTTTGTACACAAAACAATATGTTTTTGTACCCATAAAAACAATCAATCAAACCTGGCATTGCCAACAATGCACTCGTAGCATCGCGCCCCATCCAGGCTCTTCGATGCCGGAAGCGGACACACGGACTCGCACGCATTCTCGGAGGGCCGCCATCAGCCCACGATCATGGACGCGATCTGCGCACCGCCAAACCACGAGACAAGGCAGGCATGAGCGACTTTTGTATTCGATTATCTGTATTTTTTGAATACAAACTAGACTGACAACTGCCGACGCGTCTGCCACAAGGACCACAGACTGGTCAGAGTCAGCGCCGCGCCGATCAGCAACATGCCGACGATCTCCATTCCACCCGGTCGCTCACCGAGCTCGATCCACCCGGCAAGCACGCCGATCATCGGAATGCCGAGCGCAGACAGGCCGGCGGTACCGGCAGGCAGATGCTGCAGGACGTAGAGCCAGAGCAGCCAGGCAATGGCGGTGGCGAACACGGCATTGAAGGCCAGGGCGCCGAAGAAGTAGGTGGTGGGCTCGATCGGCCGCGACGGCAGGGCCAGCGCCAACACGCACAGCGCAATTGCGCCGAACAGCATTTGCCAGGCGGTCAGCACCAGCAGGTCGAAGTCATGGTCACGCCGCATGCGTTTCGCGACCACCGTAGACAGGGCCCAGGTGAGCCCGCCTCCGAGCGCGAGCAGATTGCTCTGAACGCTGCCGCCCATCGACCAGGGTTCGAGAATCAGGATCAACCCGCAAGCGGCCACCGCTGCGGCCACCCATTGCAGACCGCGGATGCGCTCACCCAGCCACCACCACGCCATCGGCATCACCCAGAACGGCATTGTGTACACCAGCACCGCGGTCTTGCCGGCACCGCCCGCCACCAGCGCCCACTGGATCAGCGCGGTGAACGCTCCGGTTTGCAGCACGCCGAGCAGGACGACCTGGCGGGTGGCGGCGAGCCGAAGTGGTCGTCGCAGGGCAATCACGACCACAAACAAGGATGCGGCGCCCAGCACGGCCCGGATCGCCGAAAAATCGAACGGGTCGACAAAACGGATGACCTGCTTCATGACCACCCAGTTGTAGCCCCAGATCAGGGACATCAGCGCCAGGGCCAGCAGGGGTCGACGGGAGGAAGATTGCGAATTCATTCGAATACTCTGGTGCGGGCGAAGGCGCCGGACAAATGCGACGGACTCCGCAAAAGAAAAACCGGCGTTGGAGCCGGCATGCAGATCAGCAAAAGCACCATCAGGCGGCGGGACCACCGCGACGGACTGCCCGAGTGCGCACCCCCGGTAGCGCGCGCCAACACGGCACCCAAGCACCCGGCGGGACATCGGACGGATAAGGTTATCGACAATGCTGCGTCACAACAATACGGGCCGGCTTATGTCAGTTATCAGTGAAAGCGGGTTTCCGCCGCCGCTGCACTGCCTAGACTTCGATCCATATCCTGACCCGAAGCGGCGGCCATGAGCCAACCGACGGCGTGGCCGAAATCCCGCTGGCGATGCAGCGAAGCTGCGCTCAGGCAACAGAACAACGAACGATCGCCCCCGCAGGCGAAGGATCTGCGGAACAGGCGAAGCGAACATAACCACAGAAAGGAGATCACGATGTCGGAGCATCCAGCGGAACGCAATACCCAGCAGCCCGACGCGGTCGACGAGCGCCTGCCCGCCGGCCGCCTGTTCACCCTGGGCCTGCAGCACGTGCTGGTGATGTATGCCGGCGCCGTCGCAGTCCCGCTGATCATCGGCCGCGCGCTCAACCTCAGTGCGGAGCAGGTGGCCCTGCTGATCTCGGCCGACCTGTTCTGCTGCGGTCTGGTCACCCTGATCCAGTCGTTCGGCTTCGGCCGCCACTTCGGCATCAAGCTGCCGGTGATGATGGGCGTGACCTTCGCTGCGGTCGGCCCGATGGTGGCGATGGCCAACGTCCAGGGCGGCCCCGAGGGTGCGCGCGCGATCTTCGGCGCGATCATCGGCGCCGGCCTGATCTCGATCGCGATCGCGCCGCTGATGAGCCGTCTGCTGCGCTTCTTTCCGCCGGTGGTCACCGGCACCATCATCGCCATCATCGGCATCAGCCTGATGCGGGTCGGCATCGGCTGGGCGATGGGCGGCCCGGCCTTTCTCGCGCAGCGTGTCGACGTGCCGCGCCTGGTCGAGATGGTCGACCAGGTCAAGGGCTCCGCCGCGGCAGCAGCCAGCGCGGCGCCGGGTGCCACCGCACCGGCGCTGACACTGCCGGGCCCGATTCCGATGGTCGACAACCCGAACTACGGTGCGCTCGACAACATGGCGGTGGCCGGGGTCGTGCTGCTGATGATCCTGCTGCTGGTGCGCTACGGCCGCGGCTTCATCGCCAACATCGCGGTCCTGCTGGGCATCGTGTTCGGCTGCTTCATCGCCGCCGGCATGGGCAAGATGCATTTCGACAAGGTCGCCAGCGCGCACTGGTTCGATGTCGTCACCCCGTTCGCCTTCGGCATGCCGACCTTCGACCTGGTGATGATCCTGACCATGACCCTGGTGATGATCGTGGTAATGATCGAGTCCACCGGCATGTTCCTCGCGCTGGCGGAAATCACCGGGCGCCGCATCGGGCAGAAGGACCTCGCCGCCGGCCTGCGCACCGACGGCCTCGGCACGGTGATCGGTGGCGTGTTCAACACCTTCCCCTACACCAGCTTCTCGCAGAACGTCGGCCTGGTCGGCGTCACCGGGGTCAAGAGCCGCTGGGTGTGCGTGGCCGCGGGCCTGATCATGATCGTGCTCGGCCTGCTGCCGAAGATGGCGGCACTGGTCGAATCGGTGCCGACCTTCGTGCTCGGCGGTGCCGGCCTGGTGATGTTCGGCATGGTCGCGGCCACCGGCATCCGCATCCTCGCCAACGTCGATTTCAAGAACAACCGCAACAACCTCTACATCGTCGCGATCTCGATCGGCGCCGGGATGATCCCGCTGGTCGCCCCGCGCTGGACCCAGCACATGGCCCACAGCCTGCACCCGCTGCTCGAGTCCGGAATCCTGCTTACCGCGATTTCCGCGGTCGTGCTCAACATCTATTTCAACGGCGGCAAGGAAGACCAGGCCGGCGCGATCGAAGCCGCCAAGGCCGCGGAAGCCCACTGAGTCCACAACACACGACAATGACACCCTCCGGAGACAACTGCATGCCCCAGCCTTGCGCCGCGCACAGCCGGACGTTCAGACGATGATTCCCCACCAGCGCAGGGTCTGGCGAAAATGATTGCGCACCTCGCCGGCCGCGCGCTGCTCATCACCGCTGGCGATCGCATCCAGGATCGCAAGATGCTCCTCCATCGCCGGAACGATCCGGTCTGGCAGCAGCGGGCGCGAGTGCTGCATGACTGCGATGCGATCGCGGTTCCGTGAATAGATTTCCCTCACGCTGTCGTTGCCGAGCGCGTCGGCCAGTGTCGTATGCATCATCCAGTCGACCGCCATCGCCTCGCGTTGCAATGACGGCGTGACGCCGGCACGCGCTTCGTCGAGTACCCGCTGGTGCCGTTCGCGAAGTTCGGCCAGGTGACCGTCGGCCCGGGTTCGTGCGAGCTCGCGCGCCCCCTCCTGATCCAGGATCGTGCGCAGGTGAAAACAATCCCGAACCAGATCGGGCGTCGCCTCCATGATCGCCACCCCGCGTTTGGGCAGGATTCGCACCAGCGCCGCCGACTCCGCGCGCTTGACCGCCTCCCGCACCGGCGCGATCGGCAAGCCGATGGTTTTCACAAGATCCGGCATCGACACGAACTGCCCTGCGCGCAATTCACCGCCGGTGAGCAGCTCCCGTAATGCCATGAAGGCCTTGTCCGCCAATAGCAGGCCTTCAGCTTCCGGCATGTTCATTTCGAGACCCCTGGTTAGTTGGCGCGATTGTCACATCGAGACCTCCAGGGAGCAAATGCCGGGAGCCATCCCGTAGCTCATGCCATAAAAACTTTCTATTAGAATATCAGTCGCGTTATAACTAACATTTCAGCAGACATATATCACTGCATCCCGGTTTGACGCATCATCCCGCGTTCGAACAAGGATGGCCGACGATGGACGGAAGTCACCGCTTCCCGTCATTGCCGAGGCAAAAGTCCGGTTGCATCCAGCAACCACCCCTCCATCCGGTTCGCGAGGTGAGCCATGCATAAGCGCTTCCACAAAACTCTGTTCGGGCAGGTCGTCATTGCCCTGATCCTCGGCGTCATCGTCGGTGTCGTCTGGCCCGAGTTCGCCACCCAGCTCAAACCCCTGGGCGACGGCTTCATCAAGCTGATCAAGATGATCATCGCCCCGCTGGTGTTCTGCGTCGTCGTCCACGGCATCTGCAGCACCGGCGACCTGAAGAAGGTCGGCCGGGTCGGGGTCAAGGCCCTGGTGTACTTCGAGATCGTCACCACCTTCGCGCTGGCGCTGGGCGTACTGCTCGCCTACGTATTGCAGCCGGGCGTGGGCATGAACGTCGACCCGAGTTCGCTCGACGCCTCGGCGATGGCCGGCTACACCGACCGCGTGGCGCAGGCGACGAGCACCGTCGACTTCATCATGAAGGTCATCCCGGCGACCTTCATCGATGCCTTCGCCAAGGGCGACATCCTGCAGGTGCTGCTGATCGCTATCCTGTTCGGCACCGCGGTTGCGGCGCTGGGCGAGCGCGGCCGCCCGGTTACCGCGGCAATCGACAGCCTGTCGCAGGTGTTCTTCAAGCTGATCGGCTTCATCGTCAAGCTCGCCCCGCTCGGCGTGCTCGGCGCGATCGCCTTCACCGTGGGCAAGTACGGGGTCGGCTCGCTCAAGCAGCTCGGCATGCTGGTGGCGCTGTTCTATATTACTTGCACGATCTTCGTGCTCGGCGTGCTCGGCTTCATCCTGCGCCTGGCCGGCTTCAACATCCTCAAGCTGCTGCGCTACCTGCGGGAGGAACTGCTCGTGGTCCTCGGCACTGCCTCGTCGGACTCCGTGCTGCCGCAGGTGATGCGCAAGCTCGAGCGGATGGGGATCAAGGATTCCACCGTCGGTCTCGTCATTCCCACCGGCTATTCGTTCAACCTCGACGGCTTCTCGATCTACCTGACGCTGGCCGCCGTCTTCATCGCCCAGGCCACCAACACCCCGCTGTCGATGGTCGATCTGCTGACCATCCTCGCCATTTCGCTGGTGACCTCCAAGGGTGCGCATGGCGTCCCCGGCTCGGCGATCGTGATCCTGGCCGCGACGCTGAGCGCGGTGCCGGCAATCCCGGCGATCGGCCTGGTGCTGGTGCTGTCGGTGGACTGGTTCATGGGCATGGCGCGCGCGCTGACCAACATGATCGGCAATTGCGTCGCCACCGTGGTGGTCGGGGTGTGGGAGAAGGACATCGACCGGGCGCTCGCGCACAAGGTGCTCAACGGCGAGGTCGTGATCGATCTCAACGCCCCGATCGAGCCCGAAGCCCTGCCCGAGTCGACCGATGATGTCCCCGCCCTGATTGCAACCCCGGCCCGCGCCTGACGCCTTCATCCGCTCTGCACCGGTGAGCAGGGCTTGCTCACCGGCCCAAGCCCCCCTTTTTCCGATACGACCAACCCAAAGGAGAATTCCACCATGGCCAGCCACACCCCCGGCGCCCCCGTCTTCGCCCCGCCCGCCGAACTGCCCGACTGGGCCCTGCGTTCGGT
>NZ_JBDGKX010000031.1:0-15401 GCF_057656155.1 Azoarcus sp. Soil_N_20 | reverse complement strand
AAGAAGGTCTGCGCTTCGCGATTCGCGAAGGCGGCCGTACCGTTGGCGCCGGCGTCGTCGCCAAGATCATCGAGTAAATCGCGCGAGCGATTGATCGATCTGGAGCGCACCCGAGAAGGTGCGCTTTGTAGTCTCTGCTGCAGGGGTATAGCTCAACTGGCAGAGCGTCGGTCTCCAAAACCGAAGGTTGGGGGTTCGATTCCCTCTGCCCCTGCCACATTTTCCGGAAGTCATTACCTCGATGGCCGATAAGTTGAAGTTCGCGCTGGCACTGGCACTGGTTGCGGCCGGCGTGGTCGGCTTTTACCTGCTTTCCGAGCAGGCGCTGGTGCTGCGTGTGCTGAGCGTGCTGGCCGGATTGGGTGCCGGTATTGCGGTTGCCTGGTATTCCGAAGCAGGTCGCCGTTTTGTCGGGTTCGCTCGCGAGTCGGTTACCGAAACGAAGAAGGTTGTGTGGCCGAGCCGCAAGGAAACGGTGCAGACGACCGGCATGGTGTTCGCCTTCGTGGTGGTAATGGCGATTTTCCTCTGGCTGACCGACAAGAGTCTGGAATGGGTGCTGTATGACCTCGTTCTGGGCTGGAAATGATCATGACAAAGCGCTGGTATGTCGTGCACGCCTATTCGGGCTTCGAGAAGTCCGTGCAGCGTGCGCTCGTTGATCGCGTAAATCGCGCCGGTATGCAGGATGCCTTTGGGCAGATCCTCGTTCCGGTCGAGGAAGTGATCGAGATGAAGGGCGGTCAGAAGAGCATTACCGAGCGTAAGTTCTTCCCGGGTTACGTGCTCGTCGAGATGGAAATGAACGACGAGTCGTGGCATCTGGTCAAGTCCACGCCCAAGGTTACCGGCTTCGTTGGCGGCACCGCCACCAAGCCGTCGCCGATTTCCGAGAAGGAAGTCGAGAAGATCATGCAGCAGATGCAGGAGGGGGTCGAAAAGCCTCGTCCCAAGGTGCTGTTCGAAACCGGCGAGGTGGTTCGGGTCAAGGACGGTCCCTTCACCGACTTCCATGGTGCGGTCGAAGACGTCAATTACGAAAAGAGCAAGCTGCGGGTTGCGGTGACGATCTTTGGTCGCGCCACACCGGTAGAGCTGGATTTCGCTCAGGTCGAAAAGGTCTGAGCGTGAAGCGGCGGGCGCTGTGCGCCCGCCACTGCCCGTTCACGCGGGCGGAAAGAGGAGCGTCGGGACCCCCGGCGCGCTAGTACTCAACACAGGAGCGAGCCGCAATGGCAAAGAAGATTATTGGTTACATCAAGCTGCAGGTTCCGGCCGGCAAAGCCAACCCCAGCCCCCCGATCGGTCCGGCGCTGGGTCAGCGCGGTCTGAACATCATGGAGTTCTGCAAGGCCTTCAATGCCAAGACCCAGGGTCTTGAGCCGGGTCTGCCGATTCCGGTGGTGATCACCGCGTTCGCCGACAAGAGCTTCACCTTCATCATGAAGACGCCGCCGGCGACGGTCCTCATCAAGAAGGCTGCCGGGATCCAGAAGGGTTCGGCGAAACCGCATACCGACAAGGTCGGATCGGTGACGCGCGCCCAGGTCGAAGAAATTGCCAAGTCCAAGATGAGCGACCTGACGGCGGCGAATCTGGAAGCAGCCGTGCGTACGATCGCCGGCTCCGCGCGCAGCATGGGCATCACCGTGGAGGGTCTGTAATCATGGCCAAGATTTCAAAGCGAGTTCAGGCGCTGCGCGCCAAGGTCGACCGCAACAAGGTCTATCCGGTTGCCGAAGGCCTGGCCCTGGTGAAGGATTGCGCAACCGCAAAATTTGACGAGTCGATCGACGTTGCGATCAATCTCGGCGTGGATGCACGCAAGTCGGACCAGGTGGTCCGCGGTTCCGTCGTGCTGCCGGCCGGCACCGGCAAGTCGGTCCGTGTGGCCGTTTTTGCCCAGGGTGACAAGGCCGAGGCTGCGCGTGCAGCGGGCGCCGATGTGGTCGGTTTCGAAGACCTCGCCGAGCAGGTCAAGGGCGGCACCATCGATTTCGACCTTTGCATCGCCACCCCGGATGCCATGCGCGTGGTTGGTCAGCTCGGTCAGATCCTCGGCCCCCGTGGCCTGATGCCGAACCCGAAGGTCGGTACGGTGACGATGGATGTCACCACCGCAGTGAAGAACGCCAAGGCCGGTCAGGTCCAGTATCGTACCGACAAGGCTGGCCTGGTGCACGCCACCATCGGCCGTGCGTCGTTTGCGGTGGAGTCGCTGCAGCAGAACCTGAATGCATTGGTCGACGCGCTGGTCAAGGCCCGTCCGGCCGCGGCCAAGGGTGTGTATCTGCGCCGTATCGCGCTGTCGAGCACCATGGGTGCCGGGGTGCGCGTCGAAACGAATACAGCCGCCAGCTGATTGGCGGAGCAGGAACTTTGGGCCGTCCCGGCGCCTAGGTGCCGGGCGGATCGTCAAAGACCGCAGGTGCGTCTTGCCTTCCGGGCAAGCGTCTAATTGTCTCCGGACTGCCTGCGCAGATGGTGTGCCCAGAACAGGATTCTGGTCGGTAAGCCGGCCGTACCCCTGATCCAGGTCGCCGTGGGTGCGGATCGCAGTTTGCGGTTCGCGTGTTGACTTGAAAGGAGTAAAGGCCTGTGAGTCTCAATCTCGATGACAAGAAAGCCGTAGTGGCAGAGGTGTCGGCACAAGTAGCCAACGCCCAGACTATCGCGGTGGCCGAGTATCGCGGTATCGCAGTGGGTGATCTCACCGCGCTGCGTGCCAAGGCCCGCGAAGCTGGCGTCTATCTGCGTGTGTTGAAGAACACCCTGGTGCGTCGTGCGATCGCCGAAACGCAGTTTGCCGGATTGTCGGATCAGTTGGTCGGTCCGTTGATCTATGGCATCTCTGCAGATCCGGTTGCAGCAGCCAAGGTACTCAATGATTTCGCCAAGGGCAATGACAAGCTGCAGCTGAAGGCTGCGTCCTATGCGGGCAATACGCTCGACAAGGCCGCTGTTCAGGCGCTGGCCTCGATCCCGGGTCGCGAAGAGTTGCTCGCCAGGCTGCTGGGCATCATGCAGGCGCCGGTTACCGGCTTCGCATGCACCCTTGCCGCCCTCGCCAAGAAGCGCGAGGAAGAAGCGGCAGCTTGACCGTTTTCTGAAAAGTTTCGATTTTGGAGTGATTTGAAATGGCAATCAGCAAAGATGACATCCTCGAAGCCGTAGGCTCGATGACCGTGATGGAACTGAACGACCTGGTCAAGGCGTTCGAAGAGAAGTTTGGCGTGTCCGCTGCCTCGATGGCCGTGGCTGCTCCGGGCGCCGTTGCCGCAGTGGTGGAAGAAAAGACCGAATTCGACGTCATCCTGCTCGCCTGCGGCGAGAAGAAGGTCGAAGTCATCAAGGTCGTTCGGGCTGCCACCGGCCTCGGCCTGAAGGAAGCCAAGGACGTCGTCGACGGCGCGCCGAAGGCGGTGAAGGAAGCAGTGTCGAAGGCCGACGCCGAGGCACTGAAGAAGCAACTGGAAGATGCTGGCGCCAAGGTCGAGATCAAGTAATTCTCGCTTTCGCTGCAGGGCTGGCGTTCTTGAAGAGCGCCAGCCCTTTCGTGCTTTGTGAAGAAGCACGAAGCCAGAACAAAGCGTCCCCGAATTTTTTCCCCGCTGACGTGTCTATCCGATTCGGGCCGTGGGCGCTGTGTTCTGTCTTCCCGACGTTCGACCTCTAGCTGGAGCATTCATGGCGTATTCCTACACTGAGAAAAAGCGTATCCGCAAGAGCTTCGCCAAGCGCGCGGCCGTGCTCGATGCGCCTTTCCTGCTCGCCACCCAGATCGAGTCGTTTGCTGCGTTCCTGCAGGCGGATACTCCGCCCGAGTCGCGGCTGAATGATGGCCTGCAGGCGGCCTTTACCTCGATCTTCCCGATTTCGAGCCATAGTGGCAATGCCCGGCTCGAGTTCGTCCAGTTCATGCTGGGCGAGCCCGCCTTCGATGTGAAGGAATGTCAGCAACGGGGCCTGACCTTTGCTTCGCCGCTGCGCGCCCGCGTCCGCCTCGTGATCATGGATCGCGAAGCACCGAAGGAAACCATCAAGGAAGTGAAGGAGCAGGAAGTCTACATGGGCGAGATTCCGCTCATGACCGTGACCGGCTCTTTCGTGATCAACGGTACCGAGCGCGTGATCGTGTCGCAGCTGCACCGCTCGCCGGGCGTGTTCTTCGAGCACGATCGGGGCAAGACCCACTCCTCGGGCAAGCTGTTGTTCTCCGCGCGGATCATCCCGTACCGCGGCTCGTGGCTCGATTTCGAGTTCGATCCGAAGGATTACCTGTATTTCCGCGTCGACCGTCGGCGCAAGATGCCGGTCACCATCCTGCTGCGTGCGATCGGCATGACGCCGGAAGAGATCCTCGAGACCTTCCACGACTTCGACGCATTCCACCTGTCGGCAGAAGGTGCCCATTTCGAACTGGTGCCCGATCGCCTGCGCGGCGAGGTGGCCCGTTTCGATATCACCTCGCCGGACGGCAAGCTGATCGTGGCCCGCGACAAGCGCATCACCGCGAAGCACATTCGCGAGCTGGACCAGGCCGGCGTGAAGACCATGTCGGTGCCGGACGACTTCATTCTCGGTCGCGTGATTGCCAAGAACGTGGTCGATCCCGAAACCGGTGAGATGGTGGCGCGGGCCAACGACGAGATTACCGAAGATCTGCTCGACAAGCTGCGCGATGCGGGCGTCCGCGATCTGCAGACGCTGTACGTCAATGATCTCGATCGCGGCGCCTACATCTCGTCGACGCTGCGTATCGACGAGACGGCCGACCAGTGGGCCGCCAGGGTCGCCATCTACCGGATGATGCGTCCGGGCGAGCCGCCGACCGAGGACGCCGTCGAGGCGCTGTTCCAGGGCCTGTTCTACGCCGAGGAGCGTTACGACCTGTCGACCGTGGGCCGGATGAAATTCAACCGCCGCGCCTATCCGGAAAAGATCGACGAGCGGACGCCGGGTTGGCTCAAGCGCTTCTATGAGGCAGTCGGACCGCATGGAGAGGAAGGCCGCGGCGTACTGGCGAACGAGGACATCCTCGCCGTCATCGGCGTGCTGGTCGAATTGCGCAACGGCCGGGGCGAGATCGACGACATCGATCACCTCGGCAACCGCCGTGTGCGTTCGGTCGGCGAGCTGGCCGAGAACCAGTTCCGTGCCGGTCTGGTACGGGTCGAGCGTGCGGTCAAGGAGCGCCTGTCGCAGGCCGAGTCCGACAACCTGATGCCGCATGACCTGATCAACGCCAAGCCGATCTCGGCCGCGATCAAGGAGTTCTTCGGTTCCAGCCAGTTGTCGCAGTTCATGGACCAGACCAATCCGCTGTCCGAGATCACCCACAAGCGTCGTGTCTCGGCGCTCGGACCGGGCGGTCTGACGCGTGAGCGCGCGGGCTTCGAGGTTCGCGACGTGCATCCGACCCACTATGGTCGTGTGTGCCCGATCGAAACCCCGGAAGGTCCGAACATCGGGCTGATCAACTCGCTGGCGGTTTATGCGCGGACCAACCGCCACGGCTTCCTCGAAACCCCCTACCGCAAGGTCGAGGATAGCCAGGTCACCGACCAGATCGACTACCTGTCGGCAATCGAGGAAGGTCAGTACGTCATCGCGCAGGCCAACGCCGAGATGAACGAGGACGGTCGCCTGGTCGGCGATCTGGTCTCCTGCCGTCACAAGGGTGAATTCGCCCTCGCGACCGCGGATCAGGTGCAGTACATGGACGTTGCACCGGGACAGATCGTGTCGGTCGCCGCTTCGCTGATTCCCTTCCTCGAACATGACGATGCGAACCGCGCCCTGATGGGTGCGAACATGCAGCGTCAGGCCGTACCCTGCCTGCGTCCGGAAAAGCCGTTGGTCGGTACCGGGATCGAGCGCACGGTCGCGGTTGACTCCGGTACCGCGGTTCAGGCCACCCGCGGCGGCACGGTCGATTACGTCGATGCACAGCGCATCGTGGTGCGCGCAAACGACGCCGAGGCCCTGGCCGGCGACGTCGGTGTCGATATCTACAACCTGATCAAGTACACGCGCTCCAACCAGAACACCAACATCAATCAGCGTCCGGTGGTCAAGGTCGGCGATCGCATCGTCCGTGGCGACGTGATTGCCGACGGGGCGTCGACCGACCTCGGCGAACTGGCGCTGGGCCAGAACATGCTGGTCGCGTTCATGCCGTGGAACGGCTACAACTTCGAAGATTCGATCCTGATCTCCGAGCGCGTGGTGGCCGACGACCGCTTCACCTCGATCCACGTCGAGGAGCTGACCGTCGTTGCCCGTGACACCAAGCTCGGACCCGAGGAAATCACCCGCGACATCGCGTCCTTGGGCGAGGCCCAGCTCGGTCGCCTGGATGAGTCCGGCATCGTGTATATCGGGGCCGAAGTCGAAGCCGGCGATGTGCTGGTCGGGAAGGTCACGCCCAAGGGCGAGACCCAGCTGACCCCGGAAGAGAAGCTGCTGCGCGCCATTTTCGGCGAGAAGGCTTCGGACGTGAAGGACACTTCGCTGCGCGTACCCTCGGGTATGGTCGGTACCGTGATCGACGTCCAGGTGTTCACCCGTGAAGGCATCGAGCGCGACAAGCGTGCGCAATCCATCATCGACGACCAGCTGCGCAGCTTCAAGATGGATCTGGCCGACCAGATGCGCATCGTCGAGCGTGACGCGTTCGCCCGGATGCAGCGCATGATCGTCGGGCAGAAGGCCAATGGCGGACCGAAGAAGCTGGCCAAGGGTGCCGACATCACCGTCGACTACCTGGAGTCGCTGGAGCACTACCACTGGTTCGACATCCGCCTGGCCGACGAAGGCCTCGCGACCCAGCTCGAAGCGATCCGCGAAGGTCTCGAAACCACCCGCAAGGACTTCGATCAGGCCTTCGAGATCAAGAAGCGCAAGCTCACCCAGGGCGACGAACTGCCGCCGGGCGTGCAGAAGATGGTCAAGGTCTACCTCGCGGTCAAGCGTCGTCTGCAGCCGGGCGACAAGATGGCCGGCCGCCATGGTAACAAGGGTGTGGTGTCGAAGATCGTTCCGGTCGAGGACATGCCCTACATGGCCGATGGGACCTCGGTCGACATCGTGCTCAACCCGCTCGGCGTGCCGTCGCGGATGAACATCGGTCAGATTCTCGAGACCCACCTCGGCTGGGCGGCCAAGGGCCTGGGCCAGAAGATCGACAAGATGCTGCGCGCCAATGCCGCCGTGCAGGAGGTCCGTGGCTTCCTCGAGGAGATCTACAACGGCAGCGGCAAGCCCGAGGAGTTCGGTCAGTTCGACGACAAGGAAATTGTCGAGCTGGCGTCGAACCTGGTCAAGGGGGTTCCGTTCGCCACCCCGGTGTTCGACGGAGCCAAGGAAGAAGAGATCAGGAAGATGCTCGAACTTGCCGGCCTGCCGGTTGGCGGCCAGGTCACCCTGTTCGACGGTCGTACCGGCGAGGCGTTCGAACGCCAGGTCACGGTCGGCTACAAGCACGTCTTGAAGCTGCACCACCTGGTGGACGACAAGATGCATGCGCGGTCTACCGGCCCGTACTCGCTCGTCACCCAGCAGCCGCTGGGCGGCAAGGCACAGTTCGGTGGCCAGCGTTTCGGTGAAATGGAAGTGTGGGCGCTGGAAGCCTATGGCGCCGCCTATACCCTGCAGGAGATGCTGACGGTCAAGTCGGATGACGTAACCGGCCGGACCAAGGTGTACGAGAACATCGTCAAGGGTGAGCACAAGATCGATTCCGGCATGCCGGAGTCCTTCAACGTGCTGGTGAAGGAAATTCGTTCCCTGGCGATCGACATCGATCTGGACCGTGGTTGAACCGGAGACATCGCGTAACCCGCATGTCCTGGATGGAGTGATACATGAAGAGCCTGCTCGCTGATCTGTTCAAGCAAACCCTGCCGCACGAGGAAGAGTTCGAGGCCATTACCATTGGCCTGGCCTCGCCCGACAAGATCCGGTCCTGGTCCTATGGTGAGGTCAAGAAGCCCGAGACCATCAACTACCGCACGTTCAAGCCTGAGCGCGACGGCCTGTTCTGCGCCAAGATCTTTGGCCCGGTCAAGGACTACGAGTGCCTGTGCGGCAAGTACAAGCGTCTCAAGCATCGTGGCGTGATCTGCGAAAAATGCGGTGTGGAAGTCACGCTGTCGAAGGTGCGCCGTGAGCGCATGGGCCACATCGAACTGGCCAGCGTCGTTGCCCACATCTGGTTCCTGAAGAGCCTGCCCAGCCGTCTCGGCATGGTGCTCGACATGACCCTGCGCGACATCGAACGCGTGCTGTACTTCGAAGCCTTCGTGGTGGTCGAGCCCGGCATGACCCCGCTCAACCGCGCGCAGTTGCTGACCGAGGACGACTACCTCGCCAAGGTCGAGGAATACGGCGACGATTTCGACGCCGTGATGGGCGCCGAAGGCATCCGCGAACTGCTGCGCACGCTCGACGTCAGCCGCGAAATCGAGAAGCTGCGTTCCGACCTCGAGACCACCGGGTCCGAAGCCAAGATCAAGAAGTACTCGAAGCGCCTGAAGGTGCTCGAGGCCTTCCAGCAGTCCGGGATCAAGCCGGAATGGATGATCCTCGAAGTGCTGCCCGTGCTGCCGCCGGACCTGCGTCCGCTGGTGCCGCTCGACGGCGGGCGCTTCGCCACGTCCGACCTGAACGACCTGTATCGTCGCGTGATCAACCGCAACAACCGCCTCAAGCGGCTGCTCGAGTTGAAGGCGCCGGACATCATCGTGCGCAACGAAAAGCGCATGCTGCAGGAGTCCGTCGATTCCCTGCTCGACAACGGCCGTCGCGGCAAGGCGATGACCGGCGCCAACAAGCGCCCGCTGAAGTCCCTGGCCGACATGATCAAGGGCAAGGGCGGCCGCTTCCGTCAGAACCTGCTCGGCAAGCGCGTCGATTATTCGGGCCGTTCGGTCATCACCGTCGGTCCGCAACTCAAGCTGCACCAGTGCGGCCTGCCCAAGCTGATGGCGCTCGAGCTGTTCAAGCCCTTCATCTTCAACAAGCTGGAGCTGCTCGGCCTCGCGACCACGATCAAGCAGGCCAAGAAGATGGTCGAGTCGCAGGAGCCGGTGGTGTGGGACATCCTCGAGGATGTCATCCGCGAGCATCCGGTGATGCTCAACCGGGCGCCGACCCTGCACCGCCTCGGTATCCAGGCCTTCGAGCCGGTATTGATCGAAGGCAAGGCGATCCAGCTCCACCCGCTGGTTTGCGTGGCCTTCAATGCCGACTTCGACGGCGACCAGATGGCCGTCCACGTCCCGTTGTCGCTGGAAGCGCAGATGGAAGCCCGCACCCTGATGCTGGCCTCCAACAACGTGCTGTCGCCCGCCAACGGCGAGCCGATCATCGTGCCGTCACAGGATATCGTGCTGGGTCTGTACTACGCGACCCGCGAAGGCATCAACGTGCCGGGCGAAGGCATGATCATGGCCGACGTGAGCGAGGTCAAGCGCGCCTACGAGTCCGGGCAGATTTCGCTCCACGCCAAGATCACGGTGCGTCTGAAGGAGGCCGACCTTGGTCCCGACGGCGAGCGGATCGAGAAGATCAACCGCTACGAGACCACCGCCGGTCGGGCCATTCTGTCCGAGATCCTGCCCGCCGGGCTGCCCTTCAGTGCGATCGACCGTCCGCTGAAGAAGAAGGAAATCTCGAAGCTGATCAACGCCTCGTTCCGCCGCTGTGGCCTGCGCGCAACGGTGATCTTCGCCGACCACCTGATGCAGTTCGGCTATCGCCTCGCGACCCGGGCCGGGATCTCGATTGCGGTCAAGGACATGCTCGTCCCGAAACTCAAGGAAGATCTGATCCGCGCGGCCGAATCCGAAGTCAAGGAAATCGCTCAGCAATACACCTCGGGTCTGGTGACCGACGGCGAACGCTACAACAAGGTCGTCGATATCTGGGGTCGCTGTGGCGACCAGGTGGCGAAGGCGATGATGGAGCAGCTCGGCTCGGAGCTGGTGGTCGATCGGCATGGCAACACGGTCAAGCAGGAGGCCTTCAATTCGATCTACATGATGGCCGACTCGGGCGCGCGCGGTTCTGCCGCCCAGATTCGTCAGCTCGCCGGCATGCGTGGCCTGATGGCCAAGCCGGATGGCTCGATCATCGAGACCCCGATCACGACCAACTTCCGTGAAGGCCTGAACGTTCTGCAGTACTTCATCTCCACCCACGGTGCCCGTAAGGGTCTGGCGGATACGGCGCTGAAGACGGCCAACTCGGGTTACCTGACCCGTCGTCTGGTCGACGTGACTCAGGATCTGGTGGTCATCGAGGACGATTGCGGTACCCGTGAGGGGTTCTCGATGAAGGCCCTGATCGAGGGCGGTGAAGTCGTCGAGCCCTTGCGTGACCGGATCCTCGGCCGCGTCTGTGTCGAAGACGTGATCAACCCCGATACCCAGGAGACCGCAATCGAGGCGGGCTCGCTGCTCGACGAGGACGCGGTCGACCTGATCGAGGTCCTCGGTGTCGATGAAGTCAAGGTGCGTACGCCGCTGACCTGCGAGACCCGCTACGGTCTGTGTGCCAAGTGCTACGGTCGCGATCTCGGCCGGGGTTCGATGGTGAACGCAGGCGAGGCAGTCGGTGTGATCGCCGCCCAGTCCATCGGCGAGCCGGGTACCCAGCTGACCATGCGGACCTTCCACGTGGGCGGTGCCGCGTCGCGGGCGGCGTCGGCAAGTGGCGTCGAGGCGAAGTCGAGCGGTACCATCCGCTTCGCCGGCAACATGCGTTATGTTTCCAGCGCCAAGGGCGAGAAGGTGGTCATCGCGCGTTCCGCCGAAGTGGTGGTGGCCGACGAGATGGGGCGCGAGCGCGAACGCCACAAGCTGCCGTATGGCGCGATGCTGCTGGTCGATGACGGCGCCCCGGTGAAGGCCGGTGCCAAGCTGGCGACCTGGGATCCGCACACCCGGCCGATCGTCACCGAGTACTCCGGTACGGTGAAGTTCGAGAACGTCGAGGAGGGCGGGACGGTCGCGAAGCAGATCGACGAGGTTACCGGTCTGTCCACGCTGGTGGTCATCGACTCCAAGCGTCGCACCGCCTCGGGCACGGCCAAGGGCGTGCGCCCGCAGGTCAAGATGCTCGACGAGACCGGCGAAGAGGTGAAGATTGCCGGTACCGACCACGCCGTGACCATCACCTTCCAGGTCGGCTCGCTGATCACGGTGAAGGACGGTCAGCAGGTCAGCGTCGGCGACGTGCTCGCCCGCATCCCGCAGGAGTCGGCCAAGACGCGCGACATTACCGGCGGTCTGCCGCGGGTGGCCGAGCTGTTCGAAGCCCGCTCGCCGAAGGACGCCGGTCTGCTGGCGGAGTACACCGGCACGGTCTCGTTCGGCAAGGACACCAAGGGCAAGCAGCGTCTGGTGATTACCGAGCCGGACGGCACGGTGCACGAGTTCCTGATCCCGAAGGACAAGCACCTGATGGTGCACGACGGACAGGTGGTGAACAAGGGCGAGCTGATTGTGGACGGTCCGGCCGATCCGCACGACATCCTGCGCCTGCAGGGCATCAACGAGCTTGCCCGCTACATCATCGACGAAGTGCAGGACGTCTATCGGCTGCAGGGCGTGAAGATCAACGACAAGCACATCGAAGTGATCGTGCGTCAGATGTTGCGTCGGGTGGTGATCAACGATTCGGGCGACAGCCGCTTCATCCGTGAAGAGCAGGTCGAGCGGTCCGAGGTGCTGGACGAGAACGACCGCCTGGAAGCCGAAGGCAAGCTGCCGGCTCAGTACCAGAACGTACTGCTCGGCATTACCAAGGCATCGCTTTCGACCGATTCGTTCATCTCCGCGGCTTCCTTCCAGGAAACCACCCGGGTGCTGACCGAGGCGGCGATCATGGGCAAGCGCGACGAACTTCGCGGTCTGAAGGAGAACGTCATTGTCGGTCGTCTGATTCCGGCCGGTACCGGTCTCGCATATCACCGCAGCCGTCGGGCGCAAGTCGCGGGAGAGGATCTCGGATCAGGCCACGCCTGGCTGCCGGAGGAATCTGTCGCGGAAGAGCATCACGACAGTCAAGCCAGTTGACTTCTTTATAAGTCTCGGACTAAACTCCGGCCTCTTTTTGTGGACCGACCAATCGTAGTCGGTCGCAGCCGGAATAAACCGCCCGAGGCGGCCCGTGGTGGGCTGCCTCGGTTTTTTGGGAATTCTCAAGCTATGCCAACAATCAATCAGCTTGTCCGCAAGCCGCGTCAGCTGGAAGTGACCAAGAGCAAAGTGCCTGCGCTCGAGGCCTGCCCGCAAAAGCGTGGGGTATGTACCCGCGTCTACACGACCACGCCGAAGAAGCCGAACTCCGCGCTGCGTAAGGTCGCGAAGGTTCGTCTCACCAACGGTTTCGAGGTCATCTCCTACATCGGTGGGGAAGGTCACAACCTTCAGGAGCACTCCGTGGTCCTGATTCGTGGTGGCCGGGTAAAGGATCTGCCGGGTGTGCGCTACCACATCGTTCGCGGCTCCCTCGACCTGCAGGGTGTCAAGGATCGGAAGCAGTCGCGCTCCAAGTACGGCGCGAAGCGTCCGAAGAAAGCCTGATAGTCGACACCAGAATATTATCGAGGGGTTGTAATGCCGCGTCGTCGTGAAGTACCAAAACGTGAAATCCTGCCGGATCCCAAGTTTGCGTCCCAGGATGTTTCGAAGTTCATCAATGTGATCATGCAGTCGGGCAAGAAGTCCGTTGCTGAGCGCATCGTCTACGGTGCGTTCGAGCACATCACCACCAAGGGTGGCAAGGATCCGCTGGAAGTGTTCGCCGCTGCCGTGGCCAACGTCAAGCCGGTGGTCGAGGTCAAGAGTCGTCGTGTCGGTGGTGCGAACTACCAGGTGCCGGTCGAGGTGCGTCCGTCGCGCCGCATGGCGCTCTCGATGCGCTGGCTGCGCGAGGCTGCGCGCAAGCGCGCCGAAAAGTCGATGGCCCAGCGTCTGGCCGGCGAGCTTCTCGAGGCCGCTGAAGGTCGCGGTTCCGCGATGAAGAAGCGCGAGGAAGTCCACCGTATGGCGGAAGCCAATAAGGCGTTCTCGCACTACCGCTTCTGATCCTGATTGGTGGCGGTAACTCGGGCCCTGTATAGGGCTCGATTGTTTTTAACGAAACGAACGGTTCATCGCGCCATGAGCGCGACTAACGTAAGGCAGGTATAACGTGGCTCGCAAGACTCCTATTGAGCGCTACCGCAACATCGGTATCTCAGCGCACATCGACGCCGGCAAGACGACAACGACCGAGCGCATCCTTTTCTACACCGGCGTCAATCACAAGATCGGTGAGGTGCATGATGGCGCCGCCACGATGGACTGGATGGCGCAGGAACAGGAGCGCGGGATCACGATTACCTCGGCCGCCACGACCTGCTTCTGGAAGGGCATGGAAATGTCCTATCCCGAGCACCGCTTCAACATCATCGACACCCCGGGTCACGTCGACTTCACGATCGAAGTCGAGCGTTCGATGCGGGTGCTCGATGGCGCCTGCATGGTCTACTGTGCGGTGGGTGGCGTGCAGCCGCAGTCCGAAACGGTATGGCGTCAGGCAACCAAGTACAAGGTGCCGCGTCTGGCCTTCGTGAACAAGATGGATCGCTCCGGCGCCAACTTCTTCAAGGTCGTCGAGCAGATGAAGACCCGTCTGAAGGCGAATCCTATTCCGATCGTCATTCCGATCGGGGCCGAGGATACCTTCACCGGTGTTGTCGACCTGCTCAAGATGAAGGCGATCATCTGGGACGAGGCGTCCCAGGGCATGAAGTTCGAGTACCGCGAGATCCCGGAAGATCTGGTCGATCTGGCCAACACCTGGCGCGAGCAGATGGTGGAGGCGGCTGCGGAAGCCAACGAAGAGCTGATGAACGAGTACCTCGAGAACGGCGAGCTGTCGGAAGACAAGATTCGCGCCGGTCTGCGTCAGCGCACCCTGGCCTGCGAAATCCAGCCGATGATGTGCGGTACCGCGTTCAAGAACAAGGGTGTCCAGCGCATGCTGGATGCGGTGATCGAGCTGCTGCCGTCGCCGGTCGACATTCCGCCGGTTGTCGGTCTGGATGACGACGAGAAGGAAACCTCGCGTCGCGCAGACGACTCCGAGAAGTTCTCGGCGCTCGCCTTCAAGCTGATGACCGACCCGTTTGTCGGCCAGCTGACCTTCGTTCGCGTCTATTCCGGCGTGCTGCACTCCGGCGAGACCGTGCTGAACTCGGTCAAGGGCAAAAAGGAGCGTATCGGCCGCATCCTGCAGATGCACGCCAACGAGCGCGAAGAAATCAAGGAAGTGCTCGCCGGCGACATCGCGGCCTGCGTCGGCCTGAAGGAAGTGACCACGGGCGAAACCCTGTGCGACCCGAGTGCACCGATCATCCTCGAGCGCATGATCTTCCCGGATCCCGTGATTCATATCGCGGTCGAGCCGAAGACCAAGAGCGACCAGGAAAAGATGGGTATTGCGCTCGGCCGCCTGGCTGCCGAGGATCCGTCGTTCCGCGTTCGTACCGACGAGGAATCGGGGCAGACCATCATTTCCGGTATGGGCGAGCTGCACCTCGAGATCATCGTCGATCGCATGAAGCGCGAGTTCAACGTCGAAGCCAACGTCGGTGCGCCGCAAGTGGCCTACCGCGAGGCGATCCGCAAGGCGGTCGAGCAAGAGGGCAAGTTCGTCAAGCAGTCCGGCGGCCGCGGTCAGTACGGCCACGTGTGGATCAAGCTCGAGCCGAACGAAACCGGCAAGGGTTACGAGTTCGTCGATGCGATCAAGGGTGGCGTGGTTCCGCGCGAGTACATCCCGGCGGTCGACAAGGGTCTGCAGGACACCCTGCCGAATGGCGTGCTCGCCGGCTTCCCGGTGGTCGATGTGAAGGTCACCTTGTTCGACGGCTCCTACCATGACGTGGACTCGAACGAGAACGCGTTCAAGATGGCAGCCTCCATGGCGTTCAAGGACGCGATGCGCAAGGCCAACCCGGTGTTGCTCGAGCCGATGATGGCGGTCGTGGTCGAGACGCCGGAGGACTACATGGGCAATGTCATGGGCGATCTCTCGGGTCGTCGCGGCATCGTTCAGGGCATGGACGACCTGCCTGGCGGGATCAAGGAGATCAAGGCCGAGGTGCCGCTGGCCGAGATGTTCGGTTACGCCACCCAGATGCGTTCGCTGACCCAGGGGCGGGCGACGTACTCGATGGAATTCAAGCACTATGCCGAAGCGCCCAAGAGCGTGGCCGAGGCAGTCATCAACAATCGCAAGTAATCTACGATCTGAAGCGAGGAATTAGTAATGGCTAAGAGCAAGTTTGAGCGTACGAAGCCGCACGTAAACGTTGGCACGATTGGCCACGTTGACCACGGCAAGAC
>NZ_JBDGKX010000030.1:0-16202 GCF_057656155.1 Azoarcus sp. Soil_N_20 | reverse complement strand
TTGTACGGCTGGTACTGGCTCTGCGTCTTCGCGTTGTTCGCGCGCGCTTCGCTGATCCCGCTCGCCCCCTTCACCACGCGACGCCGGATGATCGGTTCGTCTGCCATCTGCCTGTCTCCCAAAGTCGGTTGCGGGATCCCCTCGATCCCCCGTGTCCCCGGCACCGGCCACCACGCCTGTGCCATCACCGACTCCATCCTAGTCAGCACCCCGCCCCCAGGCGCTCCATTGCCGACCGCCTTTATCCCGACAGTGCACAAAACCTCGGCGCACCTGGCAAAGGTCGCTTCACTGCGGCACGTCCAGGCACTACCCGGTCCCTGCGCCAGGCTTCACCGACGGACAGGGCTACGGCACCGCTTTGGTGCATTCCCGCTCCATGAATGCTGCAGGTGCAGCATGGAACCGGCCTCACCAGTGGCGATGAAGGACGTTTTCGGCAGCACCTCCATGGTGCATTGCCGCACCATTGTGGAAATCTTATCGCTCTGTTTTTTCGTGGTATTTTTCAACTTCCATGAAATTTCATCATTTCCATTGACACGGGAAATGTTTATTCCTAAAGTATTTACCAGAGGCGCGATTTCCGCCCCGGCGACATTGCAGTGCAGCACATCGAGTTCCGGGAACGAACATCACCCGAGGAGATAAAAATCATGGTCTGTCCCCAACAGCAGCAAAGCTCCACCCGCTCCGAAAATCGGCGTATTAGTACAGCTTCGGTCGTGACGGTCCGGGAGGTGTTCCATGGCTGAGCGTTCGTTCAAGAAGGAAGTCCAGCAGCTGCGCATTCCCGCCGGTGAGGAGTTCCGTGGCGAGGGCATCCTCGCCATCACCAAGGGCCTGCTGCAGGCCGGGGTCGGCTACGTCGGCGGCTACCAGGGCTCGCCGATCTCGCACCTGATGGACGTGCTGGCCGACGCCAACGAGATCCTCGAAGAGCTCGACGTGCACTTCGAAACCAGCGCCTCGGAAGCCACCGCCGCGGCCATGCTCGCGGCCTCGGTGATGTACCCGATCCGCGGCGCGGTGACCTGGAAATCCACCGTCGGCACCAACGTCGCCTCCGACGCGCTCGCCAACCTGGCCTCCGGCGGGGTCACCGGCGGGGCGCTGATCATCATCGGCGAGGACTACGGCGAAGGCTCCTCGATCATGCAGGAGCGCTCGCACGCGTTCGCGATGAAGTCGCAGATGTGGCTGCTCGACCCGCGCCCCAACCTCGAATCCATCGTCAAGTCGGTGGAGGACGGATTCGAGCTGTCCGAGGCGAGCAACACCCCGGTGATGCTGCAGGTGCGGATCCGCTCCTGTCATGTGCATGGCCGCTTCATCACCAAGGAAAACAGGCGCCCGCGCTACACCCTGAAGCAGGCGCTGGAGAACCCGGTGCGCGACACCAGCCGCATCGTGCTGCCGCCCGCCTCCTTCGTGCACGAGCACGAAAAGATCCGCCAGCGCTGGCCGGCGGCGGTGAAGTTCATCCGCGAGAGAAAGCTCAACGAGTTCTTCGACGGCGATTTCAAGGACATCGGTCTGATCCTGCAGGGCGGCCTGTACAACGGCGTCATCCGTTCGCTGCAGCTGCTCGGGCTGGCGGACTCCTTCGGCAACAGCCGCATCCCGCTGTATGTGATGAACGTCACCTACCCGGTGATCGACGAGGAAGTGATCGAGTTCTGCGAGGGCCGCCGCGCGGTACTGCTGCTCGAGGAAGGCCAGCCCGACTACATCGAACAGAACCTGCATTCCATTCTGCGCAAGGCCGGGGTCACGACCCATCTGTCGGGCAAGGACGTGTTGCCGATGGCCGGCGAATACACCACCGCGGCGATGAAGGACGGTATCGAAACCTTCCTCAAGGCGCAGCAGCCCGATGCACTGGCGACCCACGTTGCGGCGGCGGCCGACGAAGCCGGCGCCACCTCGCTCGCTGCCGATCCCGAAGCTGCGGCCGGGTCCGCGACCAAGCCGGCGACACGCCCGGCCGCGGTGCCGATGACCTTCCACCCCAAGGTCAAGGAACTCGCCGACGTCGTACCCGCGCGCCCGGCCGGCTTCTGTACCGGCTGCCCCGAGCGTCCGATCTTCGCCGCGATGAAGCTGGCCCAGGCCGACCTCGGCGAGCATCACGTATCGTGCGACATCGGTTGTCACCTGTTCTCCATCCTGCCGCCGTTCAACCTCGGCGCCACCACCATGGGCTACGGCCTCGGTGCGGCCTCCAGCTCGGCCTTCAACGTCAAGACCGGCAAGCGCTCGATCTCGGTGATGGGCGACGGCGGCTTCTGGCACAACGGGCTGACCTCGGGCATCGGCAACGCCGTGTTCAACAAGAACGACGGCGTGATCATCATCGTCGACAACTACTACTCGTCGGCCACCGGCGGCCAGGACATCCTGTCCTCGCGTGCCGAGAACCCGGACCGGGCGACAAAGAACCCGATCGAGAACGCGATCCGCGGCGCCGGCGTGAAGTGGGTGCGTACCATCGACCGCACCTACGACGTGGCGAAGATGCGCGACACGCTGGAAGAGGCGCTCACCACCACCACCGAGGGCCCCAAGGTCATCATCGCCCAGTCCGAGTGCATGCTGAACAAGCAGCGCCGGGTCAAGCCGCTGTTCAACAAGGCGGTCAAGGACGGCAAGCGCATGGTCAAGGAGCGCTTCGGCGTCGACCCCGACGTGTGCACCGGCGACCACGCCTGCATCCGCCTGTCGGGCTGTCCCTCGCTGTCGATCAAGGACAGCGGCGACCCGCTCAAGGAAGACCCGGTCGCCTACGTCGACAACAGCTGCGTCGGCTGCGGCAACTGCGGCGAAGTGGCCGAGGCGGCGGTGCTGTGCCCGTCCTTCTACCGCGCCGACATCATCCACAACCCCAGCGGCGGCGACCGCTTCCTGGCCAAGGTCCGCTCCGCCGTGATCGGCTTCCTGCAACGCCGCCGCGCGGCGCGCCAGACCCGCTACGCCCTGTGAGGACAGAGACTGCCATGACAACTGCGACGACCACTGCGATGACTACTGCAACGTCCAGCATCGTTCTTCACCCCGGCACCCCGATCAAGATCGCCATCCTCGCCATGGGCGGCCAGGGCGGCGGCGTACTCGCCGACTGGATCGTCGAGATGGCCGAGACCGCCGGCTGGTGGGCGCAGACCACCTCGGTGCCGGGCGTCGCCCAGCGCACCGGCGCCACCATCTACTACCTCGAACTGCTTCCCGAGAGCGCTGCCCACGCCGCCGGCAAGCCGCCCACGCTGGCGATGATGCCGACCCCGGGCGACGTCGACCTGGTGGTCGCCGCCGAGCTGATGGAAGCCGGCCGCGCAATGCAGCGCGGCCTGGTCACGCCCGAGCGCACCACCCTGATCACCTCCAGCCACCGCAGCTACGCGGTGGGCGAGAAGGCCGCGTTGGGAAATGGCATCGGCGACCCCAACAAGGTCATCGACGCCGGCCGCGAGGCCGCACGGCGGCTGATGTGCTTCGACCTGCAGGAGATGGCGGAGAAGGCCGGCAGCGTGATCTCGGCCAGCCTGTTCGGCACCATCGCCGGCTCCGGTGCCCTGCCCTTCGCTCGCGAAGCCTACGAGGACACCATCCGCCACGGCGGCAAGGGTGCCGAGGCCAGCCTGCGCGCCTTCGCCCTCGGCTTCGACGCCGCGGCCAAGGCCCCCGCCGCGCCCGCGCCGATCGACACCTCGCGCCCCGCACCCGAGGTGCCGGAGGGCGCCGCGCATCCCGAAGTCCAGGCCCTGCTGCAACGGGTCAAGAACGACTTCCCCGCCGCCGCCCACGGCATGCTGGTCGCCGGCCTGCGCCGCCTGATCGACTACCAGGACATCGCCTACGCCGCCGAATACCTCGACACCTGCGCGGAACTGCGCGCGCTCGACGCCCGTCATGGCGGCGACGCCAAGGGCTGGGCGCTGACCCGCGCCGCGGCCCACCGCATCGCGGTCGCGATGAGCTACGACGACGTGATCCGGGTGGCCGACCTCAAGACCCGCGGCAGCCGCTTCGAGCGCGTGCGCCAGGAAGTCGGGGCCAAGGCCGACCAGCTGGTCTACACCACCGAATACATGCATCCGCGCCTGGAAGAGATCTGCGGCACCCTGCCCACCGGACTCGGTCGCTGGCTCGAGCAGTCGAAGGGCATCGGCGGTTTCGTCAAACGCCGCATGGAAAAGGGCCGCCGCGTGCAGACCGGCACTCTGACCTGGTTCCTCGCCCTGTATGCGGTGGCCGGCATGCGCCGCTTCCGCCGCAGCCTGCTGCGTCACCAGATCGAGACCGCGCAGCTGCGCGAGTGGCTCGAGCGCGTACGGGCCTTCGCCGCAAAGGACAATTACGAACTTGCGGTGGAAGTGCTGCACTGCCGGCGCATCGTCAAGGGCTACAGCGGCACCCACGACCGTGGCGACAAACGCTTCGCCAGCCTGATGGCCGCCGCCGACCGGCTCGCCGCCGCCGGCACCGAGCCGGGCGACGCCGCCGCCACCCTGCACAAGCTGCTCGAAGCGGCGATGGCCGACGAGGAAGGCCGTCAGCTCGACGCCCAGCTTGCCCTGCTCCTGGGCCGCAACAGCACCACGGCCAAGGATGGGCAGTTCAGCCGCCTGGCGGCCTGATCCGCGACAGACGGAACAAACGGGACACGAGAGGAAGACAGCACATGCCGGAACTGGAACTCACGATCAGCGCAGCACAGGCCGCCACGCCGCTGATCCGCACCCTTCACCTGCGGGCCCCGGAGGGCACCGCCCTCCCGGCGTTCTCCCCCGGCGCCCACCTGCAGGTGAGCATTCCCGGGCTGGCCGACCCGCGCTGCTACTCGCTGGTCAACTTCGACACCGCCCCCGGCAGCTTCGCCACCCCCGCCGAGTATCGCCTGGGCGTGCGCCTCGAAGACGCCAGCAGCGGCGGCTCGCGCCACATGCACAGCCTCGCGGTCGGCGACCGGATCAGGGTCAGCGGCCCCAAGAACGACTTTCCGCTGCATGCTTCGGAACCCGGCGAAGGCGAAACCGTGCTGATCGCCGGCGGCATCGGCATCACCCCGATCGCCTCCATGGCCACCGCGCTGCAGGCCACGGGCCGCCCCTGGGTGCTGCACTACAGCGGTCGCAGCCGCGACCAGCTCGCCTTCGTCGACGAACTCTCCGCGCTCGCCGGCCCGGCGCTGCACCTGCATGCCGACGACGACCCGGCCACCCGGCTCGACCTCGGCGCCCTGCTCGACCGCCTCTCCACCACCCAGCACCTCTACGTGTGCGGCCCCAAGGGCATGATCGACGCCCTGATCGAAGGCGCCAAGGCACGCGGCTGGCCGGCCGGCCACATCCACTTCGAACTGTTCACCTCGGCCGCCCCGGTGACGGGCGACCGGGCCTTCGAAGTCGAACTGCGCCAGTCGGGCAAGGTGCTCACCGTCCCCGCCGACAAGACCATCCTCGAAGTGCTCGAGGCCGCCGGCTGCGACCCGATGTACGACTGCAAGCGCGGCGAATGCGGCGTATGTACCGCCACGGTGCTCGAAGGCGAGCCCGAGCACCGCGACTATTTCCTGTCCGACGCCGAAAAGGCGAGCGGCAAGATGATCCAGATCTGCATCTCGCGGGCCAAATCGCCCCGCCTGGTGCTCGATCTCTGATACCAAGAGGGGACAGCAAATGAGCAAATATCGCGGCAACCCGGACGCCATCCACGCACTGGTGCGCGACACTGAAGTGCACAAGGACACCTATATCGACCAGGAGGTCTTCGAACTGGAGATGGAGCACCTGTTCGCCAACACCTGGGTCTATGTCGGCCATGCCAGTCAGGTGCCGAACAAGGGCGACTACTACACCACCACCGTCGGCACCGAACCGGTCGTCATGGTCCGCCACTCCGACGACAGCGTGCGCGTGCTCTACAACCGCTGCCCGCACAAGGGCGTCAAGGTCGCCGGCGAAGTGTGCGGCAACACTGGCAAGTTCTTCCGCTGCCCCTACCACGCCTGGAGCTTCAAGACCGACGGCAGCCTGCTCGCGATTCCGCTGAAAAAGGGCTACGAGAACACCGGCTTCGAGAACTGCGAAGCCAGCCAGGGCATGGCCCCGGTGCCCAACGTCAAGGTCTATCGCGACTTCGTGTTCTGTCGCCTCAACCCCGGCGGCCCCAGCTTCGAGGAGTTCTTCGGCCAGTCGCTGTCCACGCTCGACAACATGGTGGACCGCTCCCCCGAAGGCAAGCTCGAGATCGCCGGCGGCGTGCTGCGCTACATGCACAACTGCAACTGGAAGATGCTGGTCGACAACCAGACCGACACCTGCCACCCCATGGTCGCCCACGAATCCTCCGCCGGCACCGCGGTCCGCGTCTGGAACGAGGCCCCGGAAGGAACGCCGAAGCCGATGGCGGTCGAACTCTTCGCCCCTTTCATGTCGCCCTACGAGTTCTTCGAGAATATGGGCATCCGCGTGTGGGAAAACGGCCACGGCCACACCGGCGTCTCCGACTCCATCCACGCCGCCTACTCCCCGGTGCCCGGCTACTGGGAGCAGATGGTCGCCGCCTACGGCGAAGAGCGCGCCAAGCAGATCCTCGGCGACACCCGCCACAACACCGTGTATTTCCCCAACATCATGGTCAAGGGCCCGATCCAGACCCTGCGCCTGTTCAAGCCCATCGCCGCGGACAAGACCCTGGTGGAATCGTGGACCTTCCGCCTGGTCGGCGCCCCCGACCTGCTGCTCGAACGCACCATCATGTACAACCGCCTGATCAACGCCCCGACCTCGGTCGTCGGCCACGACGACCTCGAGATGTACGAACGCGCCCAGGAAGGCCTGCACTCGCGCGGCCGCGACTGGATCAACATCGCCCGCCTCTACGACCCGGCCGAGAAAGGCCAGAAGAACATCGTCACCAACGGCACCAACGAAATGCAGATGCGCGAACAGATGCGCGCATGGGCCCGGTTCATGACGGAAAGCATGTAAGGAAGAGATGCCACCAGGCTGACTACTAGCCCGGCAATGGACGACACCGAGTGGAGTGCGGCAGCGCTGCTCCCTCCCCTTCAAGGGGAGGGCTGGGGTGGGGATGGGTTTTCGTCGGCGACGCACAAAACCCATCCCCCTCCTAACCTCCCCCTTGAAGGGGGAGGAACCAAGTGCCGGCACTGACTTCACCTGTTTCATCGCCGGGTTAGTAAGAGCACCAGCCATCACTCAAGAACACCGGACTGCAGCGACACCCGAACAAGGATCAAGCCATGACCGCCATCACCGAAAAGACCCTCACCGACTTCGTCTACGCCGAAGCCCGCATGCTCGACGACCAGCGCTTCGAAGACTGGCTCACCCTCTTCACCGAAGACGCCTATTACTGGATGCCGCTCGCCCACGACCAGCAGGACCCCAAACTCCACACCTCGCTGATGTACGAAGACAAGCTTCTGCTGCGCGTCCGCATCGAACGCCTCTCCGGCAAGCGCACCTTCTCCCAGCAACCGAAAAGCCGCTGCCACCACCTGCTGCAAGCCCCCACCATCGAAGCGAGCGACCCGGCCAAAGGCGAACACACCGTCCGCACCGCCTTCCACTACACCGAAACCCGCCTCGACAAACAGACCCTCTACGTCGGCTGGACCACCCATCACCTCGTCGAAGTCGATGGCACCCTCAAGATCCGCCTCAAGCGCGTCGACCTCGTCAATTGCGAAGCCGCCTTCGCCAACATCCAGCTCTTCATGTAAGCGGGAGACCCACTTGGCACATACCGTCCACCAGGCCTTCTCGCTCGCCGCAGTGCGCTGGGCCAAACAGCCCTTCCTCTGCATCCTGCCCGAGACCGCCAACATCTACGGCATCGCCGCCGGCGAACTGCGCTACGCCGAAGCCGCCGAACGCATCGAGACCCTGCGCACCGCCTACGCCGCCGCCGGCTACGGCCACGGCCACCGCGTCGGCATCCTGCTCGAAAACCGGCCCGCCTTCTTCCTGCACTGGTTCGCGCTCAACGCGCTCGGCGTCTCCGTCGTTCCGATCAACCCCGACCTGCGCGCCGCCGAGCTCGAATACCTCATTGGCCATTCCGAAATCGCGCTCGCTGTCGCCCTGCCGCAACGCCACCCCGACCTCATGGCCGCCGCCGACCGCGCCGGCCGTCCCTTCCAGGCCATGGGCGAACACGACGCACCGCCGCCGGCCGCCTTCCCCGCACCGCTCGCCGCCACCGCCCCGCACGAACTCAGCGAGTGCGCGCTGCTCTACACCTCCGGCACCACCGGCCGGCCCAAAGGCTGCATCCTGCCCAACCGCTACTTTCTGCACGCCGGCAAGTGGTACGCCAACATCGGCGGGCTGGCCGCGCTGCAGCCGGGCAAGGAACGCATGATCACCCCGCTGCCGCTGGTACACATGAACGCCATGGCCTGCTCCACGATGGCCATGGTCATGACCGGCGGCTGCCTGATCCCGCTCGACCGCTTCCACCCGCGCAGCTGGTGGAGCAGCGTGCGTGAATCGCGCGCCACCGTGGTGCACTATCTCGGCGTGATGCCGGCGATGCTGATGAAGGCCGAGGCCTCCCCGGTGGACCGCGAACACACGGTGCGCTTCGGCTTCGGCGCCGGCGTCGACCGCACCCTGCACGGCCCGTTCGAGGCACGCTTCGGCTTCCCGTTGCTCGAAGCCTGGGCGATGACCGAAACCGGCGCCGGCGCGGTCGTCATCGCCAACAAGGAACCGCGCCACATCGGCACCTCCTGCTTCGGCAAGGAAGAAGACGACGTGCTGGTGCGCATCGTCACCGACGACGGTCGCGAGGCAAGTACCGAGGAACAGGGCGAACTGCTGGTGCGCCACGCCGGCGACGACCCGCGCTACGGCTTCCTCGCCGGCTACCTCAAGGACCCGGCCGCCACCGACGAAGCGTGGGCCGGCGGCTGGTTCCACACCGGCGACATCGTGCGCCGCGACGCCGACGGCTATCTGCACTTCGTCGATCGCAAGAAGAACGTCATCCGCCGCAGCGGCGAGAACATTGCCGCGGTCGAAGTCGAAGCCGTGCTGCAGCAGCACCCGCTGGTGAAGTCGATCGCGGTCGCCGCGGTGCCCGACCCGGTGCGTGGCGACGAAGTCATGGCCCTGGTCGTCGCCCAGAACCCGCCCGCCGATCGCCCGGCGATGGAAGCGGCCGCTGCGGACCTGGTCAACTGGGCACTGTCTCAGCTCGCCTACTACAAGGCCCCGGGCTACGTCGCCTTCGTCGACAGCCTGCCGCTGACCACCACCAACAAGATCCAGCGCGGCGAACTCAAGGCCCTGGCCCCGACCCTGGTCGGCACCGCCGCCTGCGTCGACACCTGCGCGATGAAAAAGCGCCAGGGGGAGCACAAGTGAGCAGCCTCGCCCGCAAACGACTCGGCTACGACGGCGTGGTCGCGGTGATGCCGGTGACCATACCCTATGCCCGCTACTCCACCCACAGCGCGCACTGGTGGCTGGGGCGCGCGCTCGGCGAGCTGATCCGCGGCGCCGGTGTGGCCAAGACCGAGGTCGACGGCGTCTGCGTCTCCAGCTTCACCCTCGGCCCGGATACCGCCGTCGGCCTGATGCAGCATCTGGGCATGAGCCCGCGCTGGCTCGATCACATCCCGATGGGCGGCGCCTCCGGCGTGGTCGCGCTGCGCCGCGCCGCGCGCGCCGTGCAGGCCGGCGACGCCGAGGTGATCGCCTGTATCGCCGGCGACACCAACCAGGTCGATTCCTTCCGCAATACGGTGAGCCAGTTCTCGCGCTTCGCCCAGGACGCGGTCTATCCCTACGGTGCCGGCGGCCCCAACGCCAGCTTCGCGCTGCTGACCGACTACTACATGAAACACTACGGCGCCACTCGCGAGGACTTCGGCAAGCTGTGCGTCGCCCAGCGCGACAACGCGCTCAAGAACCCGCACGCGCTGATGAAGAAGCCCCTGACCCTGTCGCAGTACATCGACGCGCGCCCGATCACCGACCCCATCCACCTGTTCGACTGCGTGATGCCGTGCGCCGGCGCCGAGGGCTACCTGGTGATGACCGAAGACCGTGCGCGCGCGCTGAAACTGCCCTTCGTCCGTATCCGCTCCACCATCGAGCGCCACAACGCGTTTCCGGAAGATCCGATCCAGTTCCGTGGCGGCTGGGCAATGGACAAGGACGCGCTGTATGAACACGCCGGCACCGCCCCCGACGACATCGACTTCCTCGAGACCTACGACGACTACCCGGTGATCAACATGATGCAGTTCGAGGACCTGGGTTTCTGCGCCAAGGGCGAGGCCCCGGCCTTCGTCCGCGAACACCGCTTCACCGTCGACGGCGACTTCCCGTTCAACACCTCGGGCGGCCAGCTCTCGGTCGGCCAGGCCGGCGCCGCCGGCGGCTACCTCGGCTTCGTCCAGGCCTTGCGCCAGCTCACTGCCAGCGCCGGCGCCACCCAGGTCGAAGGCGCCCGCCTCGGCATGGTGTCCGGCTTCGGCATGATCAATTACGACCGCGGCCTGTGCTCGGGCGCGGCCATCCTCGAACGGGGAGAGACGGCATGAGCGAGGCACTCCTCAAACCGAAAAAGAAGAACCCGGTCGAGCGCACCCGCCTCGCCACGCTGCCGCCGGGTGCCCGCAGCCGCAGCGCGCAGGGTCTGACCCGCGCGGCGGCCGAAGGCAGCTTCGAACTGCAGGTCTGCGCCGACTGCGCCACGGTGCAATACCCACCGCGCGAAGTCTGCGGCCACTGCCTGTCCGAACATCTGGCGTGGAAGCCGGTGGACAACCGTGGCGAACTGATTGCCACCACCACGCTGCGCCACAGCAACGACCTCTATTTCCGCGAGCGCCTGCCGTGGCGCGTGGGCACGGTGAAGATGGCCGCCGGTCCGGTGGTGGTCGCCCATGTGCATGAGGACTGCGCCGAGAACGGTGCGGTGCGCCTCACCCTGAAGCTCGACCGCAGCGGCCAGGCCGTGCTCCATGCCCTGCCCGAAAAGGACACCCCGAACATGAACGATGCCCCGCATGTGCGCGAATCGACCTGCGATCCGAAGTTCCGCCGTGCGCTGGTCACCGACGGCAAGTCGGCGATGGGCCTGGCGGTGGCCAGGGCGATGCTCGACGCCGGTGCCAACACGGTCTTCCTCGGCGACCCGACGACGTGGAAGACGGTCGCCGCCTTCGACAAGCTCGCCGCCGACCCGCGGGTGCAGGTCGTCGAGCTCGACGTCACCGACACCGATTCGGTCGACCGCCTGGCGGCCTCGATCGGCGGCAAGGTCGAGATCCTGGTGAACACGGCCTCCTACCTGCGCGACGGCGGCATCCTCGGGCGCAAGGACGTGATCCTCGCCCGCGACGCGATGGACGTGAACGTGCTCGGCCTGATGCGCCTGGCCCAGGCCTTCGGTCCCGGCATGTGCTTTCGCGCCGCCGACGGCAGCAACAACGCGGTGGCCTGGGTGAACGTGCTGTCGATCCACGCGCTGGCGGCGCTGCCCACGCGCGGCGCCTGGTCGGCCTCGATGGCAGCGGCGCTGTCAGCCGCGCAGACCCTGCGCGCCGAACTGTGCGGCGCCGGGGTGCGGGTGGTGAACGTCTTCCCCGGCCCGATCGACGAGGAGTGGGAGCAGCTCACCCCGCCGCCCAAGCTCGCCCCGTCGGCGGTGGCGAAGGCCATCGTCAAGGGCCTGCAGGACGGCGTCGAGGACGTCTATGTCGGCGACATCGCGGAGGAAATCCGCGAACGCCTGCGTGAGAACCACAAGGGCGTCGAGCGCGAGTTGGGCAACCAGTAGGAAGCGAGTGAACTCCCTCCCCTTCAAGGGGAGGGTTGGGGTGGGGATGGGTTTGCAGGCGTCGCAACAACCCATCCCCCTCCTAACCTCCCCCTTGAAGGGGGAGGAACAGAACCTTCGAAATCGACGTTCGACAAGGCATCGCCCGAATAGCAGAAATGGAGAACGACAAATGACCACCCCCATCCTCACCCAATTCCTCGCCGAGCTGCTGTCCGGCCGCCTGAAACTGGTCGACCTCACCCAGACCCTCGCGCCCGAGTTCCCCACCATCGTGCTGCCGCCCGAGTTCGGCCAGGCCTGGCCCTTCCGCATCGAGGAAATCTCGCGTTACGACGAGCGCGGCCCGGCCTGGTACTGGAACAACTTCTCCATGTCCGAGCACACCGGCACCCACTTCGACGCACCGGTCCACTGGATCAGCGGCAAGGACCTGCCCGACAACGCGGTGGACTCGATCCCGGTCGAGAACTTCATCGCCGCGGCCTGCGTGATCGACGTCTCCGCCGAGAGCGCCGAGAACCCCGACTTCCTGCTCACGGTGGACTACGTCAGGGCCTGGGAAGAAAAGCACGGCCGCATTCCGGAGCGTGCCTGGGTGCTGCTGCGCACCGACTGGTCCAAGCGCGCCACGCCGAAGGAATACCTCAACATGGCCGAGGACGGCGCGCATTCGCCGGGCCCGGATGCCGAAGTCGTGCCCTGGCTGGTACGGGAACGGAACGTGCATGGCTTCGGCACCGAGTCGGTCGGTACCGACGCCGGCCAGGCCCATCACCTGAACCCGCCCTACCCCTGCCACTACTACATGCACGGCAACAACCGCTACGGCCTGCAATGCCTGACCAACCTCGACCAGCTGCCGCCCCAGGGCGCGCTGATCTTCGCCGCCCCGCTCAAGATTCGCAACGGCTCCGGCAGCCCGCTGCGGGTGCTGGCCCTGGCGCCGTCGGCTTGAGGTACGCACGATGAGCGAACCCATGGTCGCAGTGGTCACCGGCGGCTCGGCAGGCATCGGCGCCGACCTCTGCAAACGCATGCTCGACGACGGCTACGAGGTCGTGTCGATGGCGCGGCGCGCACCGGAATGGTCCCATCCCCGCCTCACGACCGTGCAGGTGGACCTGCTCGACGCCGCCGCCACCGAAGAGGCCGCGCAGCAGATCGCGCGCGACTTCCCGGTCAGCCACTTCATCCACAACGCCGGCGTGATCTGGCCCAAGCTGCTCGGCGAGGTCAGGCTCGAAGAACTGCAGGGCCTGACCCAGATCCACCTCGGCGCGGCGATCAGCCTGATGCAGGCGGTGCTGCCGGGCATGGAAGAGCGCCGCTTCGGCCGCGTGGTGCTGATGTCCTCGCGCGGCGCGCTCGGCCTGCCGACCCGCACCGCATACTCGGCAACCAAGGCCGGCATGATCGGCATGGCGCGCACCTGGGCGCTGGAGCTCGGGCCCAAGGGCATCACCGTGAACGTGGTCGCGCCCGGGCCGATCCAGACCGACATGTACTACGCGGTGATCGAGGCCGGCAGCGAGCGCGACAAGGCGCTCGCCGCCAGCATCCCGGTGCGCCGCGTCGGACGCGCCGACGACGTCACCCGCGCGGTGATGTTCTTCGCCGATCCGCTGAACAGTTTCGTCACCGGGCAGACGCTATATGTCTGCGGCGGTGCAAGTGTAGGAAGCATCACCATCTGATCCACGCAGCCCGCTTCATTCCCTTCATCCGCAGTACGACCATACCAACGGAGAACACCGCCATGATGCTGAAGAAACTCCCCGCTGCCATCGCCCTTGCCACCCTCACCGCCTTTGCCGGCAGTGCGTTGGCGCAGGTCAAGGTCGGCGTGATCGCCTCCTCCACCGGCCCGACCGCCCTGGTCGGCATCCCGCAGAAGAACACCGTGCCGCTACTGCCGACCAAGGTCGGCGACCTCACGGTCGAGTACATCGCCCTCGACGACGCCAGCGACTCCACCGCCTCGGTGACCGCGGTCAAGAAGCTGCTGACCGAGCAGAACGTCGACGCCATCATCGGCCCCTCCGGCTCGCCCAACGCCATGGGCACGATCCAGTTCGTCGCCGAGGCCGGCGTGCCGATGCTGGCCCCGGTGGGCACCGCCGCGGTGGTGCTGCCGATGACCGATCAGAAGAAATGGGTGTTCAAGACCACCCAGAACGACGACATCATCGCCAAGGCGCTGACCGAGCACATGGTCAAGTCGGGCGTGAAGACCCTCGGCCTGATCGGCACCGCCGACCCCTTCGGCGAAAACTGGGGCAAGGTGATGGCCGGTCTGGCGGAGAAGAACGGGATCAAGATCGTGGCCAGCGAGAAGTTCCAGCGCTCCGACAGCTCGGTCACCGGCCAGGCGCTCAAGATCGTCGGCGCCAAGCCGGACGCAGTGCTGGTGACTGCCCCGGGCGGCCCCTCGGTGCTGCCGCAGACCACCCTGTTCGACCTCGGCTACAAGGGCCAGATGTACCAGACCCACGGCGCCGCGCTGCCCGACTTCCTGAAGCTCGGCGGCAAGAAGGTCGAAGGCACCATCCTCGCCGCCAGCCTGATGCTGGTGCTGCCGGAGATCGCCGACAGCAACCCGTCAAAGGCCGTGGCAACCAAGTACATCGCCGACTACGAGAAGATGCATGGCAACAAGCCGGCGACCTTCGGCGCCAACGTCTATGACGCGGGTCTGCTGCTGGAACAGGCGATCCCGCTCGCGGCCAAGGCCGGCAAGCCGGGCACCAAGGAATTCCGTTCGGCGCTGCGCGATGCACTGGAGCAGACCAAGGAACTGGTTGGCACCCAGGGCGTGTACAACATGTCGGCCGCGGATCACAGCGGCTTCGACGAGCGCGGTCGGGTGATGATCACGGTGAAGGATGGCAACTGGACCCTGGTCAAGTAAGACCGCCGCCCACCGCCCTTTCCATCAGGCCGCACGTCTGGCGACGTAGCGGCAGAGAGGCAGAACGGCCATCGGACCGCGGTGCGATGGCAACAACTGCCCGGTCGTCCCGGACCAGCCGGGCGCCTGCGGGTCGATCCCCGCGGCGTCCGCACGCCCGGCGGGAACGCGCACCCCGCGTTTCCCGCCGGCCCGGGAACCATGGCGCCACCCGCGTCGCCTGCCGGATGTCGCGCCCCGAAGCGCGGCAACGGTGCCCCGATAGAAGGACACACGCAGCCATGAATCTACAAGTCGCAATGTTCCTCGGGCAGGACGGGATCACCAACGGCGCAATCTACGCGCTGCTGGCCCTGTCCATCCTGCTCGTCTTCACCGTCACCCGGGTGCTGTTCATTCCCCAGGGCGAATTCGTCGCCTTCGGCGCGCTCACCATGGCCGCCCTGCAGGCCGGCCATACGACGACCCTGGTCTGGCTGCTGGCCGGGCTGGCTGTCGCCGAAGCCACCCTGGATCTGCTCGAACAATACCGCAGCCGCGGCCGAATCCGACCGACCGTCATGCAGACCGTCAAACTGGTCTACCCGTTTGCGCTGGCCCTGCTGCTGCACGAACTGCCGCTGGCAAGCCTGTCCATGGCAGCGCAGATCGGACTCACCCTGGCCCTGGTGGTCCCGATGGGGCCGCAGTTCTACCGCCTGTTCTACCAGCCGATCGCCAATGCACCGGTGCTCGTGCTGCTGATCGTATCGGTTGCGGTGCACGTGGCGATGGTCGGCATCGCCCTGCTGATCTTCGGCCCCAGTGGCGCCAAGACCCTGCCATTCTCCGAAGCCAGCTTCGCCCTCGGTCCGATCACGCTCAACAGCCAGACCCTGTGGGTGATCGCCGCCTCGCTCGCACTGATCATCGGGCTGTACCAGTTCTTCGAGCGCACGATCTACGGCAAGGCGCTGCGCGCCACCGCGATCAACCGCGCCGGTGCGCGTCTGATGGGGATTTCGCCGGTGTTCGCCGGCAAGGCGAGCTTCTTTCTCGCCGCCTTTATCGGCACCCTGTCCGGCATTCTGATCGCGCCGATCACGACGATCTACTACGACTCGGGTTTCATCATCAGCCTCAAGGGTTTCATCGGTTCGATCATCGGCGGACTGGTGAGCTACCCGCTGGCGGCGCTCGGCGCGCTGCTGGTCGGCATGATCGAAGCCTTCTCCGCCTTCTGGGCCAGCACCTACAAGGAGGTGATCGTATTCACGCTGATCATCCCCTTCCTGTTGTGGCGCTCCCTCACCATCCGTCATGTGGAGGAAGAAGAATGACCGCCCGCCTGCCGATCGACCCCGTTGCTCCGGCCGCGACCAAGGGTAACGCGATGCTGTCTCCCCGCTTTGTCCTCGCCGCCTTCCTCGGCCTGTTGCTGATCGCCCCGCTGGTGATGCCGCCGTTCTACGTGACGCTGCTCAACTAC
>NZ_JBDGKX010000029.1:0-21427 GCF_057656155.1 Azoarcus sp. Soil_N_20 | reverse complement strand
AGCTCTTGATGCTCGACGAGCCGAGCCTGGGGCTGGCGCCGCTGATCGTGCGCGAGATCTTTCGCATCATCGCCGAGTTGAGAAGGCGCGGGGTGTCGATCCTGCTGGTCGAGCAGAACGCGCGCGCCGCGCTACAGGTGGCCGACTACGCCTATGTGCTCGAGACCGGGCAGATCGCGATGGAAGGCCCGGCCGAGAAGTTGAAGGACGACCCGCGGGTGATCGAGGCCTATCTCGGGCTCGGGGGCAAGCATCAGGCGATGCTGGCGACCTGAATTCTTCCTGGAGTCCACCATGTCCCACTCCGAACCAAAACGCATCTGCATCGCCGGCGCCGGCGCGATCGGGTGCACGATCGCCGCCCGCCTCGCGCTGGCCGGGCACGCCGTCAGCGTGCTCGCGCGCGGCGCGACGCTGGAGGCGATCCAGCGCGACGGCATCACCCTGACCGATCCCGAAGGCACCCACCGGGTGCCGGTCCACGCCGGCGAACAGGCCGACTTCGGCGTCCAGGATGTCGTCTTCGTCTGCGCCAAGGCGCAGGACCTGGCCACGATCCTGCCGCGACTGCAGCCGCTGATCGGCGAACATACCATCGTCGTACCCACGGTAAACGGCGTGCCGTGGTGGTACTTCCACGGCGAAGGCGGCCGCTTCGCCGACGAGACCGTGCACGCGGTCGACCCCGACGGAGGGCTCTCGGCCATGCTGCCGCTGCGCCACATCATCGGCAGCGTGGTGTTCATTGCTGCCGAGGTCGAGGCGCCGGGCCAGGTGGTGGCGCGCACCCCGCACCTGATCATGTTCGGCGAACCGGAAAATGGCCTCAGCCCGCGCCTGCAGGCACTCTGTGCGGCGGTCGAGGCCGGCGGCATCGAGGCCCGCCCGCTGGAGCGCATCCGCGACAAGCTGTGGACCAAGATCATCGCCAACATCAGCACCAACCCGCTGTCGGTGATCACCGGCGCGACGCTCGAAGAGCTCTACACCCGCCCCGAGCTCAAGGAAACCGTGGTCGCGATCATGCGCGAGGTGCTGCTGGTGGCCGCAAGCTACGGCGCGCGGGTGGAGATCGACCCGCTGACCCACCTCGAACTCGGCGCCGCGATGGGGCCGGTGCGGACCTCGATGCTGCAGGACTACGACAAGGGCCGGCCGCTGGAACTCGCCGCGATCGGCGATGCGGTGCTCGAACTGGCGGCCCGCTTCGACCTCCCGATGCCAGTCACGCGCAAGGTCATCGCCCTCGCCCGTTTTCGCGGCACCCAGAGCGCCCGCCACGCCTGACCCTCACTCCCATCCTCTCAGAGAAAAGGACACGCCATGAATGCAGCCGCCAGCCCCGCCGCCGTCAAACCCGAGCATTGCAGCGACGCCGAGTGGGCCCTTCGCATCCGCCTCGCCGAGTGCTACCACCTGGTGGACTTCTTCGGCTGGACCGAGACCATCTTCAACCACATCTCCGCGCGCCTGCCCGGCGGCGAGCACGCCTACCTGGTCAATCCCTTCGGCCTCAACTACACCGAGGTGACCCCGGCCAACCTGTTGAAGGTCGACCTCGCAGGCAACAAGGTCGAGCCCTCGCCCTATGACGCCAACCCCGCTGGCTTCGCGCTGCACAGCGCGATCCACGGCGCGCGCGAGGACATCCACTGCGTAATCCACACCCACACCAATGCGGTGTCGGCGGTGGCGCAGAAGAAGGCCGGCTTTTCCCACGACAATTTCTACGGCGCGCAGCTTTACGGCCGCGTCGGTTACCACGCGTTCGAGGGCATCACCCTGTTCGCCGAGGAGAAGGGCCGCATGCTTGCCAGCCTGGGCGACAAGCACATCCTGGTGCTGCGTAACCACGGCGTGGCGGTCGGTGAAATGGATATCGAACGGACATTCTTCCTGCTATGGACGGTGCAGCGCGCGGCCGAGATCCAGTGCCACGCCGGCATGATCCCCGGCGAAGACACGCCACTGCCGGTCGAGATCGGGCAGAAATGCGCCGACCTCACCCAGATGCTAATCCGCGACTCCGGCTTCGCGGTGAAATTCTTCGATGCGATGGTGCGCAAGATGCGCGCGGCACGCGGTGCACTATGGTGAGTCCGGAGCGAGCGGTCGCCATAAAAAAAATGCCGCGCAGCATCCGCTGAACGGCATTGCCCCATCACGGGCGACAACGCTGCTTTGGCCGCGGGACAGTCCAAAGCAGCGCGGAGGAGCGGTACGCCGCCGGTCAACGCTTCATGATCTTCAGGGTCTGGATCGACGTGTATTCCTCCAGGCCGTAGCGCCCGAACTCGACTCCGATGCCCGACTGCTTGACCCCGCCGAAGGGAGCATCGGGCTGGACCGCGCCGTGCTCATTCACCCAGGCAGTGCCGCATTCGAGCTGCATGGCCACCGCGGCCGCGCGGGCGCGATCGTTCGACCATACCGAGCCGCCCAGCCCATTGTCGTTGTCGTTGGCGCGCGCGATCGCCTCGTCGAGGTCGGTGTAGCGGATCACCGGCAGCACCGGACCGAACTGCTCCTCGTCGACCACCCGCATGCCGTCGGTCGCGTCGGCGATCACCGTCGGCGGGTAGAAGTAGCCTGCCCCGGCGCACGGCTGGCCGCCCGACAGGATGCGCGCGCCGCGCGCGCGGGCGTCCTCGACCAGCTCATGGACGAAGTTCAGTTGCGCCTTGTTCTGCACCGGACCGAGCTGGGTATCCGACATCATGCCGTCGCCGACCACGGTGTCGCGGGCGATGCGGGCAAGTTCGGCGACCAGTTCCTCGTAGATGCTGTCGTGCACATAGAGGCGCTTGAGGCAGGCGCAGGTCTGGCCATTGTTGTGGAAGCCGACGCCGAACAGGCGCGGCGCAACCGCCTTCGGGTCGACGTCGGCCAGCACGATGCCGGCGTCGTTGCCGCCGAGCTCCAGGGTCAGCCGCTTCAGGTTGCCGGCGGCGCTCTGCATGATCCTGCGCCCGGTCGGGGTCGAACCGGTAAACACGATCTTGTCGATGCCCGGGTGGCAGGCCATGGCCGCGCCGATATCGCGCTCGCCGCTGACGATGTTGAGCACGCCCGGCGGCAGGATGGTGTTGGCGAGCTCGACGAAACGCAGCGTGGCGATGGGTGTCAGCTCCGACGGTTTGATCACCACGGTGTTGCCGGCGCGCAGCGCCGGGATCACATGCCAGATTGCGATCATCAGCGGCCAGTTCCACGGCGTGATCGAGCCGACCACGCCGAGCGGCTTGCGATGCACTTCGATGCGCGCCTCGTCGTTGTCCTGGATCACCTCGACCGGCAGCTCGAGTCCGGCGGTGACGCGGGTCCAGGCGATCGCACCGCCCACTTCCATGCCGGCACCGACACCGTTGAGGCCGCCGAGCGGCTTGCCGGTCTCGCGGGTGACGAGTTCCATCAGCTCGGGCATGTTGGCCTCGAGCGCGTCGGCCAGCGCAAGGATCAGGCGCTGGCGCTCGACCTCCGCACTGCGGCTCCAGGCCGGGAAGGCCGCGCGGGCCGCGGCGACGGCCAGGTCGACATGCGCCGGCGAACCTGCCTGCACCGCGGCGAACGCGGCGCCGGTGGCCGGATTGACGACCTCGAAGGTGCGATCGGCAATGACGGCCTTGCCGCCGATGGTCATGTTGAAGGTCTGCATGCTTCGTATCCTCGCTTGTTGAACCTGGAAGTCGGAATCGTCGGCGACCGGGACACGGCCGCCCGGCCCGACGCCGACGATCGGGACGCCATGAATCAGAAGACCTTGACCAGGCGAGTCTGGATGCCGCGCGTCAGCGGGCCTTCCCTGACCTGGGTGTCGTGGCTGTATTGCAGTTGCACCTGCCAGCTAGGGGCGACGAAGGAGGCCCAGGTCAGGGTCAGGTTGCCGTTATCGTGCTCGCCCGCCAGCGTGGCGCCGTTCAGGCGCTCCTTCGCGCCCCAGTTGTGCCGATAGGACAGCGCAAGATGGGTCGCATCGGTGAGGTGATAGCGCAAATGGGTATGGACCTGAAACAGCGCGTCGCGGCGAACATCGGTCTTGCGCTCGTCCTGGTAGAACTCGACCTCGCCGATCGCATCGACGGTCCACTTCGGACCGAGCTTTCGCACGTAGCCGAGCTGGAAATCGGCGGCCCAGCGATTCTGGCTGAGCGCGAAGCCCTCGTTCTTGTCGCTGCCGGTCGGCGCGGTGATGAACACCGACCAGCCCAGATGCTCGCCGCGCTCGAAGTCCGCGATGGTCCACAAGGTGCCGCCGAAGGTCAGATCGCCGATGCCCGAGGTCGTGCTGTCGGCCAGGCCGACGCGCTGGCGGCCGAAGGGCAGGATCACCTGTGGATCGACAATGTAGTCGCCCCACTTGGCGAAATGCACATAGCGGACGACGCCGACGTCGAGCGCGAGATCGAGATCGTCGACGACCTTGTTGCCGCGGCTGTAGACCTTGTCGGCGGTGTGGTGCTGGTAGTACAGCACCAGCAGGTCGGTGCCCGGCGGTGCAGCCTGGTAGTCGCCGCCATCCGGTTTGACGTCGGCATGGGCAAGGCTGGCGCCGAACGTCAGGACGAGAGTGGCCGTCAGGCCGCGCAGGGTCTGTTTCATGGTGAGTCTCCAGATTGTGGTTTTTGTGGTGAAACGGGGACGGCGAGGCCGCCCCGGGACGAGGCGCGACGCTCAGGGCCTGGCTGCGCTCGCGGTTTCCTGACGGAGGTCGTGTGCCCGCTTGATCAGGTACTGGTGAATGCGATCCGCATCGGCCTCGGCGATCGTGCCGGCGAACGGCGGCATACCCTTCGCGGCGCGCGCCCCCATCAACACGATGTCCTTGAACTGCCCATGCTTGCGCGCATCGAGGTAGCGCAGGTCGGGCAGCACGCCGCCGGAGATCGCGTTCAAGCCGTGGCAACTGCCGCAGAAGCCGTTGTACAGCGTCCGCCCGGCGGCCACATCGTCCGCGCTGGCGGTCACCGCGGGCGGTTGCGGCACCGTCTGCGGAGCCTGCTGCGGCGCGGGCAGGGTGGCCTTGCCGCCGAGCTTGTAAGTAAGCACGCGGGCTTCGGGGCGTACCTTGGCCTCGACCGACAAGGGCCCGAGGAGCAAGGGGAAGGTACCGCCCCAGCCGGCCATGAAGCTGACGTACTGCTCGCCGGCCACCTCGTAGGTGACCGGGCCGGCCATGACCCCGGTATTGGCCGGGGACTCCCACAGCAGCTTGCCGCTGTCGGCCGCGTAGGCCGTGACCCGCCCGTCGGCGGTACCCTGGAACACCAGGTTGCCGGCCGTCGACAGCGTGCCGCCGTTGTAGATGGTGTGATAGTCCTGGCTCCAGGCCGCCTTCTGTGCAACCGGGTCCCAGGCCAGCAGCTTGCCCTTGAAGCTTGCGGCGATCTGCCTGACGACGGCCGGATCCTCAGGAAGATCGGGCACATCCACCCCCAGATTGACCACCGACTTGTGCGCGATGCGTTGCGGGTCGGCCGGCGCGGACAGCATGCCGGCAGTCTCCTGCATCGGGATATACACCAGACCGGTCTTCGGGTTGAACGACATCGGATGCCAGTTGTGGGCGCCGATGAAAGCGGGCGAAATGAGCTTGGGCCCCTTCAGGTAATTGGCCGCTTCTTCGTCCACGACCGGGCGACCGGTCTTGAGATCCACATGCGTAGCCCAGTTGACCGGCGCGAATTTCTCGGCCGACAGCAATTGACCGGTGACCCGGTCGAGCACGTAGAAGAAGCCGTTCTTGGGTGCCTGCATCAGGACCTTGCGCGGCTTTCCATCGACCGGGAGCTCGGCCAGGATGATGTGCTGGGTGGCGGTGTAATCCCACATATCACCGGGCGTGGTCTGGTAATGCCAGACGTAGTCCCCACTGTAGGGGCGCAGTGCGACGATCGAGGACACGAACAGGTTGTCGCCCTTGCCCTCGGAGCGTGCCTGACGGTTCCACCACGACGCGTTGCCGGTGCCGATGTAGAGCAGATCCAGTTCCGGATCGTAGGCCATCGAATCCCAAACCGTTCCCCCACCGCCCTGCTTCCAGTACTCGGCGCCATGCCAGGTCTTGCGCGCGATCCCCATCGCCCGGTCGTCCTTCTCCAGCGCCGGGTCGCCGGGCACGGTGAAGAAGCGCCAGGCGAGCTTGCCGCTCTCCGCGTCGAAAGCCGAGATGTAGCCGCGTACGCCGTACTCCGCGCCACCGTTGCCGACCAGGACCTTGCCCTTGATCACCCGCGGCGCGCCGGTAATCGTATAGCTGCGGCCATGGTCGATCACGGTGTCGGTTTCCCACAGCTTGCGTCCGTTGCGCGCATCGAGGGCGATCAGGCGGCCGTCATAGGCCCCGACGAAGACCTTGCCCTGCCACACCGCGACGCCGCGGTTGACCACATCGCAACACCCCTCGGACAGACGAATGCCCGGAACCTCGGGGTCGTATTTCCACAGCTGTTTGCCGGTGCGTGCATCGAACGCATACACGATGCTCTTGGCCCCGGTGGTGTACATCACACCGTCGACCACGATCGGGGTGGCTTCGACCCCCCGGTCCACGTCGAGCTTAGCGGTCCAGGCCAGTCCGAGCTGGCCGACGTTGCCGTCGTCGATGCGCTTGAGTGGGGAAAATCGCTGCTCGTCATAGGTGCGGCCGTGGCTCATCCAGTTGCCCGGCTCGCTGTCGGCCGCGATGATGCGGGCGCCATCGACCGCGGCGGGCCCGGCCGGGGCGGCCGTTACCGCGCAGGCGATCGGCAGAAGGCAGGTCGCGCCGGCAAGGCGCACGAGGTACGGCAGTGTCATGGTGTCTCCCCATCGTTTTATTGAACTACGAGGAGGAGTTTCGCAGGCCGATCCGCTGCGCGCTTTACGCTCGGTGCACGCCGGTTTGTACCCGCGTGCACTTCGGACCGCCGTCGTTCAGCGCCGCTCGCGCCACTCCCGTGGCGGCAGGCCGAAGCGGCTCTTGAACAGCCGGCTGAAGTGAGCGCTGTCGCAGAAGCCGCTATCGAGCGCGATCTCGGTGATCGTCTGGTGGCGGCGCGCAGGGTCGGCCAAGGCCGTGCGGCAGCATTCGAGCCGGGTTTCCAGAATGAAGCTGCCCGGGGTCACCCCCAGCGCGTTGAACAGCGTGTACAAGGCCCGGCGCGACATATGCAGCGCCGCGGCCAGGCGGTCGGGGGTGAGGCAGGCATCACCCAGATGGTCGAGAACATAACGTCGGGCATCGGCAAGCCGCCGCTCCAGGCGGCTGTCGGCATTGTGCGCCGGTGTCTGCGCCAGGATCGCCGCGGACAGCATGCGCCCTGCCGCATCGACCACCGCCTTCGCGCCCTGCGATTCGCTCGCGACACCCGGGCCGAACATCGACATCAGCGCAAACAGCGCGCCACGGGAACAGGCATCGTTCGCCAGCGGCAGGCCGCAGATACGTTCGCTGACGCCCTGCCATTCGCGGCAACTCTGGTGCGGAAGCAGCAGCACCAGGAACTGGCTGTCGTCGCCGAGCTCGATCGAGTACGGCCGCGTCGTGTCATACACCGTCCACCCACCGGGTTCGAGCATCGAGCGGTTGGAGCCCTGTTCGATCTCGCAGCGTCCCTGCAGCAGCCAGAAGGTCTTGAAATAGGCCTCGTCGGAACGATCGGCAAGCGTTCGCGTGCGCGTCACCCGGTGGGCCTGGGTGCGCACCATCGCCAGTCCGGTTGCGGCGTGGTCGAGGAGGTCGATGTGGGCAACGAAATCCTCGGTCCGGCGTGCCGAGTGCTCCAGTGGCAAGAAGCGCTCATTGACGGTATCGGCCCAGGCCCGGGCCGACCGGATCGGCAGCGAACTCAACTGCGGGCCCAGGACGAGTTGGGGGGTATCCATGTCTCTGTCTCCTGATGGCATGGTTCGGATGCACCGACCACGCTTCGTATTCGATATGAACAAACATGAATGCAGCCGATCTATGCGCTGCGGCCTGAAGAAATGCACAGGGAAACCTGCACGCGTAGATCGGCGGGGAATGATAGGGCCTGGGGGGCGGGATTGCCACCATGGCGTCGACTCTCGCACGGTCATTGCCGCCGTCCCGCCAGGTGCATCCGGCGAAGCTTCCGCCGTCGCTGCCGTTCGCTACATCCGGCTCCGATACACTCACACTGCTCGCCGCACTGAATGCAGGCACAACGAACCAAACGCCAAAACATTCTGTCTTACAGTCACTTGTAAATTTTCCATTCATTTTCATATATTTCATGTATAAATTATTCTAGTTTTTATTGTTTATCTATTGACTTCATTCCCCATTTGGCAAAAACTTGTTCCATGACGTGATGCGGCAGCGTTCAGGCCGATACCACAACGGGCCGTCAGAGTCCGACATCGAACGAGGGCCCCCGGCCCCCAATGGCAGAGGAATCAAGCAATGAGCACAAGTGCCCATATCGACCGTTTCGTCATCGACCACCTGCCGCCCGTCGAGCAGTGGCCGGAACTGGTCTTCGAGCGCCCCGAGCTGCAGTTTCCCGCGCAACTCAACGCCACCACCGAACTGCTCGACCGCGCCGTCGCCGAAGGCCACGGCGAGCGTCCGGCGATCATCGGCAAGGACATCCACTGGACCTATCGCCAGCTGCAGCAGCAGGTGAACCGCCTCGCCCGCGTGCTGGTCGAGGACATGGGCCTGGTGGCGGGCAACCGGGTGCTGCTGCGCGGCGCCAATACGCCGTGGCTGGCCGCATGCTGGCTGGCGGTGTGGAAAGCGGGCGGCGTCGCGGTCGGCACCATGCCGCTGCTGCGCGCCAAGGAACTCGGGGAAATCGTCAAGCTCGCCGAGGTCAGCCATGCGCTGTGCGACGCCGGCCTGGCCGAGGAGCTGGTGGCCGCCCGCGCCGAGAGCCCGGGCCTGCGCCAGCTGATGCTGTACGGCCCCGACGGCGAACTCGAGGCACGCGCGGCGGCGAAGCCCGACAGCTTCGACACCGTCGCCACCGCGGCCACCGATCCGGCCTTGATCGGCTTCACCTCGGGCACCACCGGTATCCCCAAGGGCACCATCCATTTCCACCGCGACGTGATGGCGATGTGTGAGGTCTTCCCCCGCCACTGCCTGCAGCCCGGCGCCGGCGATGTCTTCATCGGCACCCCGCCGCTCGCCTTCACCTTCGGCCTCGGCGGCCTGCTGTGCTTCCCGCTGTGGGCGCGCGCCAGCACGGTACTGCTGGAAAAGCTCGCCCCCGAGCCGCTGATGCAGGCGATCCAGGACCACAAGGCCACGATCTGCTTCACCTCGCCCACCGCCTATCGCCAGATGGCGGGCCTGGTCGGCAAGTACGACATCGCCAGCCTGAAGAAATGCGTCTCCGCCGGCGAGGCGCTGCCCACCGACACCCGCGACAAGTGGCGCGAGGCGAGCGGCATCCAGATCCACGACGGCATCGGCGGCACCGAGATGATCCACATCTACATCGCCTCCGGCCCGGAGGACTACCGCCCCGGCGCGCTCGGCAAGTTATTGCCGGGCTACCGCGGCATGATTGTCGATGAAGAGATGAACCCGCTCCCACCGGGTGAAGTCGGCAAGCTCGCGATCAAGGGCCCGACCGGCTGCCGCTACCTCAACGACGAGCGCCAGACGAACTACGTGCGCGACGGCTGGAACCTGCCCGGCGACGCCTTCCACATGGACGAGGACGGCTACTTCTACTACCACGCGCGCATCGACGACATCATTGTCACCTCCGGCTACAACGTCTCCAGCCCCGAGGTGGAATGGGCCCTGCTCGCGCACCCGGTGGTGGCCGAATGCGGCGTGGTCGGGGTGCCCGACCCCGACCGCGGCCAGATCATCAAGGCCTTCATCGTGCTCAAGCCCGGCATCGAAGGCGACGATGCGCTGACCCGAACGCTGCAGGACTTCGTCAAGCAGACTGTGGCGCCGTACAAATATCCGCGCGCCATCGCCTACGTCGACAGCCTGCCCCGAACCGAAACCGGAAAGCTGCAGCGTTTTCGGCTGAAGTCCCCCACCTGAGCGATCCCGCAACAGCCTGGCGATGCCGTCGATGACGGCACGCGGGGATTCCTGTTGCCCAGAAGTTCGCCCCTCAAGCCGTCATCCCTCTGGAGAGAACCATGATGATCAGCAAGACCTGCGTCGCCCTCGCCTGCTCCACCCTGCTCGCCGCCGGCTCCGCGCTGGCCGCCGACAGCATCAAGGTCGGCATGATGACCACCCTGTCGGGCCCCGGTGCGGGCCTCGGCATCGACATCCGCGACGGCTTCGAGCTCGCGGTCAAGCACCTCGGCGGCAAGCTCGGGGGCCTGAACACCGAGCTCATCGTGGCCGACGACGCCCAGAACCCGGAAACCGCCAAGCAGATCACCGAGCGCTTCATCAAGCGCGACAAGGTCGACGTCGCCACCGGCGTGGTCTTCTCCAACATCATGCTCGCGGTCGGCCCCGCCTTTTTCGGTGCCGAAACCTTCTACATCAGCGCCAACGCCGGCCCCAGCCAGTACGCCGGCGCCGGGTGCAACCCGTTCTTCTTCAACGTCGCGTGGCAGAACGACAACCTGCACGAGGCGATGGGCAAGCACGTCCATGACAAGGGCTTCAAGAAAGTCGCGCTGCTCGCCCCCAACTACCCGGCCGGCAAGGATGCGCTGACCGGATTCAAGCGCTTCTACCAAGGTGCGGTGGCCGAGGAGATCTACACCAAGCTCGGCCAGCTCGACTACGCCGCCGAGATCGCCCAGGTCCGCGCCGCAGGGGCCGATGCGCTGTACATCTTCCTGCCCGGCGGCATGGGCATCAACTTCATCAAGCAGTACGCGCAATCGGGCATGACGAAGAAGACGCCGCTGTTCGCCCCCGGCTTCTCCGGCGACGAGGACGTGGTGAAGGCGGTGGGCCCGGCGATGGAGGGCGCGTTCAACACCAGCCACTGGTATCGCGAGATGGACAACCCGGTGAACCAGCGTTTCGTTGCCGACTTCCAGAAGGACTTCGGCCGCCTGCCGACGCTGTACGCCTCGCAGGGCTACGACGCCGCGATGCTGATCGACGCCGCGGCCAAGGCCGCCGGCGGCAAGATCGAGGACAAGGCCGCCTTCCGCAAGGCCTTGCAGACGGTCAAGGCCCCGACCACCCGCGGCGAGTACCGCTTCGGCAACAACCACTACCCGGTGCAGGCCTACTACCTGCGCGAGGTGGTCAAAAACGGCGATGGCACGGTGAGCAACAAGTACGCGGGCAAGGTCATGGACCAGCACGCCGACGCCTACGCCAAGGACTGCGCGATGTAAGCCCTGGCGCGCTCCGTTTTACGGAGCCCCGCCGGCCACTACCGACTCCCGGGCCCCGCCTCGCGCGGCGGCCGCGGGCTCCCGTTGCCTTCTGACCAATGGCAGGTCTCCCATGCTCTATCTGATCATCGAACAGGCCCTCAACGGCCTGCAGTACGGGCTGATGCTGTTCCTCCTCGCCGCCGGGCTCACCCTCGTGTTTGGCATCATGGACCTCATCAATCTCGCCCATGGTTCGCTCTACATGATCGGCGCCTTCCTCGCCGCCGCCTTCTACCAGTGGCTGGGGAGCTTCTTCCCGGCGCTGCTGCTGGCGATCGTTGCCACCGCGCTGATCGGGGTGATCCTCGAACGCCTGCTCTACCGCCGCCTGCAGGGCATGAGCCATCTCGCCCAGGTGCTCGCCACCTTCGCCCTGATCCTGATCGCCAACGAGACGATCAAGATCATCTTCGGCGCCCAGCCGCTGATGATCGGCATGCCGGCGAGCCTGTCCGGCCCGGTCGAGCTGGTGGCCGACGAGCTGTACTACCCCGCCTACCGGATGCTGATCATCGGCGTCGGCCTGGCAGTGGCACTCGGCCTCTACCTGCTGGTGAACCGCACCCGGATCGGCATGTGGATGCGTGCCGGCGCCTCCAATCCGCAGATGGCGGCGGTCATGGGGGTGCGGATCAAGCCGCTGTTCACCTTCGTGTTCGCCCTCGGCGCCGCGCTGTGCGCGCTGGCCGGCGCCCTGCTCGGCCCGCTGCTCGCGGTCTCGGTGGGGATGGGTGAGTCGATCCTGATCCCGGCCTTCGAGGTGATCGTGATCGGCGGCATCGGCTCGATGCGCGGCGCGCTGGTCGGCGCCCTGCTGGTGGGCATGATCGACACCCTCGGCCGCCTGATGCTGACCTTCGGCCTCAAGCTGGTGATCGACGGTTCCACCGCCGCCACCCTCGGCCCCACGCTGGCCTCGATGATGGTGAGCCTGCTGATGGTGAGCGTCCTCTTCTTCCGGCCGCAAGGCCTGTTCCCGGCACGGGGGTAAGCACCATGACATCCAGATTCGGCCCTAGCCGCACGACCGAAACCCCGCTGCTGATCGGCCTGCCCGGCCCGTGGACGGCGATCGCCGTGGCCGTGCTGCTCGCGCTCTATCCGCTGGTGATGAGCGCGCTCGGCGAGGACTTCTTCATCGGCGTGGGCAGCCGCGTGCTGATCCTGGCGCTGGCGGCGAGCGCGCTCAATCTCGCGCTCGGCTACGGCGGCATGATCAGCCTGGGCCACGCCGCCTTCCTCGGCGCCGGCGCCTACGCGGTCGCCATCCTCGCCAAGTACGGCGTGGTCGCGGCGTGGATCGCGCTGCCGCTCGCGGTGGTGGTGGCCGCCTTCGCCGCCTTCCTGATCGGTGCGGTCAGCCTGCGCACGCGCGGGGTGTATTTCATCATGATCACGCTCGCCTTCGCCCAGCTGTTCTACTACCTGGCGATCTCGCTGCCCGACTTCGGCGGCGACGACGGCCTGCCACTCGCCGCCCGCTCGGTGATCCCCGGCCTGCCGCTCGACGGCGATCTCGGCTTCTACTACTTCGTGCTGTTCACCGCCGGGCTCGCCTTCGTGCTGCTGTACCGCCTGGTGGCCTCGCGCTTCGGCCGTGCGCTGGTGGCGATCCGCGAGAACGAGCGGCGCATGGCCGCGATCGGCTACCCGGTGTATCGGCTGAAGCTGATGGCCTTCACCCTGTCGGGCGGGCTCGCCGGGCTGGCCGGCGCGCTGCTCGCCAACCTCAGCATGGGGGTCACCCCGCACACCCTGACCTGGCACCAGTCCGGCATCCTGATGGTGATGGTCATCATCGGCGGTTCGGGCTATTTCTGGGGCGGCATCACCGGCGCGGCGATCTTCCTGCTGCTGGAGGAGACCATCTCTGCCCACACCGAGCACTGGAACCTGATCCTCGGCGCGCTGCTGCTGTTCATCGTGCTGGTGGCGCCGGACGGGGTCATGAGCCTGCGCGAACGGGTGGCGAAGCTGCTGCGCCCGGGCGCGGCGCCGCAAGCCCCCGCAATCCCCGCATTCGAGGAGAAGGCGTGATGAGCCACACCATCCTGAAGGTTGAGCAACTGGTCAAGCGCTTCGGCGGCCTGGTCGCTACCGACTGCTGCGAACTCGAGATCCGCGCCGGCGAAGTCCATGCGCTGATCGGCCCCAACGGCGCGGGCAAGACCACGCTGCTCGCGCAACTGTCGGGCGAACTCGCCTCGGACAGCGGCCGCATCCTGTTCGAGGGCCGCGACATCACCCGGCTGCCGATCCATCAGCGGGTGGCGGCCGGCATCGTGCGCTCGTTCCAGATCACCACGCTGCTGCCGCGCCTGACCGTGGGCGAGAACCTGGCGCTGGCGGTGCAGGCGCGCACCGGCCACTCCTTCGACTTTCTCGGCACCGTGGCCGACGAGTCCGATCTCGACCACGGCGCCGACGCGGCCGCGCACCGGGTCGGCCTGTCCGACGTGATGGAGCGGATTGTCGGCACCCTGTCGCACGGCCGCCAGCGCGCACTCGAACTGGGCATGGCGCTGGCGTGCAAGCCGCGCCTGCTGCTGCTCGACGAGCCGATGGCCGGCACCGACCCGGAGGAGTCCAAGCGCATGGGCGAACTGATCCACAGCCTGCGCGGCGAGCACACCCTGATCCTTGTCGAGCACGACATGGACGCGGTGTTCCGCCTCGCCGACCGGGTCTCGGTGCTGGTGGCCGGGCACGTGATCGCCAGCGGCATGCCCGACCAGATCCGCAACAACCCGCAGGTGATCGCCGCCTATCTCGGCGAGAATGAAACATCGGCCGCGGAGGAAGTGCAATGAGCAGCCTGCTTTCCATCGAAAACCTCGAAACCGGCTACGGCGCCAGCCAGGTGCTGTTCGGCATGAACCTCGAGATCGGCGAAGGCGAAGCCGCCACTCTGCTCGGGCGCAACGGCATGGGCAAGACCACCACGCTGCGCGCGGTGTTCGGCCAGTTGCCAGCGTGGTCGGGCGAGATCCGCTTTCTGGGCGAACGCATCGACGGCCGCCCGACCGAGCGCATCGCGCAGATGGGACTCGCGCTGGTGCCCGAGGGCCGCCAGATCTTCCCCAACCTGTCGGTGAAGGAGAACCTGCTCGCCTTCGCCGCCAACCGCAGCGCGAGTCGCGCACCGTGGACGCTGGAGCGCATCTACGAGTTCTTCCCGCGCCTGCAGGAGCGGGCGCAGAACATGGGCAACCAGCTCTCGGGCGGCGAGCAGCAGATGCTGGCGATCGGCCGCGCGCTGATGACCAACCCCCACCTGCTGATCCTGGACGAGGCCACCGAGGGCATCTCACCGCTGATCCGGCGCGAGATCTGGAACGTGCTCGGCCGCCTGAAGGAAGCCGGTCAGGCCATCCTGGTGATCGACAAGTACCTGAAGGAGCTGATGCGGGTCGCCGACCACCACGCCTTCATCGAGAAGGGCCGCAGCCCGTGGAGCGGCGATAATGGCGCACTTGCCGCAGAACCCGAACTCTGGGAGCGCTACCTTGGTGTCTGATCCCCGCAACCGCGACGCCCGCAATCCGACCTTCCCCCGCCCCTTCACCCCGCCGCCCGAGCTGCAACCGGCGCCCGGCACCGACTTCGCCCGCGAGTACGACGTCGCCGGGCGGGTGCCGGACTTCGCCGGCAGCCTCGCAGAGTGGGCGACGCGCGCCGGCTTCGCCCGCGCCACCCATCCGGGCCTGCTCGACCTGCGTTACGGCGAGACCGAGGCCGAGACCCTCGACCTGTTCCTGCCCGAAGCGCGCGTCGATGGCGGCCATCCACTGCTGGTCTTCATCCACGGCGGCTTCTGGCGCCGCCTGGACAAGAGCGACTTCTCCTGGATCGCCCCGCCCTACCTCGAGCGTGGCATCGCGGTGGCGCTGGTGAACTACGGCCTCGCGCCCGCCACCACGCTGGAGACGATCGTCGCCCAGATCCGGCGCAGCCTTGCCTGGCTGTACCTGGAGGCCGATCGCTACGGCATCGACCCGACCCGGATCATCGTCTCCGGCCACTCCGCCGGGGGCCATCTCACCTGCATGGCGTTCGCCACCGAATGGCCCACCTTCGACGCCGACCTGCCCTTCGATCTGCTCGCCGCCGGCATCGTGCTCAGCCCGGTGGTCGATCTCGCCCCGCTGGCCGCGGTACCGCTCCTGCACGGCGACCTCGATTTCAACGCCAAACGGATCGCCACGCTGAGCCCGATCCGCCTCGCACCGACGACCGAAGCGCCGCTGATCGGCGCCGTCGGCGGCGACGAAAGTGCCGAGTTCCGCCGCCAACTCGCGCTGCTCGCCCACGGCTGGCCGCAAGTCTGGCGCGGAGCGGTGCCGATGCCCAGTCACGACCACCTCACGCTGTGCGATGAATTTGCCCGGCCCCGGTCGGCGCTGTTCGAAGCCTGCATTGCGCTGATCGACGGACTTTGACCGCCGGTAGGCCGCCACTGCGGTCGTGCGCACGACGCGCCGGGCGCGATCGGGATGCGCCGGATTCAGTCTTTCATCATCAATTTAGAGATGAATGATTTAGTCGACGTCGAGGAGTAGAATGCCTTTGAACAGCGGGAAGTCGCCCGCTGCGCTTCGCAACCTGCAGGTACCACCATGACCACAGACCAACTGGACACGATCACCCTACAAGACCCGGAAGTCATCGACCACGAGACCCGTGCCAGAGACGACGACCACGAGGCGCTACGTGTGTGGCTGCGGCTGCTGACCTGCACCAACACCGTCGAGTCACGCCTGCGCAACCTGCTGCGTACCGGTTTCGACTCCACGCTGCCGCGCTTCGACATGATGGCCCAGCTCGACCGCAACCCGGACGGGCTGAAGATGCGTGAACTGTCGCGCCGTCTGATGGTGACCGGCGGCAACGTCACCGGTCTCACCGACAAGCTGGTCGAAGAAGGCCTGGTCGAACGCCGCGACGACCCGCGTGACCGCCGCGCCTACTCGGTGCACCTGACCCCGGCTGGCAAGCGCGCCTTCCGCCAGATGGCCAAGGCTCACGAGGGCTGGGTGATCGAGCTGTTCAGCGGCCTCGACCACCACGAAAAGACGCAGCTGCTCGAGCTGCTCAACCGCCTCAAGCGCCACCTCGCGCAGATCGACCCCAACCTGTCCTGAATCTCGGCTGGACGGCGCTCGACCGGTCTGGCCTTCTGCAGCACGGCCCGGTCGGCTGCAGGTGGTCGGGTGTGAACCCCATGTGTAGGAGCCCCCCCTTGCGGCGGGCGGAAGCCCGCCACGGACAAGTCATCGCCCGGAGCCGATCGTTACGCGTGATCGGCCGTGAACGTCGCTGGTAGGGCGGGCTTCAGCCCACCAGGGACAGGAAATCGGCCTTATGTGGAGCTCCCGATAAGGCAGAGGGGTTTTTAGCCTGGCGAACGCGGCCCGCAGGCGCGGATCCGGTAGTTCGATGCCCGGACCGCGTTCGGTAGGCTAAAAAGCCGGTTGGACTGAACCGCCGGCACGGGCGTCAGGACTATGGGGATTCAATCCGGACGTGCTCGTCCGGGCATGCAGAATGCGTAGACTTGGAGAAATCAGACGACCTTCGCGCGATGCCTTCACGGTCACCGAACGGCTTCCGCGTAGGCCCGAGCAGGTACATCGCGTGCTACGGATTGTCGGTGGTGCCAATCTGCTCACGCGAACGACAGGAACCTCGACGTTTCCGGAAGGCGTCCGGAAACCCCTGGGACGAGAGGCCGTTGCGGGTGAGTTCATGCGGCGATGCCCGGCGGCGCCCGAGGCCAGGAACCGGGCTTGAAGGTTTCAATGCAGACCATGTGCCCCCGCCCGCACTGCGGGCAGTCGCGCAGGGACTTGCCGGTGAGACGCTGGAAGCGGTCACGGTAGTCGAGGGGCGCGCCTTCGGCGATGCGCGCGCCAGGCGCGGCGACACCGAGCAGTTCCCGGCAGAGGTTGAGTGCGCGCAAGCGGTGGCGGTTGGCCAGCAGGCCGTAATGCCGAATCCTGTGGAAGCCACTGGGTAAGACATGCAGCAGAAAGCGGCGGATGAACTCGTGCGTGTCGAGGCGCATCACCTTGTTGCGCTGGCGATGACGATAGTCCTTCCAGCAAAAGCTCACCGAGTCTTCGGTGTGATCCACCAGGCGGTTGTTCGAGATCGCGACGCGGTGAGTGTAGCGGCCCAGGTACGCGAGAACCTGCTGCGGACCGCCGAAAAGGCGGTTTGGCGTAGACCACCCACTCGGATGCCCGTGCCGGAACTAGATATCGCGCGAAGGCAGCCGGCGCTTTCAGTCTGCCCAAGGCATGGAAGAAGTGCAGTTCGCCGGCGTCGAAGGCGTGCAGCAACCGCTCGAGGAACAGCCGACGGAAGAGCCGGGACAGCACGCGAACGGGCAAGAAGAACCCCGGGCGACAGCCGATCCAGCGCGTCCCATCGGCGGAAAGTCCCCCTCCAGGCACCACGCAATGCAGATGCGGGTGATGCAGCAGATTCTGGCCCCAGGTGTGCAGGATAGCGATGAAGCCGATCTCGGCCTCCAGGTGTTTCGGATCGGCGGCGATGGTACGCAAGGTCTCGGCGGTGGCCTGAAAGAGGATCTCGTAGACCACCGCCTTGTTCTGATAGGCGATTGCCGCGATGTCCTCGGGTATCGTGAAGACGACGTGGAAATACTCGACCGGGAGCAGATCGGCTTGCCGGGCTTCCAGCCACTGTGCCCGCACCAGGGACTGGCATTTCGGGCAATGTCGGTTGCGACAGCTATTGAACGCGACGCGCTGGTGCCCGCAGGCGTCACAGCGCTCGAGATGGCCGCCGAGGGCGGCGGTGCGGCAACGCTCGACGGCCCCCATGACCCGATACTGCCCCCGGCTGAGGGTTGCCGCATGGTCCTGCCGGTAGGCGGATCCGGCCCCACGGAAGATGTCCGCCACTTCCAGGGCAGTGGCGCGCATGTTTGCGCCTGCCGCCGTCAGAAATGGATAGGTGGGCGCGGTCGGGGCGTCGGCAGTTGAGGCGCTGTGACCTTCGGCAAGAGATCGAACGGACTGGTCGTGGCGCAGACGGTGGACGTGGCCACCTTCAGGTAACGCGAGGTCGTGGCCAGACTGCGATGACCGAGCAGCAACTGGATGGTGCGCACATCGGTGCCCGATTCCAGCAGATGAGTGGCAAAGGCGTGGCGAAGCGAATGCGGAGTGACCGGTTTCTGAATACCCGAGGCGCGGTGCGCTTTCTGGCACGCCAATTCGACGGCACCCCGGGTAATCGGCTGATCTGGCAAGTCGCCCGGGAACAACCATGTCGGCGACCGCGCGGATTTCCAATAGCCCCGAAGCGCCTCGAGTAACCGGGGCGACAGCATCACATAGCGATCCTTGCGCCCTTTGCCCTGATCGACCCGCAGGACCATGCGCGCGCTGTCGATGTCGGTCACCTTGAGGTGGATGGCCTCCGAGATGCGCAACCCCGCTGCATACGCCGTCATCAGGATCGTGCGGTGCTTGAGGCTGTCGACCGACGCGAGAAACTGCGTAACCTCCTCGCGGCTGAGCACCACCGGCAGTTTGAAGGGCCGCTTGGGCATCGGGATTTCCTCGACTGCCCAGTCACGCTTGAGCGTGACCTTGTACAGAAATCGCAGCGCACCGGTGGCAACACTGAGGGTGCTTGCAGCGAGCTTGCGGGACTGCGTCAGATAGACCTGATAGTCACGGATCTGCTCGGGACCGAGTTCATCGGGTGAGCGGTGAAAGTGGCGTGCATAGGCCGAAACCTGTTGCAGGTAGGCCAACTGGGTGTTGCGGGCGAGATTGCGAACGCCCATGTCTTCGATCATGCGTTGCCGAAGCGGTGTCATGACAAAGCTCCTCGTCGGAAAGGACGGAAGTGCTGCGAACAGCACCACCATCCTTGTCCAACGCAGGCTTCGTGTGAATGCGCCTGATCTGCGCCCCCGCCCGTCGATCAACCCCCTACCGCGTCAGCGGTTTAGTCCAACTCATGTTTACCTCGTACAAACCCATGGCGCCTGGCTTTGGGGAACAACATCTCGGGATGCTCAACATAATCGAGGCATCTACATAATCGGCCTGAGCTGCCTTTCAGGGTGCGTCGATTGAGCGACTGCAATGGAGGCGACAGCCGCCGCACGCTGCTCAGCTCTATCGAACGGCAGGTCTCCCTTTCCTCGATCTGGTGGTTTCGACCCTCAGCGCCCTGATGACATTCCCATCCGCCACGTTTGTTGTCGTTCTCACGAAGCAAGTATTGGGGCGCTGTTTGGGCACAGTCGGCGGTTGAATTCAAGTGGAAATCAGGTCGTCGTTGTGAACAGCGAGGCGATTTGAGAACACGGCATTTCGGACGTACCGCTACTTGTTGACGTACCGGAAAGCCCGGAGCAGGTCAGGGACGCAAGTCCTGCGGAACCTCCTCCATAAATACCAACGGTGAATCAACCTGCAGACAAATCGCGTAACCGTTACTTACCGCCCTGAACCAGCAAACAGGAAATGCCCGACGCCATTGCTTCAATCTAGCCAACAGCTGATGGTGTTCAAGTGAAAAGTATCTTCTATCGGTCGCTTCTAAAAGGGTCGAAATATCAAGCATGGCTTCCGTCACCTGCCGTTTGTAAGACCGCTATTGTCGCGCTGCCGGCATTCGACGGCCAACGTTCCGCCGTGCGGTCCCGAGGCATGACCGGCAGAAGTTTGAGCCGAGCCGCCGTTCCACCGACCGGTCCACTTGATGGGCGACTTTCCGGTGATGGCCGATAGTTCGGGGTCGGCATCTTCCCCCATAGCAGCCAGTCGCCACGAGTTCAAGAATCAGGCTCCGATCGGCCAACAACTGCCGCACGTCATTCCGACAAAGCGGCCGTTCGAATGGCTCCTTCGCTCGGAGAGCAGCCGGCCCCCTACCCGAAGACCCTGCCCGAATCAGCAATCAACTCGCGCTGCCAGACGAGCCGCTTTCCAAACGAGAGCGTATCCGGAGCGCCTCGTGATGCGCCACACCGGCGCCTTTGGACGACGGTGTGGATTGAGCCCTATTCCGCGAGCTTACGCATCTCGCAGATCAGGTCGGACTTACCCTCGAAGCCGATACCCGGCAACTCCGGCAGCGTAACGTAGCCGTTCTCCACCTTGACCCCATCGGGGAAGCCGCCATAGGGCTGGAACAGATCCGGGTAGGACTCGTTGCCGCCCAGGCCGAGGCCGGCCGCAATGTTGAGTGACATCTGGTGGCCACCGTGCGGAATGCAGCGACTGGCCGACCAGCCGTGCTGCTTCAACATGTCCAGCGTGCGCAGGTACTCGACCAGGCCGTAGCTCAACGCGCAGTCGAACTGCAGCCAGTCGCGATCGGGGCGCATACCGCCGTAGCGGGTCAGGTTGCGCGCGTCCTGCATCGAGAACAAATCCTCGCCGGTCGCCATCGGCTTGTCGTAGTAGTTGCGCAGTGTGGCTTGCAGCTCGAAGTCCAGCGGGTCGCCCGGCTCTTCGTACCAGAACAGGTCGTATTGCGAGAGCGCCTTGGCGTACTGGATGGCGGTATCCAGATCGAAGCGCCCGTTGGCGTCCACCGCCAGCTTCTGGCCGTCCTGCAGCACGCTCAGGATCGAGTCGATCCGGCGCAGGTCTTCATCCACCGATGCGCCGCCGATCTTCTTCTTGACCACCGTGTAGCCGCGATCGATGTAGCTGCGCATTTCGTCCTTCAGTTTCCCGTGATCCTGGCCGGGGTAATAATAGCCACCAGCTGCGTACACGAAGATCCTGCGATTCGCCTTGCCGTCACCATAGCGATCGGCCAGCAACTGGAAGAGCGGCTTGCCTTCGATCTTGGCCACCGCGTCCCAGACCGCCATGTCGATCGTGCCGATCGCAACCGAGCGCTCACCATGGCCGCCCGGCTTTTCATTGGTGAACATGCAGTTCCAGATCTTGTGCGGGTCGAGGTTGATGCCGGTGGCGTCGACCAGGCTTTCCGGGTCGGCTTCCAGGATGCGTGGAATGAAACGCTCGCGCATCAGGGTGCCCTGGCCATAACGGCCGTTGGAGTTGAAGCCGTAGCCGATGACCGGTTTGCCGTCGCG
>NZ_JBDGKX010000028.1:0-39691 GCF_057656155.1 Azoarcus sp. Soil_N_20 | reverse complement strand
ACCTCTCGGCCGACGACGTCGGCATCAAGAACCGGGTCTTCGTCGCGCGCGGCCACGAGCCCAGCTGGCCGGTCTGGGGCGCCCACGAGATCAAGGACATCGGCGGCCTGCCGGCGCTGGTCGGTCTCTGACAAGCGCACGCGACACGGCCCCGATACGAGGTAAGGCGATGAAACTGGACTCCTACTGGCTGGACACGGCCCCCCTCTTCACTCGCGGCGAGCGGGAGCCGGTATCCGGGCATGTCGACGTCGCCGTGGTCGGCGGCGGCTTCACCGGCTTGTCGGCCGCGCTGGCACTTGCGCAGCGCGGCGCATCGGTGATGGTCTTCGAGGCCGGACGCGTGGTCGGCGAGGCCTCGGGCCGCAATGGCGGCCAGTGCAACAGCGGCCTTGCCCACGACTTCGGTTCGCTCGCGGCCCGAATCGGCGCCGAGCGGGCCAGGGCCTACTACCAGGCATACGATGCGGCGGTACGGAGCGTGGAGCAGATCGTCGCGCACGAGCGCATCGACTGCAACTTCGTCCGTTGCGGCAGGCTCAAGCTTGCTGCAAAGCCGGAGCACTACGGCAAGCTGGCGAAAGCCTGTGAGCGGCTCGCCCGCGAGGTTGATCCGGACGTGGAGATGATCCCGCCCGAGCGCATGCGCGACGAGGTGGGATCGGACGCCTTCTTCGGCGGCATGTTGCAGAAGACGAGTGCCCAGATGCATGTCGGAAAGTTCGGCGTCGGTCTGGCCGAGGCCGCGGCACAGCGCGGGGCACGGATTGTGGAACAAGCCCCGGTGACCAGGATCGCGCGCCTCGGCGACGGCAGCTACCGTGTGGATTCGGCGCGCGGCAGTGTGCGCGCAACGCAAGTCCTGCTTGCCAGCGGCAGCTCCCGGACCGGCCCGTTCGGCTGGTTCCGCCGCCGCCTGGTTTCGGTGGGGAGTTTCATCATCACCACGGAGCCGCTCGACCCTGCCGTGCTCGACCGCCTGCTGCCCCACCGGCGCGGCTACGTCACCTCGAAGAACGTCGGCAACTATTTCCGCACTACCGCCGACAACCGGCTCGTCTTCGGCGGCCGCGCACGTTTCGCGATGTCGAATCCGCGCTCCGACGAAAAGAGCGGCCGCGTCCTGCGCGCGACGCTCGCCGCGACCTTCCCCGAGCTCGCCGCCGCGCGCATCGACTACTGCTGGGGCGGCCTGGTGGACATGACGGCAGACCGCCTGCCCCGCGCCGGGCAGCACGACGGCATGTTCTATTCACTCGGCTACAGCGGCCACGGGGTACAGATGTCGGTCCACATGGGCGCGCTCATGGCCGACGTGATGGCCGGCAGGACCGAAGCAAACCCGTGGCGCGAGCTCGACTGGCCGGCCATCCCCGGCCATTTCGGTAAACCATGGTTCCTGCCCTTCGTCGGGGCGTACTACCGGTTCCAGGATCTGATTCACTAGCCGGCAATCCAAGGAGAAAGGGAATCCGATAACGACTGAACGGATGAGGAGCGGCGGCGCAGCCATGTGCCGCCAACCAGCTGCAACTTGTCGCGCCAGAGCCATGCAAGCGGCACCGTAGTGATGTACCCCTCGGAGGAGACAATCCATGCAACACAATAAAGAGCAGTTCGGCGCGCACCACGACCTGGTGGAGCGCATCACCGGAGACCTGGGCCGTGGCGTATCGCGCCGCGACGTGCTGCGCGCGCTGTTGGCGAGCGGCGTCCTGGCCACCACCGCCGGCGGCCTGCTGACCACCGCGTCCTCGGTCTATGCACAGACGCCGAGCCGCGGCGGCCGCATCAAGGTGGCGGTCCAGTCCGGCTCGAACGCCGACACGCTGGATCCGGCCAAGGGCGGCGCAACAGCCGACTACACGCGGGCCTACACCTTCTACAACGGCTTGACCATGCTCGACGACAAGCTCGTCCCGCAGATGTCGCTGGCCGAATCCTTCGCCACCGACGACGCCATGCTGTGGACGGTGAAGCTGCGCAAGGACGTGCGCTTCCACGACGGCAAGCCCTTCACCTCCGCCGACGTGGTGTATTCGCTTCTGCGCCACAAGAATCCGGAACTGGGCTCCAAGGTGCGCTCGGTCGCCGAGCAAATCGAAGAGGCCAAGGCAAACGGGCCGCATGAGGTCCAGATCAAGCTCAGTGCCGCGAACGCCGACCTGCCGGCCATCCTCGGCACCTCGCATTTCCTGATCGTGCGCGACGGCACCACCGACTTCAGCACTGCCAATGGCACCGGCCCGTTCAAGTGCAAGGAGTTCCGTCCCGGCGCGCGTACCATCGCCGTGCGCAACGAAGACTACTGGAAGCCCGGCCTGCCCTATCTGGACGAAATCGAATCGTTCTCGATTCCGGACGAGGGCGCGCGTATCAACGCCCTGCTTTCGGGCGATGTACATCTGATCAATCCGGTCAACCCGCGTTCGGCCGCGCGCATCGCCGACGCCCCCGGCTTCAGTCTGCTGGCGTCCCAGACCGGGAACTACACCAATCTGATCATGCGCGACGATCTCGGACCGGTGCGCAACCCCGACTTCGTCCTCGCGATGAAGTATCTCCTCGACCGCGAGCAGATCCGTAAGGTGGCGTATCGAGGCCACGGCGTGATCGGCAACGACCAGCCGATCGCCCCCAACCATCGTTACTACTTCGCGGGACTACCGCAACGTCCGTTCGACCCCGAAAAGGCGAAGTTCCACCTGCAGAAGTCGGGCATGGCCGGCAAGAGCGTCCCGATCGTCGCGTCGATTGCCGCGACCGGGTCGATCGACATGGCGCAGTTGATGCAGCTCTCGGGCCAACAGATCGGCCTCAAGCTCGACATCAAGCAAGTGCCTTCCGACGGTTACTGGTCCAATCACTGGGCGAAGCACCCGCTCGGTTTCGGCAACGTCAATCCCCGCCCCACCGCCGACCTGCTGTTCACCCTGTTCTTCAAGTCGGATGCCAATTGGAACGAATCCGGCTGGAAGAGCGAGCAGTTCGACCAGTTGCTGCTCGCCGCCCGCGCCGAAACGGACGAGGCCAAGCGCAAGCAGTTCTATGCGGACATGCAGGTGCTGATCCACGAGAAGGGAGGTATCGGCATTCCGCAGTTCAACGCCAGCCTCGACGGCTACACGTCCCGACTGAAGGGCTATGGCGGCCATCCGCTCGGCGGCCTCATGGGCTACATGTACGCCGAGCGGGTCTGGCTGGAGGCCTGACCGAGGTCGCGCTCGGCAACGTCGAAGGTGAAGGCCACTGCTGTGCCAGCCGCCGGTACGGCGGGCACCGCAGCAGTGGCGAGGCGTCGCGCAAGGCACCTCGAATCGCCGCAGGCATGCGGGCTCGAGGTGCCCCCTCGGCGTCGCGCCGATACGCCGCGCCTCGGAACCTTGATGAAATTGGGGGAAGCATGAACAGCACCATTGCACCACTCGTCGTGAAACGGCTCGGATCCGGGGCGCTGACCCTGCTGATCGTGTCCTTGGTAATCTTCACGATCACCACTCTCCTGCCGGGCGACGCGGCCCAGGCACTTCTCGGCCAGGAGGCCACCCCGGAAACGGTGGCGGCATTGCGCGCCAAGTTCGGGCTCGACCAACCGCCCCACGTGCGCTACCTCAACTGGCTGATGGGGCTGGTGACGGGCAGCCCCGGCCACTCCCTGGTGAACGGCCTGCCGGTCGGGGAGCTGATCGCGAGCCGCCTGCCCAATACGCTGAAACTCGCGGCGATCACCGCAATGCTCGCGGTACCCCTGGCCCTGACGATCGGCATCTTGTCGGCGATGTACCGGGGCTCGCTCTTCGATCGTGCGATGAACACGGCGGCGGTGTCCGCCGTCTCGGTGCCGGAGTTCCTGATCGCCACCCTCGCGGTGCTGCTCTTCGCGGTCCATCTGCAGTGGCTGCCGGCGCTGTCGCATGTTTCGGAGATACGCTCCTTCGGCGATCTGCTGCGCGCCTACGCCATGCCGGTGCTGACCCTGTGCTGTGGGCTGGTCGCCCAGATGGCGCGCATGACGCGCGCGGCGGTGATCGACCAGCTCAGCTCGCCCTACGTGGAGATGGCTGTCCTCAAGGGCGCCGGACCGGTACGCGTGGTGCTCAAGCACGCGCTGCCGAACGCAGTAGGCCCGATCGCCAACGCCGTCGCCCTGAGCCTGTCCTACCTGCTTGGCGGGGTGATCATCGTCGAATCGATCTTCCACTACCCGGGCATCGCGACCCTGATGCTCGACGCGGTAGCGACTCGCGACATGCCCCTGGTGCAGGCGTGCGCGATGCTGTTCTGCCTGGGTTACATGGTGCTGGTCCTCGTGGCCGACGTGAGTGCAATCGTATCCAATCCGAGACTGCGCAAATGAATCCTTCCATCACCCCTGCGGCGCCCGAGGGCGACCGCCGCCTCGTTCCTTCGATGAACGTGCAGCCAGCAAAGCGACGAAGCCGGCGAAGGATGTTGCCCCTCACCGGCCTGATCGGCCTGTTCATCGTCGGCTTCTGGCTGGTCATGGTGGTGGCGGGGCCCTCGTTGGCGCCCCACCCGGCCAACGCGCTCGTCAGCGACGACGCCTTTGGCCCCGCGAGCGGCGCGTTCCCGCTGGGAACCGACTATCTCGGGCGCGACATGCTCAGCCGGGTACTGAACGGAGCCCCCTACACCATCGGGGTGGCCCTGGCCGGCACCGTGTTCGCCTGCCTGCTCGGCACCGTGCTCGGGCTCACCGGGGCCGCGGCCGGCGGCGGTGGCACAGCGGGACGCTGGGTCGACGCCGTATTGAGCCGCAGCATGGACGCGCTGATCTCGATCCCGAACAAGCTTTTCGCCCTGATCATGGTCGCCTCCTTCGGGTCCTCGGTGCCACTGCTGATCCTCACCGCGGCCCTCGCCTACACGCCGGGCTCCTACCGGATCGTGCGCGCACTGGCCGTCAATGTAATGACGATGGACTTCATCCAGGCGGCGCGCGCCCGCGGCGAAGGCATGGCCTACATCATCTTCATCGAGGTCCTGCCCAATATGTACCGCCCGGTACTGACCGATTTCGGCATGCGCTTCGTGTTCGTGGTGCTGCTCCTGGCCGCGATGAGCTTCCTCGGCCTGGGCGTGCAGCCTCCTGACGCCGACTGGGGTTCGCTGGTGCGCGAGAACATCCTGGGCCTGAGCGAAGGCGCCCCGGCGGTGCTTGCCCCCGCGATCGCGATCGCGACCCTCACCATCGGCGTGACGCTGCTCATCGACAGCCTCGGCGGGCGTGCCAAACGTGACAAGGAAGGTGCCTGATCATGAATGACATCGTCAAGGTAAGCGGCCTGCGAGTGGCCGCGCGCAACGCGCAGGGCGAGGACGTGCCGATTGTACACGGCGCCGACTTCACGCTCGAGAAGGGCGAAGTGCTCGCCCTGATCGGCGAGTCCGGCTCGGGCAAGACCACCATTGCCCTGTCGCTGATGGGCTATGCACGCAGGGGTTGCCGCATCGTCGGCGGATCGGTGCGCATCGACGAGGTCGAGGTGCTCGGCCTCGGCCCGGACGAGCTCTCCCATCTGCGCGGCCGTACCGTGTCCTACATCGCGCAGAGCGCGGCGGCGGCTTTCAATCCGTCCAAGACCATCATGGAGCAGGTGATCGAGAGCGCGCTCATCCACAAGACGATGTCGCGTCGCCAGGCCGAGGCCAAGGCGGTCGAGCTCTTCCGCGAGCTGGCGCTGCCCGATCCGGAGGGCATCGGTTCGCGCTATCCGCACCAGGTCTCCGGCGGCCAGCTGCAGCGCCTGATGGCGGCGATGGCGCTGATCACCGACCCGGCCCTGGTCGTTCTCGACGAGCCGACCACGGCGCTCGACGTCACCACCCAGATCGAGGTGCTTCTGGCCTTCAAGAAGGTGGTGCGCGAGCGCGGCACCACGGCGGTGTACGTGTCGCACGACCTCGCGGTGGTCGCCCAGATGGCCGACCGTATCGTGGTACTGCAGAACGGCCAGATCCAGGAAACCGGCCGCACCGAGCAGATCCTCTCCGCCCCGGCTCATCCCTACACCCGCAGCCTGCTGGCCGCGATGGACCCCGCCGCACGGACCGCCTCGACGGCGAGTGCCGGCGCGCAGCAAGAGCGCGAAGACGTCATTCTCGAAGTGCGCGATCTTGCGGTGCGCTTCGGCAACGGAAAGGGTGCGGACGCAGGCGGAAAGCTGGTCCTGCAGGATATCAATCTCAAGATCCGGCGCGGTGCGACCGTCGGCGTGATCGGCGAATCGGGCTCCGGCAAAACCACCCTGGCGCGCGCGATCGCAGGCATGGTCTCGCCTTCCGCAGGCCAGGTCCTGCTCGACGGCGACGCGCTCGCGCCGACGCTGGAAGGGCGCACGCGGGAGCAGTTCCGCCGCGTCCAGTACGTGTTCCAGAACGCGGACACCGCGCTCAATCCGCAGCACACGATCGAAGCCATCCTGTCGCGTCCGCTCAAGTTCTATCACGGGATGACGGGCGAGCGGCGGCGCAAGCGCGTGGCCGAGCTGCTCGAGCTGGTACGCCTGCCTGCGAGCGTGGCGCAACGCCTCCCCGGAGAGCTCTCCGGCGGGCAGAAGCAGCGCATCAACCTCGCGCGCGCGCTCGCTGCCGAGCCCGAGCTGATCCTGTGCGACGAAGTCACCTCGGCGCTGGACACCGTGGTCGGCGCGGCGATCCTGGAGCTGATGGCGGAGCTGCGCCGCGAACTGAATGTGTCCTACATGTTCATCAGCCACGACCTCGGCACGGTGCGCTCGATCTGTGACGAGATCGTGGTGCTGTACGCGGGCCGCAAGGTCGAGCTGCGGCAGCGCGACGCACAGCGCGAGCCGCCCTTCCACCCCTACGCCCACCTGCTGGACACTTCCATTCCCGTGCTGCGTCGCGGCTGGCTCGAGGAGGTGACGGGGCGCACACCATCCACGCTGCCGGCACTTGCCGCGATGCCGTCTGCGCAGGCGGGCTTGTGCCCCTTCATCGACCGTTGCGCCATGCGGGTGGACGGCCTGTGCAACACGACGCCCCCGCCGGTGCGGCAGCTCACCAACGGCGGCAGCATTCTGTGCCACCGCGCCGAGGAAGACCTCGTCCGTGCCCAGGCGCCGCTCAAACTCGTCGCAGGAGCAGCAGCATGACAGGACGATTCGTGAGGCTGGCCGAAACCGGCCGCGCCCCGGTGCGCTTCGAGCTCGACGGCAAGTCCGTCGTGGCGCTCACGGGTGACACGCTGCTCGTCGCCATCGTGAGCAACGGCACCAGCGTGCGCAGCTCCGAGTTCGGCGAGGAGCGACGCGCGGGCTTCTGCCTGATGGGCGCCTGCCAGGACTGCTGGGTGTGGACCGCGGCCGGTGAGCGGCTGCGTTCGTGCACCACCGTGGTCGCCGAGGGCATGCAGATCGTAACCACCCAACCGGAGGCATCATGGGCCATCGCGTGATGAGTCACTCCGGCCTGCAGGCCGGAGTTTCCTCGCCACAAGGCGGGGGAGCCTTCGGCGCCACTCAGCCTGGTTTCGCCGACCCCGGCATGAATGCCGGGAATCGCGCTCAACGCGTGGTCATCATCGGCGCGGGGCCGGCCGGCGTGCGCTGCGCGCAGGCGCTGGTCGCCGCCGGAATCCGGCCGGTGCTGGTGGACGAGGGCCGCCGCGACGGCGGCCAGATCTACCGCCGCCAGCCGGAAGGTTTCACCCGCTCCTATCCGACGCTGTACGGGACGGAAGCCGAGCGCGCACGCTCGCTGCATGAGGGCTTCGAGTCTATCCGCGCAGCGATCGACTACCGGCCCGAAACGCTCGCGTGGAACATCTTCGACGGTCAGCTCCATACCGTCCGCAATGGCATCGCGAGCGCGCTGCCATACGACGCGCTGGTGGTGTGCTCAGGCGCGACCGACCGCCTCATGCCGGTGAAAGGCTGGCAATACGCCGGCACCTACAGCCTGGGTGCGGCGCAGATCGCGTTGAAGTCCCAGGCCTGCGCCATCGGCCGCCGGGTGGTGTTCGCCGGCACCGGTCCCCTGCTCTACCTGGTGGCCGCCCAGTACGTGAAGGCGGGCGCGCAGGTCGAAGCGGTGCTCGACACCTCGAGCCTGTGGAAACGCGTGCGCGCCCTGCCCAGGCTCGCCGCCCGGCCGCGGCTGCTTGTGAACGGCGTCTCGCTGATGCGCACCTTGCGCGGCGCCGGCGTGCGGGTGGTGACGGGCATCGAGCCGGTGGAAATCCACGGCACGCCCGAAGACGGTGTGCATGGGATCACCTACCGTAGCCGGGACGGCTCGACCCATCAGCTTGCGTGCGATGCGGTGGCGCTCGGCTATCACCTCCGCCCGGAAACCCAGCTCGCCGACCTCGCGCGCTGCGAGTTCCGGTTCGACAGCGAGACGCGTCAGTGGCTGCCCACGGTGGACGAGGACGGACGCAGTTCGGTCGCGGGCGTCTACCTCGCCGGCGACGGCGCACGGGTGCTCGGCGCCGACGGCGCGGAGATCGCCGGAAAGCTTGCGGCCTACGCGGTGCTGCAGGACCTGGGCCGGTCGGTGCCCGAAGGCGAGCGCGAGGCGCTGCGCCGCGAGCGCGGGGTGATGGAGCGCTTCCGCCGCGGGCTCGTCGAAGCCTTCCCGTGGCCCGCCGAGCAGGCTGCACGCCTGCCCGATGACACCATCGTGTGTCGCTGCGAAGCGATCACCGCCGGTGAACTGCGCCGCGTCGTGAACGAGATGGGCGCGTGCGAGGCCAACCGCGCCAAGGCTTTCAGCCGCGTCGGCATGGGCCGCTGCCAAGGGCGCTATTGCGGACACGCCGGTGCCGAAGTCATCGCCCACGCCGCCGGCATTCCCCTGGAACGGGTCGGCCGCTTGCGCGGGCAGGCGCCAGTCAAGCCGCTTTCAATTGCAGTGCGGGAGGAGATGGAATGAGCACGCATGCAGCGGATGTCATCATCGTCGGCGGCGGTTTCATGGGCGCCGCCACGGCCTTCTTCTTGCGCAAGCGCGGAGTGTCCGTGATCCTGCTCGAGCGCGGCCTGATCGGCCAGCAGGCCAGCGGCGTCAACTTCGGCAATGTACGCCGGCAGGGGCGGCATTTCGAGCAGCTGCCGCTGTCGCAGCGTTCGCACGCACTCTGGGGCCGGCTCAAGGAATTGATCGGCGAGGACGTCGAATTCCTGGTCAGCGGGAACATGCGAGCCGGCTATCGCCCGGAGCATGTGGAGCGGATGGAGAACTATGCGCGCGATGCCAGACTCCACGGCCTCGAGCTGGAACTCATCAGTGGCCGCAGGATGCGCGAGAGGTTTCCCTACCTCGGCCCCAACATCCTGATGACCTCGTACTTGCACAGCGACGGCCACGCCAATCCGCGCCTGGCGGCACCCGCGTTCGGGCGTGCCGCGGTGCGCGAGGGCGCGCAGGTGTTCGAAAACACCGAGATTGTGGACATCGAGAAGGATGGCGTGGACTTCCGCGTCACCGCCGCCGATGGCCGGGTGTTCCGCGCACCGGCGGTGCAGGTCAGTGCCGGTGCCTGGGCCGACCGCATCAGCGCCAAATTCGGCGAGCCGGTGCCGATGCAGGCGAAAGGTCCGCAGATGTGCGTTACCGAGCCGGTGCCCTACGCGATTGGGCCGGCGATCGGCGTGCCGACAACCGTCAAGGAGGAGGTCGTCTACTTCCGCCAGGTCAAGCGCGGCAACATCGTCATCGGCGGTGGCGGCCATGAACCCGTAGACCTGGAACTTCGGCGCGCCTACGTGCACCCACACCGAACGCTGATGACGCTGGCGCAGTTGCCGCGCGTGATCCCGGCATTCAATCGCCTGAACATCATCCGCGTGTGGAGCGGGATCGAGGGCTACATGCAGGACGAGCGGCCGGTCATGGGACCGAGCGCGCGCGTTCCCGGCCTGTTCTACGCATTCGGCTTCTCCGGCCACGGTTTCCAGTTGGGACCGGGCGTGGGCGACGTGATGGCGGAACTGATCCACACCGGCGCGACGAGCACCCCGATCGAGCATTACCACATCGGCCGCTTTGCCAAGCAGGCGATGCAGGCGGCCTAGCTTTCATTCATACCCCAACGAATCGAGAACAGACCATGTCGAATTTGCAGGACGCAGCAGCGATCCAGACCACTCCGCGAACCTTCATCGATCTGCGCGAGTTTGCGCGGGACAAGCGCCAGGGCATCCCTCTGACCGCTTCGGCGGGGGAAGACCCTTTCCTGGCGAGCCGCCGCGTGCTGGACTTTCCGGCCGGACCGGTGACGGCGGGCGCCATCGCACTGGAAACCGGCAGCGGCGCGGTGCAGTCCCAGCCGATGGATGAGTTCATCATCGTCTGCGAAGGAACACTGACGCTGACCCAGCAAGACCGCACGCTGGTGCTGGGGCCGGACAACAGCGCAGTGATCCACCACGGAGCCGAATTCTCGTGGTCGGCGCAAGGGTCGGTATCGGTTGTCTTCATGCGCTACCACGACAGCCAGCCAGGCGATCGTGCCATCGTGCCGATCGAGGAGAACCCGGAGTGGGTACCGTCGGGTGGACCTGCGGCTGAGCTGCTGCTCACGCCGGCACCGGTATGCCGCAATCACACCGACCATCTTTCGGCCGATGGCGTATTCATCTGCGGCACCTGGGACTCGACCCCCTATCACCGCCGTGCGATGTCCTACCGCATCTACGAACTCATGTACCTGCTCGAAGGCAGCGTGACCTTCGTGGATGAAACGGGGCGCAGCGGCACCTTCTCGCGCGGCGACATCTTCATCGTCGAACAGGGAGCCCAGTGCAGTTGGGAGAGCCGCGAGCACGTGGCGAAGGTGTACGCGATCTATCGCCCGGTGTAGTCATCCGAACGAAGACTTCCACATGAGACAGCGCCCAACCTGCCCTGCTCGACGTCCGAACACGCTCCCTGTTGACTCCACCCGAAGACGCCAGGCTTGCCGTTGCGGGCATATGGCGCATGTCCTGAATCCAAGAATACCGAGGTCACATCAATGAAGACGCTGCTGCTCAGGAAAGAGGAAGTCAGCCGATTGATATCCATGAAGGAGGTCATCGGCACGGTCGAAGAGGCATACAAGGCGTTCAGCAGCGACCAGGTGGATCAGCCCCCGTATATCGGGATTCATCTCCCTTCCGGGGGCGAAATCGACTTCAAGCTCGGCTACTACAAGGGCAATGAAGTGATCTCCATGAAGGCGTCTTCCGGAGGCCTCCCAGACAACCCGAGGCTCTACGGCGTGCCCAGCGGCATGGGCACCATTCTGCTGTTCGATGCCAGGACCTGCGCCTTGATTTGCGTGATGGACGGAAGCCTGCTCACCGGCCTCAGGACCGGGGCATGTGGCGCCGTTTCGGTAAAAGCGCTGGCAAGGAAGAATGCCAGAAAGATCACCTCCATCGGCACCGGGAATCAAGCCAGGATGCAGATCCGGGCGATCACCGAGGTCATGAAGATCGAGGAGATCCATGCATGGGACCACAACCCGGATACGCTTTCCAGATACAAGGCCGACATCGAAAGCGAGTTCGGCATTCCCGTGATCAGGGCGAGCTCCAAGAAGGAAGCTGTCGAGCAGGCCGACATCCTGATTACCACGACCCGCGGGAAGGGGTCGCTGGTGGAGGCGAGCTGGGTGAAGCCGGGCACGCACATCGTTGCGATCGGCACGGATATGCAAGGCAAGCAGGAATTCGATCCCGAGATCTTCAGACACGCGAAAATCGTGAATGACTCGATCGAGCAGTGCATCGAGAAAGGCGAGACCTGGCATCCCGTGAATAGAGGCATCATCACCAAGGACGCCATCCACGGAGAAATCGGCGAGATCCTGCTGGGCAGAAAACCGGGAAGAGAAAATGATGAAGAGATCACCATTTTCGATTCCACCGGAATGGCCATCCAGGACAATACTACCGCGTACAAGATCTATCAGAATGCAATAGAAGGTAACGTCGGGACCTTCTTCGAATTCATTGCCTGATTTCGACCGAAGCCCTCCCCGCACGCTCACACACTGCAATTCTGGCAGACAAAAGGAAATAGGCACCATGCGCAACTATCCGACCATTCAGGACATTCGCGAAGCCCAGGAACGGCTGAGGCCCCACATCAAGCACACGCCGCTATTGCGCGGAGAAAAGATGGAGAAGGCCCTCGGCTGCCAGCTATGGCTCAAGCCCGAAACCCTGCAGATCACGGGCGCCTTCAAGATCCGCGGCGCGCTGAACAAGACCCTTTCGCTTCCAAGGGAAGAGATCGCCAACGGCATCATCGCCACGTCCTCGGGCAATCATGCCCAGGGGCTCGCTTACGCCGCCAGGATGCTCGGCGTAAAGGCGATATTGGTGCTTCCGGTCACCACGCCGAAGATCAAGATCGCCAATACACAAGCCCTCGGGGCGGAAGTCATCCTTTTCGATGGCGATAACGCTGCCAGATGGAAAAGGGTGTATGAAATTGCCGAAGAAATGAATTACGCCGCGGTTCACGCTTTCGAGGACCCTCTGGTGATGGCGGGTCAGGGAACGATCGGCTTGGAGATATTGGAAGATCTCGAAGATGTGGACACGGTGATCATTCCCATGGGCGGAGGAGGCCTTATTTCCGGCATCGCGACCGCCATCAAGGAAACGAAACCTTCGGTGCGTGTAATAGGCGCTGAGCCGGCCTTGACGCCGAAGTACTTCCACAGCAGGAAAAACAAGGAACGTACATCGCTTCCTTTGAAGAACACCATTGCGGATGGTTTGAGACTCAGCGTTCCGGGGCGGAACCCGTTTCCCATTATCGAGAAGTACGTCGATGAGATCGTTCTCGTCGAAGACGAGCACATCATCGCTGGCATGCGCATGCTGGCCAAGGATGCGAAGTTGATCGCTGAACCCGCCGCTTCGATCGGTATTGGCGCTCTATTGGCCGGCGCCGTAAAGGTCAGACCAGATGAAAAAGTCTGTGTGTTATTGAGCGGCGGGAACTGGGACTTGAGCGACCTTGCCGAGATATACAAGGGTAGTGAGTAAGGGGCGAGCTCGCGTCTGAGCAGACCGTCATGGATGCCCAACCGATCGCCTATGGCGTTTCCCATCGGTGCCCGCCTCGCGGCCGGACCCCAGTGGGCGACAAGTGCGCGGTGGCCGGGGCCGTCGCGCGGGCCAAGCAGTTCATCGAGGACAACTTCCGCGAGCCGATCAGCCTCGACGGGCTCGCCGCCCTCGTCGGCCTCACCCGCTTCAGCCTGGCCAAGCAGTTCCGCCAGCGGATCGGCGTGTCACCCTACCGCTACGTTTGCGAGGTGCGTGTTCGCCACGCGCAGTCAATGATGCGGCAGGGACTACGCCCGACCGAAGTCGCCTGCGAGGTCGGCTTCTTCGACCAGAGCCACCTCGCCCGTCACTTCAAACGCACCTGCGGGATGACTCCGTGCGAATTCATCTCGCACTGTCTGCACACCCGGAGCAAGTTCATCCGCGACCGGGTGGATTGACGAACGCCTCCGGAACAAACTGGCTCCCTTTTCCTTGGGGGCACGCCCTTCGACTCCCAAGGTTTTTTATATCTGGAGGGCCATGCGTTGTGTGCGTGTAGGTGACCGCCCGTTGAGTATCAGCACGGACTCAGTAGTGCCGCACGGTGCAAAATTTCATGCGCCGATGCGTCACCTCATCACTCCCAACTCGGCGCTCCGCTTATGAGAATGTTCAGCGGATACTCGCGGCGATCGAGCGGCTGCCGCAATACGATCCGGCTGGAAAATTTCACGATCCCGATATCGTCATCCAACAGCCGCTCCATGAGCGCCTGAAAACAGGCAACACCAGGCGCGACGATTTTCAGAAGGTAATCGTAGCCGCCACTGACGTTGTAGCATTCGACGATCTCGGGGTACTTGCCGACCCCTGCCTCGAATCTGCGGAAGTCCGGGACGTGATGGCTGCCGAGGGTCACCTCGGAAAACACGATGACGTAGCTGCCCAGTTTCTCCAGGGCGACCTCCGCGCCGTAGCCCCGGATCACGCCGATTTCCTGAAGCCGTTTCGTACGGAGGAGGCATGGGCTCTGACTGAGGCCAATGGCCTCGGCCAGTTCGACATTGGAACAGCGTCCCTCGCGCTGAAGATGCACAAGAATCTTGATGTCGAACTGGTCGAGGGAAGCTGAAGATTGCATGAGTCGATACTACCCTCAGTGCCGCTCCCGGTTACCCCGGTTTTGCCGATTGCGCTGCGCTGAGCGCTTCGTCGAGCGTTTCGATCACCATGCCGGCCTGTTCCGCTGACAGCACCAGCGGCGGTCGAATCTTGAGCACATTGTGTCCCATCGCGCAGGCGCTGAGCAGGACGCCCTTGTCGCGCATTCGATTGACCACCCGGCTGGTGAACTCGCGGTCGGGCGCTCGCGATGCGCGGTGCGAGACCAGTTCCACGCCGACGAACATGCCCGCGCCACGCACATCACCTATGGCCTCGTGCCGGTTGGCAAGCGCGGCGATGCCCTCGTGCAGGATCTTCCCGACCCTGGCGGCATGCTGCACCAGGCCTTCTCTTTCGATCGTATCCAGCACCGCCAGCGCCGCTGCGCACGATACGGTATTGCCGGCGAAGGTGTTGAAGTATCGTGAGTTCTTGCCGAATTCCGCCAACACGTCGGCGGTGGCGAGCAGTCCCGCGACAGGTTGTCCATTGCCCATCGGCTTGCCCACGGTGACGATGTCGGGGATGACGCCGTGACGCTGAAAGCCCCACATATGCTCGCCCGTCCGGCCGAAGCCGGGCTGGACCTCGTCGGCGATGAAAATGCCGCCGGCCCGCTTGATCGCGTCGACCGCGCCCTTCAAAAAGCCCGTTGGTCCAGGGAGGATGCCGTCGCTGGTGAACAGGGAATCCACAATCAGTGCCGCCGGCTTGATGCCGTGGCGCCGAAGATCGGCGATCGCCGCCTCCACATCGCGCGTGAAACGCTCGGAGAGGTCAACACCCTCGGCATGATAGAGGCGCGGTGCCGGAACCAGGCGAACGTGCGCGCCCAGATCGACCGTCGGGCCGAGAGATGGCGAGAATTGCGACACCGCGTCGGTGAAGCCGTGATAGGCGGTTTCGGTCACGATCACGCCCGTGCCGCCGGTGCGGACCTTGGCGATGCGATAGGCGACGTCGTTTGCCTCGCTGCCCGTGCAGGTCAACATGAGATGAGCAAGGTCAGTCTCGGGCACGGTCCCGAGCAGACGTTCGGCCAGCTCGAGAATCGTGTCGTGCAGGTAGCGGGTGTTGGTCGCGAGCGTCTGCACCTGGCTGCGTATCGCCTCGGTCACCGCCGGGTGACAATGCCCGAGTGAGGCGACGTTGTTGTAGACGTCGAGGTAACGGCGACCTTCCGGATCGATCAGCCACACGCCTTCGCCGCGCACGATGTGCAGCGGATGTTCGTACATCAGCCGATATGCCGGGCCGAGCAAGGCGTCGCGCCGCTCGATCATCGCGGCGGTGACGGGGCCTACGTCGACACGTCCGGGGATGTAGGCATTGACCATATTCAGGTCAGTGGTGCTTTTCATTGGCTTTTCCTTTTCATTTTCGTACTTCGGTCAGCAGTCGGTCGCGCATCTCATCGCGGGAAAGATCGACCAACTGGGACAGCGCCTCCCAGGCTGCAGGGTTGTGGCGCATGATGTAGGCGCGGTTCTCGGGGTAGCGCTTGGCGCGCCATTCCGAAATCAGTGCGGTGATGAGGTGGCGCGTGGCCATGAGATCGGCAACGATCTCCTGCTCCGCTTCGGCAAGGGGCAGGATCGCGTGATAGGCCCCCACGAACTGCGACGGCCCCTCGAACGGATCGGCGCAGCCCGTCATATGGAATGCCGCCGCCGTGCCGACCTCGCCGACCAGCGGCGCATGCAGCATGTCTCCGAAGTCGATGACCCCAAGGATGCGTTCATGATCGTCGGGCGCGACCAGCACGTTGTAGAGGTGGTAGTCGTTGTGGATGACCTGCGCCCTCACCGAGGTCAGACGCGGCAGGACATGGTCGGTGAAGCGCTTCATGAACGACTCGGCAAGCGCGCGACGCGGGGCGTCGTCGATCGCATCGAATTTGGCGGTCAGCCGGTGTGCTGCGGAGACGTTCCAGAGCAGATCGTGCGTCGCCGCAGGATGCGAGAAATCGCGCAGCGCGAGGTTCAATCTGGCCAGAAAGGCCCCCATTGCCCGACGCTGTGCGGCGGTCCGCGGAGTTTCCCGGATCTGGATGCCATCGAGATAGGTCAGCATCCGCACCGTGGTCTGGACCCCGCCGGGCAAGGTCACCGTGTCGCGCGTGCGTCCGCCCAGCGTTCGCACGACGCGTGGCACCGGCAGGTCGGGCGATACGCGGGCAATGTGCTCGAGCGCGCCAATTTGGAAATCGACCACCGAAACCGGCTCGGACGGGTTGCTGATCTTGAACACGTAACGGCTGCCGTCGTCGGTCTCGATGCCGCAATTCTGGTCGCGCTCGCCCGCCAGTGATCTGACGCGGCCATGGAACCCGTAGAGCCGGCGGACCAGGGCCCCCGCCTCGTCCGAGGCGAGGCTGGGTGCCGCCGTGCCCAAGGTCGCCGCCGCAATCGGACGATCCTCCGCCATCATGCGACTCGTCTTGTCGTGGCGGTCCGGGCCGGAAACTCGAGCCCGAGCAGACCGGGAAGCTGGCGGATGTCGGTCAACCTGTTGACGCCATAGCCTTCGCACGCGGGCTCGTGGGCGCGATCGATGAAGGCCTTGGCCATGAATCCCAGGTCGTGTGCCGTCATGAGGTCGTAACGGAAGCTCGACGAGACGTGCATCATCTGCTCTGGTCCGCAGCCGAGTTGATCGAACATGTATTCGAACATCTGGGCGCGCGGCTTGTAGGCGCGTGCTTCCTCGGCGGTGTACACGGCGTGGAAGGGTGCCTTGAGGTGGGCGACGCTGGCCGGAATCAGATCGACCATCGAGTTCGACAGGATCACCAGCGGGACATGCGGCGCGATGGCCTCGAGTGTCTCGACGACGTTCGGGTGGGGCTGCCAGGTGGGGACGGCGTCGTATAGGGCGACCGCATCGGATTGACGATATTCGACGCCGTGGGCCTTGCACGCCCGCTGAATGGAATTTTCAACAACGTCAAAGAACGGGCTCCACTCACCCAATACTTCATCGAGCCGGTAGAACCGAAAACTGTCCAGAAAAGCCGGCATCCGATCAGTCGGCACGCGGTCTTCGAATATTTTTTTTGCAGTCGGCCCCATTTCGAAGTTGATGAGCGTCCCGTAACAATCGAAGCTGATGAATTTCGGTTGGTATTTCATTTGGTTGGTCTCCTACAGGCTGACGACAGGGTGGATGTCAGGTTTGACGAATTCAAGTTTATGGATATCAGCCCTGTGGAGATGCTCTATTGCCGCGAGACTCAAGCAGTTTCCACTTGAATCTGGAGCATGTCAGGCATTTTCGGCGGCGCCCGTTGAGGTCGAACCTTGTCGGGGCAAGATCCAGTCCGATGTAGTTGCCGGCAATACGGAAGTTCGTCCTGGGCGCGGCGACAGGTTCGGTGACGCGCACCACCTTCAATGCATCGGCCGAGGGCTGACGTCATGCTGGCGGCAGGTCGTTTGGGCAAGGCAGGCAGGATGGTGGCTGCGGCAGGCGAATTGACAACGTTGTGATGCTTCAAGCCAGGACGGTAGCAATTCCTTCTTCTACGCCCAGCATCACGTTCAAGTTTTGAACCGCCGCGCCGGATGCCCCCTTGCCAAGGTTATCCAGTTTCGCCACGAGAAGTGACTTGTCGTTCTCGCTGGAGCCAAACACCATCAACCGCACGGAATTGGAGCCGTCCATCGCGTGCGGGGTAAGGAATGGGGCTGTTTCCGGATCGATCACGTTGTACGGATAGACTTCCACGAACTGTTCGCCCTTGTATCGACGTTCGAGCGCTTGATGGAAATGCACGCTCTCGCGGTCGCTCTTGTGCTCGATTTGAATGAAGACGAGCATCCCCTGAGGATAGTTGGCAACACTGGGCAGAAAGAACGGGCGCACAGCCAGCCTGCTCCAAGTCTGAATTTCCGGCAGATGCTTGTGGGAGAAATCCAGCCCATAGGCGGCAAACGCCGGCGCGTGCCCGGTGGATGACTCATACTGATCGATCAACTTCGTGCCGCCTCCGGTATAACCGGACACCGCCGTAATGGGATAGGCAGTGTCTGCCTCCAGCAAGCCTTCGTCGATCAAGGGTCGCAGCAATAGAATGGCTCCGGTGGGATAGCAACCCGGATTGGACACCTTGGCGGCACCCCGGATCTCGTCCCGTTGACCCGGACATAATTCGGGCATGCCGTACACCCATCCCGCCGCTGTCCGGTGCGCCGTACTGGCGTCAAGCACGCGACAGCCGGCGTCGATTGCCAATGCCGCGGACTCTTTTGCCGCATCGTCCGGCAAGCACAAGACCGTCACATCGACGCTTTGCATCAGCCGGCGTTTTGCGTCGATATCCCGCCTCTTTTCGTAGTCAATACTCACGATCTCGATATGCGGGTGTTGCTGCAATCTCGACCTGATCTGCAATCCGGTCGTGCCCGATTCGCCATCGATAAAGACCTTGTGCATTTTCATTGGCTCCTATTCGTAATTGCACTGCTCTTCGCCACCCCGGCCGGGCAGCTGCGCGACGAGGCGCTGAAACGGCTGTCCGAAGACGGCACGGATGCCCATCATCCGATCGGGAAGATCTGCGCGGGCGCGCAGGTGTTCCAGCAGATCGAAATCATGGACATCGAGAACGACGGCGTGGACTCGCGCTGCGCCGCAGAGTCGGCCTGAGCAAGAAAACGGCCGGGGCGGCATTGAAGTTCCCGCTGAAGCCCCGGCCGAAAGAGGAGAGAGAAACGAAGCGCCCGATCGCGCGCTTAGAAGCTGTGACTCACGCCCAGTGCGACGCCGTTGTAGGTGCTCGCAGACACCGGCGTGCGATGACGCCAGAGGTCCAGATAGACCTTGGTGCGCTTGGACAGCGGATGGAGGTAGCCCGCCGAAACGCGGCTGACATCCAGGTCGATATCGCGCCCGAAGCCGGCACGCAGCATGCCGGGACCGACATCGTAGGTCGCCCCCACGACGTAGCTCGACTCGTCCTCCCGCTCTCTGTGGTCGATACGGCTGAAAGAGCCCATCACCCGCGCTGCTCCGAGGGCGTACGAAGCAGCGACGAAGCCGATGCGGTCGCGGTCGGTGTTTTCCTCCCCGGCAAGCATCAGGGCGACCGGGCCGCTGTCGTAGCTGACCGCGAACCCACGGTTGCGCCCGCGGGCATTGGCGTCCTTCTCCACCTGTCCCGCCACCGCCACACTGAAACCATTGATCGTCGGCGAGTTGTAGAACACGGCGTTCGGGATGCGGATGAAATTCGCCGAACCCACCGCGGCGTCGTTGGTGCCGTCGGCGCTGTACGTGAAATTGCCGAGCTGGAACGCGTTGAACGAGGCGTTGAAGCCGCTCGATTCCCAGGGCTCGAACTTCCAGTTCTTTTGATTCATCGGCGTCACCCCGCGGCCCATGCGCAGCGCGCCCAAGGTCTTGCTTGCCAGGCCCACGGTGCTCTCGCCCTGCCACAGCACGGCAGCCCGCTCCTGCGTCCCCGTGTCCGGATTGAAGCGCGTTTGCAGATGGAAGGTCGCGCTGAGCCCGTTGCCCAGATCTTCCGACCCCTGAAAGCCGAGCCGGTTGTTCTTGCCGCGCTCGATACCGGTGAACCCATTAGTGCGGTGGACGAAGCCGAGATCGAGCACGCCGTACACCTTCACATTGCTCTGGGCTTGTGCCCCTGCCGCAGTCGCCGCGAGAGCGCACGCAAGGGTCACGCTCCGCGCGGCTCGATGTTGAACTTTTTTCGTGTATTGCATCAATGTCTCCCGTTACCCGATGGAGGTGGTGTGGATATGACGCCGCGCCGATCCCCACCGTCCCGACACGGTGTGGGGATCAGCGCTTCAGGTTGCCCTGGCACAGATATTTGGTATGCATGTACTCGTCCAGGCCGTAGCGCGAACCCTCGCGACCGTAGCCGGAGTCCTTGATCCCGCCGAAGGGCGCGGCTTCGGACGCGAACGCTCCCTCGTTGATCGCGACGATGCCGGCCTCCAGCGCGGCGGCGACGCGCCACACGCGATCAAGGTCATTCGAGTAGAAGTACGAGGCGAGGCCGTAGGGAGTGGCGTTGGCAATCTCGAGGACCTCCGCCTCGCTACCGAAGCGGAACACCGGGATCACGGGGCCGAAGGTTTCCTCGTGCGCGAGCGCCATGTCGGTGGTCGCGCCCGTGATGAGCGCGGGCAAGACGAAGTTGGGGCCGAGCTGGGCGAGCCCGCGCGCGCTTCCGAGCACAAGCCGCCCACCCTTGTCGAGGGCGTCCTGGATGTGGCGCAGAATCTTCTCGACCGCACGTGCGTTGATCATCGGGCCGATGAGCGCATCGGGGCGGGTGGCAGGCCCCACCGTGAGCTTGCCCATGCGCTCGGCGAGCTTGGCGACGAAGGCGTCGTGTACCGCGTCGTGCACGAACACCCGGTTCGGGCTGACGCAGGTCTGCCCGCCGTTGCGGAACTTGGCCACCATCAGCCCCTCCACGGCCGCATCGAGGTCTGCGTCCTCGAACACGATGAAAGGCGCGTTGCCGCCGAGTTCGAGCGAGAGCTTCTTCAGGGTGGCGGCGGACTCGCGCGCGAGGTGCTTGCCCACCGGGGTCGAACCGGTGAAGGTGATCTTGCGCACGCGGCGGTCCTCGAGCCATTGGCTGACCACCGCCGGGGCAGTCTCGCGCGACGCGGTGACGATGTTGAGCGTGCCCGCCGGCAGGCCAGCCTCCTCGGCGAGCCGCACCAGCGCAAGCGAGGTGAGCGGCGTGTCTTCGGCCGGCTTGCACACCACGGTGCAACCCGCAGCGAGCGCGGGCGCGATCTTGCGCGCGATCATCGCGGCCGGGAAGTTCCACGGCGTCACCGCCGCGACCACGCCGACCGCCTCCTTGACCACCTGCATATTGCGTCCGGCCACCGCCGCCGGGATGACGTCACCGTAGGCACGGACGGCCTCCTCGGCAAACCACTCGACGTAGCTCGCCGCATACAGCACCTCGCCGCGCCCCTCTGCGAGCGGCTTGCCCTGCTCGCGCGAAATGATCCGGGCAAGGTCATCCTGGTTCGCCAGGATCGCGGCGTGCCAGCGCTTGAGAAGCTGCGCACGCTGACGCGCGGGGGTGTCGCGCCACGCCGGAAACGCGGCGCTGGCGGCGTCGACAGCGGCCTTGGCGTCTTCGGAGCCGCTGTCGACGACCTGTACGATGCGGCCGTCGTCGGCCGGATCGAGGACGTCGAAGGTCCTGCCGTCGGCACCGTCACACCAGTGTCCGCCGATGAAGTTGCGGGTTCGGATCAGGTCGTCACGCGTCGGCGTGAGGTTCAGGGTCGAAGTCATCGCGCATCCTTTGCTTTGAGTTAGGGCCATTCGTCGCCGCGGGAGCGGTCACGAAGCCGGTAGACACAGCTTAGGGATGTACGGACGGACGATGGCCGCGTCGCTGGGGGTGCTTACAGCAGCAAAATGCGAATTCACCGGCCTGACGGAATTTTGTGCGGAAGCCAACCGAAAGCGGGCTCCGAAGCACTCCTGGGATGGTCCTGCTCAACCGATCCCGTATCGCCGCAGGCGCCCCGCGATCGCTGAATGGGAAGCGCCGAGCCGTTTGATGAGCCGGCGCGAGGACGGGAAGCCCTGGTAAAGGCCCTCGAGCAACTTCTTTTCGAATGCGGCGACGGCCGACTCGAGCGTCGTGGCGTCCCCCTCCCCTCGCCCGCCGGATTCGCGGCACGCGCGAGCTCCAGGTCGTCGGCGTCGATCACCTTGCGTTCGACCATCGTCACCGCGCGGAAGATGACGTTCTGCGACTCGCGGACGTTGCCGACCCAGGGGGTTGGCAAGCAGCGCCGCTCGTGCCTCCGACGACAGGCGCATCGGGCCGCGACCGGTCCGGGCGCAGGCGCGAAGGAGAAAGAGTCGTGCGAGCGGCAGGATGCCGTCGCGAAGCCGGCCCGGTCGGAGAACAGCACATCAATGGGCAGGGCGGCAGATGTATTCATTTCGTTACGTCGTATCAGAAGCGATACACCTCGACCACGCCGCGGTAACGCATGGATTTCCGCGCGATTCCATCAACCCGCCCCCGAAATAGCGTATCGATTTCGATACGGCAATGCCGACGAAGCCTCCTTCACTCTTCCTAAATAACTGTTTTTGAGCTCCTTTCAACTCTGGCACAGCCATTGCTGTAGGCCCACGAGCCCGTCCGTGCAGCAGCGGGCCAGCACACAGCAACCAGGAGAAACAGCATGCACGTCCTCATCCTCGGCAGTGGGGTGATCGGCACCACCATGGCATACTACATGGCACGCGCCGGCCGATTTCGGATCCGGGCAAGGCACCCGAGTCCACCGTCATGGACGGGACCCACAAGGTGGTCACCCGCCTCGGCGACCGCATCCGGGTGGGCGGCACCGCGCAGCTCTCGGGCTTCGACCTGAACCTCAACGCGAAGCGGCGCGCCACCCTCGAGTTCGTGGTCAAGGACCTCGTCCCGAAGGGCGGCGATGTGAGCAAAGCCGAGTTCTGGACCGGGCTGCGGCCGATGACACCGGACGGCACCCCCATCGTCGGCGGCAGGCGTTACCCCAATCTGTTCCTCAGCACCGGCCACGGCACGCTCGGCTGGACCATGGCGGCCGGCACTGGCCGCGTCATGGCCGACACGGTGAGCGGCCGCAAGCCCGAGATCGAGACGGACGATCTCGCCGTCTCCCGCTACGCCTGACCCCCGACAACGACAACCCCAAGGAGAAACCCCAATGCAGATCATTTCCACCGAGCAGGCCCCCATGGCAATCGGCCCCTATTCCCAAGCCATCGTGATCGACGGCTGGATCCACACGTCGGGACAGATCCCGCTCACCGCGACCGGCGAGAGGCTTGGCGGCGACATCGCGGCCCAGACCGAGCAGGTCTTCGACAACCTCGAGGCCGTGCTCGCCGCCGGCCGCAGCGCGCTCGCCAGGGTCGTCTCGGTGAACGTCTACATGACCGATCTCAGTGAGTTCGCGCAAATGAACGAGGTGTTCGCGCGCCGCTTCGGCGCACATCGCCCGGCCCGCTCCACCGTGCAGGTTGCGGCGCTGCCTACCGGCGCGCGCGTCGAGATCGCGGCGATCGCCCGCATCGAGCGTTGACCATGAGTGCTCGCCAGCCCCTCCACCCTGGAGCGCTCTTGACGGTCGACCTCGGTGCCATCTGCGCCAACTGGCGGATGCTGAAGACACGGCTCGCCGCGGCCGAATGCGCCGCAGTGGTCAAGGCCGACGCCTACGGCCTTGGCGCCCTCAAGGTAGCCCCGGCGCTCTACGAGGCGGGATGCCGCCACTTCTTCGTCGCGCACGTGGACGAGGCCATCGCACTGCGCCCTGCCCTGCATCCGGATGCGGTCGTGTACGTGCTGCACGGGGCGACGCCGGGGGCCGAACCCGAGTTCGTGGTCCACGACCTCGTCCCCGTGCTGAACAGCCTGGCCCAGGTGGCCGCCTGGCGCGAACTGGCGTGCAAACTAGAGCGGCCGCTGCCCGCGATCCTGCAGATCGACACCGGGATGGCCCGCCTGGGGCTCTCCCCGCACGAGCTGGACGTCGTCGCCGGCGACCGGGCCCAGCTGCGCGGCATCGATCTGCGCTTCGTCATGAGTCACCTGGCGAGCGCCGAAGACCAGGGCAGTCCGGCGAACCGCCTTCAGCTCGAGCGCTTCCGGGGCGCGCTCGCCCGCCTGCCCCGCACCCGGGCGAGCTTTGCCAACTCCTCGGGCATCTTCCTGGGTGCCGACTACCACTTCGAGCTGGCACGGCCGGGCGCCGCGCTCTATGGGGTCGCGCCGGTCGCCGGCGCACCGAATCCGATGCGCCCCGTCATCCGCCTGCAAGGCAAAGTCATCCAGACACGCACCATCGAGGCCGGCACGCCAGTGGGCTATAGCCACACCTGGACCGCGCCACGGCGCTCGCGCATCGCCACCGTCGCCGTGGGCTACGCCGACGGTTACCTGCGCGGCCTAAGCAACCGGGGCTACGTGCAATTCGACGTCACCGCCCTGCCGGTCGTCGGCAACGTCTCGATGGACACGATCCTCGTCGACGTGACCGCGCTCGGCGAAGACACCATCCGGGAGGGCTCGCTCATCGATATCGCCGGCCCCGACCTCGGCGTCGACGACATCGCCGGCCGCGCCGGGACGATCGGCTACGAGATCCTCACCAGCCTCGGCAACCGCTACGCCCGGTCCTATGTCGGGGGATGACGGGACGCGGACAAGCAGATACCAAGACCATGAAAACGACACATACCCCTTCGGGCGGCTTCGATACGAATGGTGCCCAGCCCTCGCGCCCTCACCGCATCGTCATCGTCGGCGGCGGCGCGGGCGGCCTCGCGCTCGCCACACGGCTGGGCCGGCGCCACGGCCGCTCGGGTCGCTTCCAGGTGGTGCTGGTCGACCGCACCCGCACCCACATGTGGAAACCGCTGCTGCACGCGGTCGCCGCGGGCAGCCTCAACATCCACGCCGAGCAGGTCGACTACCTCTACCAGGCGCGCTGGAACCGCTTCGAGTACTGCCGCGGCCCAATGACGGGCCTGGACCGCAGCGCGCGCACGATCGTGGTGGGCGAGGTGCACGACGACGACGGCGCGCTGGTGCTGCCCGAGCGGCGCATCGGCTACGACACCCTGGTGATGGCGGTGGGCTCGACCTGCAACGACTTCGGCACGCCGGGCGTGGCCGAGCACGCCTGGAAGCTCGACGCCGCCTGGGAGGCCCATCTGTTCCACCGCAAGCTGGTCAATGCCTGCTTCGGGGCCAACTACCGCGTGCCCGACTGCGGCGAACAGCTCAAGATCGCCATCGTCGGCGCCGGCGCGACCGGGGTTGAGCTCGCCGCGGAGCTGCGGAATGCCACCCGCGTGCTCGCCGGCTACGGCCTGAAGAACCTCGACGCCGCGCGCCACATCCGTATCCATCTTATCGAGGCCGGCCCGCGCATCCTGCCGGGGCTCTCGGAGGCGCTGTCGTTTTCGGTCGCGCGCGTGCTCGCCGAGCAGGGCATCGAGATCCACGCGGGGGTGAAGGTGACGCGGGTCGCGCCCGACGCGATCCACACCGCGGGCGAAGAGGCGATCCCGGCCGATCTCGTCGTCTGGGCCGCCGGCATCCGCGCCCCCGGATTCCTGCGTGGACTCGACGGCCTGGAGACCGACCGCATCGACCGGCTGGGGGTCGACGCGTGGCTGCGCAGCACCCGCGACCCGCACGTCTTCGCCATGGGCGACTGTGCCGCCGTGCCCTGGCAGGACGTGCAGGCGACGCTGCCCCCGCGCGCCCAGGTCGCCCACCAGCAGGCGAGCTACCTCGCCCGCGCCCTGCCCGCGCTTGCGCGCGGCGAGCCGGTGCAGCCCTTCCGCTACCGCGACCACGGCGCGCTGGTCTCCCTCGGCCACCGCGGGGCACTGGGCAGCCTCATGGGCTTCGTGCGCGGCAAGGGCATCCGCATCGAGGGCTTCGTCGCGAGCCTGATGTACTGGTCGCTGTACCGCAGCCATCGCATGGCCCTGCACGGCTTCTGGAAGACCGCGCTCGACACGCTCACCGGCTGGCTGCGGCGTCAGACCGATCCCGGCGTGAAGCTGCATTGAGCGGCTCGGGCCACCGCTATACAGCCCGCCCCACCCCTGTCCTCGGCAACCAGTGTTCACGACTCGTAACCTTTTCGGGAGCAAGGGTCTAAGGTAGATGTAGTACAGGGTTTCCACATCATCGGGCCGCAAGCGAAGCGAGCATGGGCGAGCGTAATCGAGGACGGGGCGTGACCATTGAGGAGGGACCGCAGAGACGAGGCAAGGGCCTCGCCGTGCTGCGCTGCGTTACCTCGCTCATCGCTACGGCGAGCGACGAGCGATCGCTGCTGGAACAGGTGTGCAAGGCGGTCGTGGACGTCGCCGGTTATCGCTGCGCCTGGGTCGGCTACCTCGACGAAGGGCATGCAACGCTGCGGCCTGCGGCCGCCTGGGGCACGGGCCACCTTGCCGACGCTCGCTTGAGTGTCATCGCCGAAGGTGGCGTCGCGCCTTCCCCTGCACCTCCTACACCGCGGACGCAGGCTTCGGTCCCGGAGCCGGTGCGCCTTCCGGCGCCCGATGCGTCGGCGGCGTGTACCTGGCTGGCGGGCCCCGACGGCGAGGGGCTCGCGGTGAATCCGCTTTGCAGCGACTCGAAGCCGCTGGGCGTGCTGCTGGTTCAGGAAGCCGGCGTTCCGGCCTTCGACGAGGCGGAGCTCGCCCTGCTGCACGAGGCCGGGCGGATCCTCGCGTATGGCATCTCTGCCTTGCGCTCGGCCGCCGAGTTCGCCCGGGTTGACCGCGCCCGGCGCACCCTGAGCGCAGCCAACCGAACCCTGGTGCGGGCGAGCGAGGAGCAGGCGCTCCTCGACGAGATCTGTCACGTCTGCGTCGAGGAGGGCGGCTATCGGGATGCCTGGGTGGCCTACCTGCACCACGACGAAGACAAGAGCGTCGAAGTCATGGCGCAGTTCGGGGTCGAACGCGCCTACCTCGAGAGCCTGCGATGCAGTTGGGGGCCCGGCGCGACAGGCCGCGGCGCGGTAGGCAAGGCCATCCGCAACGGACGCCCCAGCGTCGGCCGCAACATCGCCGAAGACCCCGACCTCGCGCCATGGCGCGACGAGGCGCTGAGCCGCGGCATCGCCGCCGTCAGCGCCTTTCCGCTGCGCGTGGACGGAGCGATCATCGGGACCCTGGGATTGCACGCGGGCGACCCGGACGCCTTCGACGCAGCCGAGGAGCAGTTGCTGAGCGAGCTCGCGGACGACCTCGCCTTCGGCATCGAGACCCTGCGCATGCGTGCGCGCTCCCGCGAAGCCGAGGCAGAGATCAAGCGCCTGGCCGAGCAGGACGCGCTGACGGGGCTGCCCAACCGCTGGCGCCTGCGCAAACGGCTGGACGACGAGATTGCCTCCGCAAGATGTGCGCACCGCCCGCTGGCACTACTGATGGTGGGTATCGACCGGTTTCAGGAGGTGAACGAGACGCTGGGCTACGCCCAGGGCGACAGCGTTCTGTCCGAGATTGCCGCACGCCTGCTAGGTATCGAAAGCAACTGCGCGAACATCGCGCGCATGGGCGAAGCCGAGTTCGCCATCCTGCTGCCGGACGGCGACGCGGCGAGCGCCTCACGCATCGCCCGGCGCATCCTCGCGGCCCTGCTCGAACCGGTGGCGGTTGGCGAAGTCATGCTGGACGCCGGCGGCAGCATCGGCATCGCAGTCTTTCCCGGGCACGGCGCCGAACCGGACGTGCTGATCCGGCGCGCCAACGTGGCCATGCATCAGGCGCGCCAGCAGGGCCACGGGATGGCGCTTTACACCGGCGGCCGCGACCAGGAGTGCGCGCGGCGGCTGGCACTCATCGGCGACCTGCATCGGGCCATCGAAAGCAACGAACTGCGGCTCTACTGTCAGCCCAAGGTACGTATCGCAGGAGGGGAAGCATGCGGCGCCGAGGCGCTGGTACGCTGGGCTCACCCGCGGCTCGGCCTGATCCAGCCCGGAGAGTTCATTGCGCTGGCCGAGCGCACCGGCCTCATCAGTCCGCTCACCGATTGGGTCATGCGGGCGGCCTTCCGCCAGGGCTACATGTGGCGCGATGCAGGCGTGTGCGTGCCGCTGGCGATCAACCTCTCGGCCCGCGACCTGCGCGATCCACGCCTCATCGAGCGCGTCAGCAACCTGATGGCGACGTGGGGTGGCGAGCCCGACACGGTGCAGTTCGAGCTCACAGAGAGCGCGCTCATGCACGATCCGCAAGGTTGCCTGCAGAGCATGCGGCGCCTCAAGGACCTCGGCATCAAGCTCTTCATCGACGACTTCGGGACGGGATATTCATCGCTTGCGTACCTGCAGAAGTTTCCGGTGGACGCCATCAAGATCGATCAGAGTTTCGTGCGCGACATGCTTTCGGACACCGACTCGGCGGTGATCGTGCGCTCGACGATCGACCTCGCCCACGCGCTCGACCTGGAAGTCGTGGCCGAAGGCGTCGAGGACCACCAGAGCTGGGATCGTCTGGCGGAAGAAGGCTGCGATATCGCGCAGGGCTACTTCGTGAGCGAGCCCTTCCCGGCCGACACCTATCTCGCCTGGCGAGCCAACTCACCAGCGCTCAACGTACAGGGGTAAGGAGGCGGCCGCTCGCAGAGCGCGTCTGACCCTCAATACGTCGTGCCGCTCCGCGCCACCACAACACGATTTCGTGCCTTGCCAGCAAGGCCCTTCGACAGAAGCTGCTGCCATCGACTCCCATACTTGATCGCAGGGGAGTCGCACGCAACCCCCTATTGGAGGAGACACAAAATGACAAGGTATCACAGGAACACATGGGGTCTGACGCTGGGACAGTACATCAGCCGCCGGCGCAGCGCCCTGGTCACCGCGGACTCCAGCCGTGAACGGGAGGCCGTATGAAGATCTCTTACAAATGGCACGGCCGCATAGGCTGGATGCTCGCACCGCTGCTCGCGATTCAGGCCTTGGGCGGCGCCGTTCTGTTGTGGATGCAGCCGCTGCCGGGGCCGCAGGAGAGCCCACCCCCGGTTCAGTCCTGGGCCCAGGCGGTGGACAAGGGCCTGGCCGAGCTGGCGAGCCGGTATCCGACGGCCAAGTTCGAGTACGTCAACCTGCCGAATAAAGCGGGGGCGCCGGTGAGTGTGCGCCTACTCGCTTCGGAATCCAACGAGAGCGGCTGGGTCGACGTCGATCCCGTGAATGGCACATCCGGCGTACTGCAGCCGGACAGCAGCCAACTGCGGACGGTCCTGTACGGCCTGCACGAACGCATGCTGCTCGGGGACGCAGGGATTTGGGTGCTGCGCACAGTCGCGGTGATCGCATTGGTGCTGGTCTTCATGGGATTGCGCGTGTGGTTGCGCCTGCATCACCAGCCGGCAAGCACGCCATTGCGGCGCCTGCATCGACTGATCGGACCGGTGGCCATCGTGCCGGTGGCGGTGATGCTGTTCACCGGCTTCGTGCTGCGGTCTCCGGAATGGACGAGCGCAGCCTTGTCGGCATGGTCGAGTCCGGCGCCCGCCAAACCCGCCGTTGCTGCGCCGCCCCCCAGCGGGCCCCAGACGGCGACCCTCGGCCAGGCCCTCGCCGCCGCTGCGACAGCACTCCCGGAAGCGCGCCCCATTCGCCTCTACCCGCCCCGTAACGGCCAGGTGCGCGTTCGGATGCGGGGTGACGAGTGGCATCCCATAGGCCTGAACAACGTCTTCGTGAGCACCGCCGATGCTGCCGTGCTGCGCATGGTACGCGCCGCCGAGCAGCCCCTGAGTGTGCGCTATCTCAACGTTGTCTATCCGTTGCACATCGGCGTGATGCCGGAAAGCGCTGGTCTGCCGGGCGCACTCCTGGCGCGGGTGCTGTGGACGCTGCTCGCCCTGGCACTCACGGGGCTGGCCGTGACCGGCACCGTGCAGCACTTCCGTAACAAAGCGAAAGCACCCACGACCGCTCGGAGACCGGTCGAAAGCCGGCAAGGATAGCCGCAATGAAAGCGATCATTGACGGGAACAGTGCAGCACTTCCGCAACAAATCGAAAACAACAGTAACTTCTCAGAGACAACCAGAATGCAAGTAAAGTCAACCGCAATGAAGGCGATGGTGCCAGCCCTGTTCGCGGCTTCGCTCACCGGCACCGCTTTCGCTCAATCCAACGTAACCGTATTCGGTGTCATGGACTTGGCCTTGACACATGGTTCCGGCAGCATCTCCAACCGGACCGGACTGGACAGCGGCCAACTTGCGGCCTCCAGGCTCGCATTCAAGGGTACCGAGGACCTTGGCAGCGGCCTCAAGGGCGGATTCTGGCTGGAGATGGGCATCAACGCCGACACCGGAACTGGCCAAGGGAGCAATACCAACAACCAGACCACCGGTTTCGTGGGCAATGGGACGTTCAACCGTCGTTCGCATCTCAGCCTGGGCGGCAACTGGGGCGAGATTCGCCTCGGCCGGGACTTCGTGCCGCAATACTGGAATATTGTCAATTACGATGCGTTGGAACTCAGCGGCGTCGGAACCAGCCAGGTCCTCATGTCCTCGATCGGCGGCCCAACCACGGTCCGCGCCTCAAACAGCGTCTCGTACCTCTACGGCCATGGCTTCAATGCTGCCGCGGCCGGATACGGGCCTGGGGGATTCAGCGGCTCCGGCTTCCAGTTCCACGCCATGTACTACCTGGGTGAGAATTCCAGCGGTCCAACCTCCGACGACGGCGACGGATACGGCCTCCGCGCCCAATACTCAACCGGCAAATTTACGGTCTCCGGTGCAACCGGCCGGACCAGCTACGCAGCGGGCGATACCCGCCAGACCAATGCAGCCACAAGCTATGACTTCGGTGTAGTCCACGTCATGGGCATGTACGAATGGGACGAGAACGGTCCGCTCAAGGCCCGTGGCTGGACGACTGGCGTACAAATTCCCGCCGGCGTCGGCCAAATCCAGGTTGCGTACTCGCGTTACGGCAGCGATGCGGCAGGCGACCCGACGGCCAGGAAGTGGGCGGCGCGTTACGTCCATCGGTTGTCGAAGCGCACGGCGTTGTATGCGGCTGTCGCTCACGTGAGCAACGATGGTCCGTCTGCCTCGGCCCTGAACGGCGCCGTGACGGCCGCGGGCAAGTCCTCCAACGGATACGACTTTGGGATCAAGCACAGCTTCTAGTCTGAAGGTCCCTCATCAAAGAGTGTCTTTCGTAATCGTTTCACCTGTTTTCGTAGTCGTTTCACTTGTTTCAACCAATAGAGGATAGGAGATAGCAATGAAGGCTTTTGGCAAAATTGCCCTCGCGGCGAGCGTGATTGCGAGCCTGGGCGCCTCGACCTTGGCACAGGCCCATGGCATCTGGTTCACGCAGCGCTCAAGCCAACTCGCACTGATCTACGGAGTCGGGGGTGAAGACTCGGACATGGTGAAGCGTCTGCCCAAGGTGAAGAGCGTCGTCGCGTACGACCAGGACGGCAAGGAACTGCCAACGCAGTTTGGACCCAACGGGCCGCTGGTCGTGGTGAACACCGATAACAAGCCGACCATCGTCAGCGCCATCCTGGACAATGGCCTGTGGAGCAAGACGGCCGACGGCAAGTGGCACAACAAGGGCAAGGACGAGGTGGCCGATGCCATCAAGAGCGAGCACACCATCAAGTACACGGTGCACCTGCGTCGGCTGGATGTGGTGCCGCCCGTACTGCCCGCACACAAGCTCCAGATCGTTCCGCTCGTGAAGCAAATGCCGGACAAGATGGGTGATGCGCTTGCGGTCCGGGTGCTGTATGAAGGCAAACCCGTGCCGGGCGCGAGCGTGGTGACCGAATACGTCACCGACCCCGACTCCCCACCGCTGAAGACCGGCGCGGACGGCACCGCGACGATCAAGGTGCGCAACCAGGGCCTCAACGTCATCGCTGCAATCTTGCCCACGCCGCCTGCGAACCCTGCGAAGACGAACGGCGACGAACACCTGGCGACGCTGTCGTTCATTCTGCCTAACCTGCCCGAGTAATCCTCGGTCTGCTGTCCCGCGCGGTGGTGCACGGCGCCGCCGCGCGAGGCGCACGGAGCCGAACGCGAGTTCAGATCGTGGACAGCCCTGCTCGGCGCAGGTTTCCCGCCCCGGCGGAGGAGATTGAAGATGAACACGCTCTTTCTTTGGTTCATTGCCACGCTCGTGATTCTCGTGCTCGCCTGGACCGTGGTCCGCAGCCGGCTGCGCAGCAACCGCCAGGAGCAGACGCCCGCCGCGCAGTTGAAGGTGCGAGTGCGGCGCATCGTGGACGAGACCGCCGACGTCAAGTCGTTCGAGCTCGTGAGCGCCGACGGCGCTGCGCTGCCCGCCTGGAGCGCCGGCGCGCACATCGACGTGCGGATCGATGACAAGACCGTGCGCCAGTACTCGCTGTGCGGCACGCCCGGCACCCGCTACGCGTACCTCATCGCGGTCAAGAACGCGCCGGACTCGCGCGGCGGCTCGCGGACAATGCACCAGCGCGTGAGCGTCGGTGACACGCTCGACGTCAGCGGTCCGCGCAACCACTTCGCGCTTATCGACGGAGCCCGTCATTACCTGCTCCTCGCCGCCGGGATCGGGATCACGCCGCTACTCGCGATGGCGCAGGAGCTGCAGGCACGTGGCGCCTCGTACGAGCTGCATTACTTCACCCGCTCGAGCGCGGAGACCGCGTTTCGTGAGGTCCTCTCGTCAGAACCATACGCCGGCAAGGTGAACTTCCACCATGTCGGCGCCGACCGCTCGCGCGAGGTACTGCGGCCGCTGCTCGACGAATGCCCGCAAGGCCACCACCTCTACATGTGCGGCCCGCGCGGCTTCACGGATCGGATCAGCGAGCTCACGGCTGGGATCTGGTCGCCAGAGGCGATCCACGTCGAGTACTTCAGCGCCGACTCGGCCGCCTTGGCGGCGCCGGGCCAGGCCTTCGAAGTCAAGCTGCAGCGCTCGGGGCGCACGATCCCGGTCCCCGCTGGCAGCAGCATCGTCGACGCGCTGTGCGCCCACGGCATCGACGTCGCCACCTCCTGCCGCGAGGGCGTCTGCGGCACGTGCCTGACCAGCGTCATCGCCGGCACGCCCGACCATCGCGACGCGTTCCTCAGTACCAAGGAGCGCAAGGCCGGCGACAAGATCATGATCTGCGTCTCGCGGGCGAAGTCGGATCAACTCGTGCTCGACCTTTGATCGGAACGACCCTTGAATGCTATTCATAGCGACCGAAAGGAGTGCATGCGAAGCGCGGTCCCGACCGGATGACGACGGCAGCCGCAGCGGCGCTCGCCTGGGCGCGCGCCGGCACGTGGATTCCCGTCACTCAGCCAGCGAGCCATGGCTGGTGTCCTTTGGAACCGGCCATGGCGAACTGATTGCTTTGATGGGCGATCGACCGGAATTGGCCGACTGTGCCCGGGGAGTAGCGGGTCGGGCTCGCTCGAGCGGCCACCCCCTCCATCCGAACCATCCTCGTTGCAGCATCCATCACACAAAAAGGACCAGCCCATGAATTGGTATCCCCGCCGCACGCTCCCGCCGTCGGCGCTCGTGTCTGCCCCGAAGACCACCTACGTTACAGAGCCAATCCCGGCGAGCCAGGCGGCCCGCGGCGTGTGGCCCTCCTCCCTTGCACGCACGGCCATCGCGCTGGCCGTGTTCGGCGTAACAGGCGGCGCCTCCGCCGCGACCTCCCAGGACGCGTTCATGGCCGAGCTGAAACGGCTCGCCGAGCGCGTCGAGAAGCTCGAGCAGCGCAACGCCGAGTTGGAGGCGAAGCTCGCCCGTCCGACCGCGGACGCAGGTCTAGCCAGTCGCGTCGCCGCACTTGAGGATCAGAACAGGGCGCTGGAGGCCGGGCTCGCGAGCAAGCAGTTGAACGAGCGCGAGCCGCAGCTCATCAGCCGCCTCAAGGCGGTAGAGACCCTGGCCCAGTCGGCCAACAGCCGCGCCGACGTCCTCGATGCGCTCGAAGGCATCGAGGTCGGCGGCAGCGTGGTCGCGGTGGCGCAGCGGGTCAATGGCGGCGCGCGCACCAACGACAATGCCGAGAGCCAGCTCAACTGGCGCGGCGATCTGGAAGTGACGCTGCCCGGCGGCGACATCGGGCGCGGAAGCGGCCAGTTCTTCGCCCACGTGCGCCTCGGCCAGGGCGAGAGCTTCACCCGGCTCCGCCCGACCTTCACCGGCGCCCTCAACTCCACCGCCTTCCAGCTCTCCGATCCGGACGGCGGGCGCAACGCTGCCAATGCTACGGCGCTCCTCGCCCAGGCGTGGTACCAGCTCGACCTGCCGATTGGACCGCGCGAAGACCGGCGCCTTGAATTCACCGTCGGCAAGATGGACCCTTTCATGTTCTTCGACCAGAACTCGACTGCCGACGACGAGTCCGAGCGCTTCCTCAACAACGTGTTCGTGCACAACCCGATGCTCGACTCGGGCGGGGGAGTAGGCGCGGACGACTACGGCTTCTCCCCGGGTGCGCGCGTGGCCTTCCTCAACGAGACCGCCAAGCCGGACTGGTGGCGGATCTCGCTCGGCGTCTTCGGCGCGGGTGAGGCGGCGAGCTTCGGCAACCGACTGGAAAAGCCCTTCGTCATCGGCCAGTTCGAGTACGGCACCAAGCTCTTCGGCGGCCTGGACGGCACCTACCGCGTGTACGCATGGCGCAACGGCCAGTACGAAGGCTACAACGCCTCCACCGGCACCACCACCGGCTGGGGCGCGAGCATCGATCAGCGCGTGACGAACGACCTTTCGCTGTTCGCACGCTACGGCCAGAGCAACTCCGGCAAAGTTGCCTTCGACCGCGCGGTGACGGTGGGTGGTGAGCTCACGGGCAACGCCTGGGGCCGCGGGGCAGATGGGCTCGGTTTCGCATACGGCTGGCTGCGCTCGAGCAGCGGTTTCCACCGCGCCACGGCGGCCGATCCGACCCTCGTGGGGTTCGCCGCGGACGGCGCCGAGCAAATCGCCGAGCTCTACTACCGCTGGCGCGTGAACGAGCAGCTCGCGCTCACGCCTGACCTGCAATATGTGCGCCGCGCGGCCGCCGACCGCGACGCGAAGCACATCACCGCGGTGGGTCTGCGCGCCCTGTATGCCTTCTGAGAGTCGCCCCGCCCGGCCGAAAAGCCCGTTGGCGCTTGTGCCTTCCGTGCTCCGAAATCGCCACATGACACGTCAGACCCCTTGTCGCCGTGGTCGAACGACGCCTTCCGGCGCAGGTACTCGCCGTCGTAGGACAGCGCGCTGCGGTCGGAGAGTATCCAGGTCAGCGCCGGCGCGACCAATTGGCGCTTGCTGTCCACGTAGTCGCGGAAGCTATCCTTGTCCTCGAGCGCGACGTTCAGGCGGTAGGCCAGACCGTCGCCGATGGGCCCGGTGGTGTCGAGCGTGGCGCGGTAAAGGTCATAACTGCCGGCCAAGGCCTCGACCGCGTGCGCGGCCTTGAACTGCGGCTTCTTGGTGACGATGTTCACCGTGCCGCCCGGCTCACTGTTGCCGTACAGCGCCGCCGACGGCCCCTTAACTCGATGCGCACGACGTTGGCCATGTCGCGCGGCGCGTTGAAGCCGCGGTTGCTGGAAAGGCCGTTGCGCAGCAAGCCCAGGCCCGTATCTTCATGGCCGGTAAAGCCGCGGATGGTGAGGTTGTCCCAGGTGCCGCCGAAGTCGTTCTGACGCGACACCCCGCTCACGTAGTCCAGTGTGTCGTCCAGGCGCATCGCGCAGACGTCGTCGATCTGTTGCCGCGGCATGACCCGCACGGCCTGTGGCACCTCGCGCAGCGGCGTGTCGGTACGGGTCGCTGCGCTCCCTTCCGCCGCGTAGTACGCCGCGGCAGCCTCGCCTCCGACCACTTCGACCGCCGGCAGGATGACAGTGTCAGCAGACGCCTGTTGGGCGTGGATCGTGGAGTACGGCGCGACGAGCGCAATGCCCAGAAATAGTGTCAGTGAGTTTGTTCTATTAGGGCTCATGGTGGGCCCGGACAGGACCCGTACGGGCATCTCCCCTTCGATCAATGGGAAGGAGACATTTTCGGGAAAGGATCGCGCATTACGAAACGCTGACACGCGAGTTTCCGACTGTCGAGTGCTTCGCACGGGAGCTCACCCAGTACAAGGCGGGGCGACCTGACATCGATTGGAAGTCGTCAGCCACCCCTGACGGTTCGGGCATAACTAAGTGTGTCGCCTGCTTGTCCGCTTCTGAGGGCTTCCGAGGAGCGCTGCCCGTGTCGGCGGAGTTGGTAGGACACAGCCAGTGCCGTGCTGGCAGACAAAACGGTTGGACTGGACCTGAATTCGATCCCACTTTTTCCAATCGAATTGCACATCGACGAGCAGTGCGCCCGTGGCCGCCCCCCAACAGTGCAGTGCCAGGAAATCTCGCTACTCCGGCAGATCGTTCAACTCGTAGCTGGTACTACGCCCGCCCGCATCCGTTTTCCGCAGCACACCCCGCGCAAGCAGGTCGTTGATGTCGCGAAGCGCCGTATCCGGCGAACACTTGGCAATGGTCGCCCACTTGCTGCTGGTGAGCTTGCCTTCGAAGCCGTCCAGCAGCCGACTGAGCAGCTTTATTTGTCGCTCGTTCAACGGCGTGCCCGCCCAGCGCTGCCAGAATCGCGCCTTGCCCAGCACGGCGTCGAGCGCGTGCTGCGCCTGATCGACGGCGCGATGAAGGGTGTCGAGGAACCAGGCGAGCCAATCGGTGACATCCATCGACCGCTTTTGCGTCCGCTCCAGGATGTCGTAGTAGGCCTTGCGTTCGCGCTGGATCTGTGCCGACAGGCTGTAGAAGCGCTGCGGGCTGCCATCGGCGCGCGCCAGAAGGAGATCACCGATGGCCCGGGCGATACGGCCATTGCCATCGTCGAACGGGTGCAGGGTCACGAACCACAGATGGCCGAGGCCGGCCTTGAGTAACGGCGATTCGTTCGACGCGCCATTCACCCAGTCGAGGAATCGGCCAGTTTCGGCTTCCAGACGTTCGGCTGGCGGCGCCTCGAAATGCACCCGCTGGTGGCCGATAGGGCCGGACACCACTTGCATCGGGCCACTGGCATCGTCGCGCCAGCCGCCGACCTTTATTTTGGAAAGGCCGGCGTAGCCGGTGGGAAACAGCGCGGCATGCCAACCGAACAGACGCTCCCGCGACACTGGCGCATGGCAGTTGGCGGTGGCATCGAGCACCATCTCGACCACGCCCTCGACGTGGCGATCGACTGGAGCCAGGGCACCGATGTCCACACCCAGTCTGCGGGCGATGGAAGAGCGCACCGATTCGACGTTCAGCTGCTCACCCTCGATCTCGCTGGTCTTGACCACGTCCTCGGTGAGCGCCACCAGGCTCGCCTGATTGCGCAGGGCCATGCCGACGTCAGCCAGGCGCCCCATCAAGAGTCCTTGGGCGCGACTGACCTCGGCCATGGGGCCCGCGAGTGCCGCCAGGTCGAAGCGCCAGTTCGGCCAGTCACTGGCCTGCCAGATGTATTTGTAAGCGCCGCTATTCATGCGGCGATTATGAGCTCCATTCTCCGCATGTGTAAGCCTTTCGCCGCACATGATGCGGTGAGTGTGGCCATCATTCGCCGCGTAGGGCGGGGCAACTGCCTGCGCCAACATCCCAGTACGAAGCATTGCTCGCCGAGGCCTGGCAGATCGGTTGTCGCCGAGTCCAATTTATCGGCGGCGAGCCCACCCTCAATCATGATCTTTCTGATCTGATCCGCTTTGCTGCGGATATTGGGTATGAGTTCGTAGAGGTTTTCACAAACCTTACGCGGTTGCCCGATGAGTTGCTTGCGTGTCTCGCGCGGCATCATGTGCACGTTGCGACCTCGGTATATGCCTCGCGCAGCGGCACGCACGACCTCATTACACGGGTAGACGGAAGCTTTTTTTCGAAGACAATTCGCAACCTGCGGCTCCTGGTTGAGGCCGGGATTCCGGTTCGCGCCGGGGTGATTGAAATGGATGAGAACGTCGGTCAGTTCGAGCAGACGGCAGAGTTTCTGCGCTCCATCGGTGTTCAGAATGTGTGACGGGATCGGCTGCGCCAGTTTGGACGCGGCGATAGCACGAGCACGACCGATCTAGCGGAACTCTGCGGCGGTTGCGCGGAAAATGTCCTCTGCGTAGGCGCAGACGGCAAGGTGTCCCCATGCATCATGTCGAAGCCGTGGTTTGTAAGTTCAGTTCTGGAGAAATCTCTGGGGGACATTTCTTCCTCGCCAACCCTCGCGGGCCTGCGCGACGACATCCGCCGGGCGGCAGTGGGGACACATGAACGGGAGGGGGTTCACGGCGGTATCCACGCCATTTGTCAGCCGAAGGTATGCGGGCCTTACGACACTTGCGGCCCAAAAATCGGGCCAGGCCCCTGCGCCCCTTCTGGCTGCAATCCCTGTTATCCCCAAGGCGTCTGGCGATCTTCGCCACAAGGGCCTACGCCCATGAGATGACGGTGCGTCGGGCGCACCTGGTCGATCAGCGGCAGCACGTTGGCAGCGCGGGCCGTGGTGGCGGCGTCCGCCGTTCCCGCTGGCACGCCGCCGACGCGCAGTAACTTTGCTTGGGGGTTTGCGGCCGAGGATGGAAGGACTTGCCGCAGCCAGCGCACTGTTTGCTCTGCATGGACGGACCTCGGCGGAGGGAACCCTCCAGTGAGCATCCGACATGCGGGCCAAACAGATCATTCGACCGCCGTCACGGCGGCGACCCTAGCTCCGCTCGCTGGGTCAATTATTTGAGCGGAAGGCGGATCAATTCTGGTGAGCGTTGAGGTGCAGCTTCAGCAAGTCCGTGCGAAGCTGGGGCGGCGTAACGTATTCGCCATCGTTGAGTTCGTCGCGCAACTCGTCCACGGCATCGACCGCGCGCAGCAGCGAATGCGTCTCGAAATTCTCCGGGGACAGCTTGTCCCATTCTGCGTCGGTGATGCGGGCAGCCATCGGGCGCTCCGGTCAGGAGGTTGCGAGCGTCAGATGCCCGACCGGCTCGGCAGCCGGCCGCACCTTGATCTCGATGTCGTAGCCGAGGCGATTCAGGCAGTCCATCAGCTTGCGCTCGGACAGGTTGGTGAAGTCGCCACGCATCATGCCCGACACCTTCGGTTGCGGAATGCCCATGCGCTTCGCTGCCGCCTGTTGCGTCAGCCCAAGCACACGCATCGCCTTCCTGATCTCGACCACCAGGCCGGTCTTGATCTTCAGATTCTCGGCGTCGGGAAGTCCAAGGTCGGCGAAGACGTTGCCCGAGCCGCGTTGAACCTCGACGCATTCAATGATTCGTTTTTGCATTTCGTAGCTCCTGTGCCAATGCCTCGGCCACCTTCACCCGAGCGCGGATGATGTCCATATCTGCCTTCGGCGTGGCGATTCCGCTCTTGCTCTTCTTCTGGAAGCAGTGCAGGACGAACACCGCTTCCGCAAACTTGACCGTGTAGACCGCTCAATAGGTGCCGCCGGCATCGTCTTCGACGATCTCCAGCACGCCGGCACCGCCGAAGCCCTTGAGCACCTTCGCTGCATCGTCCTGGTCGCCCATCTGCGCCAACGACAGCGCGTAACCGAAACGCCGGCGCACGTCGGGCGGCAACGCCATCAGATCCTTGTAGCTGCTCGCGATCCATTATGCAATAGTCGTATGCACCAACCTACAGGTGGCGCGCACTCACTCACGCACCGAAGAGCGTTCCTGGAGCAGCTCCTGCCGCCGAGCGGGAAGACCGTCCTCGAGCAGGCGACGAAGGCGAAATCGCGGCCGGGGCCGAAGGAGAAATGACCGTGGCCGAAAAGTCCGACCTCTTCCTCACCGACCAGGAGCTGCACGAGCTCACTGGCCGCAAGGTGCGCCGGTTGGTGACAGCACCCCCAGCCGGGCCGTGGTGCAATGTGCCGGGCAGGCCTACCGGCTTTCGGGGCGAATTCTGAAGGA
>NZ_JBDGKX010000027.1:0-42961 GCF_057656155.1 Azoarcus sp. Soil_N_20 | reverse complement strand
AGCTGGTCGTACGGCCTCCAGTCGCCCATCACCTCGTCCAGGCGGTAGCGCGCGAAATCGGTCGTGAACTGGGCCATGTTTTCCGGAGCGATGCGGTCGGCAAAAAGCTCGCGCGCCACCTCGGCCATCTGGAAGTTGATCAGGGTGCCGTAGCAATCGAAGCTGATGTACTTGGGCCGCAGGCTGCTCATGTGTCTACTCCTGTATTGGGCGGGAATTTTCTGCGTTGGGGTCTCGATCGACCCGGGGTCGGCCGCACGTCGAGAAGGGCTTGAACTGCCGGGACTCTCTACGTTTGCTGCTTCCGTGTATTCATTACATCACTCGACCGATAGATTTAATTTCGTTCTCGCTTGCTCGCTTCACACATTCGTCGGTACTGGTGCCGATCTGCAGCACGTTTTGCCGTGTTTCTTTCGGGGCCGGCCGGCGGGCGGAAAACCGTGCCGCGGACCGTTCCGAGGGGCCTATGCAGCGTCGTCCGCGAAATCGATCAGTACGGTCTTGGTGTGCAGATTTGCCTCATAGGCGTGACGTCCCAGGTCCTTGCCGATGCCCGAACGCTTGTAGCCGCCGGTGGGCAGCGCGAAGTCCCAGCTGCGGCCGTAGCGGTTGACCCATACGGTGCCTGCCTCGAGGCCGCGTGCGAAGCGCAACGCGCGGTTGATGTCGGCGGTGTGCACGCCGGCGGCGAGGCCGTACGACGGGTGGGCGGCGAGCCGCATCCCCTCGTCGTCGTCGTCGAAGGTCTGTACCGTGAGCACCGGTCCGAAGATCTCGTCGCGTACGGCGTCCATGCCCATGTCTACGTTGGCGAGGATGGTCGGCTGGTAGAACGCACCGCCACTGTTCTCGGCGATGCTGTGTCCGCCGGTGACAACCTGGCCGCCCTGCTCGACGGTCGCGCGCACGATGCCGTCGATGCGCTTCATCTCGCGCGCGGAAATGATCGGCGACAGCGTGGTTGAAGGGTTCCAGGTCGGCCCGGGCACCAGCTCGGCGAATGCGCCGGCGATCCGCTCGACGAGCTCGTCGGCGATGGCGCGCTGCACGATCAGACGCGAGCCGGCCACGCACACCTGGCCGGCGTTGGTGCTGATGGCCTGCGCCACCCGGCGCGCCACCTTGTCGACGTCGGCCACGTCGGCGAAGACCACCTGCGGGCTTTTTCCGCCGAGCTCCAGCGTCACCGGTTTGATGCCGCTCTCGGCGCAGGCGGCCATGATGGCGGCGCCGGTGCGGGTCGATCCGGTGAAGGTGACCTTGGCAATGTGCGGATGGCGGCACAGTGCATCTCCGGCCCGGCCGTCGCCGTGCACGATGTTCAAGATCCCCGGCGGTATGCCGGCGGCGATGGCAAGTTCGGCCAGGCGCACGATCGAAAACGGGGTCATCTCCGAGGGTTTCAGTACGACGGCGTTGCCGGCGGCCAGCGCGGGCGCGATCTTCCAGGAGGCCATCACCAGCGGGAAGTTCCACGGCGCGATGGCGCCGATCACGCCGTAGGGCTCGGTCACCGTCATGCCAAGCTGGTCGCGTTGGGTCGGCACCACCTCACCACCGCACTTGTCGGCGAATTCCGCGAAGAAGCGGATGCCCTCGGCGCAGAACGGCACGTCCCACTGTGTGGCGTTATGGATCGGGCGGGTGGAGCCGGCCGCTTCCAGGAGGGCGAGGGTGGCCACATCGGCCTCGATGAGATCCGCCCAGCGGCGCATGATGCGGGCCCGGTCGCGCGGGGCGCAGGTCGCCCAGTCACTTTCCTTGAACGCGCGCCAGGCGTCTTCGACCGCGTGGTCGACCAGGTCGGCATCGGCCAGCGGCAGCGCCGCGTACACGTTGCCGTCGGACGGCCGGCGGACGTCCATGGATTCGCGAGCGACGCCGACGGCGCGCCCTCCGATGAAATGCGTGCTCGGCACGGCAATTGTGCTGGGGTCGTACTGCTTCATTGCGATTCCTCTTGATTGTCTCGTCGTTGCCCGCTCGCCGCGTTGGCGACCGGACGCTCACTCCCGCACCATCATAGGGATGGACCCCGAGGAGGAGCTGCCGTGAGCCGCTGTGCAGCCGGCAGGATCTGCGCTTGTTTTCGGCGAGGCGGACGTTTCTGCCGAATATCGCGTGCGCCGTGTTTGATGCGCCAGGCGGCAAGAACGTCCTATCAATCGTGAGCGCCGTCTGCGACATTGGGCCGACACTTATAGGAGGCTTTCATGACCACTCCCAGCACCGAACTTCAAATCGAATATCGCCGCATGATGGAGGGCGACCTGCCAGCCGCCCATGCGCTTTCCCAGGCTGTACGTTGGCCGCATCGGCTCGAGGACTGGCAGTTCGTCCATCGCCTCGGAACCGGATTCGTCGCCGAATGCGAGGGAAAGGTCGTCGGCACCGCGCTGTGCTGGGCATTTGGTAGGGACCACGGCTCGCTCGGCATGGTGATCGTTTCCCCCGACGCGCAAGGCAAGGGCATCGGGCGGGAGCTGATGGACCGTGTGCTCCAGGAACTCGGCGGGCGCAGCACGCTGCTGAACGCCACGCCGGCGGGCCAGCCGCTCTACGAGCGCCTCGGCTTCGTCGCGACCGGCCACGTGCATCAGCACCAAGGCACGGTGTTCGAACCGGGGATGGCCGTGCCGCCCGCGGGCGAGCGCATCCGCCCGATCGGCGCGAGCGACGGCCCCAAGCTGGCCCGTCTCGCAAGCCGGGCGCTCGGCATGCCGCGTGCCACGGTGCTCGACGCGTTGCGGAAGGCGGCCGACGGTGTGGTGATCGACAGCGGCGGCGAGCCGGTGGGTTTCGCCTTTCAGCGCCGTTTCGGCCGCGGCTACGCGATCGGGCCGGTCGTTGCGCCAGACGCGGAGCGGGCCAGGGCCCTCATCGGCCATTGGCTGGGCGTGCGTGCCGGCGCCTTCGTGCGCATCGACGTCCATGAATCCAGCGGCCTCGGCCCGTGGCTGGCCGAACTGGGTCTGGAACATGTCGAGACGGTGATTACCATGGTGCGCGGCGAGTCGCCCCATGCGGACGAGGGGGTACGCCAGTTCGCCATCCTCAACCAGGCCCTGTGCTGAACCATTCCGGAGCGACCTGATGACGTTTCTCTACAAGGCCGATCCGGTGCGCGGTGCCGATTGGGCGAAGCTGTTCGCCGATCATGCACCCGGCATCGATTTCCGCATCTGGCCCGATATCGGCGACCCCTCCGCAGTGCGCTATCTCGCCGCTTGGGAGCCCCCGGAGAACCTGGCGGAGGCGTTTCCCAACGTGGAAGTCGTGTTCTCGGTGGGGGCCGGCGTCGACCAGTTCGATTTTGGACGCATCCCCGCCGAAGTGCCGGTGGTGCGCATGATCGAATCGGGGCTGGTCGCCGGCATGGTCGAATACGCCACGCTGGCCGTGCTGGCCGCCCACCGCGATTGGCTCACTTACGCCGCACAGCAACGCGAAGGCGTGTGGAATCCGGTCCGGGTGCGCACCGCGGGCTCGCGTCGGGTCGGCGTGCTCGGCATGGGCGTGCTCGGCCAGGCGGTGCTCGCGAAACTGCAGGGTTTCGGCTTCCAGTGCGCGGGCTGGAGCCGGACCCTGCGCCAGCTGACAGGCGTCGAGATCTACGCCGGGGAAGAAGGCATGCACACCTTACTCGCGCGCACCGACATCCTCGTCTGCCTGCTGCCGCTCACGGACGCGACGCGGGGAGTGCTCTCGCGCGCCCTTTTCGAGCGGCTGCCGTTGGGCGCGGTGCTCGTCAATGTGGGGCGGGGCGGCCACCTGGTGGAGCAGGACCTGCTCGACACCCTTGATAGTGGGCGCCTGTCGGCGGCGATCCTCGACGTCTTCGACACCGAGCCGCTGCCACCGGGTCACCCTTTCTGGCGCCACCCGCGCATCATGGTCACGCCGCACATCGCGAGCATGACCCAGCCCGAGACCGCCGTGGAGGCAGTACTGGAAAACCTCCGGCGCCACCGCGAGGGGCTCCCGCTGATCGGCCTGGTCGACCGCGCCCAGGGTTATTGACGCCCAACCGCAGGGATTGGGCGGCCGCAACCCGACCCGGACGAAGCGGCGGAATCCCGGAGGCGGGTTCGAAGCCCTGCGCTTCCCGCTGCCCGCGGCCTGCATCCGGGCTACGAATCCACCAAGCGTCCTCTCTAAGAATGAAAAACTGGAAAATCCGTTACCGGCTGTTTGCGCTGGCCCTGGTGTTGATCGGCTTCATCGTGCTGACGGCGGGGATCGGCCATTTCGGCATGAACTCGACCGTGCAGGGCCTGGAGCGGGTGTACGTGGACCGCGTGGTGCCCTTGCGCAGTCTGAAAGTCATCGCCGACATGTATGCGGTGAATATCGTCGACGCGTCGCACAAGGCACGTGAGGGCCATCTCCCGTACCAGGCGGCGCTGGGCCTGGTGCAGGAAGCCGAGACGACGATTGCCGAGCATTGGAGTGCGTACACGAGCGGGCGGCTGTCGTCCGCGGAGCGCGCCGTGGTCGGGCGACTCGGCGCGATGATGGTGGCGGCCGACGCGCACTTGCAGTCGCTCAAGAGGATCCTCAAGCGGGGCGACCCGGAGGCGCTCTCCGTCTTCACCACCCACCAGCTCTATCCGCTGGTCGATCCGTTCTCCGATGCATTCGCGCAGTTGATCGACATCCAGTTGGCCGAAGCGAAGCGCGAGTATGAGTCTGGCCGCGAAACTTTCCAGGCGAGCCTGATTGCCAACGTCGTGGTCGCGGTCCTGGCGGTGATCATAGGCGCCGCGCTGGCGGCGGCGATGACTCGCCAGATCGCCGCACAGCTCGGGGCCGAGCCGCGCGACCTGGATCTCGTCGCGACGGAGATCGCCGGCGGCCGCCTGGCCGGTACCGCGGGATCCGGTACGGCGCCGATCGGGGTGATGGCCTCGATCGAGCGCATGCGGACGAATCTGCGCGAAGTGGTCGGTCAGATCGCGGGCGGAGCGGGGCGCCTCGGGAGTAACGCTGCGCAGCTCGCTGCGGCGTCCGGGCAGGTGATCGAACGCACCGCAATGCAGGGTGAGGCGAGCGCATCGATGGCCGCGGCGCTTCAGCAGCTTTCGGTGAGCATCGCCCAGATTGCCGACCACGCCGATGAGGCACAACGGGTCGCCGTCCATGCGAACCAGGCGGGTGAGGCCGGGCTGGGGGTGATCCGCGCGGCGGCCGACGAGTTCGAACGCATCGACAGGCTGGTGGACGACAGCGCGCGCCGCATGGCGCGTCTCGGCGAGGACTCGGACAACATCGGCAAGATCGGCATGGTCATTCGCGAAATTGCGGAGCAAACCAATCTGCTGGCGCTGAATGCCGCCATCGAGGCAGCACGCGCTGGCGAGCAGGGGCGTGGTTTTGCGGTGGTTGCAGACGAAGTGCGCAAGCTCGCGGAACGTACCTCGATGTCCACCGGCGAGATCGTCAAGCTCGTCACGACGATACAGGATGGAACCCGGGGCACGCGGGAACAGATGGAAGTGGTATGCGCACAGGTCGTGCAGGGCAAGCATCATATTCTCGAGGTCGGCGATACGATGACCGGGATCCGGGCCGCGATCGCGCGGACGCTGGAGAACGTCGAATCGATCTCGCACTCGCTCGGCGAGCAGCGCAAGGCGAGTACCGAGGTGGCCTCCCGGATCGAACAGGTGGCTCAATCGGTGGCGGAGACTTCGTCTACGCAAAAGGAGGTCGGCCTCGCAGCGCACGACCTGCGCGACCTTGCCATGCAATTGAACGCGACGGTGGCGCGCTTCGCACTTTGAGCCTGCTCGAACCGGGGTAAGGGGCTTGCACGGGCGGGTGCAGAACAAACTGCCGAATCGACCGCGTTTTCGGGATATCCGCATATCTGCGCCCCGGCTGTCGAAATCAATCGCCGCGGACTCATGGCTAACATGAACACATCGCCAGAGCCGCTGCGCCGCTCATCGAAATCATGACGGATGACTGCGCTTCCTGGCTGCGGCGCATTCCAACCTCGATAACGGCAGGCAGACCATGCACATAGACTCTCTCATCGCACTCGATCGCGACCACCTCATTCACCCCGTCGTCAACTACCGGACCCATGAGCGGCGCGGCGTGGCCGTGCTCGAATCCGGCCGCGGTGCCTACCTCACGGACAGCAACGGCAAGGAACTCCTCGACGCGTTCTCCGGACTCTGGTGCGTAAACGTCGGTTACGGCCACGAGAGCATCGTGCGCGCAGCAGAGGAGCAGATGCGCCGCCTGCCGTACGCGACCGGCTACTTCCATTTTGGCTCCGAGCCCGCGATCCGGCTCGCGGCAAAGCTGGTCGAGCTTGCACCGCCGTCGCTGCGCAAGGTCTATTTCACCCTCGGCGGCTCTGATGCGGTGGATTCCGCGATCCGCTTCATCGTTCATTACTACAATGCCCTGGGCAAACCCGAGAAAAAGCACTTCATCACCGTTGAGCGTGGATACCACGGCTCCTCGGCGCAGGGGTCGGGTCTCACCGCCATCCCCGCGTTCCACCGCAACTTCGATGTGCCGCTGCCCACCCAGCACCGGATCCCGTCTCCCTATCCCTACCGCAACCCGGTGGGCGACGATCCGGAGGCGATCATCAATGCCTCGGTGGCTGCGCTGAAAGACAAGGTGCAGGAGATCGGCCGCGACCGCGTCGCCGCTTTCTTCTGCGAGCCGGTACAGGGCTCCGGCGGCGTGATCGTGCCGCCGAAGGGCTGGCTCAAGGCGATGCAGGACGCGTGCCGCGAGCTCGGTATCCTGTTCGCGGTGGACGAGGTGATCACCGGCTTCGGGCGGACCGGCCCGCTCTTCGCGTGCGAGCCGGAAGGCGTAACGCCTGATGTGATGACGGTGGCAAAGGGGCTCACCGCAGGCTACGCCCCGATGGGTGCGGTGCTGATGAGCGATGCGATCTACCAGGCGATCGCCGAGGCGGGCGGCACCGATCTGCCGGTGGGTCACGGCCACACCTATTCGGCCCACCCGGTGAGCGCGGCGATTGCATTGGAAGTGCTGCGCCTCTACGGGGAGGGCGGGCTGGTGGAGAATGGCATCAGCCACGGACCCCGTTTTGCGCAGGGGCTGCGCGCCCTGCTCGATCACCCGCTGGTGGGCGATGCGCGTAGCCGTGGCCTGCTGGGCGCGCTCGAACTGGTCGCCGACAAGAAGACCAAGGCGCGCTTCGAGCCCGGGCTGAAGCTTGCCGACCGCATCTTCGATGCAGCCTATGGTAATGGCATCATCTTCCGCGCTTTCGGGGACAATGTGCTGGGCTTTGCTCCGGCCCTGTGTTACACCCGCACCGACTTCGAGCTTCTGTTCGAGCGGGTCCGGCGTACGCTGGATATGGTCCTCGATCAGCCCGACGTGCGCAGCGCGTTGAGCTAAAGCGGCGGCACCGTGGCGTACGGTTCTGGTACGTCGCGGTGCAGGCTGCTATCATTGAGCGCGTATATAACGAAATATATAGCGAAGACCCCTTGAAATGATGAGCGGCGCCGCCAAGCTGGACCGGATCGATCTGCGTATCCTCTCCCATCTCCAGCGCAATGGGCGCACCGCCAATGTCGATCTCGCCGACGCGGTCGGGCTGTCGCCCAGCCCGTGCCTGACCCGCGTCAAGCGCCTGGAAAAGGCAGGCTACATCGTCGGCTACGGCGCACACGTCCAGCTCGAGAAGCTGGGGCCGGTACAGATGGTATTCACCCAGGTCACCCTGTCCGACCACCGCCGGGAAGACTTCATCAAGTTCGAGTCATACATTCGCAACGTGGACGAGATCGTCGAGTGCCACCTGGTGAGCGGCGGCTTCGACTATCTGCTGAAGTTCGTGACCCGCAGCGTGGTGCATTACCAGAGCATCGTCGAGGACCTCCTGGAGCAGCGGATCGGTATCGACAAGTACTTCAGCTTCATCGTGATCAAGTCCCCGATCGTGAAGGACTTCTATCCGATCGAGAAGCTCTTCTCCTCGCAGTCCTGAGCGCGCGTCGGCACAAGCTTCCGAACCACCCCTCAAGAACGCGCGATCCTGCGACCGCGACGTCCCCTTACGAAAGTTTGCACTGTCCTCCCGTGGCTAAGATGAGGTCACTGCGACGGCTTTCCGGCCGCGCCGAACTCGGGGCAGGCCGCATCCATCCCGCGCGCCGCGTTCCCGTCACCTGTTACCCCAACAACGAGGCGCTTCGTACATGGATTCTTCATTCAGGATTGCCGTCATTCCCGGCGACGGCATTGGCAAGGAAGTGATTCCGGAAGGTCTGCGGGTGCTCGACCGCGCAGGCGAGCTGTTCGGCATCTCGCTCGAGTACCGGCACATCGAGTGGGCAAGCTGCGACTACTATCTGCAGACCGGAAAGATGATGCCCGACGACTGGAAGGCGCAACTCGCGGACGTCGATGCGATCTATTTCGGCGCCGTCGGCTGGCCGGAGACGGTGCCCGACCACATCTCGCTGTGGGGTTCGCTGCTCAAGTTCCGGCGCGAGTTCGACCAGTACATCAACCTGCGTCCGGCGCGCCTCTTCGACGGCGTGCCGTGCCCGCTCGCCGGCCGTGCCGCGGGCGACATCGACATGCTGATCGTGCGCGAGAACACCGAGGGGGAGTACACCGCGGTGGGCGGCATGATGTTCGAGGGCACCGAGCGCGAGGTGGTGATGCAGCAGTCGGTCTTCACCCGGCACGGCACCGAGCGCGTGCTGCGCTTCGCCTTCGAGCAGGCTCGCCAGCGTGCGCGCAAGCACGTGACCGTGGCGACCAAGAGCAACGGCGTGGCGGTGAGCATGCCCTGGTGGGACGCGCGTGCGGCCGAGATGGCGGAGCAGTTCCCCGACATCACCTGGGACAAGCAGCATATCGATGCCCTGTGTGCGCGCTTCGTGCTGCAGCCGCAACGTTTCGACGTGGTGGTCGCGTCCAACCTGTTCGGCGACATCATCTCGGACCTCGGCCCCGCCTGCACCGGCACGCTCGGTCTCGCGCCCTCGGCCAATCTGAACCCCGAACGCCGCTTCCCGTCGCTCTTCGAGCCGGTGCACGGTTCCGCCCCCGATATTTACGGAAAGAACATCGCCAACCCGATCGGTGCGATCTGGTCGGGCGCGATGATGCTCGACTTCCTGGGCAAGAGCGAAGGCGCCGGCCGGCGCGCGCACGACGCGATCCTGGGCGCCATCCAGAAGGTCCTGAAGGAAGGGCCGCGCACCGGCGACCTGGGGGGCAAGGCCTCGACCACCGAGATGGGCCAGGCCATCGCCGCCGCCCTTCAGGCGCAGGCCGATTGAGTCTGTCGCCAAACCCGCACTGGAACACGATCATGCAGACATCCAAGCAGAGCGCCGGGACGGCACCCGGCGGGCACTATCCGATCGAGCTCGAATTCCCGGACATCCGTGCCTATGCCGACGGCAATGCCGGCATTCCCTACGTGTTCACCTACGATAGCGGCGTACCCGGCCCGCATGTGATGGTGAACGCGCTCACCCACGGCAACGAGGTGTGCGGCGCCATCGTGGTGAAGGAGCTCCTCGAGCTCGGCATCCGCCCGCGCCGCGGCCGCCTTACGCTGGCCTTTGCCAACGCCGCCGCCTACGAGCGTTTCGATGCGGCCAATCCCGATGCCTCGCGCTTCGTCGATCAGGATCTCAACCGGGTATGGACCGCGGCCATCCTGGACGATCTTTCCCGCGACTCGGTCGAGCTGCGCCGCGCGCGCGAGCTGCGCCCGCTCATCGACCAGGCGGATTTCCTCCTCGACCTGCACTCCATGCATGAGCGCAGCGCGCCGCTGTCGGTATGCGGACCGCTGGAGAAGGGGCGGGCACTTGCGCGTGCGCTGGGCACGCCGGCGTGGGTGATCTGCGACGAGGGCCACCCCGAGGGGCGCCGAATGCGCGACTACGCCGGTTTCGGCGATCCGGCGAGCCCGAAGAACGCGCTGCTCATCGAGTGCGGGCAGCACTGGGAGGCGGGCGCGGCCGACGTCGGCCGCGAGGTGACCGGCGGCTTCCTCGTCCTGCACGATGTCATCGACGCGGCCGACCTGCCGCGCGGCTGGCTGCGCCGTCCCGAGTCGGGCCAGAAGGTGGTACGGGTGACGGAGCCGATCGTCGCCTCGAGCCGCGATTTTCACTTTGCCGGAGATTACACGGGCCTCGAAACCTTTCCGGATGCGGGGGCCGTCATCGCCTGGCGCGACGGCGAACCAGTGCGAACCCCCTATCCGAATTGCGTGCTGGTGATGCCCTCGCTGCGGCAACTGCGCCCCGGCGTCACGGTGGTTCGGCTTGGGGAATTACTCGCATGAGCGGCGATACTACTCGGAACAGGCGTTGACGATTCCACAGCCCGGACGGTGCCCTGGCCTTCTTCCGCGGGTTGGGGCGGGCTCTGGCTTCAGGCGGCGTTTGTCATGTCCCGGAAAGTCTGCGGTCGATTACCTCCTGCGGCGATAGAAGTCGAGGACGCCGACGGAACTGCAGGGGCGTCCGGCGGCTTTTCGGATCAGGCGTCCGGTTGCCGTGGCTCCATCCCCATTCGAGCGGGTGGTTTCAGACGGCCACATCCACGATGAGCGACTCCTTCAGCTCTTCCATCACCACATAGCTTCGTGACTCCGCTGCAGCGGGAAGTTGCGTCAGCAGATCACCGAGCAGTCTGCGGTATTCGCTCATCTCGCCGATCCGGGCTTTGATCAGATAGTCGAAGTCGCCCGACACCAGGTGACACTCCATGACCTCGGGAATCTGAATCAGTTCTTTCCGGACGCGCTCGAACATTTCTCCCGATCGTGCCGACAGCTTGATCTCGACAAACACCAGCAGCTTCTTGCCGAGTGCCTGCGGATTCACCCGGGCGTGATAACCGGTGATCACACCATCGCGTTCGAGGCGGCGAACCCGCTCGGTACACGCGGTCACGGACAGGCCGACCTGTTGCGCCAGTTCGGTCATCGAGATGCGGCCGTTTGACTGCAGCACACCAAGGATTTTGCGGTCGATGCGATCGAGGTCGCGCATTTCACTACTCCTGCAAAGCGTGGCGGGCGGGAACCGTGAATTTCACTGAAAGGGTGGCCAAGTTTAGTGCCTTTACCTGCTCAAGTGGTCCTAACCTAGCGCTATTGAATCATTCGAGCAGCAGGAGAAGATCATGCGCGTTCTAGTGCTCGGCAGTGGCGTCATCGGCACCACTACCGCCTATTACCTGGCCCGCGCCGGTGCCCGGGTCACCGTGGTCGACCGTCAGCCAGCGCCGGCCATGGAGGCCAGCTTTGCCAACGCCGGCCAGGTATCACCAGGCTATTCCACCCCCTGGGCCGCACCGGGGATTCCGTTGAAGGCGCTGAAGTGGTTGTTCCAACGTCATGCACCGTTGGCAATCCGCGCCGACGGCAGCGTGTTCCAGCTGCGCTGGATGCTGGCGATGCTGCGCAACTGCACTGCCGACCGTTATGCGGAAAACAAGTCACGGATGATGCGGCTGTCCGAATATAGCCGCGACTGCCTGCGTACCCTGCGCAGCGAAACCGGGCTGCATTACGAGGAGAGGAGCAAAGGCACGCTGCAGCTGTTCCGCACCGAGGCGCAGGTCGAGGCCGCGAGGCGCGACATCCGGGTGCTCGAGGAATACGGCGTCCCGTATGAACTGCTCGACCGCGCAGCGCTGAACCGTGCCGAACCGGCACTTGCACTCACCGCCGCGCAACTTGCCGGCGGACTTCGCCTGCCCAACGACGAGACCGGAGACTGCCAGCTCTTTACCACCCGGCTTGCTGCCATGGCGCGCGAACTCGGTGTCGAGTTCCGCCTGGAGAGCCCGGTGAGCGAGATTCTGACCGGCGGCGAAGGCGTGATTGGCGTCCGCACCGCCGACGGGATTATCGCCGCCGACCGTTATATCATGGCCCTGGGCAGCTACAGCCGCGACCTGCTCAAACCGCTGGGGCTGGACCTGCCGGTCTATCCGGTCAAGGGGTATTCGTTGACGATCCCGCTATCGAACCCCGATGCGGCGCCGGTCTCGACGGTGCTCGACGAGACCTACAAGGTGGCGATCACCCGCTTCGACGAGCGCATCAGGGTAGGGGGGATGGCGGAACTGGGGGGCTTCGATCTCGAACTGAACCCGCGTCGGCGCGACACCCTCGCCATGGTGGCGACAAGCCTGTTCGGCGGCTGCGGAGACATCGCCGCAGCGACGTTCTGGACCGGCCTCAGGCCGATGACGCCCGACAGCACGCCCATCGTGGGTGCAACGCCCTATCCGGACCTGTTCCTCAATACCGGACACGGAACCCTTGGCTGGACCATGGCGTGCGGATCGGCGCAGCTGCTGGCCGATCTGGTGACCGGGCGCCAGACTGCGATCCGCCACGACGACCTTGCACTCGCCCGCTACCAGGGTTCCCGTGCAGACGGACGCGGTCGGGTGCGCCTGCAACCGGTCGCATGATGCGCCGTTGATACGACTTGCCTGCTCAGAACGGCGCCGCAGACGAGAACCGGAGTGGTGCTCCGGTTTCGGGGTGCGCCAGGGCAAGCCGTGTCGCGTGCAGCAATAGCCGTCCTGCCTTTTGCAGCGCCGTCGGTGTGGCATAGAGCAGGTCGCCGAGTATCGGGTGGCCGCGCGACATCAGATGGACGCGCAGTTGGTGGGAGCGTCCGGTCACCGGCTCGAGCTCCACGCGGGTGGTGTCGGCTGCGGCATCGTGGCCCACCACGCGGTAACGGGTCACCGAGCGTTTGCCGAGCTCGAAATCGACCTTCTGCAGCGGACGGTTCGGCCAGTCGGCGATCAAGGGTAGATCGATTTCGCCGATGCCTGGAGCCAGTAAACCATCGACCACGGCAATGTAGCTTTTCTCGACCTCGCGGTTCTGGAACGATAGACTTAGCTGTCGATGCGCACCTTTGCTGCGTGCCAGCACCATCAATCCGGAGGTCTCCATGTCCAGCCGGTGCACGATCAGCGCATCCGGAAAATCCGCCTGTACCCGCGACGCTAGGCAGTCGGACTTGTCGGCCCCACGCCCCGGTACCGACAGCAGGCCCCCGGGCTTGATCACCACGATCAGCGCCGGGTCGACATGCAGGTAGGTCAACGGCACATACGGCGGAGCGAGGTAGGGTGCAGCTGACATGCGGCGAACGGCGTCCTGTAGACGGTGGCGATGGCGGGATTGTCGCCGGGTGCCGGTCATCGGGCAAATGCAGGGGCGGAAAGTAGAACCACGGCCGCAGAATTTCTCCCGGTTGCATTGGTCTATAAAGGAAGATAGCGCACGCCCGACATGTCGAGCGGCAAGGGTGACAAGGTGAAGAGGACCCTTCAAAGCAGTTCCCTGTCGCGACCCAAGGACAACAAGCAGATCAGGGTCGCGTGGGAGCGTTTTCTCAGCGGAGAAGACTATTCGTCCGTCGGCGTCCTGAGGCCCACCATCGACGACTCATGGCGGCGATGCGTGGTGTGCCGTGTCGACCCGGCGCGCAATCCGGCGCGTCTCGAACTCGACAGGGCCGGCTTGGAGGCACTTCGCAAACGGCACGAGCGGCTCGTTTCGGCAAGCGCGCCATTCATGGTTCAGTCGCGCGGGCTGCTCGCGCAGAGCGGAACCGTCATGGTGCTGACCGACCCCGAGGGGACGATCCTCGACGTGGAGGGCGACCAGCGCGCCCGCGACGCGATCGAGCGGATCCGCCTGATTCCGGGCGCATGCTGGAACGAATCCATCGTCGGCACCAACGCCATCGGCACCGCGCTGCTGCTGCGCCAGCCGATGCAGGTGCATGCCTCCGAGCACTTCTGCGAGGAGATCCACAAGTGGAGTTGCTCGGCAGCGGTTATCCGCGATCCGATCGACGGCGCGATACTCGGCGCCCTCGACATCTCCGGTCCGAGCGCCACCTGCAACCAGCACAGTCTTCCGCTCGCGGCAATGACTGCCGAGAGGATCGAGAATCAGCTCGCCCAGATGGAACGGGAACGACGGCTCGAGTTGCTCGAATCGACGATGCAGCGGCTTGGGTGCGGCGACGGTGTCATCGTGTTCGATTGCCGCGGCAATCTGGTGCGGGCCAATGACAGGGCCGCGCCGGCGCTGGCCGCATGGGGCGTGTTCCTGACCCTCGGTACGCGGCTGCCGGTACGCGACTCGGCCGGTACTCCACCTGCGCCTGAGGCGTTGCCCGAGTGGCTGCTCGCGAATCGGGTCGAATCGGTACTGCGCGGCAGCAGACTGCTCGGCTTCGTCCTCACGATGCCGATGCTTCCGGCCGTTTCGGCCCGCTCCCCGGCCGTGGTGACCGAGTGTTCCGTTGGGCGCGAAGCGGTCGCGATGGCGGGGCCGCGCGAAGCGCTGCTGTCGACGATGCTCGACCAATCCGCTTCGGTTGTTTTTCTCAAGGATCTGGCCGGGCACTACGAATTCGTCAATCGAAGCTTCGAGGATCTGTTCCGACTGAAATCCGCGGATGTCCTTGGACGAACCGATGCTCAGGTATTCGATGCGGAGCTTGCGCGGATGCTGCGCGCGAAGGATCTCGAAGCGATCGGCAAGGCGACGAGTTGCGAATCGGTCGATGAGCTCACGCTCGACGGCCGCACCGTCTGGCTGGGTGCGGTGCGCTTCCCGATTCGCGACGGCAGCGGGACGATCCGATCGATCTGCACCCAGGCCAGCGAAGTCGACAAACCGCGCGCCACCGGGCGCGATCCCGGTTCGGCCCTGACGATGGCGGATCCACCCGACGAAGGCGTCATGGTCACCGATGCGGATGGCCGCATCCTTACCGTCAATGCCGCCTTCACCCAGATTACCGGCTATACCCTGGAGGATGTCGCCGGCAAGTCGCCGCGCCTCCTTCAGTCCGGCCTCCACGCCAGAGAATTCTACGAACGCATGTGGCGCAGTCTCGCCGACCGCGGATGCTGGCAGGGAGAAATCCAGAATCGGCGCAAGAATGGCGAGATATTCCCCGAGTGGCTGACGATCTATTCGATCAGGAGCGGCGACGGCGCGATCCAGAACCACATCGCGATCTTCGGCGACAACAGCGCGACGCGGACCTCGCAGCAGCACATCGAGTTCATGAAGGGTCACGACGGACTGACCGGGCTACCGAACCGCCAATTATTGATGGAGCGCCTCAAGGACTGTGTGGAGGAAGCCGGGCAACTCGGGGATCCCCTTGCGGTCATGCTGATCGGTCTCGACAATTTCAGGGACATCAACGACTCGCTCGGCCATGACCTCGGCGACCGGCTGCTGCAGCAGGTCACCGAACGGCTGCGTCGCTGCCTGTGCGACGCCCACACGATTGCCCGCCTCGGTGGAAACGACTTTGCGATCGTCATGAGGGGGGCGGCGTCCGAGGAGCTTCACCGATTGGCGGCCAACACGCTCGATTACCTCTCGGCCTCGTTCTGTGTCGGCGTCACCGAACTGTTCGTCACCACCAGCCTCGGCATCAGCCTCTTTCCCGACGACGGTGATACGGCGGCGGTGCTCCTCAGCAAGGCCGATACGGCCATGCACAGCGCGCGAAAGGAGGGCCGCAACCGCTACCAGTTCTTCGCCGAGGAGATGAACCTCCGCCTACTCCAGCGCTTGTCGCTCGAAAGCGGGCTGCGTGCGGCGATCGAGCATGATCGCTTCCGTGTCGTCTACCAGCCGCAGGACGATCTCCTCACCGGCGCGATCGTCGGCGCCGAAGCGCTGCTGCGCTGGACCGATCCGGCACTTGGAGAAGTTTCGGCGGCGCGCTTCATTCCGGTTGCCGAAGACGCCGGCATGATGGTGGCGATCGGCGATATCGTGCTCGCCAAGGTCCTTGCCCAGATCGCGCTATGGCGCCGGCAGGGGCTGAACCTGCCAAGAATCTCGATCAACGTCGCCGCTCAGCAGATGCGCGAACCGCAATTCGTCGAACACGTGTGCGAACTGCTCGCGGAGCAGGGCGTTCCGCCGGAGGCGATATGTCTCGAGCTCACCGAAGGGACGCTGATGGCCGATCTCGACGAGACCAGCCGGATCCTGTCGCGCATGACCGAGCGTGGCATTTCGGTGAGTATCGACGACTTCGGCACCGGCTATTCGTCGCTCGCCTATCTCAGTCGCTTGCCGATCCAGGAGCTGAAGGTCGATCAGAGCTTCATCCGCACGATCGCGGACGAAGCCGGCAACCGCTCCATCACCACCGCGATCATCGACATGGCCCATGCGCTGGGCATGACCGTATTGGCGGAGGGGATCGAGACCGGCGCCCAGCTGCAGATCCTGAAAGACAAGCACTGCGAGATCGGGCAGGGCTATTATTTCCATCGTCCGCTGAGCACGGCAGCCTTCGAGAGACTGTTGCAAACGGCGTAGGGGTCGAGTTCCATGGCGGGCATCGAGCCGCGGCAGGGCGACTGGCAGGGGCCCTCATCGACGCGCACAGCATGGCGTGCTAGCGTCGACGCCCGACCGCCGTCCGCGCGCACCGCGACACCTGCCAGATCATGACCGACCCCGTCCCGGAGCTTCGTTCGCCACCGCAGGGCATTTTGCTTGCAGCCGGTCTCGGCCGGCGGTTCGACCCCGAGGGACGGCGCGACAAACTGCTCGAATCGCTTGCCGACGGTCGTCCGGTGCTGTGGCACAGTGCCCGTCACCTGTGCGAGGCCTTGCCGGGCAGCATTGCGGTGATCCGTGCCGGCCAGGCCGAGCGGCGTCGCGTGCTCGAAGATGCCGGTTGTTCCGTGCTGATCGGCGCGGACGCGGAGGAGGGCATGGGCAAGGCACTGGCGCTTGCGGTCGCGGCCACCGCCGATGCCGCGGGATGGCTGGTGGCGCTGGGCGACATGCCGTGGCTCACCCCCGAGCTGATCCGTGAGGTGGCGCGGGCACTGGACCGTCCCGATGCGGTGGCAGCACCCTATTTTCTGGATCGGCGCGGCCATCCCGTCGCCTTCGGTGCGGCTTGGGGCGGGCGACTGGCGCGCCTGGAGGGCGACAGCGGTGCCCGGACGCTGCTGCAGACGGCCGACATCCGGCGGGTCGCCTGCATCACCGCCAACATCATCCGCGACGTCGACCTGCCTGCGGACCTGGATGCCGGCTGAGCGGCGGGAGACGGCCCTTCGGTCGGCCCGCCGCCCTGCCGCTCCTCACACCCGGCAACTGCTCAGCGTGTCCGCCGCAACGTCGAGCAAGGCCTTGGCCTCGGCCACCGGCAGCACACGCTCGGGCGCGACACCGTTTTTCACCGCCACGAGCTCTGCGGCGATCGATACCGCGATCTCACCCGGAGTGCGGCTGCCGATATAGAGCCCGGCCGGCCCACGCAGCGCGGCCACCTGGTTCTCGCTGAGGTCGAATTCGCGCAGGCGCTCGCGGCGGACTGCGTTGTTGCGTCGCGAGCCGAGCGCGGCGACGTAGAAGGCCGGCGAGCGCAGCGCTTCCATCAGCGCCAAGTCGTCCAGTTTGGGGTCGTGGGTGAGCGCGATCACCGCAGTGCGTGCGTCCGGCCGCATCGCGATCACCACGTCGTCGGGCATCTCATGGGTCAGCGTGGTGCCGGGCACCGTCCATTCCTCGTACCATTCCTCGCGCGGGTCGCACACGGTGACGGCGAAGTCCAGGCCGTGCGCGATGCGGGCGAGGCTGGCCGATAGCTGGCCGGCGCCGATCAGCAGCAGGCGGTAGCGCGGGCCGAACACGCTGGTGAGCACTTCGCCGTCGAACGCCAGGCCCTGCTCCGGGTGAGCGGTGGCGAGCGTGGCCACGCCGCTGCCGAGCACGAGGCGGCGCTCGACCAGTTCGCCGGCGGTCAGCCGGTCGAGCAGCGCGGCCAGCGCTGCCGGATCGGCCAGCGGTTCGAGCACCAGCTCCATGGTGCCGCCGCAGGGCAGGCCGAAGCGGCGCGCATCCTCGGCGCCGACACCGTAGCTCACCAGCTGCGCGTGGGTCGGCATGCCTTCGCCGCGCAGGCGGTGGATCAGGTCGTCCTCGATGCAACCGCCGGACACCGACCCCACTGCGCGGCCGTCGTCGCGCAGCGCCAGCAGCGCGCCGGGCGGGCGCGGCGACGAACCCCAGGTGCGGACCACGGTCGCGAGCAGCACCCGTCGACCATCGGCCAACCATGCATGCGCACGCTGCAGTACTTCCAGATCCAGACTATCCATGCCTTTTCCCCAATTGTTCATGGCCCCGGGCGAGCCGCGGGCGGTCGAGTGTGCCACCCGCGGTCCCGAACCGACTCGCGCCCCGACTCAGGCCTTGAGCTGATCGCCGATCGGCAAGGTGCGGATGCGCTTGCCGGTGGCGGCGTAGAGCGCATTGGCCAGCGCTGGTGCCAGCGGCGGCACCCCCGGTTCGCCGACGCCGGTGGGCTTTTCCGCCGAAGGCACGATGTGCACCTCGACCGCCGGCATCTCGTTGATGCGCAGCACCGGGTAGTCGTGGAAGTTGGACTGCTCGACCTGGCCGTCCTTGAGCGTGATCGCGCCTGTCAGTGCGGCCGCGAGAGCAAAGCCGATACCGCCTTCCATCTGCGCGCGAATCACGTCCGGATTCACCGCGACGCCGCAATCCACCGCGCACACGACCCGGTCAACCTTGAAGCTGCCGTCGGCTGCCACCGTGGTTTCGACGACCTGGGCGACGAAGCTGTTGAAGGATTCGTGCACCGCCACACCGCGTCCGCGCTTCGCCCCCGTGGCCGGTACCAGCGGCTTGGTCCAGCCGGCCTTGTCGGCCGCGAGCCGGAGCACGCCGGCATGGCGCGGATGGGCGGCGAGCAATCCGAGCCGGTAGTCCACCGGATCGGCGCCGACGGCGTTGGCGAGTTCGTCGATGAACACTTCGGTGGCAAAGCCGGTGTGGGTGGAGCCGACCGAGCGCCACCACTGCACCGGAACCTTCACCGTGGCATTGGTGGTATGCAGGTCGACGTCGAGGTTGGGAATCGCGTAGGGCAGGTTGCTTGCCCCTTCTACCGAGGTCGCGTCCACACCGTCCTTGACCATCGCCGCCTCGAACGGCGAACCGGTGATGATGGACTGGCCGACGATGCGCTGCGCCCACGCCAGCGGCCGGCCCTGCGCGTCGAGCGCGGCGCGCACCCGATGCAGGTAGGCGGGACGGTAATAGCCGCCACGCATGTCGTCCTCGCGCGACCACACCAGCTTCACCGGCGCCCGGGCGCCGATCGCCTTGACGATATGGGCGGTCTCGACCAGATAGTCGGACTGCGGGTTGGCGCGGCGGCCGAAACTGCCGCCGGCATACAGCATGTTGAGCTTCACCTGCTCGGGCTTCAGGCCCAGGATCGCCGCGATCGAGCCCTGGTCCACGGTCTGGAACTGCTCGCCGTTCCACACTTCGCAGCCGTTCGCGTCGACCCGCATCACGCAATTGAGCGGTTCCATCGCCGCATGGGCGAGATAGGGGAAGGCGAACTCGGCTTCGAACACCTTCGTCGCCTGTGCCAAAGTGCCTTCGGCATCGCCGTCGCGGCGCGCCACCGCGCCCGGCGTGGCGGCGAGTTTGCGGTAGTCGGCAAGAAGCTGTTCCGAGCTTCCGCGCCATGCCGTCGCATCGTCCCAGTCCACCTTGAGCGCATCGCGGCCCTTCTTCGCGGTCCAGTAATCACCGGCGAGCACCGCGACACCGGAAGGGATGCGCACGACATCGGTCACCCCGGACACCGCACGTGCGGCCTTGTCGTCCACGCCGCGCACGGTGGCGCCGAAGCGTGGCGGATGGGCGACTACAGCGACCAGCATCCCGGGCAACTTCACGTCCTGGGTGAACAGGGCGCGGCCGGTGGTCTTGTCCACGCTGTCCTTGCGCGGTACGTGCTTGCCGATGAACTTGAAGTCCTTCGGATCCTTCAGCGTTACCGCTGTGGGTACCGGCAGACCCGCGGCAGCCTCGGCGAGCTCGCCGAAACGGGCGCTGCGTCCGCTCTTCGGGTGGCTCAGCACGCCCGCGCTGACGCTGATCTCGGCAGCCGGCACCTGCCAGCGGGCGGCTGCCGCCTCTACCAGCATCGCCCGCGCCGCTGCACCCGCCTGGCGCAGTTGCTCGAAGGAGTTGGCGAGCGCAGTGCTGCCGCCGGTGCCCTGGGTCGGGCCCCAGAACAGGTTGTTGTAGCGTCCGGCATCGGCCGGCGCACCTTCGACCACGACCTGCGCCCAGTCGGCGTCCAGTTCCTCGGCGACCAGCGTCGCCAGGCCGGTGTAGGTGCCCTGACCCATTTCGAGGTGCTTGGCGAGCACGGTCACCGTATTGTCGGCGCCGATGCGGACGAAGGCATTGGGCGCGAACGCGACTGCACCCTGTGGCCCGCTCCCTGCAATCCCGGGGCCGGCAATCCCCGGATTGTCCGCCCGCGCCGCCGGCAGGACCAGGGCGAGGGTGAGGCCGGCACCGCTCTTGAGGAAGTCGCGGCGGGAAAGGTTCTCGATCCGTGTGTTCATGTCGCGCTCCCTCAGGCCAGAGTCCTGGCGGCTTCGTGAATGGCCGCGCGGATGCGGACGTAGGTGGCGCAGCGACACAGATTGCCGCTCATCGCGGCGTCGATGTCGGCGTCGGTCGGCTTCGGCGTGGTCGCAAGTAGCGCCGCCGCCGACATGATCTGGCCGGACTGGCAGTAGCCGCACTGGACCACGTCCAGTTTCTGCCAGGCTGCCTGCACCGCCTTGCCGATGCGGGCATCGCCGATCGCTTCGATGGTGGTCACCTGCTTGCCGGCCACCGCCGACAGCGGCGTGGAACAGGAGCGGGTCGGTGCGCCGTCGACGTGCACCGTGCACGCGCCACAAAGCGCCATGCCGCAACCGAATTTGGTGCCGGTCATGTCGAGCCCGTCGCGCAGGACCCATAGTAGCGGCGTATCGTCGGGCAGCTCGGTGTTTACCGGCTTGCCGTTGAGGGAGAAGGCAGTCATCGGGCATCTCCTTGGGGGAAGAGGGGGGCTGAAAGCGGGAAGCGGTCGCCGGACTCGGCCTGCGTACCGATAGTGCAGCTTAGTCGTAAAATCTTTTAAGATCGACGTGTTAATGATGGATGAGTCATGAAGCCAGCCTTAAGAATTGACCCCTCACTGCTACCGTCGCTGGCCGCCTTCGAATGCGTGGCCCGCCATGCCAGTTTCAGCCGCGCCGCAGCAGAGATGGGACTTTCCGCGTCGGCCCTTTCGCAGTCGATGCGCACTCTGGAGCAGCGGCTGGGGGTACGCCTGCTGGCGCGCACCACGCGTCGGGTCGGGCTGACCGAGGAGGGTGCCCATATCGTGGACCGGGTCCGCCGTGGACTGGGCGAGCTCGACGACGCACTCGGCGCGCTCGAGGAGACCCGCGGCCAGCCGGGCGGGATCGTCCGGATCAACCTGTCGCGGATGGCCTATGCGAGTCTGTTTGCACCACACATCGTCAGCTTCTCGGAGCGCTTTCCCGGCGTCGGGCTGGAGTTTGCGCTCGACGACGGTCTGGCCGACATTGTCGCGGAGGGCTTCGATATCGGCGTACGCCTGGGCGGCAACATCGAGGCCGACATGGTGGCGGTGCCAATCGGCCGCCCGTTGCGACTGGTCACGGTCGCAACACCGGGCTATTTCGCCCGGCGGCCGCCACCGCATTCGCTGGAAGCACTCGCCGAGCACGATTGCAGCCGCTTCCGTTACATCACCAGCGGCCGCCTGGCGCGGTGGGACTTCCGCCGCGATGGCCTTCCGGTTGAAGTCGAAGTGAAAGGGCGTTTCGTCGTCAACGACCTCGAGGCCGAACTACATCTGGTACGCAGCGGTCTGGTCCTCGCACAGGTGATGGAATCGATGGTCGCGGACGAGATCTGCGACGGCCGACTGGTAACTGTGCTCGACGAGTTCGCCAGCGAAGTGGGGAGGGCACATCTGTACTTTCCGAGCACCGCGCAGATGCCGACCCGACTGCGCGTCTTCATCGATCATTTCCAGGCGGAAAATGCCGACGACGACCCGGATCGTCGACACCCCGCGGCACAAGGGTGACGTCTCGATGGTCGCACTCGAGCCGATGAGCGACCGGAATACTCCAAGAGCTGCCTGAAGCCCACAGGCCGGATCAGCTATGGCGGACCTCCGGAGCTGCATCGCACGCTGAGCAGGCTATCGCCTTGGTGGTACGGCTCAGCACGGATGCATCGGAATATGCCATTGGAGGCTGCACTGGCTGTTGCCGGCAGCATTCCAGAGTACTATCCTGACACTCGACATCAGCTCGCTATCGGGTTCCCGCGCGGTTTTCGCGGGGTTGCCACGGGGCTTCAGTGAGCACAGGAAAGGCAAACCGTGATGCAGGATGGACCCCGCCGAATCCGGTGTTGCGGTCGATACCGCGCTCACCGGGCGTCGTCTGCTTGCGGTCCGCGCGATTTGCGCACAAGGGGGTATCGGTTGCATAAAGGCCACAAGGAGCTCGAGTTCGGCAACCTTGGTGCTTCGTTCCTCGGCACCCTACGCCCGGGGCGGAGTCAGCGTCGGCTCGCGGTCGTCACCATTGCGGTGTCGTTCGCGCTGTTTGTCGCTGCAGTGCCATTTGCGAAGGTCCAGCTGCCGCAGGTCTGGGCATTCATCCCGGTCTATCAGTCCGCGCTCGTGGTCAATGACCTGATCACGGCGATTCTTCTTTTCGGTCAGTTCAAGATCCTCCATTCGCGCGCCCTGATCGTGCTCGCTGCGGGGTACCTGTTCACCGCCCTCATGGCCATCACGCATGCGCTGACGTTTCCCGGCCTGTTCGCGCCCGGCGGGCTGCTCGGTGCAGGACCGCAAACGACAGCGTGGCTGTATATGTTCTGGCACGGCGGCTTTCCCTTGTTCGTCATCGCCTATGCAATGATCAAGGATCGGCGCCCGATTGACGGAAGTCGCGACCGTGCCGCAGTCGAGATCCGCATCAGCGTGGTCGCCGTCGTGCTGATCGCACTTGGGGCGACGCTCCTCGCGACCGCAGGAAATACCTTGTTGCCGAACATCATGGACGGCAATCGCTATACGCCAGCGATGATCATGGTGGTGTCGAGCACCTGGGTGTTCAGCCTGCTGGCGCTCGCCGCATTGTGGCGAAAGCGCCCACATTCGGTGCTCGACCTGTGGCTGATGGTCGTGGCCTGCGCGTGGCTGTTCGATATCGCGCTTGCGGCGGTGCTCAATGGCGGCCGTTTCGATCTGGGATTCTACGCCGGCCGGATCTATGGCCTGCTCGCGGCAAGCTTCGTCCTCGTGGTGTTGCTGCTGGAGAACGGCGTGCTATACACGCGACTCGCGCAGTCTCATGCGCGGGAACTCGAGAAGTCCGCCGAATCGCAGCGGCTTGGCGCCGAGCTCGAAGCGCTCAACCGTACCCTCGCAGAGAAGAATCGCCAGTTGCAGGAGGCCAGCGAACGCAAGTCCGAGTTTCTCGCCAACATGTCGCACGAATTGCGCACTCCACTCAACGCCATCATCGGCTTTTCAGAGGTATTGAAGGACGGTTTGAGCGGCCCCTTGAGCGACCAGCAGCGTGAATACGTCACCGATATCTACACCAGCGGACGTCACTTGCTGGCACTTATCAACGACATCCTCGACTTGTCCAAGGTCGAGGCCGGCAAGATGACGCTCGACCTCGAGGTGGTCGAGATCGACAAGCTGCTCGAAAATAGCCTGTCGATCATCCGCGAAAAAGCGACGAGCCATCGGATCGAACTCGTGCGGGAGATCGAACCCGGCCTCGGGGACCTGCAACTCGACCCGCGCAAGACCAAGCAGATCATCTACAACCTGCTCTCGAATGCGGTCAAGTTCACCGCCAACGGCGGGCGGGTCAGTCTGTCTGCGCGCCGTGTCGGACGGGATGCAGTCGAGCACTGGAGCACCACTCGTCCATCCGGACTCCACGGGCAACTGCCGAGCGGCGAATTTGCCGAGTTCCTGGAGATCGCGGTCGAGGACGACGGAATGGGCATCGCGTCCGACGACGCGTCGCGACTCTTCCAGCCGTTCAGCCAGCTCGACACATCGCTGGCGCGCCGACACGAGGGTACCGGCCTCGGCCTGGCGATGGTCATGAAGCTGGCGCAACTGCACGGGGGCACCGTGGCGCTGCGGAGCGAGCCGGGTCATGGCAGCTGCTTCACGGTATGGCTGCCGTGGCGGAGCGCCAGGATCGAGGAGAACAGCGCCTCGCCCCCGGCGCCGCCCGGTGACGATGGCCGCCCCTTGGCGTTGGTGATCGAAGACGATCGTGCGGCGGCGGAACTGTTGCGCCTGCACCTGAACGGCGAGGGGTTTCAGGTGCTGGTGACCAGGGATGCGGAATCGGCACCGACGTGTGTCGGCTTGAGGCGGCCGCATCTCATCGTCCTCGACGTGATGCTTCCCGGTGTCGACGGCTGGGCGTATCTGGCCGCGATCAAATGTGCCGGTTCGCCGTGGGCCGACGTACCGGTGGTGATCGTTTCGATTGTCGCCGACAAGCAGAAGGGGTTGTCGCTCGGCGCAGCGCAGGTGCTGCAGAAGCCGGTAAGCCGCGACGAGCTGGCCGCAGCCCTCGATCGCGTCGCGCGATCCAATCCGCCGGTCTCTGCGTCGAAGGTGCTGGTCGTCGACGACGACCCGAAGGCAGTCGAGCTGCTCGTCACCTGCCTGACCGGTATCGTTGGCACCGTAGTGCAGGCATATGGCGGCAAGCAAGGCATCGAGTCCGCGCGCAGTGAACGGCCGAACCTGATGGTCCTCGACCTGCTGATGCCGGAAGTCAGTGGGTTCGACGTCGTCGAGGCACTGAAAGCCGATCCCGAAACTGCGACGATTCCGGTCATCGTCGTGACCAACAAGGATCTCACGGACGAAGATCGCCGCCTCATCAATGGCCATGCGATGGCCATCTTCGAGAAATCCGCGTTTACCCACGAACGCTTTGCCGCCGAAGTCCGCCGCGCCCTTGGCGGCAAACCTCAGGGGGAGGCTGCATGATGGCGCCGACCGTGCTCGTGGTCGAGGACAACCCGACCAACATGAAATTGGCCGTGATGATCCTCGAGCATGCCGGGTATCGCGTCCTGCGTGCGGAAGATGCGGCCGATGGTATTGCCCTGGCGCGCGAGCAGACACCCGGCCTGGTGCTGATGGATATCCAGTTGCCGGGCATGGATGGACTCGATGCGACGCGCATACTGAAGGCAGATTCGAGCACCCGCGATATCCCGGTGGTGGCCCTGACCGCATTTGCAATGACAGGCGAAGAAGCCCGGATTCGTGCCGCCGGCTGTGACGGCTATATCGCCAAACCGATCGACTACCATCTCTTTCTTGCCGAAGTGGCACGACGGCTGGCACCAGGGGGAGGGACTCCACAATGACCGAAACCAGCCGCAGGACCGTGTTGATCGTCGACGACGATGCGCTCAATCGCAAACTGCTCGAAACACTCCTCATTGCCGACGGCTACGCGAGCCGCAGTTGCGATTCCGGCATTGCAGCACTGGCTGCGATCGCCGAGCAATTGCCGGACGTTGTCTTGCTCGATGTGATGATGCCGGGCATGGATGGCTTCGAAGTCGTGCGTCGCTTGAAGGCGAACCCGACGGCGAGGGGGGTTCCGCTGATCATGGTCACCGCACTCGACGACGAGGCGTCCCGGCTGCGCCTTGCCGGCGCGGGGGTCGATCATATCCTGACCAAACCGGTCGATCGCTGGGAGTTGCGGGCACGGCTGGCAGCGCTGTTCCACCGAGCGGGAGACGAAGATGAGTGATGCCGACGTTGCCGGCGATCTGGCCGCCTCACGCGAGAAGCTCAAGCGCTTGCTCGCCCTCTACGCAATGCTGAGCCGCATCAACCGCAGCATCGTTCGTGCCGACAATCCACATGAGCTTTACCTCACTGCCTGCCGTATCGCGGTCGAGGACGGCGGTTTCACGGCAGCGTGGATCGATATTGTCGAACCCGGCGGCGGACGTATTTTTCCGGTCGCCCGTGCCGGCGTGCCGATCGACCTCGGGCCCGCCGGGGACATCATCGTCACCGAACCCGCTGGCCGCGAGCCGAGCGCGAGTGCGATCCGGGACAACCACCCTTGCGTGGTCAACGACGTCGGCGACGACGATCGGCTGCTGCCCTGGCGCAAGGTGCTCGACCAAGCAGCTATCCGTGCATTGGCCGCGTTCCCCTTGACTCAGGAAGGCCGCACGATCGGGGCCATTGTCATCGCCGCCGACGAAGCCGAAGCGTTCGACGCAGACCGTATCGCCCTGCTGACCGAGGTCGCCGGCGATATTTCGTTCGCACTCGAAGTCATGCGGCGGGAAGAAAAGCGTGCCGTGGCCGAGAGCAAGATCCAGTACCTGGCGTACTACGATGCGCAGACCGGGCTTCCCGGGCGAGAACTGTGGGTCCAACGCTTCGCCGCGGCCTGCGCCGCAAAGGCGCCAGTGGCGGCGCTGGCGGTGAACCTGCGCAGCTATCATGGTGTGCTGCAGGGGCTCGGCCAAGCGCATGGACCGGATCTGGCGCGCGCGGTCGCCGCCCGCCTCGAAAAACTGCTGCCGACCTCGGTGGTTGGGCGCATCACCGAGTCCGAGCTTTCCATCATCGTCGAGGATGCCGACGGCCTGCACCTCGTGGAGGAAGCGGCCTGGGCCATCAGCGCCGCGCTCACCGAAGCCATCCAGGTGGAGGGTCGCGAAATCTTCCTCGACCCGTTCGTCGGTATCGCGTTGTTCCCGAACGACGGCAACACCCCCCAGGAAATCTTGAAGGCGGCGCTGATCGCCGCCGCCGGCAGCTCACAGGACGGCGGCGACCGCTATCGCTTCTATGCGCCCGAACTCGACCTGCGGACACAACAACGGCTCGAACTCGAAGCTGCGCTGCGTCATGCCCTCGTTCGTGGAGAGCTGGTGCTGCACTACCAGCCGCAGGTCGATCTCGAAAGCGGTCGCATTGTCGGCGCCGAGGCGTTGTTGCGCTGGCAACGTCCGGGCCACGGCCTGGTACCGCCGCTGGATTTCATTCCGCTGCTGGAGGAGACCGGCTTGATTGTCCCCGTGGGGGCCTGGGTGCTGGAAGAGGCGTGCCGGACCGCGAAGCGCTGGCAGGACGCCGGACTGCCGTGCCTCCGGATGGCCGTCAATCTGTCAGCGCGTCAGTTCCAGGATGGAGACATCAGTTTGCTGGTCCAGCGGGTGTTGGGCGACACCGGGCTCGAGGCGCGCTGGCTCGAGTTGGAGATCACCGAGAGTATCGTGCTGCGAAATGCCGATGCGGTAATTAGCACACTCAATCAACTGAAAGGGCAGGGCATCAGCCACTCACTCGACGACTTCGGCACCGGCTATTCGTCATTGAGCTACCTGCAGCGGCTGCCAATCTCGCGTATCAAGATCGATCGCAGCTTCATCACCCACATCACCTCGGATCCGCATGACGCCGCGATCGTCCGCGCCGTTGTCGGCATGGCCCACAGTCTGGGCATCAAAGTGATCGCGGAGGGCGTCGAGACAGAAGGGCAACTCGGCTACCTGCGCGGTCTGCGTTGCGAGGAAATCCAGGGCTATTTCTTTAGCCGACCTCTGCCGGCGGAAGATTTCGTCGCGCTCCTGAGAGCCGAGCACCGCCTCGAACCGGTATCGGAAACCGGTGGATCCGAACGCGTATTGCTCCTCGTCGACGACGAACCGGGTGTGCTCGCCTCCTTGCGCCGACTACTGCGGCCGACCGAAATCGAAGTGCTCACCAGCCGCACTCTCGAGGCGGCATTCGAGGTGCTAGCGACCAGGCGGGTAGGTGTGATCGTCTGCGACCAACGCATGCCAGCGATGACCGGCACCGAGTTCCTGCGCAGAGTCAGGAAGATATATCCCAATGTGATCAGGATCGTACTATCCGGCTACACCGAACTGAACTCGGTGATCGACGCGGTTAACCGCGGCGCAATCTACAAGTTTCTGACCAAACCGTGGGACGATCAGGTGCTCCTCGACAGCCTGCGCGACGCGTTCCGGATGTATGAGATGAACCGGGAAAACCGCGAACTATCGCAACGCATCGAGGAACTGATGGCAAACGGTCGATCGCCATTCGAACCACCCATGACATCGATTTGAAGCTTGTGCGGCTCAATCCATGAGCACGGACTCCACTGCAGGCTTGTACCGGCCCATAACAACCATAATGTGTATTATGTAAACCGTAAAGATCGTCTCGACCGCGAATGGTCTAGCGTCCATCGAACCGCTGAAGATGATCGCTCTGGCGAGTTTGTGGACTTGATATTCATGATGCCTCTCCTCGCACGGCGATTTGACGGTTTCACCCAACAACTTCAACGTTGCCAGTTACTGATTAGTCCGCTCGAAAGCCGTTTAGCCGACGCGACCCACTATTCGAGGCCCTTCGCCAGTTCGAGTGCCTGATCGATGCGCTCGACCGGATGCACTGCGATGCCCTCGATCGGATGCCGCGGCAGGTTGGCCTTGGGGACGATGGCGGTGTCGAATCCGAGCTTCGCGGCTTCCCTGAGGCGCTCCTGTCCGCGCGGTGCCGGCCGGATCTCGCCGGCTAGGCCCACTTCGCCGAAAACGGCGAGTCCGCGCTTGAGCGGACGGTCGCGAAGTGACGATACGGTGGCAAGCAGAATCGCCAGATCGGCGGCGGGCTCGGTGATCTTTACTCCACCGACGGCATTGACGAAGACGTCCTGATCGAAGCACACGATACCCGCGTGCCGATGCATCACCGCAAGCAGCATCGCCAGCCGGGTCTGCTCCAGGCCAACCGACAGGCGTCGGGCATTCGGACTTTGGGCCGCATCCACCAGAGCCTGGATCTCCACCAGCAGGGGCCGGGTACCTTCCTGGGTAACCAGCACGCAACTCCCCGACACCGGATCCCTGTGTTGCGACAGAAACAGTGCCGACGGATTCGAGACCCCACGCAGGCCCCGGTCGGTCATGGCAAAAACGCCCAGTTCGTTTACCGCACCGAACCGGTTCTTGAACGCGCGCACCAGGCGGAAGCTCGAATGATTGTCGCCCTCGAAATAGAGCACGGTATCGACGATGTGCTCCAGCACGCGCGGACCGGCAAGGCTGCCATCCTTGGTAACGTGCCCCACCAGGATCAGCGTGGTGCCGCTCTGCTTGGCGAAACGTGTGAGCTGGGCGGCGCATTCCCTGACCTGCCCGACCGAACCCGGTGCCGATTGCAGGCCTTCGGAGTAGACCGTCTGGATCGAGTCGATCACCGCCACCCTGGGCGCTGCCGCGCGCAAGGTATCGAGAATGCGCTCGAGGTTGATCTCGGCCAGCAACTGCAAGCCGGACGGCGCCACTTGCAGGCGCTGCGCACGCAAGGCGACCTGTTCGGGCGACTCCTCGCCGCTGACATAGACCACCGGATGTGTCGCAGCCAGCTGACACAGGGCCTGTAACAACAGGGTCGATTTTCCGATACCTGGATCGCCACCGATCAGGACGACGCCACCCGCGACCAGACCGCCCCCCAGCACCCGGTCGAACTCCTCGATGCCGCTGGGGAGGCGCGGTTCCTCCCGCGGCTGGAGAGTGGACAAGGGCTGCAGTTTCGCTGCTGCGCCAGCGAGTGCGGTAAAGCGGCTGGGCGCCCCTGCCCCGCGTTCCACAATGGTTTCGACCAAGGTATTCCATGCCTGGCATTGCGGGCATTGCCCCTGCCAGCGCGGCGTCTGTGCGCCGCATTCGGTACAGACATGCGCCGACTTCGGTTTCGCCATCAGGCTCCGCCCTGCTGCTGCGCCTTTTTCGCCACCTGGACGGCCATCGCGGCAAGTTCTGCGCAAGCATGTTCGGCAAACGTGGTGATCAGGCGGGAGCGGAATTTGTCGCGCGGGATGATCACTTCAAGCGGCGTATGGAGCTCGGGCTCGAGTGGAATACCGACCAGCTTGCCCTCACGGATGTCGCGCAGGATCGCGGCCTGGGACGCGATCGCATACCCGAGTCCTTCGGCCGCGAGATGCTTGACGGTGGCAAGACTGCCGAGTTCGGCACAGACGTTTACTTCGCTCATCGGCACGCCCGCCGCCTCGAAGAACTCTTCGGCAATCTCGCGGATGGCATTGCCCGGATCCCGGGTAATGAAGGGATGCTCGATCAGGTCCGTTGCCGTCAACGATGCAGCCTGCGCCAGTGGATGGGATGGCGCGCAGATAACCAGCAAGACATCGCGGGTTGCACTGAAGTGCTCGATTGCGGGCTGTTCCGAGACGATCTCGATCAAGCCGATATCGAGCTCCCGCGCGGCGACGCGATCTTCGGTGAGTTGGGAGTTTCCCACCACGACGCGCGGTACCACGCGCGGGTATCGACGCTTGAAGCTTTCGAGCAGTTGCGGCAACCAGTAGGCAGCGATTGTCGTACTGGTGCCGATATTGAGCACGCCCGAAAGTTCGTCGGTCAGTTCCGACACCCTCGATTCCAGCTCCTCCGACAGACCGAGGATCCGCTCCGCATAGGCCAGCACCAGTTCACCGGCCGACGTGAGCGAGATACGGCCGTGACCGCGATCGAGCAGACGGGTGTTGAAATGTTCTTCCAGTTGCTTGATCTGGAAAGTCACCGCGGGCTGGGTCATGAACAAATGTTCAGCAGCACGGGTAAAGGATCCGTGCTTTGCCACCGCGTGAAAGACCTGCAGCCTGCGATCAGCCATGATTCCGATAAGTGCTGTTTATATGCGCAATTACACCACAAATTGCCTCTCTACTGGCGCCAGACTTGTCCTGCCTTGTCTTATCCCGTAACAAGTTTCGTGTCTTCGTGATATAAACCGCGCTTCCGCTAACGTGACGGTGTGTAGGCAACGATGCCGCTCGGCTTCTATATCATCATGGCAGCGCAGTTCTTTTCGGCACTGGCCGACAATGCGCTGCTCATCGTTGCCATTGCGCTACTGAGAGACATGGCTTCCCCGGCGGAGTACGAGCCGATGTTGAAGCTCTTTTTCACGCTCTCCTACGTCGCGCTCGCGGCCTTCGTCGGCGCCTTCGCCGACTCGATGCCAAAATGGCGGGTGATGCTGATCAGCAACACGATCAAGATCGGCGGCTGCCTGCTGCTCTTCCTCGGCACTCATCCCCTGTTCGCCTATGCCATCATCGGACTGGGTGCGGCAGCCTACTCGCCGGCCAAGTACGGCATCCTGACCGAGTACCTTCCGCACCGGCTGCTGGTCGTCGCCAACGGCTGGATCGAGGGCTTGACCGTGGGTGCGATCATCGTCGGTACGGTGATGGGGGGCATCCTGATCCGGCACGACGTGTCCGGCTGGCTGCTCGACCTCGACCTGCCGTTCGTCAGCTCCGCGTTTCAGGCCAGCGTCCTTGCCATCGGCACGCTCTATCTGCTGGCCGCGGTGTTCAATTTCTATATCCCCGACACCGGCGTCGACCACAAACCGCTCAAGAACAGCCCGTTCTACCTGTTCCACGATTTCAATCATTGCCTGAAGCTGCTGTGGCGCGACAAGCTTGGACAGATTTCGCTCGCAGTCACCACCTTGTTCTGGGGTGCCGGAGCGACTTTGCAGTTCATCGTGATCAAGTGGGCCGAGCACAACCTCGGCCTCGGTCTTTCCGAGGCCTCGATGCTGCAGGGCGTGGTGGCGGTGGGGATTGCCGTGGGCGCCATTCTCGCCGCGCGTTTCATCACGCTGCGCAGGTCAGTGAAGGTCATCCCCCTCGGAATCGCTATGGGCCTGGTGGTGTTGGTCATGACCGTGGTAACGAATACCCCGCTGGCCATGGGATTGATGGTGGTCGTGGGCGCACTCGCCGGCTTCTTCGTGGTTCCCATGAACGCGCTGCTACAGCACCGCGGCCACATCCTGATGGGAGCCGGTCATTCGATCGCGGTGCAGAACTTTAATGAGAACCTGTCCATTCTGGTCATGACGGGCGGTTACGCCCTGCTCCTCATGTTCGGCCTGCCGATCAGCGCCGTCATCGTGCTGTTCGGGCTCTTCGTCGCCGGGTCGATGTATTTCGTCAAGCGCCAGCACGAAGCCAATCAGCGCGAATTCGACGCGGTAAGCCAGCTGGACGACCAGCGCCACTAGGGCGCTTGTGCATGCGCCAGAAAAGCCCTATTCGGGTGGCACCAGCCTGCGGGCAAGACAGAGGTCTTCCCATGCCTTTCCCTTGTCCTGCGGATTGCGCAGCAGATACGCCGGATGGTAGCTCACCACCACCGGAATGCCCCGATACTCGAAGCGCTTGCCGCGCGCTGCGCCGATACTGACTTCGGTGTTCAGCAAAGCCTGAGCGGCCGGACGACCGAGCGCAAGCAACAACCGCGGCTGTACAAGGGCAATCTGACGCTCCAGGAAAGGCAGGCAGGCTGCGATCTCTCCCGCCTCCGGCGTTCGATTGTGGGGAGGCCGACATTTGACCGCATTGGCGATGTAGACGCCCTCCTCCCGTTTCAATCCCACCGCCGCCAGCATGTTGTCGAGCAACTTCCCGGCCTGCCCGACAAACGGCTCGCCGCGCTGATCCTCCTCCGCACCCGGCGCCTCGCCCACCAGCATCCAGCCGGCCGAGCGATCCCCGACCCCCGGCACAGCCTGCTTGCGTTTCTCGCACAGGACGCAACTGCGGCAGCTGCGGATTTCGTGCTCGAGCTCGATCCAGTCCAGCCGCCCAATACGTTCGGCTCTGGCTGCATCGGTCGGAGCGTGCGCGGGTTCGCATCCCGCTGCCGAACTGGCGACCGAAGTCTTGGGCGGCAATTTCGGGGACGGCGAACGTCGCTGACTCGGGGTTTCCACGGCCGTGGACGCATCAGGCGCGGTCGCCTGGACCGGCGGAACGACCGGTGCCGGCTCGCTGTGCCGGGAGGGCGACAACAAAGCACTGTCCCGAGCCGTCTCCTGCGACGCCACATCCGGCGCATCCGTCGGGGCACCGCGCAACCGCCACAAAGGCGCAACGCCCATCTCCCTCAGTATGGCAGCCCGCCGTGGCGTCAAAGCGCAGCCCTCATCACGATCGCATCTTCACGACCGTCGGCCGCGGCGTAGTAGCCCTTGCGTCGCCCGATCTCGACAAAGCCCGCCTTTTGATAGAGTGCGCGCGCCGGCAGATTCGAGGGTCTGACCTCGAGGAAAAACTGGGTGGCGCCGTTATGCCGCGCCTGGCTGAACAAATGGTCAAGCAGCATGCCGCCCCGCCCTCTTCCCTGAACCTCCCGCGTCACCGTGATGTTCAGCAGATGGGCCTCGTCGAGTACGCCGAGGACAATGGCATAGGCAACGGGTCGCTCCGCCTCGCGCATGACCCAGCTCCCGTAGCCGGCAGCAAGGGAGTCGAAAAAGTTCTCCCTGGACCAGGGAAAAGGATGAAGACTGGCTTCCTGCGCGGCTATCCAGTCAAGATCCTGCTCCGACATCGGGGTGAACAGCGGTCCTGCCGACATATTCAGGCCCGTCCGCCACGGGCAAGGCGCTCTGCGGTCGTCAGTGCGACCTTGTCTCGAACGTACAAGGGCGCCGCCATTTCCGCCGGCAACATGTCGCCCTCACGGATCCGAATCACGGCAAGCCGGGCGATGTCGCTTGCACGGGGCACCGCTGCCGGATTGCAGCCAGTCAACCGGCCGCCGAGTCGGGGCAACAGGATCGTTTCATAAGCTCCGAAAGCGGAGCCGATACCGAACCAGTTGCCATCCGGCAACCGGAGGCAGTCGGGGGCGAGGCAGGCGGGCTCCGAAAGGGGCGTCGGAAGTCCTGCATCAAGACGATAGGCGCAGTGATATGCCTCGTTCATGCGTGCATCGGTGGCCACGAACACCCGCTCGGCCCCTGCCTGCATCGCGAGTGCCGACAGGCTGCAAACGGGCACAACACCAATCCCTGCACCAAGCGCCAAGCCCTGGGCAATTCCGCACGAGAGCCGCAAACCGGTGAAGGCTCCCGGGCCACTGCCGAAGGCCACCGCCCGGAGGTCGGACAAGCCGGCTCCGGCCTCCGAGAGAAGATCCCGAACGACGGAGAGGATGTGTTCCGAATGATTTGCATGCCCCTCGAGCAGACGCTCGCGGATCTCGCCATCGAGATAAAGCGCAACACTCGCGTGTTCGCAGGAGGTTTCCAGTGCTAGAAAATTCATGGTGGCGATATTCTACCGGCTGACGGCCCGCAAGGCTCGCTCCGGCTTCGCCGCTCGACAGGCGCGGACAACGACTCAGCGTCGTTTGCGCTCACCCGCCTCATAATCGGCATTCACATGCCGCATGGCGTCGCGAAGATCGCGGTGCAGCGCTTCGCGCTCCTCCCGGCTCAATTTCCGCCTTTCCCTGACGACATCGCTATCGAAATCCGAGGCCAGGGCACGCCGCAAATCGGCACGCTGCTCTTCCAGGGAAACCGGCGTCGTGTCGACTGCAATCTCCTCCGCGGAGATCGGCTCTTCCGCCCCGGCCGCACAGGCAAAAAAAGCCGAGAGCACAAATAGGCCGAGACGACTTGTCCGACGGCAATATTTGCGCAATGCTCCGACCGATACATCAGTGCCACTCGAGATCATCATTGTCAGAGTCCGTACGGACTTCACCACAGTTGAAGATAAGCGTGAAAATACCGGACTATCGTCCCGCGTGCCTAGCACTATGTCACACCCAGCGCGACCGTTTGTAAGGGGGTATTGCCTCAGAGCGCTGCCTTACGAAGCGTTACGCTCCGTTCCCGAATTGCCAGGCATGGATGGCTGGCGACACACACAGACACACGATAGGATGAGGGTCATGAACGTAAAAACACGATATCGAGTGCTGCTGGTCGACGACGATGCCCGTCTGCGCGAACTGCTTTCCCGCTACCTTCAGGAACAGGGATTCGCCATCAAGGCGGTCAATGACGCCCCCATGATGGATCGCGCCCTGCATCGCGAACACTTCGACCTTATCGTCCTCGACCTGATGCTTCCCGGTGAGGATGGATTATCGATCTGCCGCCGCCTTCGGGCCGCTGAAAACACCGTCCCCATCATTATGCTCACGGCCAAGGGAGACGACGTCGACCGCATCGTCGGACTTGAAATGGGGGCTGACGACTATCTCGGCAAGCCGTTCAATCCACGCGAACTTGTCGCCCGCATTCAAGCCGTCATGCGTCGTCAGCCGCCGCCCCTTCCCGGTGCGCCGACGGCAGAGGACGAAGTGATCGTATTCGGACGGATCAGGGTCAATCTCGGCACTCGCGCCTTGCAGCGCGACGGCGAGGAGATCCAGCTCACTACCGGGGAGTTTTCGCTTCTGAAAGTATTGCTCCAGCACCCGCGCCAACCCCTGTCACGCGACAAGCTGATGGAGTTGGCACGAGGTCGCGAGTATGGCGTTTTCGACCGGGCGATCGACGTGCAGGTATCGCGACTGCGCAAGCTGGTCGAGGACGACCCGGCCAAGCCGCGCTACATTCAGACCGTATGGGGCTTTGGTTACGTGTTCGTGCCGGATGACAGCAAACTCGCAGCCAGCGAATAAGGGCCGCCGGCCGAGCAGGCTGAGGCGGCGGCGTCTGCGTGCTCTCGGGCGTTTTCTTTCCGGCTGGTTGCCCCGTACCTTGTTGTGGCAGACCTTCCTTCTCGTTGCCCTGCTGCTCACGCTTGCGCTCGCCGCATGGAGTCAGATCTTCCGCTATTTCGAGGAGCCGCCGCGTGCACGGGATCTGGCGCAGATGGTGGTCAGCGTGGTCAACCTGACTCGGACCGCCTTGATCAATGCGGATGCCGGACGTCGCAGTGAGCTTTTGATCGAGCTCGCCGCCCTTGAGGGAATACGGGTCTATCCCGCCGAACTGACCGACGAAATCCAGCCTCTGCAGGACACCAGGCCGATGCGACTGCTGGTCGCCGAAGTGCGCCGCAGCCTCGGCGAGCACACCCGCTTTGGTTCGCGCTGGAAGACGCTCGACGGCTTCTGGATCAGCTTCAGGCTCGATCCGGACGATCGGGATGAATACTGGGCCATGCTGCCGCCCGATCGACTCGCCAAGCCCCATGCCCTCGAGTGGTTGTCATGGGGCGGTGCTGCACTGCTCGTCGCGCTCCTTGGCGCCTACCTCATCGTGTCGCGGATCGGCGCACCCTTGCGCCAGCTGGCGAAAGCCGCGCGCATGGTCGGCAGCGGCCAGACCCCTTCGCCGCTCGCCGAGTCGGGGCCGCAGGAGATCTCCGTCGTCGCGCGCGCCTTCAATCAGATGGCAGGCGATCTTGCACGAATGGACGCCGATCGCGCCCTGATCCTTGCGGGCGTATCACATGACCTGCGCACACCGTTGGCTCGTCTGCGCCTCGGGGTGGAGATGTCCGGAGCGCCTGATGACGAGGTCACTGCGATGGTCACCGACATCGAGGAAATGGATCGCATCATCGGCCAGTTTCTCGATTTCGGTCGCGGCGCGCCCCAGGAACCGTTGCAGCTGGTTGACCTGCCCGACTTCGTCGCCGAACTGGCCGAGCCCTACCGTCTTCGTGGCGCCAGGCTCACGCTGTCGCTACCGCCACATCTTCAGGTGTCCATCCGCACCGTTCCGCTCCGCCGCGCCCTGGCAAACCTCATCGACAATGCCCTGCGTTACGCCGGGGAGGACCAGCCTCTCGAAGTGAGCGTTTTCGAGGACGAGGGGCTCGCGTGCATCGAGGTTTCCGACCACGGCCCAGGCATCGCTCCGGATCAGGTCGAACGGATGCGTCAGCCGTTTACCCGGCTCGAGAGCGCACGCAGCAATACCAAGGGTGCAGGCCTCGGACTTGCCATCGTGGAGCGTGTGGTGCGCGCGCACGACGGCTGCCTCGAGCTGCTGCCGAGGGAGGGTGGTGGGCTGCGCGCTGTGCTCCGCTTTCCGCTCACCGCTTCGTCATCGGCGCGCGTTAGAATGCCCGCAGTGACACCCGGAGCCCACCACGCATGACCATCGTATTCCGTCAGCTGTTCGACGAAGAGAGCTGCACGCTGACTTATCTGCTGGCCGATGCCCTCACCGGCGACGCCATCCTGATCGACACCGTGCGCGAGCATGTTGGTCGCTATCTAACCCTGCTCCAGGAGTTCAACCTCCAGCTGGTATGGCTCCTCGAGACCCATGCGCATGCCGACCACATTACCGGCGCAGCAGGCATGAGGGAGGTCACCGGCGCCAAATCCGCCGCCGGAGACTTGGCCGGGGCGACCTGTGCCGACCGGCAACTCAGGGACGGGGACGTGATCGCCTTCGGTAACGAGCTCATCCGTGCGATCACTACGCCCGGCCACACACCGGGCTGTATTACCTACCACTGGCGTGACCGTCTGTTTACCGGCGATACGCTGCTGATCGGCGGTTGCGGCCGTACCGATTTCCAGGGCGGCGATGCGGATGCGCTGTTTTCAAGCATCGGCCGCCTTCTGGCGCTCCCGGACGAAACCCTGGTCTATCCGGGGCACGACTACAAGAACATGCGGGTCAGCAGCGTCGGCCAGGAAAAACTGACCAACGAACGCATCAGGGGTCAGACCCGCGAATCCTTCATCGACCTGATGAACAGTCTCAACCTGCCGCGCCCCCGCCTGATCGACGAGGCGGTGCCGGCCAATCAGCGCTGCGGCCGCAGCGAGGAGATCTTCGACATCCATGCAGCCTGAGTCAAATATTCTTCCTGTCCGTGCGCCCTACGATGAGATCGGCGGAGAACCGACGGTACGTGCACTCGTAAGGCGCTTCTATGAACTGATGGATACGCAGCCTGAAACCTACGGAATTCGCAAGATGCACGGCGAAGACCTTGGTGGTTCGGAGGAGAAGCTCTTCCTCTTCCTGTCGGGCTGGTTCGGCGGACCGCAGCGCTATGTCGAGCGATTCGGCCAGCCCTTTCTGCGCGCCCGCCACCTTCCTTTCTCGATCGGCACATCCGAGCGCGACCAATGGATGATGTGCATGAAGCAAGCGCTCGAAGAGCACGTTCCGGATACCGTGCTACGCGGGCGGCTGCAAGAGTCCTTCGCCGCGCTTGCCAACCATATGCGGAACCGCGCCGAGCCGGGCTGAGTCAATTCCCCTTCACCATTCTATAATTCAGCGCATGAAGTTTCTTTTCGACCTGCTGCCGGTCATCCTGTTTTTCGCAGCCTACAAGTTCGCCGGTGCCGATCCGGACGCGTCCTTCGCGCTTGCTTCGCGCTTGCTGGGTGATGGCATCGTCGTCTCTCAGGCGCCGATCCTGATCGCCACGCTGGTTGCTATTGCCGCAACCTTCATGCAGATCGTGCTGGTGTGGCTCAAACACCGCAAAGTCGACCGGATGCTGTGGATCAGTCTCGTCATCATCGTTTTCTTCGGTGGCGCGACCCTGCTGTTTCACGACCCGACCTTCATCAAATGGAAACCGACCGCGCTCTACTGGCTGTTTTCCGTAGTGCTAGCGTTTTCGGCTCTGTTATTGAAGCGCAACCTGATCCGCAAGATGCTCGAAGCGCAGATTCGGCTTCCCGACGAGATATGGTCCCGACTAAATCTTGCCTGGGCCGCATTCTTCGCCGCGATGGGCGTACTGAATCTCTATGTTGCATACAATTTTTCCGAAGAAGCGTGGGTCAACTTCAAACTGTTCGGCGGAATGGGTCTGATGCTGGGCTTCGTGCTTGGGCAGGGACTCTACCTTTCGAGACATATGCAAGAGGATGCAAACTGATGTTCTATGCCATGATTGGCGAAGATGCTCCGGGTTCGCTCGACAAAAGGATGGCCGCGCGACCTGCTCATCTGGCGCGCCTGGAAAAGCTGCGTGACGAAGGCCGAATCCTGCTTGGCGGTCCGATGCCGGCAATCGATTCGCCCGACCCCGGCCCGGCCGGCTTCGCCGGAAGCCTGATCGTGGCCGAGTTCGCCTCCCTCACCGAGGCCGAACAATGGTTGTCCGAAGACCCTTATGTGATCGAGGGCGTGTTCGAACGTACCGTAGTCCGCCCCTTTCGGAAAGTGATGCCGTGACTGTCGCCGACCGAATCCGGAACAGGCTCGCCGCACTGCAGCCGGCCCTAATCGAGATCGGCGACGACAGCGCGCTTCATGCCGGCCACGCCGGCGCGCGCAGTGGCGGTGGACACTACAGCCTGCATATCGTGTCGGCGGCATTTGAAGGAAAAAACACCGTGGCGCGGCATCGCATGATCTACGCCGCACTCGGCGAAATGATGAAGGGCGAGATTCATGCGCTCGCCATTCGTGCTCAAACGGCTGAAGAAGCCAATCAACCCACCTGAAGGAACACAGATGAAACTTTTCCCGAGCCGTCTGGCTATTGCCCTTGTTGCCGGTTTTATCACGCAGGCGAGCTTCGCGGCCGACCCGATCGCAACCGTAAACGGGACCGCGATTCCGGCCGCCCGCGCCGAAGCGATGATCAGCGAGCAACGGGCGCAAGGGGCCCCGGACACGCCGCAGCTGCATGACGCGGTTCGTGAAGAACTGGTCCGTCGTGAAATTCTGGGCCAGGAAGCAGGTCGCAAGGGGCTCGACAAGAAGGCGGACGTCATCGCGCAGATGGAACTGGCCCGCCAGGCCATCCTGATCCGTTCCTACCTGCAGGACTATGTGAAAGCCAATCCGGTTACCGACGCCGAACTCAAGAAGGAGTACGACTCGATCAAGGGCCGCATGGGCGACAAGGAATACAAGCCGCGCCACGTGCTGCTCGAAACCGAAGAGCAAGCGAAGGACGTGATCGCCAAACTGCAGGCCGGCAGCAAGATCGAGGATCTCGCCAAGGAATCACGCGACCCCGGGTCCAAGGAGCGTGGTGGTGATCTCGGATGGAGCAATCCCGGCATGTTCGTCGCTCCGTTCTCCGAAGCCATGGTCAAGCTCGCCAAGGGCACGTTCACCACCACCCCGGTGAAGAGCGATTTTGGCTATCACGTCATCTACCTTGAGGACTCGCGCGAACTGAAAGCCCCCGCGTTTGACGAAGTCAAACCTCAGATCCAGCAGCGCCTGCAACAGCAGAAGGTCGAGAAACACATCCTCGAGCTGCGTGCAAAAGCCAAGATCCAGTAAGGCCAAGCCCGTCGATTCGGGTCTTCAGGCGTAGAAAAGCGGCTGGTGGAGTGATCCACCAGCCGCTTTTCTCATGATGCCGGTTGGAGAAACCGACAACATGCAGGCGTCAGAACAGTTCTTCGGGCAACTCCAGTGCGCCTGCAGCGCCATTGACCACGGCGTAGGCCAGCCCGGAGGCCTGTGACAGGACGTGATCGGCATAGAAGCGCGCGGTCACGAGCTTGGCACGATAGAAACCATCGTCCCCCCGATCGACAACCCTGCGTTTGGCGACAAGGGCAGCACGCGCCATCTGCCAGCCGCCGGCAACGATGCCGAGCAATTTCAGGAAAGGAACCGAGCCCACGGAAGCCGCCTTGATATCGGCATTGTAGGTGGCGAGGATATATGCCACCGCCTCCTCCACTGCGGTGATTCCGCTCCCCAGCGACTTGCGAATCGCGCCGAGCGCGGGATCGGTGGCATCGAGTTCGGCCTCGACCTGGCGCATCTCGGCAATCAGCGCCTTGATCGTCACGCCATTCTCGCGCGCGATCTTGCGTCCGATCAGATCGTTCGCCTGAATTGCAGTGGTTCCCTCGTAGATCGTGGTGATCCGGGCATCACGGAAATGCTGGGCAGCGCCGGTTTCCTCGATGAAGCCCATGCCGCCATGGACTTGCACACCGGTCGAGGCGACCTCGATCGAATTCTCCGTCAACCAACCCTTTACCACCGGAATCATCAGGTCGACAAAGGCCTGGTGTTTCGCCCGCTGCGCCTGGTCTTCGTGATGGTGGGCCAGATCGATGGCGGCCCCTACCACATAGGCAAGCGCGCGCATCGCTTCGGTCTGACTCTTCATCGACATCAACATGCGACGCACGTCGGCGTGATGAATGATGCTGACCTTCGGGCCGCCGCGAACACCCGCATCCGTGCCTTGAATACGGTCCTTGGCGTACTGCAGTGCGTGCTGATACGCACGTTCTGACAGTGCCAGGCCTTCCATCCCCACCGCAAAGCGGGCTTCGTTCATCATGATGAACATGTACTCGAGACCACGATTCGGTTCACCGATGAGGGTCCCGATTGCACCACCTTTGTCACCGAACGCGAGTACGCAGGTCGGACTGGCGTGGATGCCGAGTTTGTGCTCGATCGACACGCAATGCACATCATTGCGCCCGCCGAGACTGCCATCCACGTTGACCATGAACTTTGGCACGACGAACAGCGAGATTCCCTTTACCCCTTCCGGGGCATCCGGCAAACGCGCCAGCACCAAGTGAATGATGTTGTCGGTCATGTCGTGATCACCATAGGTGATGAAGATCTTCTGACCGAAAATCCGGTATGTTCCATCGCCTTGCGGCTCGGCCCTGGTACGCACCGCGGCAAGATCTGAACCGGCTTGCGGCTCGGTCAGATTCATCGTGCCGGTCCACTCGCCGCTGACCATCTTCGGCAGGTAGGTTGCTTTCTGCTCGTCGGTACCGCGCAACATCAGCGATTCGATGGCCCCCGTGGTCAGCATCGGGCACAGCGAGAACGCCATATTGGCCGACTTCCACATCTCCATGACTGCGGTCGATAGCAGTTTGGGCAGGCCCTGGCCACCATATTCCGGATCGCAGGCAAGCGCGGTCCAGCCGGCTTCGGAGAACTGTCGATAAGCCTCCTTCCAGCCGCTGGCGGTCGTCACGCCGTCGTGATCCCACTTCGCGCCTTCCTGGTCGCCAGACCAGTTCAGTGGCGCAAGCACGCCACTCGCAAACTTGTTCGCCTCCTCGAGGATCGCATCGACCAGGTCGGACGAGACTTCTTCGTTGCCCGGCAGCGCGGCGACCTTGTCAAACCCGGCCAGCTCATTCATCACGAACTGTATGTCGCGAATCGGTGCGGTGTAATTGCTCATTAGTCTCCCTCCAGAATGAATATTCGAACGCTCCGGGAACGCTACTTCTTCCACAGATAACGGCGATCGTCGAACGCCACGACCCATTCGGGCCGATATACCACCATCAGTGTTACCAGCGCGCCACTCAGCCACCCTTCCGCAAAACCGAGCAGCAGGAAGTAGGGCAGATACTCGCCGACCAGGAACTCCGCGCTGTATGCGCCAGCCAGTACCATGGTCAACGAGGCGATCACCCCCTGCAGCATGATCGTCAGCGCCGCCCCGGCAAAACCGATGACAAAAATGAATACAAAAAAATGGGCAGGCAGCGACTCCTCCACGAGGCGCTGGATCGCATGTGCAAGCATCACCGGAATGACGGCCATCAGGATGAAGTTCAGCGGCCATGCCTGCCATTCAATCGCGCCATTGAGCGTGACCCCGGTCAGCGCGAGTGCAAGTGCGACGACCGCAAGCCGCGGGCCCAGCGTCAGCGTGACTGCCATTGCCCCCAACATGTGAAGGTTTAGGCCGGGCTTCACGCCCGCCTTCAGGCTCCATGCCAGGGTCAGTCCCACGACAAAACCAAGTAGCAGGTTGAGTTGGGAGCCATTCGCCAACCGCTTCCACGGCGCCTTCAGCACAACCTGATACAGCACCGGCAAGGCAAGCACGAATGCGACCCAAAGCCACGTCGACGAGAACAACGAGGCCGGCAGATTCATGCGCGCCCTTGTGCCTGCAGATACGTCTAGTCCAGTGCTGCCGTCAGCTCCGGCACCAGCGCGAACAGATCGCCCACCAGGCCGTAGTCGGCGACCTGGAAGATCGGGGCCTCGGGGTCCTTGTTGATCGCCACGATCACCTTGGACTCCTTCATCCCGGCCAGATGCTGGATCGCGCCCGAGATCCCGACCGCGATGTAGAGCTGGGGGGCGACGATCTTGCCGGTCTGGCCGACCTGGTAATCGTTGGGGACGTAGCCCGC
>NZ_JBDGKX010000026.1:0-46460 GCF_057656155.1 Azoarcus sp. Soil_N_20 | reverse complement strand
GATCGTGGCGATCAACAAGGACCCCGAGGCCCCGATCTTCCAGGTCGCCGACTATGGCCTGGTGGGCGATCTGTTCGCGCTGGTGCCGGAGCTGACGGCAGCAATCTGAAGGCCCTGGCCACGACGTCTTGGCGCGCAGTGGCGTGCCCGATTTATGTTCCGGGTCGATCGCTCCAGACCCATCCGACCGGCCCGCCGGCGGATGGGTCTTTTGTCGTCTGCACTCGCGGAGGACTAGCCCGCGCCCCGGATTTCGGCCAAGCTCTCGCCATCCCACCTGTTGCCGTCACCGAACCGATGTCCGTCATCCTTCCTGTCGATCTCCTGGCCTGCGAGGGCAACGCGTTTGATGACCGCAGCCATGTCGTCCTCGCGTTCTGCGCCGAGTGGTGCGGCACCTGCCGTACATTCCGGCCCGTGCTCGAAACGCTCGCCGCGGCGCATCCGCAGATTGGCTTCGCCTGGCTCGATATCGAGGAGCATGCCGAGCTGGCCGACGAGATCGAGGTCGAGAACTTTCCGACCTTGGCAATCTTCCGCGGCCGCGTGCCGCTGTACTTTGGTCCCACGCTGCCGCTGCAGGACGTGGTGGCTCGACTGATCCGTTCGGCGGTGAGCGCGGACGGGCCATTGGTCGACGTGCCGGAGGAACTGGGCGTACTCGCCGCAAAGCTCTTCGCCGTGGTGCCGCACCGCGGTTGATGGGGTAGGAGGACGCCGTCCCCACAGTTAGCACCGCCGCCTGGTCGCGACGAGCAGGCCGGGGATCTTGATCGGCGTACTCTTCATTCACGGCCCGGTCCCGCGATGGATTGCCAGCAGTGACGACACGGAGCGGGTCTATCGGCTGCCTGCTTCGGCCATTCGGAAGTGCTGGATTGTCCGTTGGGTGCTCTGCCATCGCTGACAGCTGGATGGCGGGATTGCTGCCATTTGCTGCTACGGGCGACGCTTGGCTGTGTCACCGGGCCCGTACTGACGGGGTTCTGCGCTCTGCCGTTCCATGGGCTGGTTCTTGCGGGGATAGAGTCGCAAGGCTTTAACCCTCTGGTCTACTATGGAGTCACCCCGATGAAGAAAATGCTGATCGCGTTGGCAATGGCACTCGGTTCCGGCGCCGCAATGGCCGACAGGATGCCCGTCACCGTCGTCCTGAGTTCGGCAAGCACCATGACCCAGGGCATGGCCTTGGTTCTTGCCAATCAGATGCAGGAGCAGGGTGCGCAGGTCGACGTTCTACTGTGCGACACGGCTGGCGATCTCGCATTGAAGGATGCGGCGGGCGAGTCGCTCAAGCCGCAGAATGTGACGCCGGCCCAATTGCTCGGTGCGGTGTTGAAGAAAGGTGCGACCGCATCGGTGTGTGCGCTCTATCTCCCAAATACCGGGAAAAAGGCCGACGACTTGAAGGAAGGCATCAGCGCGGCAAAGCCGGACGCGATGGGGCGTGCGCTCCTCGAAACCGAGCGCAAGGTGATTGCCTTCTGACTTGTGAGTGCGCGTCCGGTCGACAGACCGTGCATTGCGGAGCGGGCCGATGCGTCCCGGCCGCGCGACGTCCCGCTTCACCAGCCCGGGTTCACCCGGCGGGCCTCGGCGATTTCCTTTCTGATGATGCGGTAGTGCTCGAAGCGGCGGGGGTGGATCTGACCGGCCTCGAGCGCACCGAGCAGTGCGCAGCCTGGCTCGGCCTCGTGGCGGCAGTCGCGGAAGCGGCAGCGGCCGAGATAAGGGCGGAACTCGGTGAAGCACTCGGCGACGGTGTCCGCCGACAGGTGGGCGAGGCCGAAAGCCTGCAGGCCGGGGCTGTCGATCAGCCAGCCGTCACCCAGGGGATAGAGGCGGGCAAAGGTGGTGGTGTGCTTGCCGGTATCGAGTGCAGTGGAGATCTCGCGGGTGGCGGCCTCGGCTTCGGGGACCAGGGCGTTGGTGAGCGTGGATTTGCCCATCCCCGACTGTCCGACCAGGATGCTGCGCTGCCCGGACAGGGCTTTCGTCAGCGCAATGGCCCCGTCCAGCGCCGAAACCTCGACGACCTGATAGCCAAGTGCGACGAAGGGCGCCAGTTGTGCCCGTGCGAAGGCCAGGCGGTCGGTGATGTCGGCCTTGTTGAGCACGATCAGCGGGGTGATGTCCTGGCTCTCGGCGGCGGCGATGCAACGTGAAACCAGCAGGTCGGAAAAGCCCGGTTCGGTCGCCACCACGATAGCGATATGACTGAGGTTGGCAGCGATCAGCTTTTCGCGGAACGCATCCGAACGCCACAGCAGATTGTGCCGGGTGTGCAGGTGCTCGATGACCCCTTGTTCGTCGCCCCCGGGTGCAACATCGACCGTGTCGCCGCATGCATAGATGCTTTTTTTGCCGCGGGTGGAACAGCGCAGCCGGCCCTGCGGGGTGTCGATCTCGTAATGACGTCCGAAGGCGGCGATGATGGTGCCGGTGATGGTGGCGGACTTGCCGCGCTTGCTGCTGCTGGCGCGGGGCGTTCTCACTTGAATTTGTAGTAGTGCTTGTTGAGATAGCCGGCAAGATGCATTTCATCTTCCGGAAACAGGTCGAGGTTGAGCATGGTGGTGCAGGTGGTGATCTGCTGGGTGAGCGCGCTCGGCGTGTTTACCCGCCGATCCTTGCGAATGTAGATATCCGATCCGCCCTTGCCACCAAATTTCTGTTCATGACAGCCGGTGCATAGCTTGGCGTGGGTCTGTTCGCCCGCAGCGATATCGGCATCGGGGAAGGGGTTGGCTGCCACCGGCAGACTCAGCGCGAGCGTGGCAGCAAACGTCGTCAGATGATGTAGCTTCATGTCGTCGTCCTTGGTTGTCCTGCTTCGTGGTCACTGTGCTGTCGTCTGCAGTCGCGCAATGCGCAGGGCTGCCGGCGGATGGGAGTCGAAGAAGCCGGAATACACCGGATCGGGCGTGAGGGTGGACGCGTTGTCGCGGTAGAGCTTGACCAGCGCGGTCACGAGATTGTGCGCACGGGCGTGGCTGGCGGCGTAGGCATCCGCCTCGAACTCGTTCCGGCGCGACCAGTGGCTCATCAGCGGCGTGAGCGCGAACGTGAACCAGGGCAGGACGAGGAAGAACAGGGCCAGTCCGACCGCGGTACCGGTCTGCGCCACGCCCAGGCCGCTGAAGAACCAGTCCTGGGTCAGTAGCCAGCCGAGCACGGCAAACAGGGCGAGGCTTGCTGGTGCAAGCACCGTCATCCGTTTGACAATGTGGCGGTGGTGGAAATGACCGAGTTCGTGCGCCAGCACCGCTTCGACCTCGTCCGGGCTGAGTTTGTCGAGCAGGGTGTCGAAGAACACGATCCGCTTGGAAGCGCCAAATCCGGTGAAGTAGGCATTGCCGTGGGCCGAGCGCCGCGAACCATCCATCACGAACAGCCCTTTCGAACGAAATCCGCACCGTGCGAGGAGCGATTCGACGCGGGTCTTGAGCGCCTCGTCGGCGAGCGGGGTGAACTTGTTGAACAGCGGCGCGATGAAGGTCGGCCAGATCAACAGCACCAGCAGGTTGAATCCCAGCCATGTCGCCCATACCCACAGCCACCACAGGCTGCCCATCGCGTCCATCAACCACAGTACCCCGGTCAGTAGCGGCAGACCGATGGCGATCGCCAGCAGGCTTTGCTTGACGGTGTCCGAGACGAACAGGGCGGTGGTCATGCGATTGAAGCCGTAGCGTTTTTCCACTGAAAACGTCCGGTACAGGCCGAATGGCAGCTCGACCAGCCAGCCCGCCACGCCGAGCGCGGCCAGCAACGCAACACCGTGCGCCAGCGAGCCGGCGTCGACCACGCTGGCCGCGAGGTCGCTCAGCCACTGGAGCCCGCCGCCAAAGGTGAGCACGAGCACGAAGACTGCCGAACAAACAAGTTCGACCAGACTCAGGCGCATGCGGTCCGCGGTGTAGGCGGCGGCACGCTGGTGGGCTTCGAGGCTGATGCTGTCGGCGAAGGCGGGTGGAACCTCATCTCGATGCGCGCGCACGTGACGGATCTGGCGCAGCATCAGGCCGGCCTTGACGAGCAGGCTGGCAAGGAGGACGACGATGAAAAACGTGGCGAAAAGTTGTGGTGACATCCGGGAAAGCCGAGAAGAGGTGAACGATGCTTATGTGACACAATCGCGGCCTCGATTGTTTCATTTCGCCGCCGCGGACGCGTTGCCCGGCGCTTGGAAAGGCTCAAGGATTATGGCACAGGATCAGAATCACCTGATATGGCTGGACATGGAAATGACCGGTCTCGAACCCGACCGTGACCGCATCATCGAGATCGCGGTGGTCATTACCGACAACAATCTCAATACCGTGGCCGAGGCGCCGGTCATCGTCGTGCATCAGCCCGACGAGGTGCTCGATGCGATGGATGACTGGAACAAGAAGACCCACGGCAAGTCCGGCCTGATCGACCGGGTGCGGGCGTCGACCGTGTCCGAGGCGCAGGCCGAGGCGCAGATGCTGGCCTTCCTGCAGGAATGGGTCCCGGCACGTACCTCCCCGATGTGCGGCAACTCGGTGGGCCAGGACCGCCGTTTTCTGGCCCGCTACATGCTGCAGTTCGAGGCCTGGTTCCACTATCGCAATCTGGACGTGTCGACCCTCAAGGAACTGGCCAAGCGTTGGAATCCGGAAGTGTACAAGGGGGTGAAGAAGGTGGGCGCCCACACCGCGCTGGCCGACATCCAGGAGTCGATCGACGAATTGCGCCACTACCGGGACAACTTTCTGCGCTTGCCCTGACGTGGGCGATTCTTCTGTCGCAGTGCCTCGGCCATTTCCATCAGGTTTGCGGTGGAGGCGTCCGGCTGGGCGCCCTCGCCGCTGGCCAGTGCTCTGGCCATGTCCTTGCCGAGTTCGACGCCGTACTGGTCGAAGGAGTTGATGCCCCAGATCCAGCCCTGGACGAAGACCTTGTGCTCGTAAAGCGCCATCAGTTCTCCGAGATGGAAAGCGTCGAGTTGCGGCATCAGCAGCGTGGTGCTGGGCTGGTTGCCCGGACTGACCAGATGCGGCGCCAGGCGCTCGACCTCGACCGTGTTCTTGCCCCGGTGGCGCAAGGCCGTGCGGGCGGTGTCGATGTCACGGCCGGCCATCAGTGCGGCGGCCTGGGCAAGGGCGTTGTCGACTAGGCCGCGTTGGCGCGGGCTGTCGTCGCCGACCGGAACGATGAAGTCCAGCGGAACGCCACGCGTGCCTTGATAGAACAGTTGGTGGAAGGCGTGCTGGCCGACGGTGCCGACGCCGCCCCAGACGATCGGCGAGGTGGCCACCGCCGTCGTGCTGCCGTCGCGCAGCGTGCGCTTGCCGTTGCTTTCCATTTCGAGTTGCTGCAGCCAGGCCGGAAAATTACGCAGGCCGTGGGCGTAGGGCAATATGCCGAGGGTTTCGAAACCGAGAAAATCGGTGTTCCACAGCCCGACCAGGCCCATCCACACCGGCAGGTTTCGCTCCAGCGGGGTGTCGCGGAAATGGGCGTCCATCGCCCCGGCCCCGGCCAGAAAGGCATCGAATTCGGCTTCGCCGATCGCGGCCATCAGCGGCAGACCAATTGCGGACCATACCGAATAGCGCCCACCGACCCATTCCGGCAATGGGAACACACGGTCGGCGGCGACACCGAAGGCTGCGGCGGTTTCGACTGCGTTGCTCACTGCGGCAAAATGCCGGCTGAGATCGGCGGATTCGCCGAGCCCGGCGCATAACCAGTGCCGTGCGGCCTCGGCATTGGCAAGGGTTTCCGCAGTGCTGAAGCTCTTCGACGAAATGACGAACAGTGTGCTTGCCGGCTCGGCGCGGGCGAGCACTTCATCCAGCTCGCGGGGGTCGATGTTGGCCACGAAATCGACTTTCAGCCGGGGGGCTGACGATATCGGCGTGAGTGCCTCGGCCGCGAGGCGAGGGCCGAGGTCGGAGCCGCCGATCCCTATGTTGACCAGGTGCCGGATCGTCGCTCCGGTGGCGCCCTCGAGTGCGCCCCGCAGCAGTTCGCCCACGAACCGGCGTGCGGCGTGTGTATCCGCGCCCTTTGCATTCGGAGCCGCGCAGCCACCGCGCAGCGCCATGTGGGCGGCCGCGCGCTGTTCGGTGAAGTTCACCCGTTCGCCGTCGAACAGGCTCCGCACCCCTTCCTCAAGCCTGGATTCGCGAGCGACCTGGAGCAAGGTGATCACGGTGGCGGCATCGATGCGTTGCTTCGAGAAGTCCGCATGCAGCGCGCCGACGTCAAGTACGAGGCCCTTTACGCGGCCCGGATCGTTAGCGAAAAGCGACCGGCCGGCGATGGGCTTCAGCCGGTCGGCATGGCCGCGCAGCGTTGTCCACGCGGGCAGATGTTGCGGAGGACGAAAAGTCTGTTCGGTATCAGTCACGGTCGGAGCGGAGGTAGAGACGGAAGACTTCGAGCTGCTTTCCGCCCCCACGGCGGAACTCCCAGGCAGTATGCCAGCCCGTGGCAGGATCCGGGGCGCCCGGTTCGCGATCGGCATAAGTCAGGAGGAGGCGGCAGGGTGTGGTCCCGTCGTGGGTGAAGGCCGGCCGGATGCCGCCATAGTAGTCGAGCGTGCTGCGTACGGCGTCGGGCAGTCCGGTGCTTGCGATGCACTCGGCCTTGTGCGGCAGGAGAGCTGTTTGGAGCGAAGTCACGGCCGGGCGGTAGCTGCGACCGTGGTCGAACCACGGCATCAGCAACACCACTGCCAGGCACCACAGCATGGTCATGCCCATTGCCCAGTTGGCGGCCGCACGGGTGGTGGTTCGCGGCAGGCGCCAGATCAGGATCAGCCACAGCACGCAGATGGCGACGCCGATGGCCGGCTGCAGTGTGGGGTCGGCAAGACTGAACGATGGCGCGACCCGGGCGACATGGCGCGCCAGGCCCGGTGGCCAGGCGTAGGCCTGGGCGGTCCATGCGATCCAGACCAGGATCGCGATGACGCCGAAGGTCATGATTGCAAACCAGTCGAACGCGTTGGCGGCTCCGCGTCGCAAGCTGGGTGCTCCGCCGGCGGCGAGCAGTGCGATTGCTGGCAGCATCGGCAGCACGGCCGGCGGCGAGAGTTCGCCTTCAGCGACGATCAGCGCAAGCGCAAGTGCCGCGGACAGCAGGGGCAGGAGCCAGCGCAAGGTCAGCATCTGCCGGCGCCCGCGCCATAACGCCCACAAGGCAATCGGCCACAGCGGCCAGGCAAACCAGCTGAGGAGTTCAGCAAGGCGGGGGAGCTCTTCGGCGGCAAGGCTGTTCTGCGTAAGATCGCTCCATTCGGTCCGTAGCCACAACGAGAACAGTTCCGGCTCGCTCAGATGGACCGCGAGCGGCCAGAGCACGCTCAGACTCGCGGCAAGCGTGAGCCCGGCCAGCAGAGCGCCGCTGGCCCGCGGGTTACGACAGTCGGGGCACGAGGTCATGACCAGCAGGAACAGCGGCATGGTGAGGATGGTGCCGGGCAGGCCCCCGGCCAGCAACGCCAGGGCGCTCCCCAGCGCGGCCTGCAGGCTGCCCCCTACCGGTTGTTGCGGTACGCGCGAGAGCCCATTGAGGACGAGGGCGACCATTGCCATCAAGGCGATCAGCGGTTGTGTTTCGTGGGCGTGCAGGACGAGGCCGAGGCTGCCCAGGGTGAGCAGGGCCGCAGGGGTGCGGGCAGGGCGTCCGTAAAGGCGCTCCGCTGCGCGCGCGATCCAGTACACGGCGAGCGCGGTGAACAGCGCGCTCGCAAGACGGGCGCCATCATGGGCCGGCAGCAGGCCTCCGGTCAGGGTGGCCAGCAGGGCAGCGACCCAGTAATAGAGCGGCGGGAAGTCGGTAAAGGGTAGACCGCCGATGGCAGGGAAGAGCAGACCTTCGCCCCGCAGCATCGACAAGACCGGACCAAAATAGCGTGCGTCGTCGCCGCGCCACGGTTCGTGACCGGTGAGGCCGGTGAGCAGATAGAGGCCGACCAGCAGGGTCAGGCCGACCGTGCCGTAGATGCGGCGTTGCAGCAGTGAGGGCGTATAGGGGTCGCTGGGCATGCGCACTCGTTACAGATGACGGTGGTGCGGAGCAAGATCCGCAAAGACTGCATTGTATCGGCCTCGCGTGGCTGCAGGCGTATGCAGGGCGCAATCCGGAGGCGGGAATTGCCGTCTCGGGAGAGAACTGATGGCCATGGCCAACAAAAAAGGCAGCCTCGGCTGCCTTTTCATGGTGCGGTGCAGTGAAGCAGCGCTGATCAGCTTGCGCGCTGAACGGTGCCGTACTTCTGACGGAAACGCTCGACGCGACCGGCGGTGTCGACGATCTTCTGCTTGCCGGTGTAGAACGGGTGGCACGCGGCACACACTTCAACGTGCAGTTCCGGCTTGGTGAGGGTCGAACGGGTGACGAAGACGTTGCCGCAGGAGCAGGTCACGTTGACGTCTTTGTAATTGGGATGGATGTCCGCTTTCATGTCAGATCCTGGGTTCGTGCGGGTGGAGGTTGTGACCACCCTCGATTGAAAACACGCGATTATCCTCGACTCCGCGGGGGATGGCAAGTCCGCACCGCCCGCGCTTCGATTACAATGGCGGCCTTTCCGATCTGCCACCCACGAGAGACACCTTGCGCCTGCTCCTTGCGCCGATGGAGGGCTTGCTGGACGACGTGCTGCGTGCGGTGTTGAGCCGCATCGGCGGTTACGACTGCGCGGTGAGCGAGTTTGCGCGCGTGTCTGGTTCGGTCCTGCCCCACCGCTGTTTTCGCCGTATCGTGCCCGAGCTCGATCATGGCAGCCGCGCCGTGGGCGGGATGCTGGTGCGGGTTCAGTTGCTGGGTTCCGACCCGGTTGCGATGGCCGACAGTGCTGCCCGCCTTGCCCAGCTGGCGCCGGCCGGAGTCGATTTGAATTTCGGCTGTCCTGCACCCACGGTCAATCGCCATCGCGGGGGTGCGATCCTGCTCGACGAGCCCGAACTCCTGCACCAGATCGCCCGGGCGGTGCGCGCTGCCCTGCCGGTGCACATTGCGCTCACCGCAAAGATGCGGCTGGGCGTGACCGACAAGGGGCGTGCGCTCGACTGTGCACGGGCGCTGGTCGAGGGCGGAGCGGCGGAGCTGGTGGTCCATGCGCGGACCAAGGCGGAAGGCTACCGTCCGCCTGCGCACTGGGAATGGGTCGGCCGGATTGCCGATGTCGTAGCGGTGCCGGTGGTGGCAAACGGCGAGGTATGGACGGCGCAGGACTGGGCGCGTTGCCGGGCGGTTTCCGGGGTCGCCGATGTGATGCTCGGCCGTGGCGCCGTCACCGATCCGTATCTTGCGCGACGGATACGCCAGGGACAGGCTGATGATCCCGGGGTGCGGGCGCTCGAGTGGGCGTCGCTCAAGCCGCTGATCGCCGAGTTTCGCGACCGTGTCGTGATCAAGGTGGCGCCGCGCCATGTGCCCGGTCGAATCAAACAGTGGCTGAACATGCTGCGCCGACGCTATGAGCAGGCCGAAGCGCTTTCGGCCGAGATCCGTGGCCTCAAGACGCTGGCCGAGATCGATCGGGTCTTTGCGCAGCACCGCATCGCCATCGAGCCCGGCCGGGTAGCGGCCTGACGACACGAGGTTGAATTGAGCTACGCGAATTCCCGAATTCCGGTGAGTGCCCAGCAAGGCGTACACGAACGCCTTGCCGAGCTGGTGGCGCGCCATCTCGCCGAGCCTTTCCGCAAGCCCATCACCGATTACAACCGCGAGGCCTTCGAAGCCAGTCTGGCGGGCTGGGATCGAAAGGCCCCGCTGATCCTGGATGCCGGATGCGGGGTGGGGCACAGCACCATCCAGCTCGCGCGCGCCTTTGCCGATCATTGGGTGATCGGCGTAGACCAGTCGCAGGACCGGCTGTCCCGGCGCAAGCCCTATCCCGAGGCGATGCTGCCCACGAACATGGTTTTCGTGCGGGCCGACCTGGTCGATTACTGGCGTCTGGTGCATGCGGCCGGGTTGCGACTGGCACGACATTACATCCTGTACCCCAATCCGTGGCCCAAGATCGGCCATCTGTCGCGACGCTGGCATGCGCACCCGGTGTTCCCTTTCATTCCGCAACTCGGCGGCGTACTGGAATGTCGTAGCAACTGGTCGGTCTATATTGCAGAGTTCGCCCAGGCGCTGGAGCTGGCGCTGGGCCGGGAGGTGGGCTGGGAGACGTTCGAGGCGCCTTCGCCGCTGACGCCGTTCGAACGCAAGTATCGCGACTCGGGCCAGACCCTGTATCGTCTGACCGCCGCGCTGGACTGAATTGAATCTGCGCTCGGGCACTGTTCCGATCGCCCCCGATGACCCTGGAGAATCACCATGACAACCGATGCCGGCAACCCCCACCTGATGGGTGATGAAGAGTTCGAGGCGCTGGAAGAGATTCTGACGTCCGACATCGTGCCCGAGGACTGCATGAGCCTCGAGATGCTCGATGGATTCCTCGCCGGCGTGCTGGTCTCGCCCCAGCCGATCGCCGTCGACCGCTGGCTGCCTGCGGTGTGGTCGGCACACGAGGACGGAGTCAGCTTTGGCTCCGGGCGTGGCGTGCAGCGCGCGATCCGCCTGGTGCTGTCCTATTACAACGAGATGGCGACCACGCTCGGGCTCGACGATGACGATGAAACCTGCTGGGAGCCGTTCTGTTTCGCGATCACTGACGGCGATACGATCAAGCTCGGTGACGAGTGGATCGAGGGCTTTACGCAGGGACTCGACCTGTGGCGCAAGGACTGGCAGGACGGCCTGCCAGAAGAGGCGGTCGAAGCCGTACGCGAGACGCTGAACGAGGTGCTGGCGCCGTGGACCGCGGAAGACGCCGTGAAGGCCGACGACGAAACCCGGCTCGGATGGCTCGCCGCGGTTGGGGATGCGGCCAACGACATCTTTTCACACTGGCGCGACCTCGAACTGGGAGCGCCGCAGCCGGTTGCAGTGGATGAGCCGCCGCAGCCGGGAGCCTCCGAGCCGGGGCGTAACGAGCCATGTCCATGCGGTAGCGGCAAGAAGTACAAGAAATGCTGCGGCGCAATTGCCGACTGAACATCCCCCGCCCGAATCATGGCTGACGATCACTGCACCCGTTGCGGCGCCTGCTGTGCGGCGTTTCGCGTCGATTTTCACATATCCGACCTGGCAAGTCGCAGCGCGAGTGGCGGCGTGCCCGACGGAATGAGCGTGACGCTGACCCCGAGCCTGTGCCGAATGCGCGGGACCGACGACGGACCGCCGCGCTGCGTGGCCCTGGAGGGGGAGATCGGGCGGTCCGTGCGGTGCACGATCTACGCCGATCGCCCCTCGCCCTGTCGGGACTTTGCGCCCTATGCGGCACTCGGCATCGGCGAGGAGGGGTGCGACCGCGCCCGGAGGAAGCATGGGCTTGCGCTTCTGGCGGGGTGATGTGTTTGTCCAAATTGTATTTCAAGCTATTGAAAGAAAAGAACAAAAATAGCTTGTGCAGTAACCGCGAAAGGCTAGAATCCGCGCTCTGGACTCGACTTGCCGCCGCACCGCGCCACCCACCGCTCAGATGCCTTTCCGGCTCGGCGGCGCGGCTGGTCGATCCGCAGATTCTCCCGCCCGGGAGCGTCCATCACCTTATCGACGGGTCGCCATGGAAACCTTCAATCCTTGCCTGGATTGCGGCATCTGCTGCACGCACTTCCGGATATCGTTCTACTGGGGCGAGACCGACGATGCACCGGGAGGATTCGTTCCGCTGGCGATGACGGAAAAGCTCAGTCCTTTCCGGAGTTGCATGAAAGGCAGCAATGACGTGCCGCGGCGCTGTTCGGCACTAAAGGGAACGGTGGGCGAACAGGTGTCGTGTTCGATCTATGAAAACCGGCCGACACCGTGCCGCGAGTTTCCGGTATATGAGGACGACGGCACCCCCAATCCCAAGTGTGACGAGCTGCGTGCGACGATCGGCTTGCCGCCCTTGCCGAACCCCTATCCGCGCGCGGCCTGATTCATGAGGCCACGGTGCGCGCCACTGCTACGCTTGTCAGCAGCGCGAGCGGACCGATGGCGCGCAGGCGTTCGATCTGCGCTGACCGACGCACGAACAGGGAGCCGGCGAAGCCGAGCGCATTGACCGAGATGTCCTCCCGCTTCTCCCGGCTGCGCGGAACGATGCTCAGGCCTTCGCGGCTGACCAGAAGATTGTAGGGTGGCATCGGGTCGGCGGCCGGCGACAGGCCGAGCGCGCTGCAGGCACGGCTGAAGGCAGCATGAAGATGGGCGCCACAGTGGGCCGCGGGGGAGTCCCAGCAGGCGGCTTCGAGGCGGATGCTGGCGTTGCGCCACGGCAAGGCGGTGTTTTCGGCGATCTCCCCAGCGGCCGGCAAGGGGCCGTCCATGACGCATTGCAGGCCGCTGTCCGCCGGAACCCATTGCAGGTGCTTGTGTGGCTGGCTGGCGCCGGCAATGGTGCCGCCGTTATAGAATCCCAGCCCGCCGAGGGGGCGCATGACCTGTGCCAGCGCGGTGAAATCGGCGCTGTTCAGGGGCGCGGTCTGGGCCTCGAATCCGCGGGTGACGATCAGCAGGTGACGCCCGATCACCGGATACTTGTTCAGCACCGCGAGGTGCTCGGGGCCGAGTTCGGTCACGGTCAGCAAGGGTTCGGGCGGGAGGAAGGGATTGAAGTCGGGTGTGCGGCGGGTGACCGCTTCGACCCGGGCGGCATCCTTTTGCGCCAGCGACGAAACCCAGCGTACCGTGAAATCGAACCCGCCGTCGCTGACCCGGGTCTGTTCGGTGCGTATCGGCTGCAGGGTGCCGGCGTCGAGCGCATTGGCAGTGGTCTGGTCGATCAGGGCGAGCAGGTCTGGCTGTAGGGTGGGCGGGCTGGTCATCGGAACGGGCGCTGGGACACAATGGCGGCATTGTGACATGATCACCGGCCGTTCCAATACCGTGCCGGATCGCCCTTGTGGGTGCCCGAATGAGAGAAGTGAAATGACGACGATGTTTGCCGTACGTGGCGACTATATCCAGCTCGACCAGTTGTTGAAGGCTGCCAATCTGGTGACATCCGGGGGCGAGGCCCACGCTGCGGTGGAGGCCGGCCTGGTGCGGGTCGACGGTCGGGCCGAGACGCGCAAGCGGGCAAAGTTGCGCGTCGGTCAGCGCGTGCTCTTCAGTGGTGAAGAGATCGTGCTGGTGGCGCCGGACTGAACGGGCTCGGTGCGCGGCCGGCGTGCCCGGCCACAGGGCCGGCCGGCAGGGTCATGGCTCTGAAAGTCAGCCCTGCTCCTGGCCGGCGGTTTACGGCAGCTGAGGCTTCTCGGCGCGGGCATTGCGCTGCGAGAGCTTTTCCCAGATCCAGCCGCCGGGCAGATCGGTACCGGTCAGGATGTAGTTCAGGGCGTGCTCGTTGGCGATATTGAGTCCGAATCCGGCCTTTGCGCCGGGCCGGCCGGCGAGCAGGATTTCGTCGCCGGCACGTACCGGCGTGGCCGCCGCCGGTACGATCAGATGGTCGTCGTCGTCACGGTCGAGATACAGCACCTCGCATTCGAGGCGCTCATCGCGGTTGGCGTGCGAACGCAGCAGCTGTTCGAGGGTGATCTCCTCGCCCCGCATCAGGCGGCGGTAGAGCGCGGGCGCACGACTGAGATTGATGCGCTCGCTCCACACTTCCGGCACGTCCCAACTCAGGCGGGTGGTCATGCGCTCGAGCATCCCGATGCACCATTCCTCCTTGCGGCGGCGGATTTCGTCGAGGAAGGGGACGAGCAGCGGGGTGCTCAGAATGGCGAGGCATTCGTGGGCGATGATCTCGCTCGGGACCACGGTAATGTCGGAGTCGAAGGCATCGAACAGCGCGTGGTTGCTGTAGTGGTTCTGGCGCAGGATCACAAACAGCTTCTTGTTGAGCTCGCGTGCGGTCACCGCGATCGACAGGTTATCGACATCGGAACTGGTGCTGGCGACGATGCCCACCGCCGTGCGAACCCCGGCCTCCTCGAGCGCCAGGGCACCGGTGCCGTCGCCCCGCACCCAGCGATGTTCGATGTCCTCCGGGGGGTGGTGATCGATGATGGTGACCGGTACCGATTCCGCATCCATCGCGTCCACCATCAGCCGTCCGAAGCGACCGTGACCACATAGTATCCAGTGACCGCGCGGCGGATCGCGGTGCCGTTCGATGGTGGTGCCGGGCAGGCCGGTCAACCAGCCGAGCAACTGCCAGGCGGCCGGGGCGTGAAGCGCAAGGGCGAGCGCATCGCCGAACTTCTCGAATGGGTTGATGATGTGACGGGTGCCGAACGAGGCCATGTTGGCTGCGGTTTCACGGGTCTCGGCACGCGCCAGCGTTGGCAGGCGGGGGGCCAGCAGGCGTGCCGCGATTGAGATCGCAAGGTTCGCGTTGTCGTCGTTGGTCAGTGCAATCAGCCCGATGCAGTTCGGATGGGTCAGCCCGGCGTACTGCAGCGTCTCCGGATTGCTGGCGTCGGCGGCGACGGCATGGACGTCGGCAGCGTAGCTGTGCAGATCGATCTCGCCAACCTTGGATTCGTCGAGCTCGACGACGACCGCACGGTAGCCGAGGCGATCGAGCGCCTGACAGATCAGGCGCCCGGTCTCGCCATAGCCGCACACGAGGTAGAACGGTTCCGCCAGCCGGCGCACGGCGCGCACGAACTGCTGCGTCGCGATCGCCTGTTGCAGGTTGCGGTCGGCGAGGATCGAAAACACCGTGCCGACGGTATAGGCCCAGCCGACCACGGACATGTAGATGCAGAAGATCACCCACAGGCGCTGCTGCTCGGAGAAGGCGTAGGGAATCTCGCCGAAGCCGATCGTGGTGGCGGTGTAGCTGATGAAGTAGAAGGCGTGGAAGAAGCTCAGGTAGTGGACCTTGCCGTCCGCATCCACACCCGGCGCAAGGGTGAGGCCGAGGACCGCGATGCTGACGATCGTGATCAGCAGGATCAGCGGTGCCCGCAGGCGCCGCATGATCAGGAAGAAGATGCTGTGATGCCGCGACAGGGGCGTCATCTGCAAGGCCTGTGTCAGCGTCGCTGCATGATGGTTTCGGCGATCAGGATGACGACCGAAACGATATTGGCAAACAGGGCTCCGCCCGACAGTGACACCACCCGGGACGTCATTTCGGCGGTCAGCCCGTCGACGGCGACGTGCGCCGCGTAGCCCCAGACCATGGCTGCGGCGATCAGCTGAAGGTCGGCGACCAGGCTGGTGGCAAGGTGGATCGCACCGATCTGGGTACGATCGCCGAACTTGAGCATGGTGGCGATCAGACTGACCACGATCGCGGCGAACAGCTCGTAGATGTCATGGTGCGCCGGGTTGTCGATGTCACCGACAAAGAAGCCGAAGTTCAGCGTGGCGGCGAGCAGGATGAAGAAACCGAAGATGACTTTTTCGAGGTTCATGTTGTTCTCGTCAGAGCGCCGCGGGCGGGGCTGAAACGCCGATCGGGCAGCGAGTCAATGCGCATTCTGCGCCTCGTGCATGTCGCCGTCGACATAGAACCAGCGGCCGTCCTCGAACACGAAGCGGCTGGTTTCATGCAGGCGATGGGCACGGCCGCCGATCCGGTAGCGGGCGATGAACTCGACCTCGGCGTGGGTCGCGTCGGGCCGGCGGTGTGCGCGAACCTCGAGGTCGATCCATTTGGGGGGCGACCCGGTGGGGAACAGTGGCGGAGCGGGGCGCGTCGACGGGTGCCAGGTCTGCAGCAGATAGGCTTCGTCGAGTCGGGTGTAGGCGGTATAGCGGGAGCGCATCAGGGCCTCGGCCGATTCGGGCGGGCGGCTGCCATCGATGGCAGGGGCGCAGCACCGGCTGAACGGCAGGGTGGAGCCGCAGGGGCAGGGGGTGGGCTTCATGGCGGCACAGGCAGTGGCGGTGCCGCCATTTTGCCCGTTCTCGTCGCGCTCGGCGTGAATCGCGCGGTCGGATATGCTTGAATACCTTCACCACTTCCGTTCCGGTGACCTCCGAATGAAATCCAGGAAGCGCGTCATCCACACCCGTCGCTATCTGATCGTAGGCGTGCTCACCGCTGCGCCGCTGTGGGTGACCTGGCTGGTGTTCGATTTCTTCTTCTCGCAATTGTCGAGAATGGGCGCGCCCTGGGTCCTGGCGCTTGCCCGCGTTGTCCGCGCGCCGTCACCGGTGATCGCCGACTTCCTGGTGCAGCCATGGTTTCAGTCGCTGCTCGGTGGGGCAATTACCTTGCTGGTGTTCTATGCGCTCGGATGGATCGCCACCCAGGTGATCGGACAGCGGGTGATCGGCTGGCTGGAGCGACTGGTGCAGAGCATTCCGCTGGTGGCAGCGATCTATGGCGGCACCAAGCGTTTTCTCGCCGCTGTCAAGGAAAAGCCGGCGGGGGTGGACCGGGTCGTGTTGATCGAGTTTCCGTCGTCGGACATGAAGGCGGTCGCCTTCGTGACTCGGGTCATTCACGATGAGGAGAGCGGGGAGGAACTCGCTGCCGTCTACGTGCCCACCTCACCCAATCCGACCTCGGGCTATATCGAGATCGTGCCGGTCTCGCAGGTGGTGTCGACCGACTGGACGATGGACGAGGCGATGAGCTTCGTGATGACCGGCGGCGCCACCTCGCCCGACCGCATCCGTTTTCGCAACCCACCGTCGGCCCCCGAGAAATCGGCAAAAAAGGCCAAGCCCTGAGTGCGCACGCAGGGCCGGTCGGCCTCCTAGGCGAGGATTTCGCGCAGCACGTAGGTGAGGATACCGCCGTGGCGGTAGTAATCGACCTCGATCGGGGTGTCGATGCGGCACAGCACGCCCACTTCACGCCGGGTCCCGCCCGCGCCGCGTATCGCCAGCGTGAGTTCCTGCTGTGGCTTGAGATCGTTCGAAATGCCGAGAATGTCGATCTGTTCGTCGCCGTTCAGCCCCAGCGTCTGCCAGCTTTCGTCATTCTTGAACTGCAGCGGCAGCACCCCCATGCCGACCAGGTTGGAGCGATGGATGCGCTCGAAGCTCTTTGCCACCACGGCCTTGACCCCCAGCAGGCTTGTTCCTTTCGCGGCCCAGTCGCGGCTCGACCCGGTGCCGTATTCCTCGCCCGCGAAAACAACGGTCGGGATGTCGCGTTCGCGCCATGCCGTGGCCGCTTCGAATACCGTGGTCTGCCTGCCGTCGAGCAGGGTGTAGCCGCCTTCGACACGGGCCCCGGTGGCGTCGGTCGGCAGCATCAAATTCCTCAGGCGCACGTTGGCGAAGGTGCCACGTACCATGACTTCATGATGGCCGCGGCGCGAGCCGTATGAGTTGAACGCGTGTCGTGCCACGCCGCGATCGGTAAGCCACAGACCGGCCGGGGTGCTTTCGGCGAACGATCCGGCCGGGGAGATATGGTCGGTCGTCACCGAGTCGTCGAGCAGGAGCAGGATGCGGGCGCCGAGGACGTCGCCGGGCGTGCCCGCCTGCATGCTGAAGTCGTCGAAGAACGGTGGACGGGCAATGTAGGTGGATTCGGGCCAGACGTACACCTGGCCGGTCGGCGCCGGGATCTCGTTCCACAGGTCGTGGTCACGAGTGAGGTCGGAATAGAGACTCCGGTAGACGGCCGGGTCCATCGCATGGAGCATGACCTCAGTGATTTCGTCCGAGGTGGGCCACAAGTCGCTCAGATACACCGGGGCGCCGGCCGTGTCGGTCCCCAGCGCTTCGCTGCTCAGGTCGATGACTGCGGTGCCGGCCAGCGCATAGGCCACCACCAGCGGCGGCGAGGCGAGATAGTTGGCGCGGATGTTCGGATGGATGCGCGCTTCGAAGTTCCGGTTTCCGGACAACACTGCGGCCGCGACGATGTCATGGCTGGCGATGGCAGCGTTGAGTTCCGGCGCAAGGTCGCCGGCGTTGCCGATACAGGTGGTGCATCCGTACCCGGCGAGGGCGAATCCCAGACGCGCGAGCGGCTCCAGCAAACCGGCCTTGTCGAGGTAGGCGGTCACCACCCGCGAGCCCGGTGCGAGCGAGGTCTTTACATGGGGCCGGACCCGCAGGCCGCGCGCCACCGCCTTTCTGGCGAGCAGGCCGGCCGCGATCATCACTGCCGGGTTGCTGGTGTTGGTGCATGAGGTGATGGCCGCGATGAGGATGTCGCCATGGCCGAGATCGACATCGTCGATCCCGGTCGGGACGCGCTCGTGCAATCGTGTCGCCGGTCGGCCGAAGCCTCTTTCGCTGGCGGGCGCGGAAAAGCTGTGCTCGAAGCTGCTGCGCATGGCCGGCAGATCGATGCGGTCCTGGGGACGGGTCGGGCCGGCGAGCGCCGGGACGATGCTGTCGAGATCCAGCACCAGCGTGCGGGTGTAGTCGATGTCGCCGGCGCGCGGCATGCCGAACATGTGCTGCGCGCGGAAGTAGGCTTCCATCAACTCGCATGCCCGTTCGCTGCGACCGGTGCCGCGCATGTAGGCGATGGTCTTGTCGTCGATCGGGAAGAAACCCATCGTGGCGCCATACTCCGGAGCCATGTTTGCAATGGTGGCCCGATCGGTGACGGTCAGTGCGCTGGTGCCCTCGCCGAAGAACTCGACGAAGTTGCCCACCACCTTCTCGCGGCGCAGCATTTCGGTGACGCGCAGGACCAAATCGGTGGCGGTGGTTCCCTCGCGCAGCCGGCCGCGCAACTCGACGCCGATCACGTCCGGGGTCAGGAAGAAAACCGGTTGGCCGAGCATGGCCGCTTCCGCTTCGATTCCGCCGACACCCCAGCCGACCACGCCGAGCGCGTTGATCATCGTGGTATGCGAATCGGTACCGACCAGGGTGTCGGGATAGAACAGATCGCCGCTGTTGCGTACCCCCTGAAACAGATACTCGAGATTGACCTGATGCACGATGCCGACACCGGGCGGGACCACCTTGAAGGTGTCGAAGGCCTGCATCCCCCATTTCATGAACTGGTAGCGCTCGCGGTTGCGCTCGAACTCGAGGGCCATGTTCTGACGCAGGGCGTCGGGTGTGCCGTAGTGATCGACCTGCACCGAGTGGTCGACGACCAGGTCGACGGCTACCCGGGGCTCGATCTTCTTCGGGTCGTGGCCTTGAGTGACGGCGACGTTGCGCATCGCGGCCAGGTCGCACAGCAGGGGCACGCCGGTGAAGTCCTGCAGCACGACGCGGGCGACCACGAACGGGATCTCCGCGTTACGTGGCGCCTCGGGTTTCCAGTTCGCGAGCTCGCGGATGTGCTGCTCGGTGATCTTGCGCCCGTCGCAGTTCCTCAGCAGGGCTTCGAGCACGATGCGCAGGGATACCGGCAGCCGCGAGATCGGTCCGATGCCGGCAGACTCCAGTGCCGGCAATGAGTGGTAACTGCCACCCTGGCCATGCCGGGTGGAGAATGCCTTCAAGGTATCGAACGGCGCTTGGGGCATGATTCATCGTCCTCCGCTCAGGTAGCGCCCGCAGGCGAGGTTCAAGGTGTGTCTTTCCGACCCGCCAGGCGAACGGATGTTCCCCACAGCCGCGCAGCAGCAAAAGGCAGCCGAATCGCGTTCGATAGCCTATTGTTCGATGATGTCCGGAGAGTAGAATCCGGTCGTTGCAGCGAGCTTTGTGTTGCACTGCACTCCAAGTCTTATAAAAGACATATAATTCGTTTCGATCCGGATGGGAGAACCCCGTCCGGACCCCTGCCAACGTCACAAAACTGGAAGGAAGTCGCCGTGCTTGAAGCCTATCGCGCCCATGTCGCCGAACGTGCAGCCCTCGGTATCCCGCCGCTGCCCCTGACCAAACAGCAGACCACCGAGTTGGTCGACCTGCTCAAGAACCCGCCCGCCGGCGAGGAAGCATTCCTCGTCGAACTGCTCACCTACCGTGTTCCGGCCGGCGTGGATGATGCCGCCAAGGTCAAGGCCGAGTTCCTGGCCAACATCTCCAAGGGCGACGAAGCCTGTGCGCTGATCTCGCGCGCCAAGGCCACCGAACTGCTGGGCACCATGCTCGGCGGTTTCAACATCAAGCCGATGATCGATCTGCTCGCCGACGGCGAAGTGGGTCCGGTTGCGGCCGAGGGTCTGAAGAAAACCCTGCTGATGTTCGACTACTTCCACGACGTCAAGGATCTGGCCGCCGCTGGCAACGCCAACGCCAAGGCCGTGATGCAGTCGTGGGCCGACGCCGAATGGTTCACCAGCCGTCCGGAAGTCCCGGCTTCGCAGAAACTGACCGTGTTCAAGGTCACCGGCGAAACCAACACCGACGACCTGTCGCCGGCGCCCGATGCCTGGTCGCGCCCCGACATTCCGCTGCACGCGCTGGCGATGCTCAAGAACGCCCGCCCCGGCATCACTCCGGAAGAGCCCGGCGTGCGCGGCCCGATCAAGTTCCTCGAAGACCTGCGTGCCAAGGGCAATCTGGTCGCCTACGTCGGTGACGTGGTCGGTACCGGTTCCTCGCGCAAGTCGGCGACCAACTCGGTGCTGTGGTTCACCGGCGAAGACATCCCCTTCGTGCCGAACAAGCGCTTCGGCGGTGTGTGCCTCGGCTCCAAGATCGCTCCGATCTTCTTCAACACCATGGAAGATGCCGGCGCGCTGCCAATCGAACTCGATTGTGGCCAGCTCGACATGGGTGACGAGATCGAGCTCAAGGTCGACGCCGCCACCGGCAAGGTCACCGTGCTCAAGAATGGTGCGGTGGTCGCCGAGTCGCAGCTGAAGACCCTGGTCATCCTCGACGAAGTGCGCGCCGGTGGCCGCATTCCGCTGATCGTCGGCCGCGGTCTCACCACCAAGGCGCGCGAGGCGCTCGGCCTGCCGGTATCCACCCTGTTCCGCCTGCCGCAGCCCCCGGTCGATTCCGGCAAGGGCTTCTCGCTGGCGCAGAAGATGGTCGGCCGCGCCTGCGGCTTCCCCGAAGGCCAGGGCGTGCGGCCCGGTACCTACTGCGAACCGAAGATGACCACGGTCGGCTCGCAGGACACCACCGGCCCGATGACCCGCGACGAACTCAAGGATCTGGCCTGCCTCGGCTTCTCCGCCGATCTGGTGATGCAGTCCTTCTGCCACACCGCGGCCTACCCGAAGCTGGTCGACGTGAAGATGCATCGCGAACTGCCGAGCTTCATCAGCACCCGCGGCGGCGTCTCGCTACGTCCGGGCGACGGCGTGATCCACAGCTGGCTCAACCGCCTGCTGCTGCCCGACACCGTCGGCACCGGCGGCGACAGCCACACCCGTTTCCCGATCGGGATCTCCTTCCCGGCCGGTTCCGGCCTGGTCGCGTTTGCCGCGGCCACCGGCGTGATGCCGCTGGACATGCCGGAATCGGTGCTGGTGCGCTTCAAGGGTACGATGCAGCCGGGCGTCACCCTGCGTGACCTGGTCAACGCGATCCCGCTGTACGCCATCCGCCAGGGCCTGCTGACGGTCGAGAAGAAGGGCAAGAAGAACATCTTCTCCGGCCGCATCCTCGAAATCGAAGGTTTGCCGGATCTGAAGGTCGAGCAGGCATTCGAGCTGTCCGACGCGTCCGCCGAGCGCTCCGCCGCCGGTTGTACGGTGCATCTGGACAAGGCGCCGATCGTCGAGTACATGAACTCGAACATCACGCTGATGAAGTGGATGATCGCCAACGGCTACGAAGACAAGCGCACCCTGGGCCGCCGCATCAAGGCCATGGAGTCGTGGATCGCCAACGGCGAACTGCTCAAGGGCGATGCCGATGCCGAGTACGCCGCGGTGATCGAGATCGATCTGGCCGACATCAAGGAGCCGATCGTCGCCTGCCCGAACGACCCGGACGACGTCAAGCTGCTGTCCGAAGTCGCCGGCGCCAAGATCGACGAAGTCTTCATCGGCTCGTGCATGACCAACATCGGTCACTTCCGTGCCGCCGGCAAGGTGCTCGAAGGCAAGTCGGACATCCCGGTGCGCCTGTGGGTCGCCCCGCCGACCAAGATGGATGCGATGATCCTCAACGAGGAAGGCTATTACGGCGTGCTCGGCAAGTCCGGCGCCCGCATGGAGATGCCGGGCTGCTCGCTGTGCATGGGTAACCAGGCGCAGATCCGCAAGGGCAGCACCGCGATGTCGACCTCGACCCGCAACTTCCCCAACCGCCTCGGTATCGAAACCTTCGTCTATCTCGGCTCCGCCGAGCTGGCCGCAGTGTGCGCACTGATGGGCAAGATCCCGACGGTGGAGGAGTACATGGCGCAGGTGGAGGTGGTCAACGCCAAGGCCAAGGACATCTACCGCTACATGAACTTCGACCAGATCGCCGAGTTCAAGGACGTGGCGGATACCGTCGAAGTCTGAAGTATGGAAGCGGGCGGGTCAGTGTAGCGCGACCCGCCGATTGCTTTGGAACGCCCCTGCCGGGGAAACCAGGCAGGGGCGTTCTGTCTTTCCGCGCGGGATCCGGAGGGGGGCGTGGATCGACCCTGCGCGAATTTTGATCCATCCGCCTCGAGTTCCGCGACGCGGCCTGCGCGGTAACCGTGACCGCGCTCACGGCCGCCATCCGTTTCGCCTCAATATGAGGGCCAGGGTGAACTAACCTTTAGATAGATCGGGCGTCCAATAGCCAAGGGCTTCTTCTCGGCGAGCCGTATAGCGATCAGTGAGGTATGGGCCATGAACATGCAGATTCCGGACAGCAGCACGGGGTATCCCCGGCCGGATGTGGCGCCGTGGCCGGGGAGCCGTGCGTTGACCATGCTGCGCGCGGTTCATGCCTCGATCATCGCGGCGACTGACGAAGAGGCCCTGGTGGCGGATGCCTGCAGGGTGGCGGTGGAGGTGGCGGGCTATGGTGCCGCGTGGATCGCCTATCTGGAGCCCGATGGCGAGTCGGTGCGGGCGGTGGCTGCGCGCGGTGCTCCGGCCGGCGCATTCGAATTGCTGACGCGGGTGGATCCGGCAGACGGCGAGGGGGGCATCGGCCAGGTCCTGCGGAGCGGGCACCCCCGGGTGTTGGCTCGCCCTGCCGATGGCGACGGCGTAACCGATGCGGGGCCGGTTGCCGGCGCCGAAGGTGGCGCGGTGGCCGTGGTGCCGCTGGGGAGCGGCGCGGCGCCGGTGGGGGCGCTGCTTGTGCAGCACGCGGATCCGGGCGCATTCGACGCGGCGGAGCTGGAGTTGCTGCGAGAAGTTGCCGCGAGCCTTGCCTACGGGATCGCATCGCTGCGTGCGGCCGTCCGCCATGCCCGGGCCGAGGACGAGTTGCGCCGCGTCGAGCGTGCGCGAAGGACGCTGAGTGCGGTCAATCGGACGTTGGTACGGGCGGAGGATGAGCAGGCCTTGCTCGACGAGATCTGTCGCATCATCGTGGAGGAGGGCGGATATCGCTATGCCTGGGTGGGCTACGCCCGGCACGATGAGGCCCGGAGCGTGGAAGTCATGGCCCATGTCGGCGTCGAAAGGGCCCACCTCGTTGGCCTGCGGCTGACCTGGGCCGATACCGAGCGTGGGCGCAGCGCGACCGGGACGGCGATCCGCAGCGGGCAACCGAGTATCGGCCGCAACATCCTCCACGACCCCGATCTTGCGCCCTGGCGCGACGAGGCGCTGCGTCGCGGCTTTGCCGCTGTCAGTGCCTTTCCGCTCGGTGCAGCGGGTGCGGTCATCGGCAATCTGAGCATTGCTGCGGCCGAGCCGGATGCTTTCGATGCGGCCGAAGCCGATCTGCTCGGCGAGTTGGCGGACGATCTCTCCTTCGGGATCGAAACCCTGCGTATACGGGAGCGCAGTCGCGAGGCCGAGGCGACCATCAAGCGCATGGCAGAGTGCGATACGCTCACCGGCCTGCCCAATCGCTGGCGCTTGCGGATGCGGTTGGAAGCGGCGGTCGAGGCGGCCAAGGGAGAGCATCGCCCGCTTGCCCTGCTGATGCTGGGGATCGACCACTTCCACGAGATCAATGAGACCCTGGGCTATCACCAGGGCGACGCGATGCTGCGCGAAGTTGCCTCGCGTGTCGTACGTGTGGTGAGCGATACGGTGAATGTCGCACGCATGGGCGAGGCGGAGTTCGCGGTGCTGTTGCCGAACTGCGATGCCGGTGCCGCGTCGCGCATCGCGCAACGCATCCTGACCGAAATGTTCGAACCGGTGGCCATCGGCGAGGTCATGCTCGATGCCGGCGGCAGCATCGGTATCGCCGTGTTCCCCGGTCATGGCACCGATCCGGATGCGCTCATCCGGCGCGCCAACGTGGCGATGCATCAGGCTCGACAGCAAGGGCACGGGCAGGCGCTGTACACCGGTGGCCGGGATCGCGAGTGTGCGCGGCGGCTGGCGCTCATCGGCGATCTGCACCGCGCCATCGATGGCAGCGAACTTAGACTTTATTGCCAGCCCAAGGTGCGTTTCTCGAGTCGCGAGGTATGCGGGGTGGAGGCGCTGGTGCGCTGGGAGCATCCGCAACTGGGCATGTTGTGGCCGGACGAGTTCATCGGCCTGGCCGAGCACAGCGGCCTGATCAGTCCGCTGACCGACTGGGTGATGCAGGCCGCCTTTCGCCAAAGCTACGTGTGGCGTCAGGCTGGGTTGCGATTGCCGCTCGCGGTCAATCTGTCGGCCCGCGATCTGCGCGACCCGAAGCTGATCGAGCGTGTGCGCAATCTCCTTGCTACCTGGGGCGGCGAGCCCGAAGGGGTACAGTTCGAATTGACCGAAAGCGCCCTCATGCAGGATCCGGCAGGCAGTCTGGAGAGCATGAAGCGCTTGAAGGATCTGGGGATCGAACTGTTCATCGACGACTTCGGCACCGGCTACTCGTCGCTGGCCTACCTGCAGAAACTGCCGGTGGATGCGATCAAGATCGACAAATCCTTCGTGCACGACATGCTGTCGGATACGGATTCCGGCGTCATCGTGCACTCCACGATCGACCTCGCCCACGACCTCGATCTGGAGGTCGTGGCCGAAGGGGTGGAGGACCGCGCCGGCTGGGCTCATCTGGCCGCGCAGGGCTGCGACGTTGCCCAGGGCTACGTGGTCAGTCAGCCGATTCCGGCCGAGGACTACATGGATTGGCGGGCCGACGGCTCGTTCGAGGCCCGGATGACGGCCTGAGGGGTGGCCGGACTCATGCGTGGCTCACGATGCGGTGGACTTCGCACACCACGACATTGGGTGGAGGGGGACTGGGGCCGGATGCCGATGAACCGCAACCAGCCTGCAGGTATGCGTGCGCCAAGGCTGTTTAGGAAAAACTTAGTATCGTGACAAGCACCATTTAGGAAACGCCCGCGGCTGGCTGGCGCAGACTGCGCCGCAATCCGGATCGCCGCCGAATGCAGCTGCGAGCCGGATATTCACCGAACCCGCAGGAGTCCTCCATGTTCAAGTGTTTGATGCCGCTGGCAGCCATCGCGCTGCTGGTCGTTTCCCATCCCGGCCTTGCCGGCGGTACCGATCCCGCGCGTACGGCGGTCGAGCGCGGGCGCTATCTGGTCAAGATCAGCGGCTGCAACGACTGTCACACGCCCAACTATGCGATGAGCGGCGGGAAGGTGGCCGAACGCGCGTGGCTCACCGGTGACCAGCTCGGCTGGCGCGGGCCATGGGGTACGACCTATCCGGGAAACCTGCGGCGCTACTTCGCCCGCGTTTCCGAGGCCGAGTGGCTGAAGCTCGCGCGCACCGCGAATTTCCGGCCACCAATGCCCTCTCCGATTCTGCACGACATGTCGGACCGCGATCTGCGCGCCCTTTATCGCTTTGTCCGTGCGCTCGGCCCTGCGGGTGAGGAGGCGCCCGCCTACGTGGGGCCGGATCGCGAGCCGATCGGCCCCGTGGTGCTGTTTCCGATGCCTCCGGGCTGAGACCGCTGCTGTGGCGGAGCGCTGGTTGTCGAGGGAGGTGGCAGCGATGCAAAAGCTGGTTATTATTCCAGCACGATGCCCGAGCACGACCCCCCGATCCTTGATTCCGAACATGCCGCCTTCGTCATTGGCAACGTTTCGATCACGACAGCCAGTTGCCGTCCGGGCGGGTTCCCGGCGCTCGTCCGTGCGCTTGGTTGCCGGCTGTCGGTCGACCGTCGCAATGTGACCATCCTGGTCCGCGCGAGCGCCGCCGCCGATGTCCTCGACGCAGTGCGGCGCAGCGGCGCCATTGCGGCGGTTTTCAGCGACCCGCCGACCCACCGGACCTTGCAGCTCAAAGGCTCGGACGCACTCGTGCTGCGCCCCGAGCCGGGCGATGTGGCGCTTGCGGAGCGCTACCGCGCGGCGTTCGCCAAGGTGCTGGAACCCTTTGGGCATCCGGAGGCCATGGTCCATGCGCTGCTCGCCTGCGCGCCGGACGACCTGATGACCCTGCGCTTCACGCCGACCTTCGCATTCTCGCAGACCCCCGGGCCGCGCGCCGGCGAAGCGCTTGTGGGCTCCGCATGACGATCAAGCTCGACGCCATCCGCGAATGCCTCGAAGGCGTGGTGCCGGGCAACATCGCGACCCGTGCTGCCGATGGCACGCCGAACGTTGCCTATCTGTCCCAGGTGCAGTATGTGGATAGCGAGCATGTCGCGCTGTCCTACCAGTTTTTCAACACCACCCGGCGCAACATTCTCGTTTCGCCGTATGCGCGGGTCTCGGTGATCGAACCGCACACCGCTGCGCAATACCGGTTGAGTCTGCAATATCTGCGCACCGAGGACAGCGGTCCGTTGTTCGAGAACATGAAAGCGCGGCTCGCCGGCATCGCATCGCATACCGGCATGGCCGGCGTTTTCCGCCTGCTCGGGTCGGACATATACCGGGTGCTCGACATCGAGCAGGTACCGGGCGAACCGCTGCCGCCACCTGCCCCCCGACGCAACCTGCTCGCGGCCGTGCGTGCCTGTACCCAGAGCCTGTGCAGCGCGGCCGATCTGGACGACTTGCTGGCGCGATTGCTCGACGGCCTGGGCGCCCAGTTCGACATCGATCATGCGATGGTGCTGATGCTCGACGAAGCGGGTCGCCATCTCTACACGGTTGCCAGCCGCGGCTACCGGACGTCCGGCGTGGGCTCCGAGATCGCACTCGGGGACGGTGTGATCGGCGTTGCAGCGCGCGAGCGCACACCCATCCGCATCGGCCATTTCACGGCCGAGTACAGCTATGGGCGGGCGATCCGCAATAGCCTGGAAGAAAGTGGCGTGACCGGCATCGACACCGAGATTCCGCTGCCGGGGCTGGCCGATTCGCGCAGCCAGCTGGCGGTGCCGATCCTCGCCTGTCAGCGCCTGATCGGCATGCTTTACGTCGAGAGCGCGCAGGATCTGCGCTTCAGCTACGACGACGAGGATGCGCTGGTTGCGCTTGCCGGCCAGCTCGGCGCCGGGATCCGGCTGCTGCAGCACAGCCCGGAGGCGCACGATGATCCGGTCGTGGCCGACGTGCAGCCCCGGCCGCTGGTGGGGCAGCCGGTGCTGATACGCCACTATGCGGAGAACGACAGCGTGTTCCTCGACGGCGACTATCTGATCAAGGGCGTGGCCGGCTCCATCTTCTGGGCACTGGTGCGCGACCATGTCGACCGGGGGCAGACCCGGTTCTCGAACCGTGAGTTGCGCCTCGACTCCCGTATCCGCCTGCCCGATCTCAGCGACAATCTCGAGGCGCGCCTCATCCTGCTTGCCCGCCGCCTGCTCGAACGCGACGCCCCGGTGCGCATCGAAAAGACCGGGCGCGGCCGCTTCCGTCTGCGTGTCGAACGCCCGCTGGTCCTTCAGAGCGGCACTGCCGGTCGAAGCTAAGAATTCCCTCGCACCATCCTAAGTGTTTGCTAAGCGCATACCTGTCGGGTTTGCGTGTCGCTACAGTCTGTGCCGACGGACCGGTATCGACCGGTTCGCGACGTGGACGGCAAGGAGGAGGATGGCATGGGTGTCAAGTCATATGACGGACGGGCGGAGGATCTGCTGCACACGATGCTGCTGATCAGGGCCTATGAGGAGCGCGCGGCGGCGCTGCAGGCAGAATCCGGGGTGCCCGGCACGTGCACCGCGGTGGGGCAGGAGGCGTCGGCGGTCGGCGTGGTTGCCGCCCTCGACGCCGACGACCTGATTCTCACCAACCACCGCAGCGCCGGCCACCTCCTCGCGCGCGGAGCCGATCCGGGCCGCCTGCTGGCCGAGGTGATGGGGCGTCGCGGCGGCTACTGCAAGGGCAAGAGCGGCTCGCTGCATATCTCGGCCAGGGAACTCGGGGTGATCCTGACCTCGACCATCGTCGGCGGCGAGCTCGCGCTCGCGACCGGTGTCGCACTGGCGCAGAAGACGTTGCGCCGGGCGGGCGTCGTGGTCTGCTTCTTCGGCGACGGCGCGGCCTGCGAAGGCCGCTTCCATGAGTCGCTCAATCTCGCCGCCGTGTGGCAGTTGCCCATCCTCTACGTGTGCGAGAACAACCAGTGGCAGGCCTTCGTGCATCGCCGCGAGACCATGCTGAACGACAGCATCGCGTCGTGGGCTGCGCCTTACGGCATCGACAGCGCGACCGTGGATGGCAACGACGCGGAGCAAGTGCGGGCGATCGCGACCGAGGCCCTCGATGCGATCCGCGCCAGCGGCCGCCCCTTCCTGCTCGAGACCCGGACCTATCGCCTGCGCGGTCACTTCGAACCCGACGACCAGGCCTATGTCGACCCCGACGAACTCGCCACCTGGCGGGCGCGTGATCCGCTGCCGCGGCTGCAGGCGCGCCTGCTTGCAGCCGGACGGGTCGACACTGCCGGAATTGCCGCGATGGAGGCCGATGTGCGCAAACGGATCGATGCGGCAGTCGCGTTCGCGATCGATTCGCCGTATCCGGCGATCGAAGAACTGACCGCCGACGTTTACGCCTAGGAGCATCGAGATGGCACACATGACCGTCCAGGAAGCGATCGATCAGGCGCTGGCGGAGGAGATGGCGCGCGATCCTTCGGTGCTGCTGCTAGGTGAAGGGGTGGCGACCAAACGCCGGGCGCTGGTCGAGGCCTTCGGGGCCGAGCGCGTGCGTAACACGCCGCTGGCCGAGGGCATCATTGCCGGCACCGCGGTGGGTGCGGCGGCGACCGGGCTGCGGCCGGTGATCGACCTGCTGTTCGCTCCCTTCCTGTGCTACGCAATGGACGAACTGGTCAACAGCGCCGGCAAGCTGCGCTATCTGTCCGGTGGGCAGTTCTCCTTCCCGCTGGTGACGATCGCGATGACCGGCGCCGGCTGGTGTGTCGGCGCCCAGCACAACCACAACGTCGAGGCCTGGTTCGCGCATGCACCGGGACTCAAGGTCGTCATGCCGGCAAGCGTGGCCGACTTCAAGGGGCTGCTCAAGAGTGCGATTCGCGACGACAATCCGGTGCTGTTTTTCGTCGATATCGGCCTCGCCTACAGTAGCGGAGCGTTTCCGGACGGCGACCATACGGTGCCGATCGGGCAGGCCGTGGTGCGACGCGCGGGCGAGGAGGTGACGCTGATCTCGTACGCGAAAACGGTGGACGTCTGCGAGCGTGCGGCGCAGACCCTGGCCGGGCACGGGATCTCGGCCGAGGTGATCGACCTGCGCACGCTCAAGCCGCTGGACGAGGCGGCGATACTCGCCTCGGTGCGCAAGACCGGTCGCGCGGTGATCGTGCACGAAGCCAGCCGCAGTTTTGGCGTCGGCGCCGAGGTTGCCGCCACCATCGCCGAGCATGCGCATGATGCACTCAAGGGCCCGGTCCTGCGCCTGGCCGGCCCCGATGCGCCGGCACCGGCGAGCTACCCGCTGGAGCAGGCGTTCGTACCGCAGGCCGATGCGGTCGTGGCGGCTGCGCAGCGGCTGTTCGTCTAGCGTGGTCTGCCGGTTCGTCGGCGCGCCGAACACAGAGGGGAGTGGAAGGTTCGGGGGAGTGCCGGAGGCGATGGCACTCCCGTGGGCCGGATCTAATACACGAACGGGATCAGTTTGCGAACCCGCCGACGGTACGCAGCGTAGGCCGGGAAGCGGGCCATCAGCCAGACTTCTTCGCGGCGCGACTTGATGTCGAAGAACACGAACAGCACGGCCGCGTAGGCCAGCGTCAGCCAGCCCTGAACGAACAGCGCCCAGCCGACGGCGATCAGGATCAGGGCGCAGTAGATGGGATGGCGCACCACCCCGTACAGACCGCTCTCCACCAGCGTTGCGTGGTCCTTCGGGTGAGGCAGGGGCGTCAGATTGGGGCCGAGGTGAAGGGCGGCCGCGATCGCGGCAACGGCCCCGAGCACCAGCAGTATCAGCCCTGCCGTCATCACGACCAATGGGTGCGGCCAGTCGGGCAAGCCGAAGGCCGTGCGCGGACCGAGGGCGACCAGCGCCAGGATCAGACCCTGCGCGACCACGTACCACTCGCCGCGAGCACCTTTCCACCACGTTGGCCGATTGTTCATGGCAGCTTGTTGCCGAAGAGCCGGAAGGTGACCATGATGGTCAACACTGTCCGCCGCTGCAAGCCGTCTGCCCCGGAGGCCGCGAAGCTGGGGAGCGTCGCTGGAAGGCAATCGGGTCGGTCCTACTCAACGACGACTGAGCCGCCACTCGGCGAGGACTTCCCGAGCGGAATTGCGGCGAGCGAGGAACGCCTGTGCCGGGGGGACGTCCTACCGAACGTATTCATGGAGGGGGAGATGGCAGTGAGTTCAACGACAGGAAAACTGGTGGTCGCCGCTGGGGTGGCGATTGCGGCCGCGATTGCGTATCTGCTGCTGCGCCCGGCGCCATTGCCGACGGTGACGCCTGCGCCGGTCGAACAGACACAAGCCCCGCAGGGCAACGAAGCAGCGGGGCCGATAGCGCCGAGCGTGCGCTATCCCATCCCCGAACCCGGGCAGGAAGCGGCCGCGACCGCCGGCACGACCGCGCCTTTGCCCGATCTGGACGCGAGCGATACGGTGCTGGGCGAAGCGCTTGCCGGTCTGATCGGTCGCGGCGGCTTGAGTGAGTTGGTGGTGCTGAAGGACCTGGTGCGCCGGATCGTGGTGACGGTGGATAGTCTTCCGGGCGAACAGATGCCTTGGTCGCGTTCGCCGATTCGACAGGCCGAGGGCGGGTTTCAGATCGATACCGGCGAGGACGGGCTGTCGATCGCGGCCGGGAATGCGGCGCGCTACCGGCAGTACGTGGAGTTTGCCGACGCCATCGACAGTGCCCGGTTGGTGGAGGTCTATGTGGGCCTCTATCCGCTGTTCCAGGCTGCGTACGACGAGTTGGGCTATCCGAACGCCTACTTCAACGACCGTCTGGTGGCCGTGATCGACCATCTGTTGGCCGCGCCGGAGGTGGCGGGACCGATTCGACTGGTGCAGCCCAAGGTGCGCTACCGGTTCGAGGACCCCGCGCTGCAGCAGGCCTCTGCCGGGCACAAGATCATGCTGCGGATGGGGACGGATAATGCCCGCCGGGTCAAGACGAAGCTAAGGGAGATCCGTCAGCGCCTGACCGGTGCTTTGCCTCCGAACTGAGCTGCCGGCACCGGGCGCCGGAAGGGTACGGATCTGCCGCGTTCAGCGTTCAGTTTGTGTTTGCGGTGGGCTCTTGCAGTCCCCAGGCCTTGCCGACGAGTTCGAACGAACGCAGCCGCGCCCCGTGATCGAAAATCTGCGCGGTTAGCATGACTTCGTCGGCCGTGGTCCTGGCGACCAGATCGTCGAGCTGTGCGCGAACGGTGTCGGGCGCGCCGACCGCCGCGCACGATAGCGATTCGTCGGCGAAAGCGAGTTCGGCCGCCGACCAGTCGCTTTCGGTGAACGCTTCCGGCGGCGGCACCGGGCCCCGTACGCCGCGTGCCATGGCGGCAAAGCGCAGACGCAGGGAACGGAGCAGGAACTGCGCTTCGTCGTCAGTATCGGCTGCGATGGCGTTGGCGCCGACCATGAAGTAGGGCTGCGCCAGCACCGCCGAGGGGCGGAAATTGTCGCGATAGACCTGGATCGCCTGCATCAGGAAACGGGGCGCGAAGTGCGATGCGAAGGCAAACGGCAGTCCGAGTTGGGCGGCCAGATCCGCACTGTAGAGACTGGAACCGAGCAGCCAGATCGGCACCGCGAGCCCGGCGCCGGGAACGGCCTGCACCGCCTGACCAGGCACGGCGGGCTTGAAGTAGGCCTGAAGTTCGAGGACGTCCTGCGGAAAGGACTCGGCACTGTCCGCGTCGAGGTGACGACGCAGTGCCCGTGCGGTACGTTGGTCGGTGCCGGGCGCACGGCCGAGGCCGAGATCGATGCGGCCGGGAAAGAGCGACTCCAGGGTGCCGAACTGCTCGGCGATCACCAGCGGCGCATGGTTCGGGAGCATGATGCCGCCGGCGCCGACGCGGATGCTGGAGGTCGCTGCGGCCACGTGACCGATCACCACGGCAGTCGCCGCACTGGCGATGCCGGTCATGTTGTGGTGCTCCGCGAGCCAGTAGCGGCGATAGCCCCAGCGCTCGGCGTGCTGCGCAAGATCGCGGGTGTTGCGCAGGGCCTCGGCCGGGGTGCTGCCCTGGGTGACCGGGGCGAGATCGAGGACTGACAGTGGTGGTCGCATCACCTTCGCGCTCAGGCGGCCAACCGCTTGTCGTGTTCGATCAGGGCGTAGGCCGAGTGATTGTGGATGGATTCGAAGTTCTCCGACTCGACACCGTAGGCATCGACCCGGGGTTCGGCGTTGAGCAGGCCGGCGACGTCACGCACCATGTCCTCGACGAACTTCGGGTTGTCATAGGCCCGTTCGGTAACGAACTTCTCGTCCGGGCGTTTGAGCAGACCATAGACCTCGCACGAGGCCTGGCTCTCGACCAGTTGCACGACCTCCTCGATCCACAGGTGGTCGTTGATCGTTGCGGTCACGGTGACATGGGAGCGCTGGTTGTGCGCGCCATATGCGGAAATCTTCTTCGAACACGGACACAGGCTGGTCACCGGCACCAGCACCTTCATGGTGAACTCGTAGTGGCCGCCCTCACGGATGGTACCGATGAAGGTGACATCGTAATCCATCAGGCTGTGCACACCGGAGACCGGCGCGACCTTGTCGACGAAGTAAGGGAAGGTCATTTCGAGATGGCCGGTTTCGGCCTCGAGACGGGTCACCATCGCGCGCAGCATCGGCTCGAAGGACTCGACCGAGATCTCCCGTTCGTTGCCGTTGAGGATCTCGATGAAGCGCGACATGTGGGTGCCCTTGAAATTGTGGGGCAGGCCGACGTACATGTTGAAGGTCGCGACCGTGTGCTGAACGCCGCCCGATTTGTCGCTGACCCGGATCGGGTGACGAATCGCCTTGATGCCGACCTTGTTGATCGCGATCTGGCGGCGGTCGGCGCTGCTCTGGACGTCGGGAATGGCCTGCACTGCCTGGGTGTTCATGGGCTGCTCTCTGTTGTGGTCGGGCGGCTGAGTGCCTCTGTTGAGCCGCGATCCTAGCGTTCCCGACAAAATTACTCAACTATTGACCGGATAGACCCGCTCAATGCTGGCGAGGATGCCGGCCTGGTCGAGACCGACCGACGCCAGCAACTGTCCCTGATCGCCGTGATCGACGAAACGATCCGGGAGACCGAGCCGCAGCACGCGCGGACGGACCGCGAGATGCTCGATCACGTGCGCCACTTGCGAACCGGCGCCGCCGATGACGGCGTTCTCTTCCAGGGTCACGATCAGGTCGTGGGTCGCGGCAAGTTCCGCAATGAGGGCCTCGTCCAGCGGCTTGATGAAGCGCATGTTGGCCACGGTGGCATCGAGCACGTCGGCGACCGCGCGGGCGGTGCCGACCATGCTGCCGAACGCGAGCAGCGCAATCCGGCTACCGTGGCGCAGGACCTCACCCCTGCCGATCGGCAGCGCGCTCATCGCCTTGACCGGGGCAATGCCGGCACCGCTGCCGCGCGGATAGCGCACGGCAGTCGGTCCATCGTGACCGACCGCGGTGTAGAGCATCTGGCGGCATTCGTTCTCGTCGGCCGGTGCCATTACCACCATATTGGGAATACAGGCCAGGTAGGAAAGGTCGAACGCGCCGTGGTGGGTGGCGCCATCGGCGCCGACCAGTCCGCCGCGATCGATTGCCAGCACGACCGGCAGATTCTGCAGGGCGATGTCGTGGATCAGCTGATCATAGGCGCGCTGCAGGAAGGTCGAATAGATCGCCACCACGGGGCGGTAACCTTCGCAGGCCATGCCGGCGGCAAACGTCAGCGCATGCTGCTCGGCGATGCCGACATCGTAGTAGCGGTCGGGATGTTCCTGCTCGAAGCGCACCATGCCCGAGCCCTCGCGCATCGCAGGGGTAATGCCGACGATGCGGGAATCGGCGGCCGCCATGTCGCACAGCCAGTCGCCGAATACCTGCGTATAGGTCAGTTTGCCGCCGCCCTTGCCACTTTGGATGCCGGAAGTGTGGTCGAACTTCGAGACCCCGTGATACAGGATCGGGTCGGCTTCGGCGAGCTTGTAGCCCTGGCCCTTCCTGGTGATCACGTGCAGGAACTGCGGGCCTTTGAGCTTGCGGATGTTGTGCAGGGTCGGGATCAGCGCGTCGAGATCATGGCCATCGATCGGGCCATAGTAGTGAAACCCGAATTCTTCGAACAGGGTCCCGGGTGTGATCAGGCCTTTGACGTGTTCTTCGACCTTGCGTGCCAGTTCGGCCATCGGCGGTGCGACCCCGAGCACCTTCTCGCCGACGCGGCGGGCCGCGTTGTAGGTGGAGCCGGACATCAGGCGGGCGAGGATCTTGGTCAGTGCACCGACGGGCGGCGAGATCGACATCTCGTTGTCGTTAAGGATCACCAGCAGGTTGATCCCGTCCATGTCGCCGGCGTTGTTGAGCGCTTCGAAGGCCATGCCGGCAGACATGGCGCCATCGCCAATCACCGCGATGGCGCTGCGGTCCTCGCCACGGTCGCGTGCAGCGGCGGCCATGCCGAGCGCTGCCGAGATCGAGGTCGATGAGTGGGCGGTGCCGAAGGTGTCGTATTCGCTCTCGCAGCGACGCGGAAAGCCCGAGATGCCGCCCCAGTGGCGCAGCCCGCTCATCGCCTCACGGCGGCCGGTGAGGATCTTGTGGCCGTAGGTCTGGTGGCCGACGTCCCATACGATGCGATCCTCGGGGGTATTGAAAACATGGTGCAGGGCGATGGTCAGTTCGACCGTGCCGAGGTTCGACGACAGATGTCCGCCCGTCTTCGAGACCGATTCGATCAGGAATGCGCGAAGCTCGTCGGCGACCACGCGCAGTTCGCGGCGGTCGAGGGCGCGAAGGTCGGCGGGTGAAGCGATGCGTTCGAGATGTGAGTACGGGGACATTGGGTAGACCGGCGGTAAATGGGCTCAGAAGGAGCGATGGACGATGTAGTCGGCCAGCGCGCGCAAACGGGCGGCACGATCGCCCAGAGGCACGAGCGCGTCGTGGGCGTCGGCGAGCAACTCGTGGGCGAGGCGCTTCGCGTCGCCGATGCCGAGCAGGCTCACATAGGTCGGCTTGCCGTTGTCGGCGTCCTTTCCGGCGGTCTTGCCCAGCGTGGCGGTATCGGCTTCGGCATCGAGGATGTCGTCCACGACCTGGAACAGAAGGCCGACCAGCTTGGCGAAACGATCGAGCTGCTGGAGTTCGTCCGGAGCTGTCGGGGTGCCGGCATGGGCACCGAGCAGCACCGCGGCCCGGATCAGCGCGCCGGTCTTGTGAATGTGCATGAACTCGAGCTCCGCCCGCGACAGCTGCTTGCCGACTGCGGCGAGATCGATCGCCTGCCCGCCAGCCATGCCGCGCGAGCCGGAGGCGCTGGCGAGCACGCGAATCATCGCGACCTGTCCGGCAGGCGTGTCGCTTGCGGCTTCGTCCGCGAGTACCTGAAAGGCGAGGGTCTGCAATGCGTCGCCCACCAGTAGTGCGGTGGCTTCATCGTATTCGACATGCACGGTGGGTTTTCCGCGGCGCAGGACATCGTCGTCCATGCACGGCATGTCGTCATGAACGAGCGAGTAGGCGTGTATCAGTTCGACTGCACAGGCGGCGTGGTCAAGGCGTCCGGCCGGCGCGCCGGCGACCTCGCCGGCTGCGTGCACCAGCAGCGGCCGTACCCGTTTGCCACCCCCGAGTACCGCATAGCGCATGGCTGCATGGAGGCGCTCCGGCGCCACGGCGGGGTCGGGTAGGGCGTTGCACAGTGCGGCTTCGGTTCGTTGCTGGATGTGGCGCATCCAGTCGGCAAAGTCCTGCTGGCTCATTGTTCGCTCCGCGGTGCGTCCGGATTGAAGTCGGTCAGCGATTCGCCTTCGAGCACACGAATGCGTTGCTCCGCGTCGCTGAGCGCTTCTTGACAGAATTTCAGCAGGCCCATGCCACGCTGGTAGCGTTCGAGCGCGTCTTCGAGCGTAAGACTGCCCGCTTCCATTTGCTGGACGATGGTCTCGAGTTCCGAGACTGCAGCCTCGAAGGATTTTGGAGCTGACGCCGACTTGGACATGGATCAGAACGTGGCGCGGGCAAAGGGGGGAAAATAACCGATCCGGCATCTGGCGGTCAAACCGGGCATGGCTTAAACTAACATGTTTATTTTTCCGGATTCTGGTCCAGATAGGGGGTTCGGGGATGTCCGACATCGCGGCCAAGGCGGAACTGGCACAGGCTGTTTCTCAGCTGCCGGTTTCATGGTACTTCGACGAAAAGGTTTTCGAGTTGGAGAAGAAACTTCTCTTCGATGCCGGGCCGGGGTACGTTGGCCATGAGCTGATGGTACCGGAAGTCGGCAACTACCGTTCGCTCGAATGGCTGGATCACTCGAAGCTGCTGTTCCGCACCGATGCGGGCATCCATCAGCTGTCGAACATCTGCCGCCATCGTCAGTCGATCATGCTGCAGGGGGCGGGTCGGACCGAGCACATCGTCTGCCCGATTCATCGCTGGACTTACGACCGCCAGGGCGCATTGCTCGGGGCACCGCACTTTCCGCGCAATCCCTGCCTCGACCTGAAACGCGACGGGTTGGAGAGCTGGCAGGGATTGTTGTTCAAGGGCCCGCGCTCGGCCAATGCCGACCTCGCCGGCATGCAGGTGGCGCCGGAGCTGGACTTCACCGGGTTCAAGCTCGACCGGGTCGAGATCCACCAGTGCAATTACAACTGGAAGACTTTCATCGAGGTCTATCTCGAGGACTACCACGTCGTGCCCTATCACCCGGGCCTGGGCAACTTCGTCACCTGCGACGACCTGACGTGGCAGTTCGGCGACTGGTATTCGGTGCAACGCGTCGGGATCACTTCGCTGGCCAAGCCGGGCTCGCCGACATACGGTAAGTGGCACAAGGCGATCCAGGAGTATTACGGCGAGAAGAAGCCTGAACACGGCGCGATCTGGCTGACCTACTACCCCAACATCATGGTGGAGTGGTATCCGCATGTGCTGGTGGTGAGCACGCTGATTCCGACCGATGTGGACAAGACCACCAACGTGGTCGAGTTCTACTATCCCGAGGACATCGCCGAGTTCGAGCGTGAATTCGTCGAAGCCGAACAGGCGGCCTACATGGAAACCGCGATCGAGGATGACGATATCGGAGAGCGCATGGACCGCGGCCGGTTGGCGCTGTTGAAGGAAGGGCGCAACGAGGTCGGGCCGTATCAATCACCGTTCGAGGACGGAATGCAGCACTTTCATGAGTTCTATCGCCGAATCATGGATGCACATATCTGAGCAGGCGGTGGTAACAGGGGCGGGCGGAAGCCCGCCCGGCTGGTCAGCGGATGTCCTGCAGTTCCCTGGGTAGCGGGAAGGTGACCTTCTCGGGTACGCCGTCGAGGTCACGTACCGAACCGCTGCTCAGCTGCTTCAGGCGGTCGATCACATCCTTGACCAGCACTTCGGGTGCGGATGCCCCCGCCGTGACGCCGATCCGGCGCTTGCCCTCGAGCCACAATGGGTCGATGCCCGCTGCGTTGTCCACAAGGTAGGCTGGCACACCGCGCAGTTCTGCGACCTCACGCAAGCGGTTGGAGTTGGAACTGTTCCTTGAACCCACGACGAACACCACATCGGCATAGGGCGTCATGAACTTCACCGCGTCCTGTCGATTCTGCGTGGCATAGCAGATATCGTCCTTCTTCGGCCCGACGATGTTCGGGAAGCGCTCGCGCAGTGCGGCCACGATGGCGGCGGCGTCGTCCACCGACAGTGTGGTCTGGGTCACGTAGGCGAGCTTGTCCGGGTCGGCAACCTCCAGGAGGTCGACGTCGGTCGCGGTCTCCACAAGGTGGATGCCGTCCTTCACCTGGCCCATCGTGCCCTCGACTTCGGGGTGGCCCTTGTGGCCGATCATGACGATCTCGCGGCCCTGCTCGCGCATGCGAGCGACTTCGAGGTGGACCTTGGTGACCAATGGGCAGGTGGCATCGAAGACGCGAAGGCCGCGTGCGTCGGCTTCATCGCGTACCGCCTGGGAGACGCCGTGCGCGCTGAAGATCACGGTATTGCCGGCAGGCACTTCATCGAGCTCCTCGATGAAGATCGCCCCCTTGGCGCGGAGATCGTCGACCACGAACCTGTTGTGCACCACTTCGTGGCGGACATAGATCGGTGCGCCGTAGCGCTGCAGGGCGCGCTCGACGATCTCGATCGCACGCTCGACCCCGGCGCAGAAGCCGCGCGGGTTGGCGAGCAGAATTTCCTTGTCGTTCATCTGTTCTCTCTCTGGGTGTTGACCGGCATCACGACGTGCCGATGATCTTCACCTCGAAGCGGATGCTCTTGCCGGCCAGCGGGTGGTTGAAGTCGATCAGTGCGGAATCCGCATCGATCTCGCGCACCAGACCCGAATAGCGCGAGCCGTCGGGCGCACTGAACTCCATGACGCTCATCGCTTCGATCTCTTCGGCCGGCATGTGTTCGCGTTTGACGCGCTCCACCAGCTCCTCGCGATGAGGACCGAAGGCGTTTTCCGGCTCGAGTTCGAACGTGTGATTGCTGCCGATTTCGAGGCCGACAATGAGTTGCTCCATCGCCGGCAGCATTTCGCCCGCGCCCAGTTGCAGGGTGGCGGGGGTGGCCTCGAAGGTGCTGATCAGGGGCTGGCCGTTGGGCAGCGTGATGCGGTAGTGCAGGGTGACAAGGCTGTTGGCGGCAACGGTCTGGCTCACGAGGAACGCTCCGGGTTGGGGTCGGTGTTGTGGCGGTCGCCGCGGAACTGAGCCCACAGCATCAGGCCGACTCCGATGGTGATCGCCGAATCGGCGAGGTTGAAGGCCGGCCAGCCGTAGCTGCCGGCGTGAAAATAGAGGAAGTCGACCACGGCGCCGTGCATCAGGCGATCGATCACGTTGCCGATGGCGCCGCCGATGATCAGTGCGAAGGCTACCGGCAACAGGCGCTCGCTGCGATGGTGGTACATCATCGCGAGGAGCCAGCCACAGATCACGACGGCCAGCCCGGTAAAGAACCAGCGCTGCCAGCCGGAATGATCGGCCAGGAAGCTGAACGCGGCGCCCGGGTTGAATACCAGCACCAGGTCGAAGAACGCAGTGATCGGGATCACTTCGCCATAGTGCATCGTTCCGAGGACGAGCTGCTTGGTGAGCTGGTCGAGCGCGACGATGAGCATGGCAAGTGCCAGCCACGGCGCCATTGCGGCAAGGGGCTTGCGCTGATCAGGCATGCGTGCGGGTCTCGCCTGCACCATAGAGATTGCCAACGCAGCGACCACACAGCGTGGGGTGCTCGTCGTTGTGGCCGATGTCGTCGGTGTAGTGCCAGCAGCGCTCGCACTTGTGGTTGGCGCTCGCGGTAGCGACGATCCGTTCGTCGTCGGCGGCGTCGACCTGGCTCAGCGTCGCGCTCGAGGTCATGGTGACGAAACGGAGGTCTTCGCCCAGGCTCTGCAGTGCGACGAACTTGTCTGTGGCAAGGCGCAGTTCGAGTTCTGCCTGCAGCGAGGAGCCGACCTTGCCTTCGGTACGCAGCGCCTCGATCACCTTGAGCGCTTCCGCACGGACTGCCCGGATGGTCTCCCAGCGTGCGGCCAGACCGGCTTCGCCTTCCTGTGCCGGCAGGGCATGGAAGGTGTGCAGCATCACGCTATCGTCCTTGCCCGGGTTCAGCACCGTCCAGGCTTCCTCCGCGGTGAAGGACAGGACGGGGGCCATCAGCTTGAGCAGCGTCTGGGTGATGTGCCACAGCGCGGTTTGCGCCGCACGCCGCGGCAGGCTGTCCTTCCTGGTCGTGTACAGGCGATCCTTGAGGATGTCGAGGTAGAAGGCGCCGAGGTCTTCGGCGCAGAAGACCTGCAGCGCCTGCACGCTACGATGAAACTCGAAGCGGGCATAGTCGGCCTCGGTCTGTTGAGCAAGCTGGCGGGTGAAGGCCAGTGCGTAGCGGTCGATATCCAGCCACTGATCGAGCGGAACTGCATCGGTTGCGATGTCGAAGTCAGCTGTGTTGGCAAGCAGGAAGCGCAGGGTGTTGCGTACCCGGCGGTACACTTCCACGACCCGGTCGAGAATCTCCTTGCTGATCGACAGCTCGCCCGAGTAATCGGTCGAGGCCACCCACAGGCGGAGGATCTCGGCACCGAGCTTGCCGGTGACTTCCTGCGGCAGGACGACGTTGCCGACCGACTTGCTCATCTTGCGGCCCTGGCCGTCGACGGCGAAGCCGTGCGTCAGCAACGCCTTGTAGGGCGCATGGCCGTCGATTGCGCTTCCGGTCAGCAATGAGGAGTGGAACCAGCCGCGATGCTGATCGGATCCCTCCAGATACAGGTCGGCACGCGGACCCTCGGCATGGCCGTCGTTGTGCGAACCGCGCAGCACGTGCCAGTGGGTGGTGCCGGAATCGAACCACACGTCGAGCGTGTCGCTGATCTTGTCGTAGTGCGCAGACTCATCGCCCAGCAGTTCCGCGGCGTCGAGCTTGAACCAGGCTTCGATGCCTTCCTTCTCGACCCGCAGGGCAACTTCTTCCATCAGCTCGACCGTGCGCGGATGCAGTTCGCCGCTTTCCTTGTGCAGGAAGAACGGGATCGGTACGCCCCAGTTGCGCTGACGCGAGATGCACCAGTCCGGGCGGTTCGCGATCATCGCATGCAGCCGTGCCTGACCCCAGGCGGGATAAAACTTCGTCGCCTCAACTGCGCGTAGCGCGCGTTCGCGCAGCGTGGACCCATCCGCTGCCGCGGTGTCCATGCCCACGAACCACTGTGCAGTGGCGCGATAGACCAGCGGCGTCTTGTGACGCCAGCAGTGCATGTAGCTGTGGGTGATCTTGCTGTCGGCCAGCAGGGCACCCACTTCGCGCAGTTTGTCCACAATGGCCGGATTGGCCTTCCAGATGTTCATGCCGCCGAAAAAGGGCAGGTCGGAGACGTACTGGCCGCCGCCCATCACGATCGAGATGATCTCGTCGTTGGTGCGACCGTAGGCATGCCACGAGTTGAAGTCGTCCACCCCGTGAGCGGGCGAGGAATGCACGATGCCTGTGCCGGCGTCGAGGCCGACGTATTCGGCCAGATAGACCGGTGATGGACGGTCGTAGAACGGGTGGCGGAACTCGATACGCTCCAGTGCGGTGCCCCTGGCGGTGCCGATCACCTTGCCTGCGCGCTGGTAGCGCTCCAGACAAGTGGCGACCAGGTCCTGCGCCAACACCAGCAGGCGATCGCCGATGTCGACGAGCGCATAGTCGAACGCGGGGTGCACGTTGAGTGCCTGGTTGGCCGGAATGGTCCACGGAGTTGTCGTCCAGATGACGGCAGCAGCGGGCTTGCCCAGTACCGTCAGACCGAAGGCGGCGGCAAGCTTGTCCGAGTCTGCATCGGCCACGGCAAATGCGACGTCGATCGTCGGGGACGGTTTGTCGGCGTATTCGACCTCCGCTTCGGCCAGTGCCGAGCCGCAGTCGAAGCACCAGTTGACGGGTTTCAGGCCCTTGAACACATAGCCAGCCTTGGTCATCTCGGCAAGTGCCCGGATCTCATTGGCTTCGTTTGCGAAGTCCATGGTCCGGTATGGGTTTTCCCAGTCGCCGAGTACGCCGAGGCGGATGAAGTCGGTGCGCTGGATGTCGATTTGCTCGGCGGCATAGGCACGGCAGAGCTCACGCACTTTGTCAGCAGGCAGGTTCTTGCCGTGGGTGACCTCGACCTTGTGCTCGATCGGCAGCCCATGGCAATCCCACCCCGGTACATAGGGTGCATCGAATCCGGCCATGGTCCTGGCGCGGACGATGATGTCTTTCAGGATCTTGTTCAGCGCATGGCCGATGTGCAGGCTGCCGTTGGCGTACGGCGGGCCGTCGTGAAGCACAAACTTGGGACGGCCGGCGCTGGCGGTGCGAATGCGCTGATAGAGCTTCTTCTGTTGCCACTCGGCGATCCATTTCGGCTCGCGCTTGGGCAGGTCGCCGCGCATCGGGAAGGGGGTGTCGGGCAGGTTCAGCGTCTTGCGGTAGTCGGCCATGGCAGTCGTCTTTGTTCAGTCTTGCAGGCAATTCGGATTGAGGATGAACCAGTCTCGTGCCGCGTCGGTGTCGCGGGCGATCTGTGCCTTCAGGGCGTCGAGCGAGGAGAACTTGGCTTCCTCACGCAGCTTGTGCAGAAAGTGAATTCTCGGATGGGCGCCATAACAATCGCCGTTCCAGCCCAGCAGGTGGACCTCGAGGCGGGCCTGTCCAGCGTCGGTTGCGGTCGGGCGGACGCCCACGTTGGCAACGCCCGCGATCCGGCCGCTTTCCAGGCCTTCGACGCCGACCGCAAAAACGCCGGAAAGCGGAGGGCGGCGATGCTTGAGCTGGATGTTGATGGTGGGAAAGCCGAGTTGGCGCCCGATCTTGTCACCGTGCATGATCTTGCCCGCAATGCTATACGGCCGCCCGAGCAACTGAGCAGCGTGAGCAAGGTCGCCTGCCGCAAGTGCGTCGCGTACCGCCGAGCTTGACGCCCGCTCTCCGGCGACGGACAGCGTCGGCATGGATTCGACCCCGAATCCATGCTCGTGCCCCGCGTCCTGCAGCATCGCAAAGTCACCAGTGCGGCGCGCGCCGAAGCGGAAGTCGTCACCGATGAATAGATGGCGCACCGCAAGCCCCCGGATCAGCACGTCATCGATGAAAGTGGCCGCGGGCTGCGCCGCGAAGCGGGCGTCGAAGCGGCATACATGAACGCGATCGATGCCACTGGAGGACAGCAGCAGTAGCTTCTCACGCAGCGAGGCCAGTCGCGCCGGTGCGGCGTGTGGCGAGAAGTACTCGCGCGGGTGGGGTTCAAACGTCATGACGACAGCCGGCAGGCCCAGAGCGCTCGCCTTGTCGGTAAGCAGCCTGAGAAGTGCCTGGTGGCCAAGGTGCAAGCCGTCGAAATTGCCGATGGTCAGCACGCAGGCCTGTTGTGCCCGTTCGGGGATGCCGCGTAAAACCTGCATAACCGCCTGAAAAAAGTCGCGATTATACCGGCAAAGGAGGTGCTGAATCAGCCCAACTGTGCAACCCGGGTGCGTGGTGCCAGCGGATTGTCCTCGAAATAGCGCTTGACCCCGCGCAGGATGGCCTCGGCCATCTTGTCTTGGTAGGCGTTGTTGTTGAGCCGCCGTTCTTCCTCCGGGTTGCTGATGAAGGCAGTTTCAACCAGGATCGACGGGATGTCGGGTGCCTTCAGCACCGCAAATCCAGCCTGTTCGACATGAGATTTGTGCAAGGTATTGATGTCGCCAAGCTCGGCCAGGACTGCCTTTCCGAGTTTGAGGCTGTCGTTGATGGTCGCCGACTGCGACAGGTCGAGCAGCGTGCGGGCAAGATGACCGTCCTGGCGCGCCAGGTTCACTCCGCCGATCAAGTCCGCGTCGTTTTCCTTCCGTGCGAGCCAGCGCGCAGCAGTGCTTGAGGCGCCGCTTTCCGACAGCACGAATACCGAGCTTCCGCGCGCTTCCGGACGAACAAACGCATCCGCATGAATGGAGACGAACAGGTCTGCCTGCACCCGTCGTGCCCGGGTGACCCGTTGTGCCAGCGGCACGAAGTAGTCGCCGTCGCGGGTCAGTACCGCACGCATATTGGGTGCGGCATCGATCTTCTTCTTCAGGCGCTTGGCGATATCGAGTGTTACGTTCTTCTCATAGCTGCCGCCGCGTCCGACGGCGCCCGGATCCTCTCCGCCATGACCGGCATCCAGTACCACCGTAAACAGACGGTTTACCCGCGGGTCATTGCGGCGTTCCGGCGCCGTGACGGCGTCAGTGCGACGTGCCGTGTCGGGGAGCGTATGGGGGGGCGTTTCCGTCGTTCCGGTGTCGCCTGTCGCTGCCTCCATCGGTGATGACTTCTGGATCAGTGCCAGAAGGGGGTCAAGCGGTACGACGGGATGGAGGTCCAGTACCAGGCGATGACCATAGTTGCCAACCGGTGCAAGTGCGAAGGCCTGAGGGTTGGTCTCGGACTTCAGTTCGACAACAATCCGGACCACGCCTGGCCGGTTCTGTCCGGCGCGGATGCGGCGGATATAGGGGTCGGACTCGAGGACCTTCCCGGGCAGCGTTTGAAGTACGCTGTTCAGTTCGATACCTTCGAGATCGACAACCAGTCGGTCGGGATCCTTCACCAGGAGATGGGTGAATTTGAGCTCGCGGTTGCCTTCGAGGGTGATCCGCGTGTACTCATCGGCCGGCCATACCCGGACCGCGAGCAAGCTGCCTGCAGCCATGCCGACCGGGCTGACGAGTAGGGCGAGCGACGCTCCTGCGAATTTCAGTAGTGTCCGTCGGTTCACTCCGGGTCCACTGGGCGGCGGGTGCTCAGGTAGCTTGAAAGTTGGTTTACGCATTTTTGCCCCGCTTCCGTTGATCCTCGGATGCTTGCCCGCCGTCCCTCACGTTCCGGTTCAAGCTCGACGCTGACATCTGGCGCAGCGAGATATGGCATCGCATGTTGAGGCCACTCCACGATGCATACCCCCGGTCCCGAAAAGTACTCGTCCAGCCCTGCATCAAGATACTCTTCAGGTGAATTCAGACGATAAAAATCAAAGTGATATAAGTCTAATCTAGAAACTACATAAGGTTCAATCAAAGTGTACGTCGGGCTCTTGACTTTTCCTCGGTGTCCAAGAGCGACCAGGGCTCCGCGGGTGAGTGTTGTTTTTCCGCTTCCGAGGTTGCCGAGCAACCATATCTTCAGGCCGGGCACCAGCGCTCCAGCCAGGGCTGCGCCCAGGTCGAGGCTGTCCTGTTCGTTATCGAGGTGCATCGACAGAGTGCAGTCGCTATCATTTAAAGGGTGAACGATATTGATCATGAGCATTTGTCCTCGACCGGTGGTGAGTCTGATGTGAGCATGGCGGCGATGGCAGGTCGCGTCCGGGCGTGGGCGCACGAGCTCGGGTTCGGCGCCCTGAGCATTTCTGACGTGGACCTCGGTGCTGCGGAGGAGGGCTTGGAGCGCTGGCTTGCGGCCGGATTCCATGGCGCGATGCATTATATGGCGGCTCACGGCCTGAAGCGGGCTCGCCCTGCCGAGTTGGTTCCAGGGACGATCCGGGTCATTTCCGTGCGGATGGACTACTGGCCGAATGCTGAGGCGGCAGGCACGGTGCTGTCTGATCGTTCGCTCGCTTATGTTTCCCGTTACGCGCTCGGTCGCGACTATCACAAGGTGCTTCGAGCCAGGCTGCAGAAGCTGGCTGATCACATCGTTGCAGTGGTGCCGTCGGCCTATCGTGTGTTCGTCGATTCGGCGCCAGTGCTCGAAGTCGCGCTTGGTGTCAGGGGTGGGCTCGGATGGCGTGGTAAGCACACCTTGCTGATCGATCGCTCGGCTGGCTCCTATTTTTTCCTGGGTGAGATCTTCACGGATCTACCACTGCCGACCGACAGGGAGGTGGGTGCTCATTGCGGGCAATGCACGGCCTGTCTGACGGCGTGCCCGACGGGAGCGATCGTGGCGCCCTATAGACTTGACGCGAGGCGCTGCATCTCCTATCTCACCATCGAACTGCAGGGGGCGATCCCGGAAGATTTGCGTCCGTTGATCGGGAACCGCATCTACGGTTGTGATGACTGTCAACTTGTCTGTCCCTGGAATCGTTTTGCCCGCCGATCGGTGGAGCCGGATTTCGAGGTCAGGAACGGGCTCGATTGTGCGTCCTTGATAAGTTTGTTTGCGTGGTCGGAGGACGAGTTTCGCGCGCGTACTGCGGGTAGTCCCATTCATCGCATTGGTCACGAACGATGGCTTCGCAATATTGCGGTGGCTCTTGGCAACACTGAGGGGGGGGCGGACGTGATCGCGGCGCTAGCTAGCCGTCAGGATGATCCATCCCCATTGGTAAGAGAGCATGTGCATTGGGCGCTCGCGCAGCACGGCCGAGGCGAGTGATCCGGTGGGTTGTGGTGAGGCGCTACAGGCGCATCAATCGGAAGATCCTCTGTTTTTTTCAATTGTTGTTCATTTGTCCGTTGACGAAGTCTTTCTGGTGTCTATAATGCGCACCTCTTCACCGCGCAACGTGCTTCATAGGCGGCGGGCAGGTGGAGGGAGCAGTGGGTGTAAA
>NZ_JBDGKX010000025.1:0-51496 GCF_057656155.1 Azoarcus sp. Soil_N_20 | reverse complement strand
CCGGGAGGGGTTGCCGAATTATACCGAAGGCATCGGGGTGCGCGCCGTCGCCGGCCTTTTTCTACAGCCTCAACGTTTGACGTGAGGGGCCGCCGTAGCGGCGAAGCCGCGAAGGGAATCCACAAGCGCAGCTTGTGGGCGGTCCCTCTCGACGGAATTGTTAGATTCAATTTAGCTAGAACGGAATGTCATCATCAAACCCCGGCATTGGCTCGACGTAACGTTTTACGGCATTTAGACGTGCGTGAAGATTGGCGAGTGCAATCCGCTGCTTTTCTAGCGGGGCGCCTCGAAGAAATTGAAGAAAGTCTTTAAGTATCCATGTCGCAAAACCTTGCTTTCTGTAGTAGTACTGTCCAGACATAAGTGTTCTGAGCATAGGCGCGCAATCTGGAATCTCAGTCTCCAACATGCAGTTTCGGTACGCGGCCTCTAGTTGACTCCTGATTCGATCTAGATCGTTTATATATTTTGTTCCTTCTTCGATCTTCGTTACATGTTCGATGACCGCATTTGCGAAGTATCTATAAGCGTTTTGCTCATGTTCTTCAAAGTCAATATCTTCCGACCGCCGAAGGGTCAGTTCATTTTTTGCCTCAAGGAAGGAAGAGATTCTTTCTGCAGGGTCTCGGCGACACATACGCTCAAGCAATGCAGTGTGCTTGAATTGCTCAATGCCAATTTCTGTGATCAGTTTCTCAAAGAGCTTGGCTACAAAATAAACTTCAGTAGAGTGATCGTAAACTCCCGCTGCAAATTCAAGCGGCGGTTCGCACCACCAATTTAAACTAATGCTCTTGTCAAAATCCACCGTAGCCTCAACGCGCTTTCCAAACCCAAGATCGATTATCTTCAGTATCCCATCGTCACGCACCATAATGTTTTGTGGACGAATGTCTCGGTGAAGAATTTGTGAGGACTCTAGGTAAGCAAAACCATCGATCGCCTGAATAAATACTTCGTTGACCGTTTCTGGCTTAAAACCAAGGTGCTCTTCAATATCCGACCCTTGCACATACTCCATAAGGATATAGCCGGTTAGCTTTTCCGGGTAGACGTAATAATTGAAAACGCGAACGACGTTTTGATGGTGCACTTCGTGCAACAATTTTATTTCTCTCAAAAAATTCTTGAAGAGTTCTTGGCGGAGCGATTCGATGATTGGCGAGTATTTCTTGCAAACGAAATTGCTCTCAATCACATCGTCACGAAGTAGAACAGTCTCCCCGCACGCGCCGCTGCCTAGGCGTTTCACTAGAACGTAATCTCGGCGTCGCAAAAACGGAATAACCGATCCAGGTGTAAGTGCGGTTGTCATGGCGCTTCAGAAATCTAACGTGGAAGTGAGTGGCCTGCGCGGCTTTTCGCGCAGGTCCGCTCGACTGAAAAGTTAGACCTCGGCGAGAATGCCGACATATATCCTCACGAGGTTCTTAAGAAGACTCGACATTCGAACTCCCTCGTCGCGAAGTGCATCCGCGGTGCTGTTGCATATGCCCTTCAGGACATCTCCGATCTCCGTAATCGCTCCTGTCTTTTGATCCTTCAGCGCATATCCACGCTCCCAAGCCATAGAAACGAGATTCAGGTCAAAGTGATCCTGCCCTTTCCATGTCGGCGATCCATGAACAAGGGAGTTTCGCAACTCGATCGTTGTTTGAAATGCGTCGTGAAATGCCTTTCGAACTAGTGGAACCTCTTCCTTCTTGACGTATCCGCGATCCGCAGCAGCCTTAACAACTTGGCTGTGAATTTCTCGAAACCGATAAAACTCGTGGAAATAGGTTCTGACAAGCAGGTAGAACCTGGTCTTAGGTGATCCTCGAAATAGAACGTAATCCGTTGGGAGCGAGCGCATGTCGTTAAGAACCATATTTAGGTTATCAATCACGCCATTGTTCTCGGAAATCCACATAAACAGGAAGAACGCTCGATCAAGAGGCTCAGTAAGCTTTCCCAAATCTATGTTGCCACTCTCAGTCGGAAGTCCATCGCGTTCCATTCCCTCGATCATCAACGGCCCAAGTTGTTTTAGGTCATCGAGATGTTCTAGAGGGAATGGGACCTCCTGTATCTCCGAAATGAGTTGGCGATGAAATGACATTGGCGAGGTCTAACGTGTAAGTAACCTGCAACCGCGCGAGGCGGCTCGTTCGAAGAGCGCACCGCTTTCGGTTGTCAGGTTGACCGGAAAGTTAGGATATGAATTATTCGAGATCATCTATTTGTAGGGCTTTGGGATAACGACGCCGAAGAATCCAAAATAGAAAAATCCCAAGTCCGACATAGAGAATCCCAGCGAGAAACAATATGACACTCGTGGGTCGTTGAACAGGTACAGTAGCCTCCGTAAATGGGAACAGTAGCCCGAATAGGCCAATTCCAACGCCAGCAATGGTCACCATTGCGGCAAGGAGTCGCGGGGACATCTTGAGAGGGAAGGCCCTTGCTGTTATGCGACGGGAAATCACCCGCCCCAAGTCCTTGGGTCCATTTGGCATGCCTCGAAGCGTTCCTAATAGCGAAAGATGCCTTCTTTCACTGGAATGCAGAACTTCCAATACGGCGCCATCACCGCGATCGAGGAAGTCAAAAGTAATCGTTGCTGCATTTGATTGTTCGCTAGATGTATTGACGCGAATACCTGTCACATCCCTGGAGTGTTTAAGAATTGATGCTGAAAGAATTTCTGCATCCTGGCTAACTTCTAATCTTAGAGGGTCGGCCCTCACTACGCCTTTACCATCGATCGTTTGTTCGCCTGCGTTCCAAAGAACAATCAAAGACCTGGTAAGCCTCGGTATGGGTCGTCCCTTGTACTGAACGGTTACCTCGGCGGGAAGCTTTGCCTCCGCATGCCCGAGTAACCTGTCACCCAAGGTCCTGTACGCGAGAATGGATCGCTGGCGGGTTAGAACGTAGGTAACTACAGCCGCAATGATTCCTCCTAGGCCAATTAAAGATCCCACCCAACCTGGCGCTAATGCACCGAGTATTTTTTCTATCAAAGCCATCCTTTCAGAGACTACAAGTGGAAAATCCTAACGTTGAAAATCACCGGACGAAGGCAAGCGCAGCTTGCCGGAGGTCCGGTGGATTGTGATGTTGGGCGTCGTGCTACCCATGAAGACAAGCCTCGGCAATTTGCTGCACGCGAGCCATTGTGATGCCCTGCTGCTGTTCAAGTGACAGCGGATGGTCGGAGGGCTCCAGAACAATGTTGGGACGCTCGCCAACAGGCATGGTTTGGACGCTGGTCTTGAGACTCAAAGTGGTGGGCTCGTAGGGCAACGCACTTTGCAGCCAACCAAAATACGGAGGCTCCGTTTCGCGCCCTTTGCTATGCCAAAGTTCGCTTGCCCGAAGAAAGCTCTTCTCGCTCAGCGAGACCCATGCAAGCCAAATGAACGGGCCAGGCCCATCGATGACAGGGAGAAGAATGCGACCGAGGACAAAAAAGTGCTTGTCATCCAACACACATTGGTCGGAGGTAAGTTCGCCGCGAGAACTGCGCTCAGCCTCCGGCAGGGAAAGCCAAAGTGCGGGTGCCCTAGCACCAAAGCACATTGGCAACTCATCGTGATATTGCCCGCAAGTGGCGCAGACGAAGCCAGTCATTGTGACGCCCATGGTTCAGGCTAAGGGGCCGGCTTTAGCCGGTCCCGAGTGAGCGAAGCGAACGACTTGAACCGATTGTTAGGCATGAGGTTACTCAGTAAGCCGTTGTATTGGCTCAATTTCATTATCCTCAAACCATGTGTCTTTATCGGAGGTTGGATGCCCTCCGAGCGCGTTGTAATTGACAGTTAATTCAGTGTCTTTTGTTATTTGAGATACAGCGATGAACCGTAAAAATTGACCATTACCACAAGCCTCATAGCGTAGGTTGGCTGGGTTTGAGTGGTTGTACATACTGCCATAACCAAGTGCGATTGCATGAAAGTCACTCATTTTGGCTAGGGCATTCCAGTTGAAAACTATATGACGTATTTCTGTGGGCAGATCATCAAAGTCTCCTGATACGAGGATTACAGGGCAGATCTCCACTATTTCCCCTGGAGAAATTGATCGGTTTGCATAGACTCCGCGACCAATAGCAGTCCCGGTATCTTTGACATATCCAATGGCTGGTTGTGAACGCATGCTTTTGCCTAACGTGTTGTAGACAGCAAGCCTGCTGCGTAAGTGGGAAATCTGACGAATAAAGCCAGAGATCCATTATGTTCATTTGTCATTGAAAACATCGCTTTACCCAACTTTTCGTAATCTTGAAAAGTGCATACGCAGCAGGCAAACCCGTCGTGTGTTCGGACTGCGCTTTCCCCATCCGTCCGCTTGCTTGTCCGGCACCGCAAACACGCCATCGACAAGCGCCACATAAGACTTCTCCAGTCTGCTCGCCAACGGCCGCCGTTCGCCGCAACGTCTTGTTACAGGCGTGTATCTTAAGCCAAAGCACGGCCTTCAGTGTTTTGGCATAGCCGCCCGGTATGACATAGATCACGGATCGGACATCTCGCTTCAGGCCCCGTCAAGACTGTCCTCGCTGAAACGCCAGCCGCGCCAGCATTTCAGGGTCTGTTCGAGCCTTTCAAGACGCACCGTCCGCGTCTGCCTCCGATCGCGCACCCACCTGCGCCACCTTCATCCGCATCAGCAACGCATGCAGCATCTCCGTCGACAAGCCATGCAGCACCAGCCGATACCCCGCTCGCAGCGTGCTCATCGGCACCAGCGGGTGCTTGTTGTTGAGCAGGATCAGGTGCTGCGGTGCGCCGAGTATGATCGCGGCGTAGATGCCGATGGTTTCGTCCAGCTGCAGCGAGTTGGCCGCGCGCCAGAAGTCGTTGTCGGTGAGGAAGAGCTGGTAGATCGGGGTGAAGCATTCGATCGCGGTCTGCAGGTCCATGAAGTTGAGCTTGGCGTCGGGCATGGCGTCGAGGCGGACGGCGGGGTCGGTGATCATGCTGAGGTCGGGCTGGGCGACGAGGCCGAGGGTTTGATTGCCGTCGCGCAGCGCCTGGTTGAGGCGGATGACGAAGTTGAACAGGTTGAGGTCGTGCTTGAGGAAAAGCTCGTCTTTGAGCTCGTCGAGCGCGACCGGGGTGATCGGGCTGGTTTCGACGGGGATGGGCGAGTTGCGGGCGATAAATTCCAGGATCTGGGCGCCGAGGGTGAAGTGGCGCAGCACCAGCCAGTTGGCCTCGGGCGAGACGAAGCGCTTCATGCCTTCGGCGAGCAGCCAGTGCAGTTTGCGCGAGGCGGCCCAGCGCTTGGGTAGCAGCAGCTTGACGACTTGGATCAGCACGATGAAGGCGCGGGCCAGCGGGCGCACGAAGGGCAGCAGGAACTGCCGCGACACCGAGCTGGAATCTGCCAGCCACGCGGCCTTGACCGGGTCGGGCAGGGGCGTGCTCTGGTCGAGGTAGAGCGCGAGCCAGGGGCTGGGGTCGCGCGGGTCGTGGGCGCGGGTGAGGAAGTCGGGGGCGGGCTTCACGCTTCAGTGTCCAGGATGTCGTGGAACTGCATCAGGTAGAGCTGGGCGGTGCGGCGCGCGGTGCCGAGGATGTGGCGGGCGGCGTCCGGGTCGACGGCGATGGCGAGCTCGACCGCGGCGAGCCAGCGCTGCAGGTGGTGCTGGTCGTTGGTGCCGTGGTAGTCGAGGAAGCGGAAGGCGGCGGGCGGCAGTTCGAGCTGGCGGCGCAGCAGCGGCAGCAGCGCGGGCACGATGCGCTGGCCGGTGCCTTCGATGATGTAGATGGCGCCGAGCAGGCCGAGCGGGTTGTCGGTGGCGGCGAGCGCGTGCAGGTAGGCGTTGAGCGCCTCGCCGCCCGGGTTGCGGCGCAGCGCATCGAGCGGCGCGGTGCCGCCGGCGGCGAGGTAATCCTCGTACAGGATGCGGAAGTCCTGCTGTTCTTCGCCGGCATGGGTTTCGATCAGTGCGCCGAGTGCGGCGAAGGGGGCGCTGAGCGAGGCCACCGCTTCGCGCATCCACTTGCTGCCTTCGCGCACCTGCGGCACCCATTGCGCGGTCCAGCTGCGGTAGTCGGCGACGGTGAAGCGGCCGGCGACGAGTTTGTGCACCACCGGCGTGCGCCACACTTCCGAGCGGTAGTCGTGCCAGATGCCGGCCAGATGGGTGAGCAGGTGGCGCAGGTGGGCGGGGGCGTCGTCGGGGTCGTGCGGCGGGGCGGGCAGTTCAACCGCGAGCGCGGAGGGGGCGGTTGCGGGCTGGGCGAGGCGTGATGCGGTTTGTGCGTTTTGCGGGGTGCTGTTCGGCGCGCTGTTCGACGCATCGGCGGCTTCGACTTCGAGCAGCATGTAGGCGGCGCTGATGCGGCCGGATTCGGGGATGAAGCAGAAGATCTGCTCGCCCGGGTGCAGCTCGCGGCTGTCGAGGAATTCGGCCAGCATGATGTAGATCGAAGCCGCGCCGGTGTTGCCGCGGGTGGCGAGGTTGCTGTACCAGCGCTCGCGCGGGATGCTCAGGCCGGCCTTGTCGAGCAGGTCTTCCACCACCGGGATGAAGCGCGCCGACGAGTAATGGCAAAGGAAGTGGTCGACCGTGGCGGAATCCACCCAGCCTTCGCGCACAAGCTTGACGTATTCGTGGATCGAGACGTCGAACAAATGGGGCAGCAGGCGGATGTCCTGGCGGATGGCGAGCGCGCCGTCGGCCTCGGCTGCGGACGAGGACGGATAGTCGAGGAAGGAGGTGCTGCGGTCGGGCGACAGGCCGAGCTGCATGCACACCGGGTAGTCGCCGGCGAAGCTTTTCTGGTGCACCCACTTGAGCTTGAGGCGCAGGCCCTTGCGCGCGCCCGGGCTGCGGGTGAGCAGCAGCGCGCCGGCGCCGTCGGACAGCATCCAGCGCAGGAAGTGGGCGTCGAAGTCGGCGTCGTAGCCGCGCGGGGCGAAGCGGCTCTTCTTGAACATGCGCGAGGGCATCTCGGCCGCGGCGGCGATCGCGTGCCGGTGTTCGCCGAGCTCGATCGCCTGCGCGGCGTGCTTGATCGCCAGCACGCCGGCGGCGCAGATGCCCTGGCTGGAGAGCGTTTCCATCGGCGGCGCGCCGAGTTCGCCGTGGATCATGCTGGCAAAGCCGGGCATCAGTGCGTCGCCGCCGGACGAGCCCACCGCGAGCAGGCCGGCGTCGGCCAGGTCGACGTCGGTGCGCGCCAGGCAGTCGCGGATCGCGGCGGCGGCGAGCTGGGCATGCGACATCGTGGTGTTGCCCTCGGCGTCGATCGCGTAGTGGCGCTGCACGATGCCGTTCTCGCCCAGGATGCGCGCCTTGATGCGGCCGGAGAGGCGGTTGAGCGGGGCGATGTAGGCGTCCATCTCGTCGTTGCCGATGGGCGGGCCGGGCAGGTGGAAGCCGGCGGCCTCGACATAGACGTGGTCGAAACGGGTGGGCATCAGGCGGTCTCCGAGGGGGGCGCGGCCGGCGCGGGGGCGACGGGGCGATGGTCGTTGTTATGGGAGGGGGCGGAAGGGGCGATCGGGGCCGTGTCGCCGGTGGCCATCAGGCTGCGGCTGCGCAGACGGGGCACGAACAAGGCAAGGACGAAGCTGCGGAACATGTAGGGCAGCAGGCCGCCGGCGTTCAGGCGCGGGTCGACGTGGTCGCGGTAGTCGCGGTGCAGGCGGGTGAGTTCGGACCAGTGCGCCCGCGGGTGTTCGTGGTGAGCGGTGTGCAGGCCGATGTTGAACAGCAACGGATTCACCCAGCCTTCGAAGTTGCGCGCGTAGTTGGTGCGCGAGTGGCCGTCGGCGTGGGCGTGCTGCAGGTAGTTGGTGGCGAGCAGCCAGTGCAGGCCGTGCAGTTGCGGCAGCAGTACCAGCAGCAGCCACTTCTCGGTATCGATCGCGGCCAGTGTGCCCCACAGCAGCGCGACCGCGGCGTACTGGTGCAGCGCGTGGCGCCAGGCGCCCGAGCCGCGCCGGCGCTGGGCCAGCAGCCAGCGCACGAACAGCGGGTAGAGCACACCCACCGCCTGCAGCGGGTGGATCAGGTAGCCCCACAGATGGTTGGTGTCGCCGCCGAAACGGTAGGTGCGGGCGACATCCAGCGGGCCGTGGCGGTAGCGGTGGTGGTTGGCGACGTGGGCCGGGTAGAACACATAGGTCGGGTGGCCCTGCAGCAGCGTCAGCCACAGGTCGGTGAGGCGGTTCAGGCGCTTGCTGCGCCACATCCTGCGATGGGTGTGGTTGTGGTGGATGACGCCGGTGCCCAGTGTCAGGAACAGCATCGCCGCATACAGGGGCAGCGCGATGCCGTGCACCCACTGCCACGCGGCGAGCGCCGGCAGTGCCGCCATGTAGGCCAGACTTTGGAGGTCGCGCCGGTTAAGCAGCACGGCCGGCCTGGCGGGCAAGGTCGCGGGCGATGCGTTGGTGCGCCGCGTCCGGCGGCAAGGCGGTGCCGAACAGGCGATCCATGAACGGGAACATGAAACCGTAGTTGCCGTTGAAGCAGGCGTGGTGCAGGTGGTGGCGGCGCGCGCCGTTGAGCCACCAGCGGTCGCGGTGGGCGTCGGGCAGGAAGTCGTAGTTGGAATGGCCGATGCAGTTGAACAGCAGGCTGAACAGCGGCGCCGACAGCAGTGCGGCGAAGGCGAAATCGTGCACCACCATGGGCAGGATGATGATGTTGCCGAGCATCGCCGCCTCCAGCGGATGAAAGCTGTAGGTAGCCCACGGCGTGGTGACGATGGAGCGGTGATGCGGCAGGTGGAAGCGGCGCAGCCAGCGCGTGTGCAGCAGCCAGTGGTTGGCGTAGAAGTGCACCTCGTTCCACACCACCAGTACCAGAATCTCCAGCACGATGCGCCACCACGCGGGCTCCACCGCCAGCCGCGCCCAGCCCAGCTGCAGCAGCCCCCACGGAAAGATCATGCCGGCGCCGAACAGCACCACCGACGAGGCCGACAGCAGCAGCTCGCGGCGCAGCTGGCCGGCGCCGAGCGGGCGCGGATCGAGCTGCCCGCCGTGACCGAGCGCGGGCAGGATGCGGCGGGTCAGCACCCAGGTGAGGGCGCCGAAGCCCAGGTAGATGGCACCGAAGAACAGCCACCCGGCGAGGATGATCTCGTACCAGCGGGATTCGAGCAGGAAGGCTTGCATGGGGCGCGAGGGTGGGCAGGTCGGGGGGCAGGTCGGCGGACCGGGCGAGTGTAAGCGACGATGCTCACCTTATGCCAATGGGTGATGCGGGCAGTGGCCCGGCTCAATGGGCAGCGCAGGGCCGGCGCAGGGCAATTTCCTTCAATACACGGACGCAGCGGATCGCGATCATGCCCTGGCTTTCACCACACCTGCATGGAGCGACTCCGCCGTGACTACGTATTCATCGATCCGCGATTCCGATCCTGTCCCCGATCCCGCCCTCGCAGCCGCGACGGCGCCTCCGTGGGCGTCGACATGGAGGCGGTCGCGCGGCGCGGCGACTTGTCCCGCGTTGGCCCACGTGGTGAGGGGGTGAGCGATGGAACCCGCGCTGTTCACCTCGATGGCCGGCTTTGCCGTGGCGGCCTCGATCACGCCGGGGCCGGTCAATCTGGTGGCGCTGGCGTCCGGCGGGCGCTACGGATTTCGTGCCGCGATGTGGCACGTCACCGGGGCAACGGTCGGCTTCGTTCTGCTGCTGCTCGTGACCGGGTTCGGGCTGCACGAACTCATCGAGCGCTGGCCGCCGCTTGCCGGCCTGATCAAGTGGGCCGGCGTGCTGTTTCTGCTCTACATGGCGTTCAAGCTCGCGCGCGATGACGGGCAGCTGTCGTCCGGCGGTGACGAGGGGCGGCCGTCGATGCTGGCCGGAGCGGTCATGCAGTGGCTCAACCCCAAGGCCTGGCTCGCGGCGATCGCGGGCATCGGGGTCTATTGCGCAAATGGCGACACCGGCTTGCTGTGGCAGTTCGCCGCGATCTACTTCGTGATCTGCTATGTGTCGATCGCGAGCTGGGCCGGGGCCGGCCTGTTCCTGCGCCGCTTTCTGCACGATGCGCGCAACATGCGGCTGTTCAACCGGCTGATGGCCGCGGTGATCGCCGGCAGCGTGGTGTATCTGCTGTAGTGTGGCTAGCGCCGAGGTGCGGTGTATTGGCGCGGGGTGGCGGCGACGTGGCGTTTGAACAGGCGCTGAAAATGGGCCTGGTCGGCAAAGCCGGCGGCGAGTGCGACGTCGGCGATCGGGCGTCCGCGCTTGAGTTCGGTCTGCGCGTAGCGGATGCGGCGGTTGATGAGCCAGGCGTGCGGGGTCATGCCGTAGCGCGTCTTGAAGGCCCGGATCAGGTAGGAGGGCGACAGCCCGGATGCGGCGCAGATGTCGTCGAGTTGCAGCGCGCCGGTGCAGTGGGCGTCGATGAAGTCGGCGGCCCGTTCGAGCCGGTGGTTCGGCGGCAGGTCGCGCTCGTCGCCGACTGGATCGAGCCGGTGGCAAAGCGTGTCGAAGTAAGCCACCGCCGCGCTTTCCATGCACAACACGTCGCTGTCGGGATCGGCGAGGGTATCGAACAGGGCGTTCAGCCCGCGGTAGAGGCCGGCGTCGGTGCTCACGATCGTGGCCAGGGCTCGAAAGTCGCGTGCGCCGGCGTCCTCGTGCCCGTACTGCCGGCGCGCGAGCCAGGCCACGTCCACGTAGAACATGCGGTACGACCACGCGAGGTCTGCAATCGGGTTGCAGGCGTGCACGTCCTCCGGGTTCATCAGCACGACCGTGCCCGGGCCGACGTGCGCCTGTCGCCCTTGGTTCCAGTAGATCGACTCGCCGCCGGTGATGATCCCCACCGAGAAGGTCGGGTGGGCATGGCGGTCGTAGCAGACCTTGCGGCCGTCGTCGACCGAGCGCGCCTCGATGAAGGGCAGCGCCGGGTCGCGCCAGAAGAGATGGGTGTCGGGCTGTCTTTGTGTCATGGGTAATTCAGCATCCCAAGGGTGAGGCATTGTGCGACCGCCGGCGGGAAATGTGTAAAGGGCAGGCGGTTTTTTCCCCACTGTGGTTTCGGGCGAGCTATCGACACATGCGGTACAGGCCCATGTCGACATGAAAGTGATCGCGATGGGCGGCGTTGTAGTCCGGGCCGAGTGTGCTGTTGAAGCTGGCGCAGGCGCCTTCGTGCACCCGGCGCAGGAAGCGTGCTTCGTCGCCGTCCGTGGTCCAGTCGCGCAGCACGCCGATGCGCCGGCCATCGCGCAGGCGGAAACCGACGATATCGAGCGCGTTGGCCGATGCATGCTGACTGCGCCGTTGGCTGCCCGCGACGCGCCGGCAGGCGAAGCTGCCGACATGCTCGACCAGCGCCACCGGCTGACCGAACACCGCTTGCGCGGCGGGTTGCAGGTGGTGTCGCTCGAACAGGGCAAAGGCCGCCGCGAGCGGGCAGCTGGCGACAAAGCTGGTGTTGAATTTCAGTTCGGAGGCCTGCACTCGCAGGACGTTGTGCAGCGGGCAGTCGGCATCCGCGCTGCTGTCGGGCAGGGGGATATAGCGCAGTGGTGAGGTGACCAGGGCCTGCCGACACAGCGCCGGATCGTCTTGCAGGCGCCAGAGCTTGTACGAGGTCAGCAGGTTCGGCGTTTCCCTGATATCGAGCGGCGCCCAGGGGTTCCAGCGCGCCGGTACGTCGAGCCATTGCCGGTACACGGCCACGGGCAGCGCAAGCAGGGCAAACACCACCACAAACAGCAGCAAGCGGCGCAAGCCATCCTCCTGTCAACGTCGACGCGCAGCACATCCGCAACCCGCTTGACCGGGACAACGGGGTTCGGTTCAGCGCGGGCGTGGCCACGCCCATCGCTTTCGGGCTGCCCGGGCGCTTGCGGGCGGTCTTGCCAACGATCCCGGCTTGGCCGATGCTTGAACGGCGAGCGTGACCTTGTCGATGCCGCGGGTGGCGGTCGGATGAGTGACAGCAGGAGGCCGTGATGGAGATGAAACGCATCAGTTCCGGGAAGTTGCGCGCGATTGGATACGATCGGCAGGCGCGCACCCTGCGGGTCGAACTCGACGATGGCAGCGCGATCGAGTATGCGGGGGTCGGGGAAGAGATCTGGCGTCGGCTGTCGGGTTCCGGCTCGGCGTGGAGCTATTACCGCGACAACATCGAGGAGGAGTTCGCCGGCCGTCGGGTCGCAGCGAACGCGGCGGAGAAATCGAATCCGCTTGATGAGCTGTTCAGGAAGTAGGGTTCGGCAGGTTTCACGAGCAAGGGAAGCGCTTCGGATCTCTGCAGCGTTGTGATCGGAAACCACGAATCGGAACGATCGTCCGCCATGTCCCGCATCTTCCTCAGCCACTCCAGCGTCGACGAACGCGAGGCCGTCGCCCTGAAGCAGTGGCTCGCCGACAACGGCTGGAATGATGTCTTCCTCGACATCGATCCGCAGCGCGGCCTGGCGGCGGGCGAGCGCTGGCAGGAGGCGCTGCGCCAGGCGGCGGATCGCTGCGAGGCGGTGGTGTTCGTCGTCTCCCCGGCGTGGGCCAAGTCCAAGTGGTGTCTGGCGGAGTTCCTGCTCGCCAAGAGCCTGAACAAGCGCGTGGTCGGCGTGGTGCTCAAGGAGGTGGCGCTCGGCGAACTGCCCACCGAGATGACGGCGGAGTGGCAGCTATGCCCGCTCGTGGGTTCCGGCAGCACCGAAGCGGTCCGGTTCGTCTATCGCGAAGCCGAGGACCGCATCGACTTTCTGGCCAACGGCCTGTTCCGGCTGCGCGACGGCTTGCGCCGCGCCGGGCTGGAGGCGGACTTCTTTCCCTGGCCGCCGGTGGACGATCCGCAGCGTGTCCCCTACCGTGGCCTGGAGCCGCTCGAGCCCTGCGACGCGGCGGTGTTCTTTGGGCGCGACGTGGAGATCCTGCGCGGGCTCGACGCCCTGCGCGGCATGCGCGCGAGCCTCGACAAGCGGCTGTTCGTCATTCTGGGTGCTTCCGGGGCGGGCAAATCGTCGTTCCTGCGCGCCGGATTGCTGCCCCGCCTGGCGCGCGACGATCGGTATTTCCTCACGCTGGCGCCGGTGCGGCCCGAACGGGCGCCGCTGACCGGCGAGCGCGGCCTGGCACAGGCGCTGCGACGGGCGCAGGTGGCGTTGAACCTGCCTGCCACGGCACCGGGGCACCTCAAGGCGCGGCTGCGCGGCGAGCAGGGGCCGGCAGAGCTGGCGGCGCTGTTGCGTCAATTGCAGGACGCCGCGGCCGTCCGCCTGCTCCATCCTTCCGACGGCGCCCCGCCGCCCACGCCGGTGCTGCCGGTGGACCAGGCGGAAGAGCTCTTCAACACCGATGCGGGGGACGAGGCCCGGACCTTTCTGCGACTGATCGGTGGTGCGCTGGGCGCGGCGGGGCAGGACGTGGACGGCTTGATGCCGGTGCCGATGATCGTCGCGTTCACCATCCGCTCCGACCGCTACGAGCCCCTGCAGGCCGCCCCTGAACTGGCGGGCCTGCAGGGCGTCGTGTTCGACGACCTCAAGCCGATGCCTTCGACCCGTTTCCGCGAGGTCATCACCGGCCCTGCGCGGCGTGCCACCGAGGCCGGCGAGCCGCTGAAGGTGGAGCCGGCCCTGGTGGACCAGCTGGTTGAAGAATGTACCCTGGGCGGCGACACCCTTCCGCTGCTGGGCCTGACCCTGGCCCGGCTGTACCGCGACTGGAGCAGCGACGGCGCGCTGAGGGTGGATGACTACCACGCCATGGGCGGGCTGGCGAGCGTGGTCAAGACCGAGATCGAGTCCGTGCTGGCGGCCGACCCGGCGCAGCGCGATCGGCAGCTCGAACTGCTCCATGCCGCCTTCGTGCCCTGGCTCGCCACCATCAACCCGCAGAACGACCAGCCCATGCGCCGCGTGGCGCGGCTGGCGGACCTGCCGCCGGACAGTCACGGGCTGATCCAGGCGCTGGTGGACAGGCGGTTGTTGCTCACCGACCAGCGCGACGGCGAGCCCGTGGTGGAGGTCGCCCATGAGGCGCTGCTGCGCCAGTGGGATGTACTCTCGGGCTGGCTGGCGGCCGAGCGCGAAGACCTCAAGGATGCCGACGTGCTGGAGCGCGCGGCGCAGGCATGGGACAAGAGCGGGCGGAAGGATGCCTGGCTGATGGAGGCAGAACGGCTGGCGATTGCCGAAGCGCTGGCGGGCAGGCGCGGATTTACCCGGCGATTGGAGGGCTGCCGGGCGTTCCTGCAGGCGTCGCGGGCGCGCGAGGATGCGCGGCGGGCGGAAGAGGAGCAGCGTCGGCAGGAGGAATTGGAAGCGGCCCGCCGGATTGCGGCGGAGCAGGAAAAGCGCGCGGAGGTGGAGGCGCAGGCAAGGCAGGATGCGGAGGCCGCTGCCCGGCGGCTGCGTGCGGGGCGGGTGAGGCTCAGGGTGCTGGCGGCGGTGGCCGTGGTGGTCGCGGGTGGCGCCTTGTGGATGTGGGACGAGGCCACCAAGGCCGAACAGCGGGCGACCGAATCGTCGGTGCGGGCCAATGCGCTGCGGCTGGCTGCGGAGGCCAGGGCGATGCTGGCCGGCGCCCTCGACGGCGGCGACGAGCGGGCGCTGCTGCAGTTGCTGGCAGGCGCCCGCAGCTCGCCGGGGTCGGTGGACCGGGAGATCCTGGATGTGCTCAAGGGACGGGAACTCCTGAAACTCAGGACGGTGGGCATCAATGAAGCGCCTCGTGCCGTGGCGTTCGGCCCCGACGGCAGCCGCGTCGTCGCCGGTGGCAGCGACGGCACGGTGGAGGTCTGGGACACGCACAGCGGCCGCTCGGTGGCCTTCGAGGGCGAAGTCCACCATGGACCGGTGAACGTCGTGGCGTTCAGCGCGGACGGCAGCCGCTTCGTCACCGGCGGCAGCGACAAGCGGCTGATGCTGTGGGAGGCTGCAGCCGGCCGGCGCATCGGCGAACCGCTCAAAGGGCACGACGGCGCCATCAACAGCGCGGCCTTCAGTCCCGATGGCGGGCGCATCGTTTCCGGCAGCGACGACAGGACGCTGCGGTTGTGGGACGCCACAACCGGCCGGGCCATCGGGGACCCGTTCGGCCAGCACGAGGCCGCGGTATTGGGGGTCGCCTTCCCGGATGCCGATCACGTCCTCGCCGGGGGTGCCGACGCCACCGTGCGGAAGTGGGACGTCGCAACCGGCCAGGCGGTTTCGTGGCCGCTGCAGGGGCTGTACTCGACCAGGGTACGAAGCATGGCCTTCAACGCCGAAGGCAACGAGGTGGTCGCCGGCACCGACGACGGGTCGCTGCTGGTGTGGGACGCATCCACCAGTGGGGAGCTGTTCCTGAATCCGATCAAGGGGCACCAGGGTGAGGTGCGCAGCGTGGCTTTCAGCGGCGACGGCCGCCGCATCGTCTCGGGCGGCGACGACAGGACGGTGCGAGTATGGGATGCCGGCAGCGGCGATCCGGTGGGCGTGCCGCTGGAAGGTCACGGCAACCCGGTACTTGGCGTGGCGATCAGCGGCGACGGCGGCCGGGTCGTCTCCAGCGGCAATGGCGAGCCCCTGCGCCTGTGGGATACGAGGGTGGCCCAGCCGCTGGCCACGCCCTTGGGAGGCCAGGACCACCAGGTGTCGAGCGTGACCTTCAGCCCGGACGGTAGCTTGGTCGTTGCCGGCAATCTGCGCAACGGCTTGCGGATGTGGGATGCGTCGACCGGCCAGCCGCTGGACGACAAACCGTTCAGGGGACATCTGTACTGGGTGTCGAGCGTGGCCTTCAGCTCCGACGGCAAGCGCATCGTCTCCGCCAGCCATGACGGGACCTTGCGCCTGTGGAATGCCGGGGCCGGCACTCCGTTGGGCGAGCCGCTGGGCACGCTGGGCGGCCCCCCCATGACGAGCGTGGCCTTCAGCCGTGACGGCAGCCGCATTGTTTCGGGTAGCGGGGACAACACCCTGCAGCGGTGGAATGCCAGCACCGGCGAGGCCCTGGGTGTGCCGTTGCAGGGACACCGGCAGGGGGTCGAGAGCGTGGCCTTCAGCCCGGACGGCGCCCGCATCGTCTCGGGCAGCCGCGACAAGACGCTGCGGCTGTGGAATGCGAAGGACGGACAGCCCATCGGCGAGCCACTCACAGGACACGAAGGCGCGGTGACTTCGGTGGCCTTCAGTCCCGACGGCAGCCGCATCGTTTCCGGCAGCCAGGATACGACACTGCGACTGTGGGATGCAGCCAGCGGCGGCGAGATCGGCAGGCCCCTCGAAGGGCACCGGGGACCGGTGTCCAGCGTCGCCTTCAGTCCCGACGGCCGGTACATTGTTTCTGCCAGCGGCGGCCCCCTCGGCATTTCGCCGCCCTCGCTGAGCTTCGAGATCGATACGGCCCTGCGGCTGTGGGATGCCCGGACCGGGCGGCCGCTGGGCGCGCCGCTGCAGGGACACACCGACGAAGTGTGGGGCGTTGCGTTCAGCCGCGATGGCAGGCGCATCGTATCTGGCGGGCGCAGCGGAACGCCCTACCTGTGGTCCGCCCCCGATGCATGGCCCGATGAGCTTTGCGCCAGGGTCCCCCGCAACCTGAGCCGCAAGGAGTGGCACGAGTGGGTCTCGCCGCAGATCGACTACCTATGTCAATGCCCCGGTCTGCCGATCCCGCCGGACGACCCGGATTCGAAGGCCGCTCCGGAACTTTGCCCGGGCAAACCGGGGGAGTCGTCGTTCGCCCCTGGCCGCCCATCCGGCTGAGCGCAGAAGCACCTTACGCCCGACCCGAACCGGCGCGGCGCGATCCGGTCCCGTGCGCCCAGGTCGTTGCCTGGGACGTCGCGGGCGCGGAGACAGCATCGAGACAGCTATTTCTTCTTTTCGCCATACATGCCGGTATCGGCGTGCCCCAGCAGGGCGTCCGGGTCACGGCCGTGGTCGGGGAACAAGCTGGTGCCGATACTGACCGAGACGGTCGCCGATTGCGTACCCAGCTGATAAGGCTCGCGCAGGATCTGATGGATCTTGTCGGCGATGGCACTTACGTTGTGTTGCTGGCTCGGTCCTTCGAGCAGCACGACGAATTCGTCGCCGCCCAGTCGCGCTATCGTGTCCTCCTCGCGCACGGTGTCGGTCAGGCGCCTGGCGACTTCGACCAGAACGGCGTCGCCGGCAGCGTGCCCCATCGTGTCGTTGACTTCCTTGAAGCGATCCAGATCCAGGAACAGCAGGGCAAAGCTTTCCTCCCTGCGCTGCGCACGGGCAATTGCCTGGTGCAGACGGCTGGTCAACAGGCTGCGGTTGGGTAGCCCGGTCAGCGGATCGTGATCGGCGGCGTAGGCCAGTTCTTCCGTTTTCAGCAGTGTTTCGGTCACGTCGCGCAAGATCGAAACCGCGCCCACCACCTCGTGATGGCGGTCGTAAAGCGGGGTTGCCAGCTCCTCGATGACCCGCCGGTCGCCGCACTCCTGAATCATGACCGTCTGCTTTATCACCGGGCTGGCCGTGCGCAAGGTGTCTTCCATGGCCGTGCTGGTGCGCTGGTGTCGATGCCGATCGAAGCTCTCGAACACCTCGCTGGCCGGACGTCCCTGCGCGCTGGTGGAGCTGCGGCCGCAGAGTCTTTCGGCAACCGGATTCAGGTACTCGATACGGCCTTCGGCGTCGATCAGGGCGACGCCCTCGCCGATCGAGCTCAGGACCGTCAGCAGCCGATCCTTTTCCAGCACCAGGGCTTGTTCGGCACGGTCGCGCCGCCGGTTCTCCTCTTCCAGTTCGCGCTTGTCGAAGCGCAGGATCAACGAGGTCCGAACCGAGCGATGGAAATTCAACGCGGAAACGACCGTGCTGATGAAGAATATCGAGGTCATGACACCCATGAGGATGTGCAGCGTCGTGCCAAGGGTGACGTAGCGAATCGCCAGCGGCAGCAGCGCGGGTAACAGGAACGCCAGGCAGCACTCCATCCTGAACGCCAGGACCGTGACGCTGCCGGCGGACATGCCGGCGAGGACAAAGGCGACGAATACCTCATGAGCAACCGATTCGTTCGGAATCATGACGTAGGCCGTTGCCCCCCAGACGATGCCAGCGAGGGCGGTACCGGCCAGATAAGTGAAGTTCCATCGCCGCGCCGCGTCGGGACCCGGACGGAGGCGGGCATAGCGGCGGACGAACCACGTGCGCAACGCCGTCACCGCGACGAGGGCTCCATACCAGGAAAGCACGGCCGGAGTGGCAACATGGGCGGTCTGAACAAATGCCAGGATTGCGCCATTGACCAGTGTGACAGAGTAGGCCAGCGGCGCATTCCTGTAGAGCAGGGCGACTTGTTCAGCGTAAAGCTGAACAGCGTACCTGCCTTCAACGCCGTCACCCTCCATGGCCGTCCCGCATGACCGCTCCTGGTCGCAGTTCGCAGTAACCGGACCCATCAGGCATCAAGCGCGATGATCGACGCACGCGGGCCGAGTCTCGGTCCAATATTCCAATCTAGGCCAAGTTCGCGCAGAAAGCTGCCAAACAACGCGGGTACGGACGACCGACAGGAACGGCTCGTCCGTGACCGATCGGTCTGCCAGGCTGGTCGGGCCCTTGCCGTCCGGTCTACCTGTCCTTGGTGCTCCCTGCGAACGCCTGGATATTGCGGGTCGGCCCGGACACGATCAACAGGTCTCCGGGCAGGACGCGGGAGCTGGGGGTCGCGTGTTGAAAGTCTTCATTGGCGCGCTTGATCCCGACCACCGTCACACCAAAGCTCTCGCGCACGGCCGATTCGGAAAGCGCACGGTTGTGTGTAGGCACCGGTGCGTGAATCTTGGCGATGGCAAAGCCATCGTCAAACTCGATGAAGTCCATCATCCGGCCGGTGATGAGATGCGCAACCCGCTCGCCCATGTCCGCTTCGGGATAGACCACGTGATGGGCGCCGATACGTTGGGCAATCTGGCCATGTTCCGCCGTCATCGCCTTGACCCAGATGTCCTTGATGCCCAGTTCGGTGAGCGCCATGATGGTCATCAGGCTCGCGGCAAGGTCGGTGCCGATGCCAACGATGGCGTGGGCAAAATCGGCAACGCCCATCTGTCGCATGACGTTCACATTGGTCGAGTCGGCCTGGACCGCGTGCGTCAACAGGTCTGCCCAGTCCTGGACCGGCTCTGCGTCCCGGTCGATCCCCATGACATCGTGCCCCAGGCGCATGAGGGACTGTGCGACCGAGCTGCCGAAGCGCCCCAGTCCGATGACCACCACACTGTCGCCTTTCGAAAAGGCGAACTGCTCCGTAAATAATCTACCCAACAATTGGATGCTCCTCAGGATAGCGGAAGGGCATACGCCGCTCGCCCAATACCAGCGACGCTGCAAGCGTAATGGTGCCGACCCGGCCGATGTACATCAGCAAGGTCAGCATGAGCTGACCCGATGGCGGCAGATCGGCCGTGATGCCGGTGGACAGACCGACCGTGCCGAATGCCGAGATGACCTCGAAGATGACCTGATCGGTGGGAAAGTCCGTGGTGCGCAGGATCACCAGTGTCCCGAGCACGACCATGACACTGCCGAGTACAAGCACCGTGATCGCCTGACGCTGGGCCGAAGGGCCGACGCGGCGCCCGAACGCTTCGCTATCGCTGCGTCCGCGAATCTCGGCAACGACCAGCAGCATCAGGACGACTGCCGTGCCGACCTTGACCCCGCCGGCCGTCCCGCCACTGCCCCCGCCGACGAACATCAGGAAGTAGTGCAGCGCCCAGCTCTCATGAGTCAGCGCACCGATGTCGATCGAGTTGAACCCTGCGGTTCGCGCCGATACCGAGGCGAAAGCCGCCGAGAGCAGTTTGTCCGGCATCGCCATCGGGCCAAGGGATCCGGGATTGGTCCACTCGAACAAGAGTACGGCGACAAAGCCGCCGAGCAGCAAGGCTCCGGTGCCGGACAGCGTGAGCTTGGTGTGCAGCGACCAGTGGCGAGGGTCCCCGATCTTGAAGCGCAAGTCGTGGAGGACGGGAAAGCCGATGCCGCCGACGACAATGGCGACCATCACCGGCAACAGGATCAGCGCATCGGTGGCGTAGCGCATCAAGCTGTCCGGGTGAATGGAGAAGCCCGCGTTGTTGAATGCCGAGACCGCATGAAACAGCCCGCTCCATGCGGCCTCGCCCCATGGCAGGTCGTGCGTGACGTGCAGCCTGAGGGTAAGCAGGGCAGCGATGACCATTTCCGAGACGAAGGTCACCACGAGTACCAGCCTGGCCACACTGGAGACGTCACCCAGGCCGAGCGAATGGGTCTCGACCTGGGTGATCAGCTTGGTCCGTAAGCGCAGGGATCGATTGACCATCAGGCCGAGCAAGGTCGCGGCGGTCATCATGCCGAAGCCGCCGATCTGGAACAGGATCATGATGATCGACTGGCCGAACGTGGACCAGTAGGTGCCGGTGTCCACAACCACCAGACCGGTCACGCAAACCGCCGAGACGGCCGTGAACAATGCGGTCAGCCACGGCGCGCCGTTGCCCTCGCCATGGGAGACCGGGAGCATCAGGACGACGGTGCCGAGCGCAATCGCGAACAGGAAGGCCAAAGCCACGGTGCGCGTGGGGTGCAGTAAGGATTTCATGGGAGGACTTCAGCGCTGCTGCGGGAGGGTTGCGGCGATCAGGAGGGTTACCGGAACCACGTTGGCGAAACGTGCGCCGCCCCACGGCGATACGATGCTGGCATCGGTTTTCTCATTGTGGTTTTCTGCGATCCACGGTACGGGGGGCCGGAAACCGCGGCAGAAGGTCAGGAGGCGGTGGATGTTAGAGGTCCGAATGTAAAGATGGTACAAAGATCGCAGCAGCACATCGCACCTTGCCACCGCGTACGGCATCGTGAACCTGAAGGACGGATGGGTTGCCGAGCGAGCGAAGGCGCCGATGTCCGAACCAGTGCCCGTTGCCCGCACGCACCGAGTGCTTCGCCGCCGACTGACAGTCACGGCGCCAGCGTCCGCGCCACGCGGAATCCCACGCAATAGCTGCGCTTGAACGGTTCCCACGCCTCACGTCGTGCAGAGCGCAACTGGGTGGGGGGGTAGGCCCAGCATCCGCCGCGGATCACCCGCGTGGCGCAGTTCGGGGCGACCCAGGCTGCTCCGGTGGCTCGGGTGCTCGCCGGCATGTCGGCGTAATCGTCGTGGTAGCAGTCGGCGACCCATTCGTGCACGTTGCCGTGGGTGTCCATCAGGCCGAACACGTTGGGGCGGTAAGCGCCGACGCGGGCGGTGCCGACGCGAACACCGTCGGCGCACCAACGGTTGGCGTTCCAGGTGGCGTCCAGCGCCCGGTCGGCACCGTTGCCGTACTGGCACAGGCGGCTTTCGTCGTCGCCGAAGGCGTAGCTGTCCTGGTTGCCGGCGCGCGCCACGTATTCCCATTCCGCCTCGGTGGGCAGGCGGTAGTCGGCGCCCGTCCTGTTGCTCAGCCAGCGCAGGTACGCCACGGCGTCGTCCCAGCTGACGCACACCACGGGGTGGTCGTTGGCCTGCTCGAAGCCGGGCGAGCGGAAGTCTCGCCCGGGAATGTCGTCCCACACCTTGGAGGGCGAGGCCGGGTCGATGATGCCGATGCACTCGTTGCCGGTCTGATGTCCGGTCGCCTCGACGAACTGCCGGTACTGGCCGATCGTGACCTCGAAGCGGCCGACTGCGAACGGTTCGGCGATGCGCACCGCCTGGCGCGGCCCCTCGTGGCGATCCTGCGCCGCCGTCCATTCGGTGTCGAGCGAGCCCATGAGCAGCGGCCCCGCGGGAATCACGATCATCTCGGGGCAGTCGGGGCAGTCGGCGAAGCGCGACAGCGGCTGCCGGCCCGCCGGGCCGTCGGTTGGCGCCGGCGGCATGCCCGCCAGGCGCTGCGCGGCGGCCTTCCCCTCGTCGCTGTCGCGGAAGGTGGTGAGGAAGTCGGCGACCTCGCGCCGGTCGTCGGAGTCCTTCACCTTGCTCCAGGCGCGCGAGCTGATGTACTGCATCCACAGGCCCGCCTCGCGGCCCTCGGGCGTATCCGGGTGGCGGTTCACGAAGTCCGCGAGCAGGGCGGGATTGGTCTTGTCGGCATAGGTGAGCGTGCGCCATTCGCGCGCCGACGGGCGAATCAGCGCTTCGAGGCCGAAGGCGGTGGGCAACTGCCCGGCGTAGATGGCAGCGAACAGGCCCCCGGCGATCAGCAGCACTGCCGCCGCGGCGAACAGCGCGCGCAGCAGACGGTGATGCCGCACCCGCAGCGGCAGGCGCCTGGAGACCGTGGCGACGAGGCGGTCCGAGTCGCGGTGGAAGTATTCGCCGCGTATCTGCAGGGCGTTGCGCTCGACCAGCGGGCGGATATCCTCGGGCAAGTCGCCGGCACCTGGCACGGCGGCGCCGTCGACCAGCACCGGAATCACGTGTACGGTATTGCGCCGCAGTGCCGAGGCGATTTCGATGCGCACGAAGTCGCTCGCATTGTCGATGCGCCGAAGCCCACCCGCGTCGGCCGAACTCAGCCAGCGCGGCCCAATGACCGCGAGAAAGACGTCGCACTGGGCGACCTGCGCGTCGAGCAGGTTCGCGAAATCTTCGCCGGGCGGAATGTCGTCCACGTCGATGAAGACGCGCCGCGGCGGCAGCGTGCGAACCAGACGGTCGCGCAATCTGCCCGCCCAGCCCGAGCTGTCGTCACGGCGGTAGTTGATGAAGACGTTGCCACTCATCGGTGTCTGTGCCGGTACCCCCACGTCAACCGCGGGGATGGGCCCTCCGTACCTTGTTGCAATGGTCTGTCCGGTGTCACTGTGGCAGACGAAGCACGAACAGCGCAACGGCATTGTCACGAACTTGACACCCGCCCGGGCGCCCACTAGTTTTAGACTAAAGTTTTAAGCCCATGTCAAATCAGGATCGGTTGGTTTTTATCTGCTATCGGTGAAAGATCGTTCGCCTCACGGGGACGGGAGGAACCAATGCGTTGCCTGCGAAGCAAGCGTGTGTACGCTTCCGTTCTCGTTGCGGCATTCACCTTGGCGAGCAACCATGGCGCGCTCGCCCAGAGTCGGGAGGTGACCAGCGCGCAGGCGTCCGCCATCCGGGCGATTCCCGGCACGGTAGGCCTTGCCGGATCGTACGGTCGCATCGAGGACGATCGCGAAGGCTTTCTCGGCACGACGCGCTGGCATCAGGAGTCGGTTTCCGGTGACATGCGCATGGGAGGTGCCTGGTTCGGTCTGACAGTCAATCACACCCGGTCGAAGAAGGACCTCGACGAGCACACGCTGACATCGGGCGCCGATGCCGGTGCGCGGGTGTTCGGGGGGACCTCGCGGACCGTTAGTAACGGGATCGTGCTGCGTGGCGGCACCTCGATCGGCGCTGCCAGCATCGGCGCCTTTGTTGGCTACGACACCGGCGAGACCGATGAATTTCGCGCGGGCGGGGGCGTCACGGCAGACTGGACGCGCGACGTGGATACCCGGTCCTTCGGTGGCTACGTTTCGACGCTGATCGATCTCGGATCGGGGTGGTACGCGATGCCGACGGTCCAATACGTATGGTCACGCACCGTGTCCGAGGCGACGACCGACTCCCTCGGCCAGACCGTTGCCGAGGAGCGCGACCGGTTGAGCCGCGGCCTGTTCGGCGGCGAGATCGGCTACCAGACCTTTGCGGGCGACTTGATCGCCACCGCCGGTGTGCGGCCCTATCTGGTCCACGACTTCCACCAGTTCCGCAATTTCTCCGACGACTCGGCGCTGGATCTGACCGCCTTCTTCACCCTCGGTGGCGAGCAGCTGTCTGCCGGCATCGAGGTGACGGGTACCGTCGGGCGCACCGACACCGACTCGGCGAGCGGCCGGATCTTCGTTTTGTGGCGCTTCTGATGACCCGTCAATCAACTACCGCATGCCGTCATCCCCGCGGATACGAGGGGAGCCATCACAGTGACAATGGATTTTCGCTCGTACAGGAATGCCCTGCGTGTCTGGGTGCCCGGGTCGATCCACGTCGGCGGAACACGTCATGCGGCAGTATGTCTACAGTTCGTTCGCGCGGCCGTGCGGCGCTGCCGGCGGGTCGCATCGGGACGGGAGGCATGACGCATGCTGAAACAAGGTAAGGCCGGGGCGCTAGCTCTCCTCGTGGCGATCGGCCTGCTGTTCGCTGCACCGATCGCTGCGCAGCAAATGGGTGGCAATATGGGCGGCGGCGCGGGCGGCGGCGCGGGCGGCGGCGTGGCGGGGGGCTACATCACCGCTCCGCCTCCGCCACAGCCGGTGATAGGCATGCGGCAGCAAGCCGTCGGCTCGTCGGACAAACAGGTCGACCAGCCGGACAAGTGCAAGACCTGCGAGAACTGCCTCACCGAGCAATGCCGCACCATGTGCTGGCGGCGCTATTGCCGCAGGTAGCTTCGCTTCGCTGGCGCCTGCATCGGCGCGGCAGCCGCACCCATTGCAGGCATTGGTCCTGCGGGGCGGGCACCTGCGGCCGACTGAGTAGGCTACGACAAGCGCTGCAGGGACGGGGCACGTCCGCCCACGGCAGTGTCAGCCCGCCAGGGCTTCCTTGACCCAGCCATTGGCCTGCTTGGCGTCGAAGTTGGTGCCGTACCTGGCCTTGAGCGCGCCCATGACCGCGCCCATCGACTTGGGGCTGCGATCGGCGAGACCGGCGACGGTTTCTGCGATGAAGGCCTTGACCTCGGCTTCGGAGGCCATCGCCGGCAGATAGCTGCCGAGAATGTCGGACTCGGTCCGCAGCACCGCGAGGCGGGCCTCGTCCTTGATCACCGCGAGCGCTTCCTGGTTGTTCTTGAGGAACTTGCGGATGGTTTGCTGGACTTCGTCGTCGCTGCTCTCGCGGTTGCCGGCGTTCTTGCCGACCATCTCGGCTTCGCCGATCAATGTGCTCAGCAAGGTGGCTCGCACGCTGTCGGCAGCCTTGCGGGCGAGCAGGGAATCCTTTTTCAGTTGGGCCATGAGACTCATCGAAATACTCCGTAGTGACAGTTCGTGATCGGGGGTGGGCGACCGGCCCGGCGTGGCGCGAAGGATAACGTACCCGCCTGCATGCGGCGTATCGATGTGACTCGAAACTGGGCGCGGCCCCGCAGCCCGACTATGCTTGATCGTACACGCCTTGGATCGCCGCAATCCGCGGGTGGTTCGGGTTAAAACATTTGCACAAAATAGATTTTATAGAATACGTGGCCGTAAGTCGGAACAAGGAAGTTCGATGTGTGGCATTGCCGGTGAGGTGAGATTCGACGGACAGTCGCCCGATCTGGGGGCGCTGGCGAGGATGAACGAACTGCAGCGGAGGCGCGGTCCGGATAGCGGGGGCGTGTTTGCGCAGGGGGCTCAGGCGTGGGGACACCGGCGCCTGAAGATCATGGATCTGTCCGAATCCGCCCAGCAGCCGATGGTCGATAACGAGCTCGGGTTGGGCATCGTGTTCAACGGTGCGATCTACAACCACCCCGAGCTGCGCCGCGAACTCGAGGGCAAGGGCTATCGCTTCTACTCCCACGGCGACACCGAGGTGCTGCTCAAGGCCTATCACGCCTGGGGGCCGGATTTCGTCCAGCGCCTGAACGGCATGTTCGCGTTTGCAATCTGGGAGCGCGACAGCGGCAGGGTGCTGCTCGGCCGCGACCGGCTCGGGATCAAGCCGCTGTATTACGCCGAGATTGAAAGTGGTCTGCGCTTCGCGTCCAGTCTGCCGGCGCTGGTCGCCGCGGGCGGCGTCGACACCGCGATCGATCCGGCGGCGCTCAATTACTACCTGTCCTTCCACGCCGTGGTACCGGCGCCGCACACCCTGCTCGCCGGGGTGCGCAAGCTCGCCCCGGGTACGCTGATGAGCATCGCGCCCGACGGCACCCGCTCCGAGCGCAGCTACTGGTCGCTGGTGTATCCACGGGATGCGGCCGACGAGGCGCGCAGCTTCGAGGAATGGACCGAGATCCTGCTCGACGGCCTGCGCGCGGCGGTGAAGCGTCGCCTGGTGGCCGACGTGCCGGTGGGCGCGCTGCTCTCCGGCGGGGTCGATTCCAGCCTGATCGTCGGCCTGATGGCCGAGGCCGGGGTCAAGGATCTGCGCACCTACAACGTCGGTTTCGAGGACGTGGGTGGCGAGAAGGGCAACGAGTTCGAGTACGCGGACATCGTCGCGCGCGAATTCGGCACCGTGCACGAGCGCATCTTCGTGCCCGAGGTCGAGCTGCTGCGGCGCCTGCCGGAGGCGGTCGAGGCGATGAGCGAGCCGATGGTCAGCCACGACTGCATCGGCTTCTATCTGCTGTCCGAAGCGGTATCGCGGCACAGCCGGGTGGTGCAGAGCGGGCAGGGCGCGGACGAGGTGTTCGGCGGCTACCACTGGTATCCGAAGCTCGCCGGCAGTGCCGATCCGGTGGCCGACTATCTCGCCGCCTTCCGCGACCGCGACTTCGACGAGTATCAGCAGGTCGTGAACCCGTGGTATCACGGGCTCGACTGCAGCGCGGCCTTTGTCGCCGCCAGCTTCGACGCGCCGGGCGCCGACAATCCGGTGGACAAGGCGCTGCGCCTCGACACCACCGTCATGCTGGTCGATGACCCGGTGAAGCGGGTCGACAACATGACCATGGCTTTCGGCCTGGAGGCGCGGGTGCCCTTCCTCGACCACGAGCTGGTGGAGCTGGCCGCACGCATTCCGGCGCGCCACAAGCTGGCGCATGGCGGCAAAGGGGTGTTGAAGGAGGCTGCGCGCAAGGTGATTCCGGCCGCGGTGATCGATCGGCCCAAGGGCTATTTTCCGGTGCCGGCGCTTAAATACCTGCAGGGCCAGGTGCTCGAGCGCGTGCGCGATGCGCTCTCGAGCCAGGCGGCGCGCGAGCGCGGGCTGTTCCGCAAGGATTACGTCGACACCCTGCTCGCCGATCCGTCCGCGCACATGACGCCGCTGCGCGGCTCCAAACTGTGGCAGCTCGGCCTCCTCGAATGGTGGCTGCAGAGCCATGTTTCCTGAAGGCCGCCCGATGATCCGCAAGCAACTTTCCCGCGCCCTGCGCGCCGGGCATCAGCCCCTGCATCTGCCTGCCGGTCAGCCCGAAGCGGTGGCGATGCCGGAGAACGTCATCATCGAATGCGGCTGGGGCCGTCTGCTGCCGGCGCAGACCTGGCGCGATCCTGCGCTGCTCGCGAGCGAGTTGCTGCAGGAGCGCCCCGGCCAGCGCGACATTGCGTTCTACGTCGAGAAGCCGCAGGTGGTGGTGGGGAGTGCCCCGCAGCAGCTGTTCCTCGACCCGTCGGACGCGTTCCGTCTGCAGCTGACGGGCTATCGCACCCAGTCGCCGGGGCGGCGGGGTTTCACCCTGCGCCGGCTGCGCACCCGGGTGGATGTGGCGGCGATCAACACCCTGTACCGCTCGCGCCGCATGGTGCCGGTGGACCCGCAGCGGGTGTGGCGCGAGCGCGCCAGCCGCGCGATCACCTATGCCCTGGCCGAAGACCGCGCCAGCGGCGAGGTGCTCGGGGTGGCGATGGGGCTGGACCATGTCGAGGCCTTTGCCGACGCCCAGCACGGCGCCAGCCTGTGGGCGCTGGCGGTCGCGCCGCAGGCCGCGCATCCGGGCATCGGCGAGGCGCTGGTGCGCTATCTGGCCGAGCACTATCTGGCGCGCGGACGGGCATGGATGGACGTCTCGGTGCTGCACGACAACGAGCAGGCGATCGCGCTTTACGAGAAGCTCGGCTTCCAGCGCATTCCGGCGTTCGCGGTCAAGCGCCGCAACGCGATCAACGAGCCCTTGTTCACCGGCCCGGCCGATGCGCTCTGCGCGCTCAATCCCTACGCAAGAATCATCGTCGACGAAGCCGGCCGGCGCGGCATCCATGCCGAGGTGCTGGACGCGGAGAACGGATATTTCCGCCTCACCCTCGGCGGGCGCGGCATCGTGTGCCGTGAATCGCTGTCGGAGCTGAGTTCGGCGATCGCGATGAGTCGCTGCCAGGACAAGCGCGTCACCCTGCGCCTGCTCGCGGGCGCCGGGCTGTGCGTGCCCGCCCAGATCGATGCCGACGACGCGCCGGCCCGCGCCGCATTCCTGGCCACCCACGGCGCGGTGGTGGTGAAACCGGTGGAAGGCGAGCAGGGCAAGGGCATCAGCGTGAATCTGGTGGGCGAGGACGAGGTCGAGGCGGCAGTCGAGCGCGCACGCCGGTTCTGCGACCGGGTGATCGTCGAGCAGTTCTGCAGCGGACAGGATCTGCGCATCGTGGTCATCGACTTCTGCGTGGTGGCCGCCGCCGTGCGCCGCCCGCCGGCGGTGGTGGGCGACGGTGCAAGCAGTGTGCGCGCACTGATCGAGAAGCAGAGCCGGCGCCGCGCCGCGGCCACCGCTGGCGAGTCGCGCATTCCGCTCGACGACGAAGCCGCGCGCTGCGTGCGCGCCCAGGGCTGGGAACTCGACGACGTACTGCCTGCCGACACCTGCCTTCAGGTACGCAATACTGCCAACCTGCACACCGGCGGCACCATTCACGACGTGACCGCCGAGCTGCATCCGGTGTTGCGCGCCGCCGCCGAGCAGGCCGCCCGCGCGCTCGACATTCCGGTGACCGGGCTCGATTTCCTGGTGCCGGCGGTGGACGGGCCGGACTACGTGATCATCGAGGCCAACGAACGCCCCGGCCTTGCCAACCATGAACCGCAGCCGACCGCCGAGCGCTTCGTCGACCTGCTGTTCCCGCGCACCCGTGCGCACACCGGAGGAATTCCCGCATGACGGAAACGCCTTTGCCCCCGATCGACTACGCCTATCTGGAAGAAACCCTGCTGCAACTGCTCGCCATCCCCAGCCCGGTGGGTCTGACCGATGCCGTGGTGCGCTACGCCGCCGGCCGCCTGGAAGCGCTGGAGATTCCCTACGAAATTACCCGCCGCGGCGCGATCCGCGCGACCCTGCGCGGACGCGAGGCGCAGCCGGCGCGCGCGGTGGTCGCCCACCTCGACACCCTGGGGGCCATGGTGCGCGGCCTCAAGCCCAATGGCCGGCTGGCGATCGTGCCCATCGGCCACTGGTCGGCGCGCTTTGCCGAAGGCTCGCGCCTGACGGTGTTCACCGACGACGGCCATGTGCGCGGCACCTGCCTGCCGCTGAAGACCTCCGGCCACGCTTTCGGCAATGAGATCGATACCCAACCGATCGGCTGGGAGCACGTCGAGGTGCGGGTGGATCTGCCGGTGAACGACCGCGCCGGGCTGGAGGCCGCCGGCGTGCACGTCGGCGACTGGATTGCCTTCGACCCACAGGTGGAAATCCAGCCCGACGGATACATCAATTCCCGTTATCTCGACGACAAGGCGGCGGTGGCGGCGCTGCTGACCGCGTGCAAGGCGGTGCGCGATCACAAGCTGCGGCTGCCGGTGGATGTGCACCCGCTGCTGACCATTACCGAGGAGATCGGCTCAGGTGCCTCGGCCGCGTTGCACGGCGAGATTGCCGAGATGGTCAGCCTCGATATCTCGATCGCGGCCCCCGGGCAGAACACCTCGGAACACGCCACCACGATCTGCATGCAGGACATGTCCGGGCCCTTCGACTACCACCTCACCCACAAGCTGATCGCCCTGGCCCGGGAACACGAAATCCCCCATCGGCGCGACGTGTTTCTGTATTACCGCTCCGATTCGGCGGCGGCGGTGGAGGCGGGCAACGACATCCGCACCGCGCTGATCGGCTTTGGTGCGGACGCCTCGCATGCCCAGGAACGCACCCACCGCGAAGCGCTCGAAGCGCTGACGCGGCTGGTGATTGCCTACATGACCAGCGAGCCGGTGGCCCGCCGGGATTGTCAGTCGATGGGTTCGCTCGATGGCTTCACCGAGCAGATCTGTCCGAGCGACATGGTGCTGCCGAACACGCCCTTGCCGGCACCGGATTCCTTCTTGGACGGAGGATTGACCGATACCGCGTCGGAGCGCCTCTGAGCCTGCCGTTCAGGCAGGCCCGGGGCAGGTCGCGACCGTCGCCGGTGCGTTCGGGCGCGCTAGATGCTGCAGGAGTCGGTGCGCCAGTCGGGCACCGGTGGCAGCCAGGTGGCGTTTGCACTGCTGCCGATCGGCATGCACACCGGCATGCCGTCGCTGCGGCACTCCTCGCACGCGCACAGGGTGTTCTGCTGATCGAGACTCAGGCAATAATGCCCGTGAGGGAACGCGCGCAGATCGGGATCGGGATCGCCATACTCGAAATCATCGACCCGCACCATTTCCAGGAACCGCTCGACCGCGGGCCGTCCGCGAAAGGTGGTGAGCTGGCCGTTGCTGGTACACACGCACCGACCGTCCATAGACAGGGTGTAACACTGATCCTTGGCTTCGCCCACCTGATGCACCCGGATGTTGACGGCCTGGCGGTGCCATTCCGGAGCAACTGCGAGTTCGAGCCATGTCGCTACGCGTCCGCTCATATCCATGTCTTCTCTCCTCGTATATTTTTTTACGGCTGTAAAAGAAGCATAGAAGACAGGTCGGACAAATTCCATCTCCTTGAGCATTCAAGTGTTACTTGATTTGTTGCGGCCAACGCATATGACAAAGGCGTCGTTGGGGTCGCGTCTGCGGCGACGCACCTGGCCCGCCCGTTTTCCCGCATTCCGATTACTCACCCGCGCGAGTGGCCGAAGCCACGCTTGTCGGTCGGAGTTCGCGACCCGCCAGTTGCGGGCACAGATCGAGCTCGACACAGGCCTCGCTGAGGTTGAGATCCCGCCCCAACAGCAGGCGCACGTCGGAGACCAATCCGGCCGACGAAGCCTCCAGGATGGTCGGGCGGAACGGCAGGCGCGCAGCGAGCGCTTCGGCCGCGTCGCGGAAACCTTTCCGGTACTGCACGACGGAGGCGGGCTCGTTGAAGGGGCGCTGGTTGGTGAGGCGGGGGAAAGTCATCCCGCCCCGCTGCAGCAGGGTCGCGATGCGCCGGGCCAGGCCCGTGTTGCCGTGGCCGTTGGAAACCTCGTAGCGCACCGGGCGCGACGATGGCACGGCGGGGGCGAGTGCGGCGGGGGGGAGTGCGGCGGGGGTGAGCGCGGCGAGGGGGGCCGCCGACGCGAGGGGGGGCGCCGACGCGACTGCGGTGGCGAACGACGCGGGCGACAGTCCCGACCTGACCGGCGCGGCCAAGGACACGGGCGACAACCCCGACCTGACCGGCGCCAGGGACAGCGCCCACTTTGCCGGAGGGGTTCGTTCCGCTGCGCGGGCGGGGGGCGCGGCGGTGGCCGGGGTGGTGAGCAGTTCGTAGATGTTCTCGGCGATCTTGACCAGCCGAGCGCCCACATTCGCCTGTACCAGCGCGGGTCCGGATGCACGCCCGACTGCCGACAGGCTGCCGGCCGTTGGCCGGGCCGGGTTGGCTGCGCCGGCATCGGCGATCGGACCCGGCCAGGTCCCGTCGGCCCGCGCTCCGGCAAGCTCGCTGTTGCGCTCGTCACCCAGGCGCCGATATGCGTCGGCGAGATTGCGCCAGGCGCGGCGGTTGTTGCCGTCGATCTGCACGGCGCGGCGCAGCGTGACGACCGCACCTTCGTCGCGGCCGGAGAGGAGCATCGCATAGCCCAGGTTGTTATGCAGATGACTTGCCGTGGGGGCGAGCGCCACCGCGCGTTCGAGCGCGCTCATGGCTTCCTCCATGTGCCCCAGGCGCGCGTGCAGGGCACCCAGCGCGTTCCAGGCGGGAACGAAGCCGGGGTCGACTTCGACTGCCTTGCGGTAGGAATCGAGCGCCTTCTCGGGCGGCGGCCGGTTCTCCTCGAGACGACCCAGGGCGTAGTAACCCTCCGCGTTGAGGTTGCCGTGGCGCACGCGCATGACCGGTTCCACCGTCATCGCCTTGTCCGGCATCACCGGGGCGGTGCTGCAGGCGCCGAGCAGGGTCGCGCTGAATGCGGCACCGAGGATGTGGGCGAGCCTCGTCGTTTTCATTATGGTTCTCCTTGGGCTAACCGCCGCCGGCCATGGTCGGCAGCAGGATGCGGTAGATCTGGATCATCGCCGGGCCGAGCAGGACCAGCATGAGCGACGGAAAGATGAAGAAGATCAGCGGGAACAGCAGCTTCAGCGCGATCTTCGCGGCGGCTTCCTCGGCGCGCTGGCGGCGGCGGGTGCGCAGCATGTCGGAATGGATGCGCAGCGAGGCGGCGATGCTGGTGCCGAAGCGCTCGGCCTGGATGATCATGGCGACGAAGCCTTCGACCTCCTCGACGCCGGTGCGGTTGCCGAGATTGCGCAGGGCGCGCGCGCGTTCAAGGCCGGCTCGCAGCTCGAGCGTGACCAGATGGAGTTCCTCGGCGAGCGTCTCGCTCTTGTGCTGCATCTCGTCGGCGACGCGAACGAGCGCCGCTTCGATGCCGAGACCGGCTTCGACGCAGACCGTCATCAGGTCGAGCGCGTCCGGAAAGGTCTCGAAGATCTCGCGCTGACGCACGAAGATCAGGCGGTTCAGCACAATGTTCGGCAGGTAGTAGCCGACCGCTGCAGCGAGCAGGACGACGAACAGCGTGCCCTGGAACTCGAGTTCGGGCGCCGACACCAGCACGGTGAAATACGCCAGCAGGGGCAGTCCGAGCGCGAGGACGGTCTTGATGCCGAAGAACGCGAGCGGTGCGGACGCATGGCGGATCCCGGCGTGCATGAAGCGCGCGCGCAGTGCGGAGGTGTCCTCGCTGTCCTCGGGGGTCGAGAGCTTGGCGAACGGGCGGGTGAGTTTTTCCGTGCGCTCGATCCAGGAGTCGGTGGCGGGCGCCGCCGCCCCCTTTCCGCCGGCCAGCGCGTTCAGCCGGTCGGCCGTTGGCGAACGCGAGAACAAACTCATGACGAAGAACGCGCCGGCCGTCACGGCGACGAACAACAGTCCGAGAAATGCGATCTGGGTGTGGCTCATGTCTGTCCCCTTGTCATTTTGTCCGGCTAGACCCGGATACGGATGATCCTGCGCATCCACAGGACGCCGACGACCATCAGGCACAGCGCGCCGTATATGAAGTTGATGCCTGCCGGGTCTTCCCACAGCACCTTCATGAAGTCCGGATTGACGATGTTGATCATGGCCGCGGTCGCAAACGGCAGGCTGCCAAGAATCCACGCCGACAGCCGTCCCTCGGCCGACAGCGTGCGAATTTCGCCATACAGTTTCAGGCGGGCGCGGATGATCGCGCTGATGTTGTCCAGCAACTCGGCGAGATTGCCACCGGATTCGCGCTGGATCAGGACCGCGATCACGAAGTAGCTCAGGTCGGTGCTGGCGGTGCGCGACGCCAGATTCAGCAGCGCCGTCTGTTGCGGCACGCCGTAGTTCATCTCGTCGAACAGGATCCGGTACTCGCCGCCGATCGGGTCCTTCATTTCCTCGGCGACCATCTTGATCGCGGTCGGAAACGCGTGGCCAGCACGCATCGCCCGCCCCATCAGGTCGAGCGCCTCCGGCAATTGCCGTTCGAAGTGCTGCATGTGCTGAGTGCGCGCCCGCAGCACGTAGAACGTCGGTAGCGCGGCCAGCACGCCGGCGGCGATCAGGCCGACAAACATGGGCCGGTGCAGAAGTACCGGCAGCGCGAAGCCAAGCGCGCCCAGCGCCACGGTCCAGCCGAGAAACTGGATGAGCGTCAGCGACAGGCGCGACTGGACGATCATCCGATTGACGCCGTCCAGGTGCGTTACCGCCGACAGCAGACGGTCGCCCGCTGCCGAACCGGTCGCGTTCTGCTCCTTGTACAGCGATGCCGCGCGCCCGCCCTGGGCGCCGGTCGAAACCTCTTCGAGACGCCGGTTGAGGCGCTTCACTTCGGCGCTGTGCGTCGATGCCCACCACAGATAGCCGCCTTCGAGGAACAGCACCACGGCGATGAAGGTCGCCAGCGCAAATAGCAGGGTCAGGATATCCATGTCAGCCTCACTCGAAGCGTCGCGTCGGGTCGAACATGTCCTCGGGCAAGCGGATGCCGAAAGATCGCAAGCGGTCGGCGAACTGCGGGCGCACGCCGGTGGCGGCAAATTGACCCTGCACCACGCCTGCTTCCGAGATGCCCTGCTGGCGGAAGGTGAAGACCTCCTGCATCGTGATCATGTCGCCCTCCATGCCGGTGATCTCCTGGATGCTCACCAGCTTGCGTTTGCCGTCGGTCAGACGGATCGCCTGCACGATCACGCCGATCGCGCTGGCGATCTGGGCGCGCGCAACCTTGGGCGGGAGGTTCGCGCCGGACATGCCGATCATGTTCTCCATGCGGCCCAGCGCATCGCGCGGGGTGTTCGCGTGCACCGTCGTCATCGAACCCTCGTGGCCGGTGTTCATCGCCTGCAGCACATCGAAGGCTTCGGCGCCGCGCGTCTCACCGAGGATGATGCGATCCGGGCGCATGCGCAGCGCGTTGCGTACCAGCGCCCGCTGGGTCACCTCGCCCTTGCCCTCGATGTTCGGCGGGCGGGTTTCGAGCCGCACCACGTGCGGCTGCTGCAACTGCAGTTCGGCCGCGTCCTCGATCGTGACGATGCGTTCGTCTTCGGGAATGTTGTGCGACAGGATGTTCAGCAGCGTCGTCTTGCCGCTGCCGGTGCCGCCGGAGATCAGGATATTTATCTTCGCCCGCACCAGCCCGGCGAGCAGTTCGGCCATCCCCGGCGTCAGCGCCTTGAACTCGATCAGCTTTTCGATCGTCAGCGGAATCGCCGCGAAGCGCCGTATCGACACCACCGGCCCGTCGAGCGCGAGCGGCGGGATGATCGCGTTCACCCGCGAGCCGTCGGGCAGGCGCGCGTCGACCATCGGGCTGGACTCGTCGACACGCCGTCCGACCCGCGACACGATCTTGTCGATGATCTTCATCAGGTGCGCGTCGTCGCTGAACGTGATGTTCGTGTGCTCGATCTTGCCGTGACGCTCGACATAGATCTGCTGCGAGCCGTTGATCAGGATGTCCGACACGGTCGGGTCGGCGAGCAGCGGCTCGATCGGCCCCAGTCCGAGCATTTCGTACTGGATGTCGCGGACGAGGTCGCGCCGTTCGCTGGTGTTGACGACGACGTTCTCTTCGGCGAGCAGCCGCTCGACCATCAGGCGCAACTCTTCGCGCAGCCGCTCGGGCGCGAGATTCTCCATCGCCTCGAGATCGATGCGCGACAGCAGCAACTGATGGATGCGCATCTTGAGGGCCTGGTAGGCCTTCGATCCACCGGTATCGGGTGCTGCCGGGCGCTGGCCGATTTCCGGCGAGACCGCTTCGAGACGCTGGCGCAAACTCATTTCATATTCCCCTGGTCATTTGGCAGGCTGGCCTCAGTGCGTCGCAAACAGGCGCGACAGCCAGCCCTTGCTCGTCTTTTCCGGGTCGGCGGCGAGCGATTCCGCGATCTCGCGCAGGACCTTCGTCACCGGACTGTTCTTCGCGAGCCGCGCGATCGGCTCACCCTGGTTCACCGACGCGGCGACCGCCTCGTAACAGTTCGGCACCGACTTGAACACCTTCGCATTCACCGTGCGTTCCAGATCCTCCAGCGTGATCTCGCTGTTCTTCTGATGGCGATTGACGATCAGCCCGACCTTCGACATCGAATAACCGAGCGACACGAACACGCCGACCAGCCGTTTCGCCTCGCGGATGAACGGCAAGGTCAGCTGCACCACCGGAAAGATCATGTCCGCCATGTCGAACGCCTGCAGGCTTACGGCGTCCAGCGAGCGGCCGACATCGACGATGACGAAGTCGTAGTTCGCGCGCGCCACCTTGAGGATCGCCTCGACGTTCTGGGCCTTGACGTCCGTCGCGTGGGCCGGGTCATCGGGCGCGGCAAACAGGTGGAAGCCGGGCGCGACCTCGATCATCGCCGACGCGAGGAAAGCGGCGTCGAGGCGATGGATCTGCTGGCACACCAGCGCGAGGTTGCTCGCCGGCTTCTGGTCGGTGACGTACATCGCCGCGTCACCGAACTGCAGGTTCAAATCGATCAGCGCGACCCGTTTGCCATGCGCCGCCGCCAGCACCCACGCGAGGTTCGTCGCGAGGAAGGTCGCGCCGCTGCCACCCTTGCACGATGTCATTGCCAGAATCTTGCCCTCGGCGGCGGCCCCGCCGGTGACACCGCGCTTGCGCGCGATACGTGCGAGCGCGGCGTGTAGTGCCTCGGCATTCGGTGCGCTCGGCAGCACCTCGCGTACGCCGGCGCGAAATGCCCGGAGCAGAAAGTCTGACGAGCTGTCGTCGGTGATGACGATCGGGTCGATCTGCGGATAGCGCAGCGTCAGGCGTTCGAGTGCCTCGAGTCCGCTCGGCTCGAACGCATCGAGCACGACGACATCGGGCACCGTGCCATTGACCGCCCCGATCGGTTCGCTCGACGTTGCATGTCCGACCGCGACGTCCATCGATTTGCCCGACTGAACGAGGATTGCGCGAAGGCGCTCGGCGTTGTCGTGGCTATCGGAAAGGATCTTGATCTTCATTGCGATGTTCCCGGTTGAAACTGGTTGATGCGGAAATCACTGACAAACCGGATTCGAAACCCCGTCTTTGTTGGTGCTTTCCATGCTCTCGTTCGGCAACGTGGTTGCAAATGCTGGCAGGGTCAGGGTCAGCGGAATGTAGGGAATTATCGTAGTGACGGGAATTGGGTCGATTCGGACGGTGATTTCGTAGCAGCTATCGGCATCGACACAGCCGGTCGGTGAATACGACACCTGAATCTTGTCTCCGGGGACAATCGGAAACAGGCTCGTCATCCTTGTTTTGATCGCGGTGTCATCAAGATCGCAGACCACTGCGATTCGTGCCCCCAGCCGAGTCGCCTCGGTTGCGGTATTCCAGTAAAAAAGGACCCGTCCCATTTCCATGATGCCGATGAGGAGGGAGAAGAAGACGCCCGCAACAAGCGCGAATTCCACTGCCGCAACGCCGCGCTGCCCCTTCCGATATCTACGTTTTTGCAGGGTCATGGCAGCGCCCCCCTTTGCTCCATCGTCGCGCGGATCGGGCCGAATGTGATGTTGGGCATCACGAACGGAACGAGAGAAGTGAACTGGAAGCCCGTAACCGTCATGGTGACCAGATTGATTTGGCCAAACGAGCCGCCGCCATACGTGACTTCCTGCAGGTTGTGATCGCCGGCGCAATTTGTGCGGTCGCAGGCGCTGACCATGCTCGAACTCAGCCCGGTCACCAACGCGGACGCGGCGGAGCAGGCAGTGGTGGTCCCGCACGCCGCCAGGTTCTTCGCGTTGTCGATCCGCGCCGCATCTCCCGGCGCCCCTTGAGCGAGGTAGCGCACGCCATCGCGAACGCCTTTCGCGATCGTGTTGTACTGGTAGATCGCGCGCCCGAACTCGGTGATGCCGAAGGCAAGCAGTACCAGCGGAATGATGAGGATGCCCAGTTCGACGGCAGCCACTCCTCGTTGTCTGGATCGCATGTTCATCATCTGTCTCACTGCACCAGGGTTGGCACGTTTGGGCCTGTGGCCGTGCTGCTTCCGGGCGAGCCGCCGGTTTGGCAAGGGCTGTCGTCGGCATTTCCGGCGCCTCGATACTCGAGATAAATCGTCCCGGTCGCGCCGTTCGACATCGGATTCAGCATCAGGACGCAGGCCATGCCGAGGATCGGAACCTGGTTGCCTGCATCGCAGTCGATCATCGGCACGCCGGCCAGACGGCGGTCGGCGCCGTAGGTCGCGTGCTCCGCGCTGTTGAGCGGTTGGCCCGGGATATTTCCGGCCGCACCCGTCGGGGCGTACTCGTTGCCGCTGAACGGGGCGTTACTGGCCCGCCTGTCCACGTAGTCCTCATAGGCGCTGGTGCCGACGTCGAACACGGGGCTGCCCGGCGCCTTGTTCGGATAGGCATAGCCGGTCGGGTCAGGCGGGGCCGTCTGTGGTGTGTACGCGTTGGCCCCATTCGGGTAAATGCCGAATCGGGTGTTGTAAGCCGACTTGGCGCCCTGCTGCGTGCCGGGCTGGCGGATGTCGTCGCCGACGCGAAGACCGCATACCGCGCCGCTGCCTGCCAATTGGTCGCGAATCTCCGAGTTGCCGCCAGCGCTGATGCTGAAATCGACCCACCTGAAGTTGCCCTCCAGGTTTTCATCGCTGTTGGCGCCGGAGTTGAACGTCGACCCGATCCACTCCCCGACGGTGTAGCCGAAATCGGGTAAGGCCGTGCCCGACTTCTTGCAGATGCCGATCGGCAATGACCCGCAGAAGGTTTTTCCGGGGGCGAGGGTTGCCACGGCGTAAGCGGATACCGCCTGTTCGCCGATTCCAAGGACGCCGATGAACCACGGCGCGACGCCTGTCGCACGTGTGATGCACATCGCGAATTTGGAGTTCGGATCGGCAGCAAGGCGCGACTGGTAGTTCGAGTTCGGCGCCAGCGCGGTACTGAACCTCACGTCAGCCGATGCGATCGCGACCGCGTCGCCCTGGAAGTCCTTCTTGTTCCGTTGGCCGACGAAGATCCCTGCCGCTTCGGCAGTTTGCAGTAACGAAGCGGGGCAGGTCCCCGTTACCGCCGGATCGCAGGTCAACTTGGTTGCGGCTGCCAGCGCACACGCGTCCGCGGCATTCTGCAATTCGGTCTTGTTGACATACAGCCGCCCAAGATCGAGCGCGAGGCCGGCGAAGCCGACCAGTGCGACGAGAGACAGCGCGGTGATGATCGCAACCGCGCCTCGCTGCTGGGGACGTGTCGTGATGGTCTTTGGCATGCCTGTTCTCCCGCCTCTCATCCGCTCAGCGTCCCGACCCACCGCCTACGCCGATGGTGAGCACGTCGGGCTGGGGCTGCGGCTGCGTGAAGCTCTTGGCATACTCCCCCATCGCCCCCTGAGCGGCCTTGCCGTCGATGCCCGTTACCGGGTCGGCGTTGCGCGAGGCATCGGGGGCGATCACCTGTTGTGCGGCCGCGGTCCTTGCGGCTTCGCCGAAACGGGCGTCCCAGTCGGGTGAGGTGGCGACACAGCCGGTCAGGCCAACAATCACCAGGGCACCGGTCAGTTGTGCGATTTTTTTCATGATCCGCCTCCTCACTTGGGTTCGAAGCCGCCACCGGCGGGCTCGCTTGCGGCAGGGAGAGGCGTCGCCCCCTCGGCCGGTGTCGGTGCGTTGCCTTCGAGCTTGCCGCGCCAGATCACGTCGGCGCGGCTCGGCTCGGTGTAGTTGTCGGTCGGCAGCACGAAATCCGGCGGCAGCGGCTTCACCAGGCGCGGGGTGATGACGAACACCAGTTCCGAGCGGTCGGTCTGGAATTCGGTGCTGCGGAACAGCGCGCCCAGCACCGGGATCTCGCCGAGGAACGGGAAGGCCCGGATGTTCGTGGTGGTGTTGTTCTTGATCAGCCCGCCGATCGCGAAGCTCTGGCCGTCCATCAACTGGACGGTGGTGAAAGCCCGGCGCGTGGTGAAGGACGGCAGGATCGCCAGGCCATTGACACCGGGCGCACTAATGCCGACACCCTCACGGTTCAGTTCGGAAACTTCCGGCCGCACGGCGAGGTTGATCCGTCCGCCTTCGAGCACGGTCGGCGTGAACTTGACCGAGACGCCGAATTCCTTTTCCTCCAGCGTGACCGTTCTCGTACCGCCGTCGTTTTGCGACACCGGGATGAAGATCTTGCCGCCGGCGAGGAAGCTGCCCTCCTGGCCACTGATCGCCATTACTGTGGGCTCGGCGAGAATCTTGATCAGGCCGTCGCTCTTCAGCGCGTCGAGGCCGATCAACGTGCTGTTTTTGCCGGAGATCAGCGGGACGGTCGTCGCGTCGCCGCCGATCGTCGCATTGCCGATCGGCGCGGTGATCGCGCCGGTGCCGCTGCTGTTGCTGATGGAGTCGACGATCCCTCCGCCGACGCGGGCGCCAACGGTACCGGACACCTGCCCCCCGACTGCGCTCTTGCCGCCAAAGACGCCAGACAGGAAGCGAATCATCGTGCCGTCGCCTGACGCGTAGGCGCGTGTGAAGTCGATGCCGAAGCGGTCGAGTACCGCCTTCGAGACCTCCGCCACCTTCACTTCCAGCATCACCTGCTGCGGCGCTCCGACCTTGAGCATGTTCAATACCCGCTCGTTGCGTCCGTTCTGGCCACCGCCGCTGTCCCGCACGTAAGCGGAGGCGATCTCCACGGCGCGATCGACCTTGGTCGCGTCGCTGACGGTGCCGGTCAGGACCAGTGAGTCGTAGGCGGAACTCACCCTGATGCCGGCTTCGTCAGGCAGCAGCATCGTGATCGCTCCCTGGACCGAGGTCACGTCCATCGCCACCGTCACGTCCAGCGCGGTGCAGCCGCCATTGCGGTCGACCAGCACGACGTTGGTCGAGCCGACCGACTTGCCGAGCAGGTAGATCTCGTTCGGGCTCAGCAGCAGCACATCGACCTGGGCGACACCGGGGCGGCCGTCGTCCTGCTTCGCCTGCTGCTTCCCTCCCTTGTCATCCTTCGCGGCTTCGACGCTCGGGCGCGCGGCCTGGGCATTGTCGGGGTTGCCCAGCAGGATGCGCGTCACCGGAACCTCGGGCCGGATCACCGAAGACTTGCCGACCGGAATCGTCACCATCGGCGCGATTTCGACCCGCCCGCAGGGCGAACCGCCGCTGGCGGCGACCGCGACCGGCTTTCTCGCCGGCGGAGCGCCGGTGACCGCGGCGTGGGCGGCACCGGACAGCATCAGCGCGATGACTGCCGACGTAACCCCTGCGACTCTGCGCCTGCTGTTGTTCTCGTTCCTGGTCATGATGTCCTCTGCGATCCGTGAGCGATTGGAATGGGCTAGAAGCATTCGTTGGCCTTGTTGACGCCGCGGATCACCTCGACGCAGACCTTTGCGCTGGGCGCCGGCGCGGGGCTCCGTTTCGCATACGTGCGGCGCGGGGCCACAGGCGCGGCCGGGGCGGGCGCCGCCACCGGCACCTCGACCGCAGTGCGCAGCAGCATTGCCTTGGTGATGCCTTCGGTCGCGGTCGGGCCCGAGTCGATCTGATTGCGCAGCACCAGCGACAGGTTGCCGACGCTGCGCGCGAGGTCGAGGCGCTCGGCCTGTTCCGGGGTGACTTCGAGCGTGACCGCATTCACCACCCGCGGCTTGGTTTCGTCGCGGTTGGCCTCTTGCGCGACGGCGAGCACGAGGATGCGCTCGAGCACGATCTTCGAGATCATCTGGTCCTGATTATTGCGGGTTGCCCCCGTGTTCTCCGTATTTACCATGATGTCGACATAGTTGCCGGGCAGCGTGAATCCGGCGACGCCGACGACGTCATTGACGCGCACGGTGATCGCGCGTTTGCCGTCCGGCACGACGGCGGACAGCCCGCCCTTCGTGCCGACCGGGGCCAGGCGCGACTCGAGCACCGGCTCGCCGGGCTGGATGCCCGTGATCGCGACGCGGCCGTCGAGTGTCGCGAGATCGGTGAAGGCGCCGTTGGGCACGCTGCCGGACGGCCAGACCACGAGGCGGACCGCCTCCGGCGTGATCCGGCCGCCGAGTTGCAGTTCGACCGCCGCGACCGCGATGCGGTTGGCGTCCCCGCCGGCTTTGTCCTGCAGCCAGCGTGTTCCGAGCACGACCGCGGCGAGTCCGGCGAGCAACGCGACGAAGAGAAAGATGCCACCCTTGGCCTTCATTTGAATCCCCTTGTTTCCGGACCGTCAGGGTTTCCTGCCGGTCCTGCAAGTGCCCGCCGTGGCGGGCGTTCCGGTGCAAGGCCGGCTGCCGTAGGCACGGCCGCCGGCCCCTCCCTCCGAGCTGCGGCCCTAACGGGTCGCGAAGTAGTTGTGCCAGGCCCAGTGCAGGGCGTCCGGGGTCAGTCGCGCGGGTTCCCCGAGATAGCGGGCGAGGTCGGCAATCTGGTTCACCAGATCGCGCGGGTAGCACGCCAGCAGCGGCTGCTCATGCACGGCGTGATAGTCGTTCAACAGGGTCTGAAAGCTGGCTTCATCGAAGGGTACGCCCCGTTCTTCGCAAACCCGCGTGAATATGTTCCTGTATTCATCCACATTCATCGGCCCGATGTGGATCTTGTAGCCGAGTCGGCGCAGGAAGGCGGGGTCGGCGACCTCGGAGGGCATCAGATTCGTCGAGAACACCAGCACGACATCGAAGGGCAGCGTGAATTTCGTGCCGCTATGCAGCGCGAGGTAGTCGTGACGGCGGTCCATCGGCACGATCCAGCGGTTCATCAGCTGTTCCGGCGTGACCAGTTGCCGGCCGAGGTCGTCGACCACGAACAGGCCGTTGTTTGCCTTGACGTGCGGCGGCGCCTGATAGAAGCCATTGGCGGCGTCGTAGTCGAGATCGAGCATGCGCAGCGTCAATTCGCCGCCGGTGATCGCCACCGGGCGCTTGCAGCGCACCCAGCGCTGGTCCGTGCGCGTCAGGTTGTCGAGGCTCGCGGGCCGCTGATCGTCATCGACCGGTGTATGAATCAGCGGGTCGAACACCTGGATGATTTCGCCATCGACGAGGATCGCGTGCGGCACCGCGACGTCGCCATCGAGCAGCAGTGCCAGCCGCTCGGCGAGGTAGGTCTTGCCGGCGCCGGCCGGGCCGTACAAGAACATCGCGCGTCCCGAGCTCATCGCGGCGCCGAGCTGATCGCGCACCTCCGGCTTGATGATCAGGCCGACAAACGCCTCGTTGACCCCGTCGCGGGTGACGCGCATCTTCGTGACCGACTGCCGCTCGACCTGGGCGACATACGCGGCGAGGCCGACCGGCGCCGCGCCTGCATATTTGCAGCGCCCGAGGAACTCGGCGGCGCGGGCGCGGCCGGCGTCGGTGAGCTCATACAGGATGTCGCCGTCGGTCTCGCCGCGCCGCATGACCTCGCACAGCCGCTCGCTGCGCATGAACGCGAGCAGGCTTTCGAGCACGCTCGCCGGCAGGCGTAGTTGCTGCGACAGCTCGGTGAGGCGCAACTGGCCGCGCACAAACAGCAGCTTCGCGGCCAGTTCGACGAGGAGCAGCAGCGGCAGGCCGGTTTCATCGAGCGTGCGCGGCGCGCGCGGGAACGCGCTGGCTTCGTCGAAGGGGATTACCTTGGCGCTGGAAGGGGTGTGCATGAGCAGGCTCCGCAATGTTCCGTTCAGCTCAGCGCCCAGCCGCCGGAGCGGACCAGGAGCAGTTGCAACAGGGTGCCGGTAGCAATCGCCAGCGCATACGGCATGCGCCCGGCGGTATGCTGCAGGGGTTCGAATGTCGGGTTGATGCCGTTGGCGGCCTTGACCGCGCTGGTGGTGAGCATGAGGCGCAGATTCATCACCAGTTGCGCAAACGAGCGCTGCCACAGTGCCATCGCCAGCGCAAGCACGCCGCCGGCAGCGAAGGTCAGGACGACAACCCCCAGTGTTTGCAGCGGGCCGAGAAAGGCGCCGACCATCATCATCAGCTTGACGTCGCCGGCTCCCATCGCCCGTACGGCGTAGAGGGGAAACAGCGCCGCAAAGCCGACGGCGACTCCGCCGAGCGCGGAAAGTAGTCCGATTGCGCCGGCAGGAGCCTGGAGAATTCCATCGCCATGTGCAGCAATGCCGTGGAAAGCCAAGGCTATAAGCAGACCCGTGACGATCAACAAATTGTGGACCTTGCCTGTGCGCAGATCGGTAAATACGGCGACTGCGAGGACGCAGAGCAGGCTGGCGAGTCCGAGGTTCATTTGAGTCACCGGTTCGTTCAGAGTCAGTCTTGTTCTCGGTAAGAGTCATTGGGCCGCGTCTCGGCGGTCCAATGACCCTTCCTGACCACGAGTTCTCTCAGAGAGCAGCGGTCAGTGCGGTGGAAACGTTGGTGAACACCAGAACCAGGTTGTCGCCGACAGCGTCCACGCTGGCGATGATGGTTACGGCGATGAGCGCCGCAATCAATCCGTACTCGATCGCAGTGACGCCTTCCTCATCGCGGATGAACTGTTTGAGCATTTCGAACATGATTTTCTCCTTCGTCAAAAGAACGCCGGACCTCCCGGCTACCAACCGGAGCGGGAGGCCCGATCCGGAAAACCGCTGCGAGTCGAATTCCATCTCGCATTGAAACCGCTGCTTGTTCAGGGCGCCGCGGCGGCCACCTTTATTGCGATGTCGTCATAGAGCAATTCAAGGCTGTCGCCGAGCAAACCGACCGAACCGACAATCGCACCGAAGATCAGCGCCGCCAGCAACGCATACTCGATGGCGGTGACGCCGTCTTGCTCCGTCCAGAATGCGTCGAGCATTCCTCCGATCTGCACGGTCTTCATTTCTGTCGTCCCGTCCTGTGTGCCTTGACTTCAGATTAGGCGCCTCGCCTTTTCACGGCATCGGCAAATCCACCCAGTGCGGCTAGTCATATATAACGAAAGGCAAGGGTGACAGTTGTCATGGCGGGAGGAGTGCCTCGGCAGGCGCTCTTCGCCGTGGCGTATCGGGTACGGGGGGCGCGGGCCGAGTGCGACCAAAGGGATAGTCGGGGCGCAATGCGCAAAAGGCCTCCCCGTTCCCGGAGAGGCCTCTCGCGCGCAGATCGGGGTTGCGTTTCAGAACACGAAGGGGATCAGCCGCCACTTGACGCGGCTCCGGTAGGCGCGATATTCGGGCGTTAGCCCGAGATGCCTTTCCTCGAAATGCACACGAGCGATGAGCAGAGTCGCACTAGCAAGTCCAAGCAGTAAATTTCTAGTCGAGAAATTTGCCGCCAGGTAGAACGAAAACGTGATCACGTAGCTGGTGTAGATCGGGTGCCGGACGAGCGAATACATGCCCCGGGTCTTGAGTTCGCGCAAGGCGGGAACAATGGCGAGGCTGCGGTTCAGCGATAGCACGCCGGCGATCTGCAGCACCGAGCCGACCATCAGGCCCCATTCGGCGATTGGTACCGGGGTATCCGTCGTAGGTCGGAGAAGCAGCGGAAGGAACGTCCCCGCGACCGCCACGATCCATTCGGAAGGTCTTGTCGTGAACGTCTTGGGCTGGGTGCGCAGCAGGAAGAAGGCCGCGATGATGGTTTCGGCAATGGCGAACAGCAGCAGGCCCGTTTTGCCGGTCAGCCCGAAGTTTGTAAGGTGCGCAATCGCGAACAGCAGCCACAACGCACAGAGGGCTGCGCCGGTTATCGATTGTGTTTGCGCCGAGGTCAGGATGTGTGCGGTACGGGCCATTTGAACGATCTCCACGTGTTGCCCGCCGGAGGTACGCCCGCCGTCGATGCCGCTACGAGCGGCGATGCAGCCCGGGCCGGGCAGGTGTCGAATGCCGCGAGCGGGCGCTGCGTTCTCACGATGACGCGTGCGCTCGGGTTCCTGTTTGCATGGTGATCCGGGCGCGCCACTTTGGCATCCGACGATGCGCCTGCTCCGGGTGATCGCGTTCGCCCGGGTCGCCCATGACAATTGTCACCCTCGATCCTTCCTTCAGCCGGTCGCCCCACGGATTGCCGCGATCAATTCTTCGCCCGCCGCTGTCTTCGACACGAAGCCGGCCGCGCCCAGGCGCAGCGCGCGCTGGCGTACGTCCGGATCGGCGAGGCAGGTGAACACCACGATGCCGGGACGGCAGGCGGCGTGCAGCTGGGGAATGAGCGCGAGTCCGTCCTCGCCCGCAAGATCGGCGTCGAGCACGATGACGTCGGGGCGGGTGCTGTGCGCGAGCGCCAGGGCCTGGACGCCGCAGCAGGCCCGGCCTGCGACCTGCATGTGCGGAGTCTCGCTGTCGATCAGCGCACTCACGCCGGCGAGGATGGCGCGCTGGTCATCGACGAGGAGGACGGTGATCGGAAGGTGAAGCGGGGCGCTGGGCATGGCAGCCTCGACACATGCGGCATCGGCCGCGAGTGGAGTAAAGATACCCGGGGTAGCGGGGGCGGGCCATGGGAAAACTTGCCCGCGCCGGGGGTGACAAAGTGACTGGCGAGAGCGCCGCCCCGGATAGCGCGCGTGTCGCTTTCCCGGTTCCCGGCCAGAGGCCGGCGCTGATCGTTGTGGCCGTGCCCTCAGCTCACGGCGGCGCCCAGCCCGTGCTCCTTGGCATACAGGTAGAGCTCCAGCCGGCCGTGCACGCCGAGTTTCTGATAGATCACGGTCAGGTGGTTGCGCAGGGTGTGTTCGCTGATGCCCATATCGTCGGCGAGGACCAGGCTCTTGGCGCCGCGATGTTTGACGACGGTGGCGAGCACCTCATGTTCCTTGGGGGTGAGGGTGGCGAACTTCGTGGTGTCGTCGTCGGCGCGAGGGCGGCTGCCGGTGAGGGTGTTCATGAGGATGCCGAGCAGGGCCTGGCTGAGCCAGATTTCGCCGTCGTGGATCTTCTCGATCGCACGCAGCAGGATATCGACCGATTCTTCCTTCTTTACCACGCCGCGGGCGCCGCCGAGCACGGCGCGCCGGTGGGTCTCGAGGTCACGTGCACCGGTGAGCACCAGCACCCGGGCGCTGACGCTGTGGAGCAGCGCCGTAAACGACTTGCTACAGTCCTCGCCGCCCAGGTCGAGGTCGAGCACGATCACGTCCGCGTCCTTGCAGCCGGGTGACGACAGCATGTCGGGGATGCTGGTGGCCGAGCCCACGAGGCGCATGCGGTCGGCCGCGCTGTCGATCAGCCGCTCCAGTCCCCACAGCGTGGCACGGTGGTCATCCACCAAAAACACGCGAATCCGGGTTTCACTCGCAACCATGGTCAATTACCACCAAATTCGTTGGTATTGAGATAATTAGATCAGTGAAACCCGGTCGATGCAGGTCGACTACTGCACACCCGTGCAAGGATTCTGCCCGCTCGGCGATCGAGCGTGGCACAAAGGGCGCCGGCGGGGTGTCCCCGCCGCCGTGATCGTTGCCGATCCGCAGGATCAGGGTATCGGGCTCGGCGGTGATGAAGATCTCAGCCCGCGTGGCCTGGGTATGGCGGCGGATGTTGGTGAGTGCTTCGCTGACGAGCTGGACGCAGGCTCCGGCAAGCTTGCGATTGGTGGGCACATCGACCTCGCAGTGCACCGCGACTTCGAGTCCGAACAGCTCCGTGAAGCGCCTGGCCTGGCGGCGCAGCGCCGGCGCCAGGGTGTCTTCGCCGGATCCGGCGCCGCTGCGCATGCTCGACACCACTTCGCGCAGTTGGTGAAGTTCGTTGATCACCATTTCCTGCAGGGCGAGGATGTCGTGACGCAGCGGGTTGTCCGCTCCGCTCTTGCGCGCCAGCGCTTCGATGCCGTACTTGATGCCGAGATAGGGCTGGATCGCGGTGTCGTGCAGGTCGCGGCCGATACGAGCGCGTTCGGTGGCCATGGCCTCGTCGGACAGTTGCTCGAGGAGGCCGGCATTCTCGATGACCGGTGTGAGTTGTTCCATGATGCCGAACAGCAGTTCCGCATTGCGCGTGCGGTAGCGCCGGTGCCCCGAGTCCAGCAACAGCCAGCACGGCCGCGGCGAGCGGCGGCAGATGGGAACGGTGATCAGCGATCGGGCGTCGAGCAGTTCGGCCAGGATGTCCATCGCCGGGCGGCCGACCGGGGTGGCCGCCCGGGTGGTGACGTGGAAGCCGCCGCGGTAACGGATGGGGTGCCGACCGAGAAGATGGGTCACGTGGAGTACGCTGGCGATGTCGCGCGGCAAGCGCCCGAGCGCTTCGAGCAAGCTCGCGAGGAGGTCGCCGTGCACCTCGGCTACGGCGCCGCTGCGGTTGCACCGGAACAGGCGCGGCTCGCTGCCGGGCAGCCAGATCAGCAGCAGGCCCAGGTCGGCTTCGAAGTGCTGCGCCAGTGCGCGGAGAACGGTATTGGCCACCTGCTCCACCCCCAGGCGCGGATCGGCCTGGTCCTGCAGCCGGTCGGCGATCGTCACCTGTTCGTTCATCTGTACCCCGGCCTGCGCCAGCCCTGCCACCAGCGGACCGAGACCGAGCAGGGCGAGCGGAAAGAGCATGGCTTCCGCCGACATGATGCTGGCGTGCTGGCCGTAGGCAATGAGCAGGCCGCCGCTGGCGGCGAACAGCGAGACCAGCAGCCCCGAGAGGAAGCCGAAACTGAGCGAGGCAAACAGCACCGGGAACAACAGCAGCAGCACGAAGAGGCTGCTCGGCGCCCCTGCAAGCCAGGCCACCAGCAGGATCCACAGCGCATCGATCCAGGAGGTGAGCGGGGACTGCGGTGGCGGACTGCCGTTGACCTCGATCCAGCACAGCCAGCCCGCGTAGGCGGCATAACACAGCACCGTGAGCACGATCAGCGGACGGGCCGCGAGCAACAGTGACAGGGATTCGATCGCGGCGATGATCGCGATGATCACCCGGATGTTGGCCAGCACCCGGCGCAGCTCGGGGCTGGCGCGCGAACCCGCCGCGTTGGGGCCAGGCCGCGGCGTGGCGATGGAACCCGCCCTGCTTCCGGTCATATGCAAACGACCTCCCGTCGGTAATGGCGCTTTCCGCGTCTTTCCGGGCCCGTCCAGCGCGGCCGGTGCCCCGCCTGCATTCCGTCGATGATAGCGACTTTACGTGTTTCGCGGATATCGCGCGAAGAACTTCGCCCGAATCGTGGCGCAGTGCGCAATCGGCGTCGCGGCAGCAGGGCAACGCAAAAACAAAACGGGCGCCGCCTTGTGGGCGCGCCCGTTTTCCGCCTCCGGGGTGGGGAGGCGTTTACTTGAAGGTCGGGTCGAAGGGCAGGCCGACGTAGTTTTCGGCGATGGTGGTCTTGCCCGCGGTGGAGCTCATCAGGTAGTCGAGTTCGGCGAGCTGGATCTTGTGCTCGATCGGGTCCTCGTTGAACTTGTGCATGATCGAGGTGAACCACCACGAGAAGCGCACCGCGGCCCACACCCGGCGCAGCGCGGTCTCGGAGTAGCGGTCGAGCAGGTCGGTGCGGCCGCCTTCGTTGTAGAACGCGATCAGCGCGGTCGCCAGGTAGTACATGTCGGACGCGGCCAGGTTCAGGCCCTTGGCGCCGGTCGGCGGAACGATGTGGGCGGCGTCGCCGACCAGGAACATGTTGCCGAAGCGCATCGGTTCGGTGACGAAGCTGCGCAGCGGGGCGATGCTCTTCTCGATCGACGGGCCGGTGACCATGTCCTTGGCGATGTGCTCGGGCAGGCGGCGGCGGATCTCGTCCCAGAAGCGCTCGTCGGACCAGTCTTCGACCTTCTCGTCGAGACCGACCTGGATGTAGTAGCGGCTGCGGGTCGGCGAGCGCATCGAACACAGTGCGAAGCCGCGCTTGTGGTTGGCGTAGATCAGCTCTTCGTGCACCGGCGGGGTGTCGGACAGCAGGCCGAGCCAGCCGAAGGGGTAGATGCGTTCGAATTCGGTGATTTTCTCGCGCGGCACGGAAGCGCGCGAGGCGCCGTGATAGCCGTCGCAACCAGCGATGTAGTCGCAGTCGACGATGGTCTGCTTGCCTTCCTTGACGAATTCCAGCTTGGGCTTGCCGTCGAGGTAGCCGACCGGATGCACGTCGCGGGCCTCGAAGATCACGGTGATGTTGTCGTCCTTCAGCACCGCGTCGTATAGATCCTTGGTGAGTTCGGTCTGGCCGTACACCATCACCTGCTTGCCGCCGGTGAGTGAGGCCATGTCGATACGCTCTTCGCGGCCGTCGAAGGTGAGCACGATACCGTCGTGCACCAGGCCTTCACGGTCCATGCGCTCGCTGACCTTGGCGCGGCGCATCAGGTCGACCATGCCCTGTTCGAGGATGCCGGCGCGGATTCGGGCTTCGACGTACTCGCGGTTCTGGCGTTCGAGGATGACGCTCTTGATGCCGGCGAGGCTGAGCAGGCGGGCAAGGCAAAGGCCCGAGGGGCCGCCGCCGATGATTCCGACTTGGGTTTGCATGTCTCTCTCTCCTGTTATTGGGTACTGTCGTGCAGACAGGCTTGAACTATAGGCACGCGCACCGCCGGGCGCTTGAACTCGGCAGGGTCAATGCTTGTACTTTTCGAAAGTCGAGCTATGCTCCCGGTCAAGCGTTCGATAAGGCAGGCACAAGACCCATGAAGGACGCACGCGTCCCGTCGTACAAGCTGTTTGGCGAAAAGGCGTTGTGGCCGACGCCGGAGCCGGTGCATTGCGAAACGATCGCGGCGCGCAGTGCCCTGTACGATTGGGAAATCACGCCTCATAGCCATGACAGCCTTCTGCATGTCGTTTTCCTGCAGGCGGGGGAGGCCGAGATGGTGCTCGAGACGGAGCCGCAGGCGCTGACCGTACCCTGCGTGCTGATGGTGCCGCCGAGGCGCATTCATGGATTTCGCTTTTCGCCCGACATGGTGGGGCAGATCGTCACCCTGCCGCAGACCCTGCTCGGCGAGCTGTTTGCCTTGTCCGCGGAGTTGCGCGGGGCGTTCGATGGTTTCCGCTACCTTCCGCTTGGCGAGCAACCCGACACCCTGGCCTTGATGCGCCTGCATTTCGAGCAGTTCGATCGCGAATACGCGGGTCGCCTGCCGGGACGCCTGAGCGCGCTGCTCGCGACGCTCGGGCTGGTGCTGGTCCAGCTTGCACGGGCGGGCGGCATCGCGGCGGAGGGCGTGGCCCACGATCGCATGCATGTGCGGGTCGAACGCTTTGCCGCGCTGATCGAAAACCACTTCCGCGAATGGCAGCCGATCGGCTTCTACGCCGGGCGCCTCGGGGTGTCGCCGGCCCAGCTCAACAACAGCTGCCGGCGCGAGGCGGGAACGAGCGCGCAGGACATGATCCACGAGCGCCTGCTGCTGGAGGCGCGCCGCCTGCTGGCCTATTCCGATCTCGACGTGACCGGCATCGGCTATGCGCTCGGTTTCAGGGATCCCGCGTACTTCTCGCGCTTCTTCAGCCGCAAGCAGGGCATGTCGCCGTCGGCGTTCCGCCAGGCACACGCGCGCCGGTTGGCAACGTAAGCCGGCAAGGCGTCGCCGACGGGCTGGATTCTATTAACCCGGCTTTCAATCAGGTGATGTCGAGTGGAGCGCGGCGCGGCTGCTCCCTCCCCTGGGTGCAACCGGCGCGGGAGTAACCCATCCCCCTCCTGGCCGGTAGTCTCGGCGAAGCCTCGCCGCTACACCGGCAGCGAGCAGTGCTCGCTGAAACCCCGGTTCCGCCCCCCTTGAAGGGGAGGAACAAGGTGCCAACATTGACTGCACGTGTTCAATTGCCGGGTTAATAGTGTGGGCCGCCGGGACGCCGGCCGGACCCGCGGCTCAGCTGACGACCCACAGTGCCACCAGCGAGATGCTGGGGAAGAGCACGAGCAGGAAGATGCGGAGGATGTCGGAGGCGAGGAAGGGCAGCACACCGCGGAAGATGGTGGCCATCGGGATGTCGCGGGCCACGCCGCTGATGATGTACACGTTCATCCCCACCGGGGGCGTGATCAGGCCGATCTCCATCACCACCAGCGCGACCATGCCGAACCAGATCGCCTTCTCCTCCAGGCCCAGGCCCCAGTACTCCATGCCGAGCACGATGGGCAGGAAGATCGGCACCGTGAGCAGGATCATCGACAGGCTGTCCATCACGCAGCCGAGCAGCATGTAGATCACGATGATCGCGAACAGCACGGTGAACGGTCCGAAGCCCATCTCCTGCACCCAGGCCGCGGCCTCGGCCGGCATCTG
>NZ_JBDGKX010000024.1:0-54500 GCF_057656155.1 Azoarcus sp. Soil_N_20 | reverse complement strand
ATGAACAAGACATCGTCGGTTATCGCCGACAGGAACCGCATGCCCGGAAATCGGGTTTTTCTACACCGTCGTTAGGCGCATCGTCTCCACTTCGTTCTTGGTGGACACATGGACACTTTCATCAAGCCTACCGCGGCGGCATAGTGCAGAGTCAAGGCGCAGATCGCGACTGCGTGGCGTAAGCGTTTGGGCAACCCATCTGTAAGTAGGGCAACTTACTGTCGGATCAGACCGATCATGATCCCTTCGATAGCTATTGATTGGCGGCGAATGTCCACCACGATAGGCTCGAAATCCGGATTTGCCGGGAGCAACTCAACAAAGTTGTCTTTACGCTGCAGGATCTTGACGGTGACTTCATCCTCAATGCGGGCTACCACGATCTGGCCATTTCGGGCATCGTTCGCTCGGTGTACCGCGATCAGGTCACCGTCGAGAATGCCAGCGTCGCGCATGCTCATGCCGTGCACCCGCAGCAGGTAGTCGGCATGAGACGAGAACAGCGACGGATCGAGCTGGAATCGTTTTTCGACATGCTCGGCGGCTAGAATCGGGCTACCGGCAGCGACCCGGCCAATGAGAGGTAGGCCAAGCGGTTCGGCAAGGCGGATGCCACGCGCACGACCTTCCTCAAGCATAATTGCACCCTTGGCCGCGAGTGACCGTAGGTGGGTTTCTGCGGCATTGGGTGAGCGGAAACCGAATGCGGTGCACACCTCTGCACGGGTGGGCGGACGGCCTTCGGTTTCCAGTGTTTGGCGAATGAAGTCGAGAATTTCCTGCTGGCGGGCAGTCAGATGTGCGCTGCGGGTGTTCATGACCCTCTCCTGATTTTGCTGTAATTTTAAACAGTTAATCTGTTGAGGCAAGCTCTATCAGCAAATGGTGAATGATGCGCTGCGTCTTGAGCCCGACGCTTGACTGGGCTATTGATGATAAAGGTGCATGTTCTCTCCACCGTGCCGTGCCGAAAATCATAAAGGAGCGCCCCATGTTCGTTGAGCCCCGACCACAGTCAGGTAGAGTTCGCGCCGCCTCTCCGTTAGAATCCGCCTCACGTCAGCGAGAATCCATGTTGCAGAGCGGAGACATCGCCCCCGCTTTTTCGTTGCCGGACGCGGATATGGAGAACTTCGATCTTCTTTCCACGCGCGGCAGGCAGCATGTAGTTCTCTATTTTTATCCGCGCGACAACACTCCAGGATGTACGCGGCAGGCAGCCGACTTCAGCGATCATGAGGACGAGTTTGCGCGCTGCGACTGCATCATCGTGGGTGTGAGTCCCGATGACTGTCTGACCCATGCCGACTTTCGCGATGAGCATGGCTTGTCTATCCGGCTACTGTCCGATACCGACACAGAGGTTGCCCGCCTCTACGACGTGTGGCTGGAAAGAGAAGTTGACGGGGTAAAAAAGATGGGCGTGGCGCGGACAACCTTCATCATCGACAAGCAGGGTGTCATTCGTCACGTGCTTCGTGATGTTACGCCCCGCGGCCATGCGGCCGCGGTTTTCAAACTGGTCAAGGAACTGGATACATAGCATGCAAACGGAAATTGCGAAGAACAGCGTCGTCACCCTGAAGTACACCGTGACGGACCCCGACGGTGCGGTGATCGACGATGGTCAGCATCCGCTGGTTTATCTTCACGGTGGCTACGATGGCATCTTCCCGATGCTGGAGGAGGCTCTCCATGGGAAGCAGCTTGGTGACACCTTCCAACTCAAGCTGCAGCCTGAAGACGCCTTCGGCGACTACGATGAGGAACTGGTGCTGGTCGAGGATGCAAAGCTGTTCCCGGACAATATCGAGGTCGGGATGTCGTTCGAGCGTGTCAGCGAGGACGGCGAAGAAGAGATCATTTACCGCATCACCGACATCGCCGAAGGCAAGGTGGTGGTCGACGGCAATCACCCGCTGGCCGGCGTAGCGCTCATTTTCGATGTGACAGTGGCAGAAGTGCGCGCTGCGACCACCGAGGAGATCACCCACGGGCACGTCCATGGCGAAGGCGGACATCATCATTGATCGCTGTACGGGCCGCGCAAGCGGCCTTTTTTTAGTCTGTTTCCCGACGGTGAGTGACGCATGGCCGGTTTAACCCGCGTGGAAGGGCTGCCGGACGGCAGTGAGCCGTTGCTTGACGTGAATACACTGAAAGTGGTGATCCGCGGCGCCGGATCAGAAGTGCGCCCGGTGGACGGCGTGAGCTTCTCGATCGCGGCGGGCGAAACCTTCGCGCTGCTGGGCGAGTCCGGTTGCGGGAAGTCGATGACTGCGCTTGCCCTCAACCGCCTTCTGCCTGATACGGCTCGTATCGAGGGGGGTGAGATCCGCTTGGGCGGTGAGGACCTGCTGCGATTACCCGAGTCCCGAATGCGCACAGTGCGTGGCGGGCGCATCGGAATGATCTTCCAGGAGCCTGCTACCAGCCTCAACCCGGTAATGACCGTCGGCGCACAGATTGGCGAAGCCCTGATGCTGCATCGTAACCTGCGTGGTGGAGCGGCACGCGGGGAAGCCCAACGTCTGCTGGAGGCGGTGGGAATTCCGGGCGCGGCACAGCGGCTCGACGATTACCCCTTCCAGTTTTCGGGCGGCATGAAGCAGAGGGTCATGATCGCGATGGCGTTGGCCGGTGGCCCCGAACTGCTGATCGCCGACGAGCCGACCACCGCACTCGATGTCACCATTCAGGCTCAGGTGCTCGATCTGCTGGTCCGCCTGCAGGCTGAGCGCAGCATGGCCATGCTACTGATTACGCACGATCTGGGCGTAGTCGCGCGCATGGCGCACCGGGTGGGGGTGATGTATGCCGGCGAGCTGGTCGAGACCGGGCCGCGACAGGCGTTCTTCCGCGCGCCCTTACACCCCTATGCACGCAAACTGTTTGCCGCACTGCCCGATGGCGCGCGTCGGGGAAGCCGGCTCGATGCCCCTGCCGGCAGCGTTCCCGCGCTGGATCAGACGTTTTCCGGTTGTCGTTTTGCCGACCGTTGTCCGCATGCCTTCGATCGGTGCGATGATGAGGCCCCGGGCTGGCATGGCATTGGCCCCCAGGCGGTGCGCTGCCATCTTTACGAAGGTGTGAGCGTGCCGCGTGCGCTCGAGCGCGCCGAGTTCGGCGAAGCCCCTGCCGATACCCGCCGAGCCGTGGCGTCGCTGCTCGAGGTTCACGATCTGGCGGTGCATTTCCCGGTGCGCAAGGGCTTGTTCCGCCGTGTGGTGGGACAGGTGCGTGCAGTCGATGGCGTGAGTCTGGCGCTGGTTCCCGGGCATACCCTGGCTTTGGTTGGCGAGTCCGGGTGCGGCAAGACCACGGTCGGAAAAGCTATCCTGCAATTGGTCGAGCCGACCGACGGTGTGATCCTGCTCGATGGAGAGGATCAGGCCGGCCTGTCGCACGGAGCCTTGCTCCCGCTGCGGCGAGCGGTGCAGATGGTATTCCAGGATCCATTCGCCTCACTCAATCCGCGGCTTCGGGTCGGCGAGATCATTGAGGAGGGAATGATCAGCCTCGGGCTGGACGGAGATGCAGCATCTCGTCGACGGACCGTGGATGCGCTGCTCGAGCGGATCGGGTTGTCGTCCGCGATGCGCTGGCGATATCCGCACGAATTCTCCGGTGGTCAGCGCCAGCGCATCGCGATCGCGCGTGCGCTCGCGGTGTCGCCGAAAGTGATAGTCTGCGATGAGCCGACCAGTGCGCTCGACGTGTCGGTGCAGGCTCAGTTGCTCAATCTGATGCGCGAGTTGCAGGATGAGCGCGGACTTGCCTACCTCTTCATCACCCACAATCTTGGCGTGGTCGAATATCTCGCCGATGAAGTGGCGGTGATGTATCTGGGGCGTATCGTCGAGCGGGGACCGGCGGAGCGGGTTCTCCGTGCCCCCGCGCATCCTTACACCCGTGCGTTGCTCGCGGCGGTGCCCAAGGTGACGGCGGGTTCGGATGAAGCCTTGCCGTCGATCTCTGCAGCAGTCGATTTGCCGTCGCCGCTCGACCCGCCTGCCGGCTGCCATTTCCATCCGCGTTGTGCTCAGGCGAGCGATATCTGTCGTGCCAGTTATCCGGTGGAACAGAGTATGGGCGGTGGGCAGACGGTGCGCTGCCATTGGGCGGGGGTGTCGGCCGCCGTGGCGGACCGCCGGGTTCGTTGAACGAGGTTTTCGAGCGTGCTCAGCGCTTGGGCTGTTCCGATTTCTTCGGCGGCTTCGCCGAGGGGGCGCTCGGCTTCGCGCTTGCCGCCGTAGTCGATGGGGCCTTCTTTGCTGCTGGCTTGCTCGGTACTTTCGCGGCAGATGCCTTGCTGATGTTTTTCTTCGACGGAGTTCTCTTCGCCGCCAGTTTGGCCGACACTTTTGCTTTTCCCTTCGCCGTCTTTTTTCCCTTCGCCGTCTTGATACCCGCCGTGTTGAGCTTGACCGTCCGACCACCGACGAGGCGATTGCCGCCCGGCAGCAGCTTGCTGACCAGCAGCGCACTGCTGGGGTCGATACCGTCGGGTACCAACAGCGTATAGCCCGGGCTGAGTCTGCTGCCGGCGGCGAGCCCATTGAGTTGCATCAGCTGCGCCAAGGTGAGTCCATGGCGACTGGCGACGGTTTCCAGTTTTTCGCCCGGGTCGAGTTCGTGCGTGCGCCAGCCTTTGCCCGAGAGCTGAAATTCGTTGAGTCGGGTCTCGAATCGCGTTGCGCGGTCGGCCGGCACCACCAGCGTCTGTCCCACGTTGGTGATCGCGGGTCGATTGAAGCCAGGGTTAAGGGCGAGGAACTCCTCGATGGTCATGTCGGCGAATTGTGCGGCCGTGCCCAGATCGATGCCAGTCGGTGCAGCGAGCGTCACGAAGTGCTGTTCGTTGGCGACATGAGGCAGTTCAAAGCGAAACAGTTCGGGTTCGGCGATGATGTTCTTGATCGCCTGCAGCTTGGGCACGTAGTAGCGGGTTTCGGTGGGCATTCTGAGATGGCTGTACTCGGCCGGCAGACCGGCTTCGCGGTTGCGTTGGAGTGCGCGACCGACCGAGCCTTCGCCCCAGTTGTACGAGGCCAGCGCAAGATGCCAGTCGCCGTGCATCTCGTAGATGGTTTGCAGGTAGTCGAGGGCGGCATTGGTGGAGGCGATGACGTCGCGCCGCTCGTCTACCCACGTGTCCTGGGTCAGGTTGTACTGGCGTCCGGTCGACGGGATGAACTGCCATAGCCCGGAGGCATGGGCACGCGAGTAGGCGAGGGGGTTGTAACTGCTTTCCACCATCGGCAGCAGGGCCAGCTCGGTGGGCATGCCGCGCCGCTCGAGTTCGTCGACGATGTAATAGAGGTAACGCCCACCGCGGGAAAAAACCTGCTTCAGGAAACCCGGGCGGTTCAGATAGAAGAGTTGCTGTTCGGCAACCAGCTCGCTGTCGAGGTCGGGCATGCCGTAGCCGCGCCGGATGCGGTCCCAGATGTCGCTGGCGTCGCGGGTCAGGTCCAGTGTCAGCACGCGCGCGGGAGGCGTGTCCGTCACGGCCGGAGCCGAGGTGTACAGTGACGATTCCGTGCCGGTGTCGTCCGCTCCCCATGCGTTCGGGAGGGGTAGGAGCAGGGCGAAGAAGAAAACGAGCGAGCGATGCTTCGCCATCGCGATCCGACCGACGAAAAGCCTAGGAGTCTAGCGACCGGTCACCGGTGCGTCAAATAAGCGTCACCTATGTCGAAAGGAGCAACAGACCGGGTTTCCCTTGGTACGATGGCGCCATTGGGCTCTCCCGCAAGCTTATCCGGGCACTATGAAAGTACTGGTCATCGAGGATACCGTCACCAGCGCCACGCTGGTGTGCCATCAGCTTACCAAGATGGGGCTCGCTGCAATGCATGCCCGTGACGGTGAGTGCGGGATCGACATGTTCAAGCGTGAACGTCCCGATCTCGTGCTGCTGGACATCATCATGCCGGGCATGGACGGCTTCGAGGTTGCACACCGGATTCGCCAGCTGGAGCAGGATGGTGACTGGACGCCGATCATCTTCCTGACTGCGCGTGCGAGTGAGAACGATCTGCAGCGCGCGATCGAAGTTGGGGGGGACGACTATCTGATCAAGCCCGCGTCGGAGGTGGTGCTGAAGGCCAAGGTGAGCGCAATGCAGCGCATTGCACAGATGCGGTCCGCACTGCTGGTGCTGACGCGCAAGCTCGATGACGCCAATCGCGAACTTACGCGGCTGTCTTCGGTTGACGGACTGACCGGTATCGCCAACCGTCGCCGCTTTGATGAAAGCCTGTTGCGTGAGTGGCGGCGGGCGTCGCGAACCGGTTCGCCGGTGTCTCTGCTGGTAGCTGACGTCGATTCATTCAAGCCGTTCAACGACAATTATGGACATCAGGTAGGTGACGAATGCCTGAAGGCGGTGGCGCGTACGCTGGAGCTGAAGCTGCGACGACCCACCGATCTGGTGGCGCGCTATGGGGGTGAGGAATTTGCCGCGGTGCTGCCGGAAACGGACCTCGACGGCGCGCTTGCGGTGGCCGGGGCGATGCGTGACGGAATCGAGTCGCTTGCGATCACGCACCGGTTTTCGGCGGCCGCCCCGGTGGTGACGATCAGTGTCGGCGTTGCGAGCGTGAGGCCTGAGCGCGGAGACGAAACCGGTTTTGTCGGCCTGATCAAGGCGGCGGACGATGCGCTTTTTCGTGCCAAGAGGCTCGGACGCAACCGGGTTGCCGCAGGGCTGACGAGCATCGAAGCCGAAGTCGGATAGTCGAAATGGCATCACACAAGAAGGTTCTCATCGTCGATGACAATGAGGCGATCCGGATTGCGCTGCGGGCAATACTTCGTCAGGCCGGCTTCAATGTCGTGGGCGAGGCCAGGGATGGCTTGAATGCGCTGGAGATGGTCGAGAGGCTGAGACCGGATCTGGTCTGCCTCGACGTGATGATGCCCGGGCGCAGCGGACTCGAGGTGCTCGTTGATCTGCGCGCACGATTCCCACGCGTGAAGGTATTGATGATCACGGGAAGGAACGACCGTGAGACCGTCAGTGAAATCGTGGACCACGGGGCGGCTGGCATGGTGCTGAAACCATTCAACGCAGCCAAGGTGATCGAGACCGTTTCACGGGCGTTGGGTCTGGGTTCCGCGGCCTGAGCACCGCTCCGGTTGGCGCGGTATCAGAAGGCGTCTTTCCAGGACCGCAGGGCGGTCAGGCAGTCCAGTGCTGTTGCCGGGCGCGCGCCGGTTCGGGTGGTGACACCGGCAATCACCCCCGGAGCCTCGGTGCGAAGGAAGGGGTTGATCCGTTTTTCCTGCGCGATCGTGGTCGGCAAGGTCGGCTTGCCTGCTGCGCGCAGTGCCTCACAGTGGGCGAGATAGCGATCGCGCTCGGGATTGTCCGGCTCGGCCACACGGGCAAAAGCAAGGTTCGAGAGCGTGTATTCGTGGGTGCAATAGACGCGGGTATCGCCACCGAGTGCCGCAAGACGCGTCAGCGCTACCTGAAGTTGCGCTGCCGTGCCTTCGAACAGCCGTCCACAGCCAGCGGAAAACAGCGTATCGCCGCAAAACAGCACGCCTGGCGCGAAATAGGCGATATGTCCTGCCGTGTGTGCCGGTACTTCGAGAACCTGAAAACTGAGCTCGAGTCCGGGGAGCGTGATCGTGTCGCCCTCGCCAACCGGATGACTGACGCCCACGATGGTTTCATGGATCGGCCCGAAAACAGGAACCTGACGGCGTTCGAGCAAGGATTGCAGGCCGCCCACGTGGTCGGGGTGGTGGTGAGTGACGAGTATGGCGCAGAGATCGAGCCCATGCCGTGCAAGGTGATCAAGCACCGGTCCGGCGTCGCCGGGATCGACGACAACCGCTTGCTGGCCGTCATGCACGAGCCAGATGTAGTTATCGCGAAAGGCTGGAAGAGGGATAATGTTCATCTTGCCAATTTTGAAGCGCTGACGGCCCGTGTCAATCCTCAGTTTGTCTGACTGGCTCGAAACTCCTCAGGGGCGCTATCTGCTCCAATGGGAGCAGGCCCGGATGGATGCGGTGGTCGCTGATATTTTCGGCTACAACGCACTTCAACTCGGCGTGCCCGAGGTGGCCTTGCTGCGCGCCAACCGCATGCCGTTCCGCTTTCATTGCAGCCGGCTTGGCGACGCCGCAGTGCTTGCGTGTGACGATGCATTGCCTTTTGCGACCGCGAGTCTGGACCTGGTGGTGCTGCCCCATGTGCTCGAGTTTGCCCGCCGCCCGCATCACGTGTTGCGTGAAGTGGAGCGGGTTCTGGTCCCGGAAGGAAGCGTGGTCATCAGCGGTTTCAATCCGTACAGCCTCTGGGGCATTCGTCGACTCATGGCGCGCAAGGCCGGTGCATTCCCATGGCGTGGGCAGTACCTCTCGGCGCCGCGGGTCCGGGATTGGCTGACGCTGCTCGGATTCGAGACTCAGGCCGGCGGTTTTGGCTGCTACGTGCCCGCAGTGAACACGCCCGGCTGGCTCGATCGTTGGCGCTTCATGGACAAGGCGGGCGCACGCTGGTGGCCGGTGTGCGGCGCGGCGTATGTGGTGCAGGGCATCAAGCGGGTACAGGGAACGCGCCTGATCATGCCCAACTGGCGTGAACAGCGCGCCAGTGCGAAGCGTCTGTCGGCAGTTGCCCAGCGCGATATTCATCCCGGAAACGCAAGGAAGACTTGAAAGACATGGAAGAAGTCGATATTTACACCGATGGTGCATGTAGCGGTAACCCCGGACCAGGCGGTTGGGGGGCGATCCTGCGCAGCGGCGGGCACGAGAAGGAAATCTGGGGCGGCGAGCCGCAGACTACCAACAACCGGATGGAGATGATGGCCGTGATCCGTGCGTTCGGCCTGCTCAAACGGCCGGTAACGGTGCGGGTTCATACCGACAGTCAGTACGTGCAGAAGGGAATCTCGGAGTGGATTCACGGCTGGAAGGCGCGTGGCTGGAAAACCGCGTCGAAGGAACCGGTCAAGAATGCCGACTTGTGGCGCGAACTGGACGAGGCCACCTCACGTCACCAAGTGAAATGGTTGTGGGTGAAGGGTCATGCCGGTCATCCGGAGAACGAGCGTGCCGACGAGCTGGCACGACGCGGGGTGGAACAGTGCCGCAAGGCGGGAACCGTGGTGCAGGGGTGAACAGGGGGAATTGCAGCGAATGAGACAAATTGTTCTGGATACCGAAACCACGGGCCTCGACTGGCGCAACGGCGATCGCGTGATCGAGATCGGCTGTGTCGAACTGGTCAATCGCAGTCTGACCGGGCGTCATTTCCACGTTTTCATCAACCCCGGGCGCGGCATCGATGCCGAAGCGGAAGCGGTGCATGGAATCTCCGTGGAGTTCCTCGCGGACAAGCCGAAGTTCGCTGCAATCGTCGAAGATTTCGAAGATTTCGTTCGCGATGCCGAACTGGTGATACACAACGCCAGTTTCGACGTCGGCTTTCTCAACTGCGAACTTGCACTGCTCGGCCGGACGTCGCTCGATGCGCTGTGTTGCGGCGTCGTCGATACCCTGAAGATGGCGAAGGAGCAGAACCCGGGCAAGAAGGCGTCGCTCGACGCGCTGTGTGACCGGTACGAGATCGATAACGGTCATCGTGCCCTGCATGGCGCACTGCTGGATGCCGAACTGCTCGCCGAAGTCTATCTGGCAATGACGCGCGGGCAGGAGAGCCTGATCATGACGCTCGAGGAGGCGCCGGCGTCGGCTCAGTACGATAGTGCGGGGGGCGTTTTCGAGCGTCCTCCGTTGTGCGTGCAGCACGCGTCGGTGAGCGAAGTCGAGGCCCACGACCGCGTGCTCGCCGAGATCGCCAAAGCGAACAAGGGTGCGTGCCTCTGGTTGCCGCCGGAGCCGGCCCCGGCCTGAACCTCGTGCCGGTCACCCTCGGGCGGGTTGCCGGCATGGAGGACTCATCCCCGGATGCGCGTTGTCTTGTGGCTTGTCCTCAATTTCTCGAGACCCATCAGGATCTCGCGGCGCGAAATCTGCCCGATCAGACGGTCGCCCTCAACCACAGGAAGGCACCGGTAAGTTCGGGTCAGAAACAGCTCGATCACGTCGATCAGGTTGCTGTCCGTGGTTACGGACGTCACATCCTTGATCATGTACTCGCGTACCAGTCCTGCCTGCTGCTCGAAGTAGGAGGCGTTGAGCGCCACCTTCAGGCAGTCCTTTTCCGACAGGAAGCCGATCAGGCGACCCGTATCGTCGGCTACCGGTGCCCCACTCAATCCGTGTTTGATAAGTGTATGAATGGCGTGGAGCACCTCGTCGTCGGGGTGAAAGGCAAGGTGGTCACCAATCATGTAGTCCTTCACGAACAGGGATTTCAGCATGGCTTCTCCGGGCGAGTGATCAGGATTGTTGTTCGGCTTGTGCCTTCATTTTTGCAAGCCGCTTGGGGCAGGGTTTTTCGCAGCCACCTTCGCACTCCAGACCGACCGCACCCAAGCCGCCGCAGCTTCCGGCGATCGGCTTGCGGCCGAAGATGACGCCAACGGCCATGGCCGCGATCACCACGGCGAATACGATCAAGGCTAGTAGAAAGGTACTCATGTCGGATCCTGTTTCAGTTATATCCAAGATGTCAGGTAGACAATACCGTGACCGGCTTGGTTGTTAAAGAATCAACGTCCCGCCGGGCAGATTTCCGGCCTGTTCCACGCGGGTGATGGTCGGTAGCAGATCGAGCCCGGTTTCGGTTTTCAGCGTCAGTGCGCGTGCGCGCAACTCGGACGCAGGTCGGGTCACGGTGTCGCCGGCCGCACCGAAAGCCACCACGTTGCCACTGTCGCAGGACGGGAACGCGATCGCGCGATCGTCGAAAGCGGTGAAGATGCGTTCGACGCTGGCCCGGTAGCCCTTCGACCGACCGAAGAGGTTGACGGCCATCAGCCCCTGGTCGGAGAGGCGCGAGCGCACTGTCTGATAAAAGGGGAGGGTGTCGAGTACCCCGGCGCGGGCGTTGCGATCATAGCCGTCGACCAGGATGTAGTCGAAGCGGGCATCCTTTTCCATCACGAAACTGGCGCCGCAGCCGAGCTGGATCGAGAACCGGGTGCCTTCGTCCGGAAGGCGGAAGAACTGACGTGCGGCGGCAACCACCGAGGGGGAGATTTCTACCACCTGGATCCGGCTCTGGGGGCAGTGGTGGTAGATGAACTTGGCCAGTGAGGCGGCACCGAGACCGATCAGCAGCACCTTGCGTGGCCAGTTGCCGGTATCGTCGGCCAATCCGTCGCGCAACAGCAGACCTGCCATCATCTCGCGGGTGTAGGCCAGCTCGAGGGCATTGGGCTTGCGGATGCGCATCGCGCCCTGCACCCATTCGGAACCGAAGTGCAGGTAGCGGACGCCCGCCTCTTCCGAAATATCGATCGGTGTGCTCATGTGCTCATCCGTTTCAGGGCATACAGCTGTTCGAGTGCTTCGCGCGGGCTGAGGTTGTCGGGTTCGATGTCCGCCAGCGCGGTGAGGACCGGATGCGACAGCGGTGCCGACGCCGGCTCGGGCAGGTCGGCGAACAGGTCCGCCTGCGGGCCGTTGCCGATCTCGCGATTCTCCAGTGTGCGCAAACGGCGCTTGGCCTCGCGAATCACGGTGCCGGGAATGCCGGCGAGTGCGGCCACCTCGATTCCGTAACTCTGACTCGCCGGGCCTTCTTCCAGTGCATGGAGGAAGACGATGCGATGGCCGTGCTCGACCGCATCGAGGTGCACGTTGGCGCACTCCGGATACTCGGTGTTGAGGCGGGTGAGCTCGAAGTAGTGAGTGGCGAACAGGGTCAGGCTGCGGTTCTTTTCCAGCAGGTGGCGGGCGATCGCAAAGGCCAGCGCGAGCCCGTCGAAGGTCGAGGTGCCACGTCCGATCTCGTCCATCAGCACCAGGCTGTGTTCTGTTGCGCCGTGCAGGATGGCCGAGGCCTCGGTCATCTCCACCATGAAGGTGGAGCGGCCTGACGCCAGGTCGTCAGAGGCGCCGATGCGGGTGAAGATTGCGTCCAGCGGACCCAGGGTGGCGGCCTGCGCGGGGACGAAACTGCCGACGTGCGCGAGCAGGCAGATCAGTGCGACCTGGCGCATGAAGGTCGATTTGCCGCCCATGTTGGGACCGGTGATCATCAGCATGCGTCGGGTCGGGGCGAGGCGGGCGTCGTTCTGGATGAAGTCCTCGACCTGACGTTCGACCACCGGATGACGGCCGCCGCCGATGGCGATGCCGGGCTGCTCGTTGAACACCGGGGCGACGTAGCCATGGCGCGCGGCGGCCTCGGCGAAGGCGGCGAGCCCGTCCAGCGTGGCGAGCGCGCGGGCGATGGTCTGCAGCGCGGGAATGTTGGGCGCGAGCGCGTCGAGGATTTCCTCGTACAGCAGCTTCTCGCGCGCCAGGGCACGCTCCTGCGCCGACAGGGCCTTGTCCTCGAAGGCCTTGAGCTCCGGGGTGATGTAGCGCTCGGCATTCTTCAGCGTCTGCCGGCGGCGATAGTCGTCGGGCACTTTCTCCGCATTGGCGCGGCTGACTTCGATGTAGAACCCGTGCACCTTGTTGAACTCGACCTTCAGGCCGGCGATGCCGCTGCGCTCGCGCTCGCGAGCTTCGAGCGCCATCAGGAACTCGCCGCAGTTGGTCTGGATATTACGCAACTCGTCCAGTTCGGCGTCGAAGCCGGGCGCGATCACGCCGCCGTCGCGCACCATGGCTGCGGGTTCACTCGCAATCGCGCAGTTCAGCAGTTCGAGCGCAGCGGGGGAGATGGCCAGCCCGGTGGCGATACCGGACAGCAAGTCGCTGCTGGCCGGCGCAAGCGCACTCGCCAGCGCGGGCAGGCGCGCCAGACTTTCGCGCAGCGCGGACAGGTCGCGTGGACGGGCACTGCGCAAGGCGATCCGGGCAGTGATCCGGTCAACGTCGGCGACGCCGCGCAGGGCCTCGCGCACCGTGCCGGATATCCGGCCGTCGCCTTCGCCGAGCAACTCGGCGACCGCCTGGTGACGGGCTGCAGGAATGGTGCGATCGCGCAAGGGATGGTGCAGCGCATGACGCAGCCAGCGCGAGCCCATGCTGGTGACGCAGGTGTCGAGCAGCGACAGCAGCGTGGGAGACGACTCACCGCGCAGGGTTTCGGTGAGCTCCAGGTTGCGCCGGGTGGCGGCGTCGAGGCGCAGGTACTCGGACTCGCGTTCGACGGTGAGGCCGGTGATATGGCTCAGGGTCTGGCGCTGAGTGGATTTTGCATAGTCGTATAGCGCCGCTGCCGCACCGAGCGCGACCGCCTGCTCTTCGACCCCGAAACCGGACAGGTCACGGGTGCCGAAATGGCCGGTGAGCAGGCGCACGCCGGTCTCGGTGTCGAACTGCCAGTCGGCCAGTCGGCGCAGCGTCGGCGCGAGGTTCTCGATCAGCGGCAGGGCGAGTCCGTCGGGAATCAGGACCTCGGCCGGGCGCAGACGCTCGAACTGAGCCTGCAGCGACTCGGCCGGACTCTGCATCAGGCGCAGGTCGCCGTTGGCGAGGTTGAGCCAGGCCAGGCCAAGCACTCCGCGATGCAGATTGGCCGCCAGCAGCAGCGCGTCGCGGCGGTCGTCGAGCAGCGCGGCGTCGGTCAGGGTGCCGGGGGTGACGATACGGCTCACCGCACGTTCCATTGGCCCCTTGGTCGCGCCGGGTTCGCCGACCTGCTCGGCGATCACCACCGATTCACCGAGCTTGACCAGCCGGGTGAGGTATTGCTCCACCGCATGGAAGGGGACGCCAGCCATCCTGATCGGCTGTCCGGCAGACTGTCCGCGGGTGGTCAGGGTGATGTCGAGCAGACGCGCGGCTTTCTCGGCATCCTCGAAAAACAGCTCGTAGAAATCTCCCATGCGATAGAACAGCAGCGTGTCGGGATGCTGCGCCTTGATCCGCAGGTACTGCTGCATCATCGGCGTGTGACCGGGAAAGTCGGCCGGTGGGGGTGGGATGTCTTGCCGGGTTTTCAAGTTGGAGTTCTTCCGCTAACGGGCCGGCCAGGACCGGAGGGTGACAGGCGCGGCATTTTACCGTATCGGTGACGGCAAGCCGGGTTGTGAACTCGGTGTCGATCCCGAAGTGCATTGCCCCGATACCTCGCGGCCGCTCGGCGTATAATGCCAAAGGCATTATTTGCGGTCCGGCCATGGAACTCGAGCCCTTGTTTCTCCCACTCGACGCGACGCAGCCCTGCGGTGTCGACATGTCGTTCTCGCCCGAATTCGACCGCATCCAGGAGGCCCGGCGCGCTGACGATCCGTTACTGAGCCAGGGCGAATGGGTCACCGAATTGAAGGAGGCGGATTGGCCCGCGGTGGTGTCCGGCTGTTCGATACTGCTTGCGACGCGTACCAAGGATTTGCGGGTGGCGGTGTGGCTGGCCGAAGGGCTGGCCAAAACCCGCGGTCTTGCCGGTCTTGCCGACGGCTATATCCTGATTGCCCGGCTGTGCGAGCAGTACTGGGAACATATCCATCCGCTGCCCGACGATGGCGATCTGTCGTTGCGGGCCGGCTGCCTCGGTTGGCTGCTTGCGCAGTCGCCACGAATCATTCGTGAATTGCCCCTGACCGATTCGGCGGAAGGCGTGCACTCGAGCATCGACCTCGATGCCGCGCGGGCACAGGCGCAGGCCGTCGACCGCAACCCCACCGAGACCGATGCCTTGTCGCGCGCTGGACGGGTGAGTCTGGGACGGTTCGACACCGCCCGGGCACAGACGCCGGACGCCTTCTATCACGACAGCCTGCAAGCGGCGAACGCCGTATTCGAGGCGTTGAATGTGCTCGAGCCGGTGGTCGACTCGCGCCTCGGCGATGAAGGGCCGAGGTTTGGTCCCGCCCGTACGGCGCTTGCAGCGATGATCGACCATCTGCGCCGACTTGCCGGCGCGGCAGCGGGGGACATTCCGCCTGTTTACCATGCTCAACCGAATCCGGTGACGGTGTCGTCCGCACCCGCCGCCACGATGGGCCAGTGCCATGCGCGGACCCTCCACAGTCGCCAGCAGGCGCTGGATCAATTGCGGCAGGTTGCCGAATTCTTCAGGCACACGGAGCCACACAGTCCGGTGGCCTATCTCGCCGACAAAGCGGCACATTGGGGCGAAATGCCACTACACGAGTGGTTGCGTGCCGTGGTCAGCGACGATGCAACGCTGTCCCGCGTCGAAGAACTGCTCGGCGTTGATCTCAACCGCTGATCCTGAATTCGATCCGGCGGTTTCTCGCTCGACCCTCCGCCGAGTCGTTCTCAGCGACCGGTCGATCGGGCCCGGCGCCGAGGGCGGTCATGCGTTGTGCGGGGATCCCCCGGGTCTGCAGATGGTCACGTACCGCGTTGGCCCGTTCAAGACTCAGGCCGATGTTGGCCAGTCGACTGCCGTGGCTGTCGGTATGGCCCACGATCTGGATCCGGCGGATGTCCAGACTGCCAATGCTTGCGGCCATCTCATCGAGAATGCGCACGCCATCGGCGGTCAGGGTGGCGGAGCCGCTCTCGAACTCTACGACGCGGTCGGCAAGGGTCTGGTCGAGCACGGCCTGGGCATCGTTGCTCACGGTCAGTGCATTGGTCACGATGTAGGCTGGGGTCAGTGCGTTCGCCGCAGTGCTCGCGATCTGCTGGCGCTGGGCCTCGTTGGCGACCTTGCCGTGGTAGCTGACCCGGGTTCCGGTAATCTGAAGCTGTCCTCGATGGATCTGCCGAATGCCGGGCTCGAGCAGGCGGGTGACAAGGGCCGTCCAGTTTGGCGGCGGAACCACGCCGCCGACCTCGAGGGCGTCGACAACCGGGGTGTCGCCATACACGGATTTCAGCTTGCCGAGGATGGCGGCGCGGGAGGCTTCGTCGGGCACGGTGCCGCTGATCACCACGGCCGCGCCGGTGTCCGAAGGTGGCGGGCTGGACCGGGCCGGTACCGGCAGGATGAAACCCCCAAGCGCCAGGGCAAGGACGGTGGTCAGTCGCGCGCGCATCTTCATTCTCCGAGGAAGACTTCACAGAAGGTGGTCAGGGCCGCCTGAACCGTGATCGCAGGTTGTGCGAGGTAGCTCGACAGTCGGGCCACGCCACGATCTGTCACGAGGTCCGGATGATGCTCGATCCATTCGGGATCATCGAGCACAATGACGCTTTCCTTCAGGGACATGGGTGCAAGCAATCCGAGCAGGGCGCGGGGCGAGGCGCCGTTGAAGCCGACGACCAGGCGCTCGTTGCCGTCGACTCTGCCGAGCAGCAGTTGCAGCTCGCAGCGCGTGTCGCGCAACAGTGCGGCGATCAGATAGAGCCAAAGCGCCGCTACCGTGCTGCGGTGACCAGCGTCTGTCGGCAGCGGCAGGCACAGACCCTTTTCGATCGACAGCTCGCCGCCGCCGAGCAATGGTCTCATCAGCAGTCCGATCGCCAGGATCTGGCGTCGAACGGAATGTATCGAGGTGGTCGGGCCGAGGGCAGCAGCCAGTTCGCCGAGGGTGGTCGTGCGCGCAAACTGGCCCAGCGGATCGCCGGCCAGGCGGTGTTCCACGGCGGCCTTGCAGTCGAGGGCGGCGAGTTCGCAGAGCACGATGTTTGGCATGTCGGTAGCGCAGGCCTGCCCCACGATGCGACGAAAGATATCCCACAGCGTGGAGAAGCCGATCGGGCCGCAGCGGAGTGGCAGCGGGGCGGGGAACTCGATCGATGCGGCGGCAAGAAAGGGAAAGCGGCGCCCGGAAGCGTCACGACTTGGTTTGAGATGGCCAATCACCGTCAGGTGGCTCTGCGCAGCCACGAATGCGAAGTCCAGTGCCGGCGCGCTGTCGAACAGGAGCTTCCAGCGCGGATTGTCGGCGAGTGCTTCCATGCAGCCGGACGTCCACTGGTCGAGCAGGCCAATGAGGCGGACCTGATGCCCACCCCTGACGAAATCGCCACGCGAGGGGAGTTTGCCGAAATAGCTGGCACCGGATGAGGTGGCCGGATTCATTGTGCTGCCACGGACGCGATTGCCGGACGCGCTGCGCGCGAATCTTCCGGGGCAGCTGCCTCGGCCCCCCCGGCAACCATTTGTGGCAGGCCGCTCCCGATGCCTTGGCGCGGCTCGCCGTCCTGTGAGGCCTGCGCCTGACTGCTGCTGATGATGCGTAGGCCGACGCTGACCGGGAGCCCGTCTGCATGCCAGGTGAGCACAAAGGAGCCGTCGGCGTTGCGGATGCGCTCGGCGGTGTTGATCAGCTTTTCCAGCCCGAACCGACCGGCAAAGTCCGCGATCTCGACCGTATTGCCATCGAAGCGGGTGGCGACGATGCGCGCACCTGCCGTCGCGCCCGGGTTGGGCCACACGAAGGTTGCCCATTGCGCTGCGCCGTTGCGGTACTGCAGACGCTGCCCGTCGATCTCGATCGTGTATTCGGTGGTGCCGGGAGCCGGATGCGGCATCAGCATGAAAGTGGTCTGCGGCGTTTCCTGTGCAGCCGACACCGCGGCGGCGCCCTCAAGCGGGCCCACCCAGCGGGCGAACCCGGCGATGAAGGCGGGCTGCAGGCGAAGCCCGAGATCGCCCCAGGTGCGTGGCGACAGCGTGTTGCCGCGGCGGACAACGAGGGTCCCCATGGAGGTGTCGACATAGTGCGCAATAGCTCCGTCCGGGCCGAAGATGTGGGCAATCTCCGCGGGCGTTGCCTCGATCCCCGCCTCTGGCGAAAAGGGATACTTGACGCCCAGCCTGCGGCTGAACGGCTCATAGACCTGAGCCAGCCAGATCCGGTTGAGTTCATGCTCGGCGGGCCGGACGATTGCCGCAAAGGTCTGTTGCAGGGGGCCGAGCAGCAACGGGCGGAGCATGCCGCGCTGCGCGTCGGGCATGCCGGCGAGCATCTGTTCATCGACAAACCGTAGCGTGTCGGCGAGTTCGGACTCGCCTCCGTCCATCGTCGCCTGCATCAGCCTGACCGCGCCGGGCCCGGGGTCTCCCTGGTTGGCGAGTTGGTTCAGACGTGAGCGGATGCCTGCAAGTTGCTGGAGGTAGCGCTCGCCGAGCGGGGCTCCATCGTCACGCGCAAGCAGAAGCTGGGCGATGCCCGAGAACACCTCGTCCACCGGGCCTGACTCCGGCTCCTGGATCGTGTGGTCGACAGGAGTACTGGCGTTCGCGCGCGCTGGTGCCACGCGCAGGACGGTGTGCCTGAACCAGGCGACGAAGCCCGTTGCGGCTTGATCTGCGTCTGCATTGCCGGCCATCGGGCGGTCCCAGGAGGCTTGGGCGTCGAGGGTGCGTAGCAGCATGCCGATCGGTGAGCGCTGCGGGTCGCCGAGACGGTCCATCGCCGCGACCGCTGCGGGAAAACTGTGGAAGGCGGTGACCACAAGGCCCTGCAGAAACCGCCGCCAGGCGTCGGCATAATCCTTCTGGTACATGGCGGTCAGCGCTTTCCGGATCTGCTCCGGGCTTCCCTGGAGGGTGAGGTCGTCCCGGGTCGCCTGCTTCAGCACCCAGTCGGTGGTTTGCAGTTCGCCGGTCGCCGCCTCGCGGATCGCATGTCGAACATAGGTGTGCCAGGCCTCAACCGTAAATGCGCCGGAGACCATATGGCTGCCGGCAATGAGTCTGTCGTTGTCCGGGCCGACCAGTGCAGCCACGGTGATCGGGGCAAATCGGGTCGATGCGCGGGCCTTGATCTCGCCGTACACGCGTTCGACAGCCGGTGTGCCGCGAGCGACCTCGCGCAATGTTTCGCGCGTCCGGTCGACCAGCGCCGGGTTGTTCTCGATCAGGGGCCAGTCGGGTCTGTCCGCATGGGCGATGTGGAACGAGAGGATTCGCCCGGCACGCTTGATCATTTCGTCGCGAGACATGGTGCCGCGATTGGCCTCCAGCCACGCGCGCCACATGCGGGCGAGCTGATCGGACAGATGCCCCGCCTCGAGATGCTCGCGGGTGGCCAGCATCAGGTAGGTCTTGAGGGCGTTGTAGGCGTCCTCCATCCTGGCGGGGCTGGCTGGCGCATAGAGCCGGCGGGCGCCCTGGTCCGTGGCAGCGGGTTTACGATCAGGCTGACCGAGTGTGCCGCCCTGGCTATTCACTTCGGCCAGAAAGGCTTCCAGATGCCGGCGTACCGGCTCGAGCATGACGTTGCGAATCCCGGTCTGGTATTCGTCGACCAGCTTGTTCATGAGGGCCTCACCCTGGTAGAGGCCGAGGCCGACCGACAGCGGCCGATCGGCTTCGAAGCGCTCCAGCTCCAGGATGCGATCCTGGAGTATCTCAAGGGCGGCAAGGCGCGACTGCAGATCCTCCCCGTTTTCCTGCAGACGGACGACATGTTCGAGGTCGGCGCGGACGTTTTCAGCCAGCGCACGGTTGTTCGCATGCGACCAGCTCCATCCGCCGAGCATCACGCCGAGCACGGCGACGGCGCCAACGACGGCGGTGCGGCGCAGACGGGTGCGGCCCTGGTGCGCGTACTGCCTGACGAGGTGCTTGTCGGCGAAGATCACTTTCGAGAACAGGTCGCGGAGGAAAAAGCCGTTCCGTGCGCCAACACGCGCGGCCATGGGCCCGTCACCAGTGAGCGCAAAGCGTTCTTCGATGCGCTCATTGGACGTGCTGCAGGCCTCGCCACACTGCATTGCGGAGGTGAAGTAGAACCCGCGGAAAATCGGCTCGAACTGAAACGGGTTGTCTTCAAACAGGGTGGCAATGAAGGTCCGCAGCGTGGGTTTGAGGGCGGCGAACTCGAGCGGAAATGCGAGCAGCCCGGGGCGCAGGCGGGCATCACCCTGGGCGCGGGACATATGCGCCACACCGAGCTCACGCAGCCCCTCATAAAGCTCGTCGAAATGACGGTCGAACAGCGCAGTGGCATCGGTACGCGTTCCGGTCGCGCAGGGCAGGGTGGCCCCCCAGGCCCGGTCGCGCTCGTTCCAGTCGATGTCCTCGAAGAACTCGTTGAAGCCCGCAACCAGATCGGTCTTGGTAAACATCACGTAGGCAGGCGCAAACACGCCCAGATGCTCGGTCAGTTCCTGGACCCGTTGGCGCAGATTCCTGGCCAGCGAGATCGCAAACTCGGGCGGACTGGCGGTCAGCTCGGCAAGGTTGGCGGTGACGATGATGCCGTTGATCGGCGCCAACGGGCGGTGCTTCTTGAGCTGCGACAGGAAAAACAGCCATTCGGAGCGGTCTTCCGCATGGATTGAGTAGCGCCCCGCGGTATCGAGCAGGATGCCCTCGGTGGTGAAGAACCAGTCGCAGTTGCGGGTCCCTCCGACCCCCTTGACGACGCTCCCTGCACCGTCCTCGAAAGGAAACTTGAGGCCTGAGCTGATGATTGCCGAGCTCTTGCCGGCCGCGGGGTTGCCGATGGTGATGTACCAGGGCAGTTCGTACAGCGCCGTCCGCCCGGAAACGTGGCCAAGCCGCGACGTTCTGATTGTGGTGACGGCTTCGTGCATGCGCCGGCGCAGGGCTTCGTTGTCGGCGTTCGACGCATCGCGTCTGGCGCATTGTTCGGCTGTTGTCGCTTGGTCGAGCATGCCGTTGAGGGCGTCGGCCGCCTGCTGCGCCTTGTGCCGCCGCCAGAGCAGGGTCAGGAGCCAGATCAGCAGGACGCTGGCGCTCGCGTATGCGGCCCAGCGCAGTGCGATCCCGAGGCTGTCCGCACCAAGGAGGAGGATGGCACTTACAGTGGCGACGCCGATCAAGGACAGGACGCGGGCGTCGCTGAGGCGGTGGAGGAAGCGTGGCATGGATCTCAGGTCCGGGGTTGTGCGCGAGTGGCGATCGTTGCAACTCGGTTTTGCGGCTGAATCGACGGGGGGTTCATCGGGTCTCCATCGACCGGCGGGTGGGCGAGATGCGGTCGTCGGTGATGAGGGCGGTTCATGACTGCGGTGGTCCCGGCTTGCCCGCGTGGCGCAACTCGACATGGCCGAAATCCCTCAGCGTCCATCGCCCGCCCCAGTGCAGGCCGGACGTTTCGGCGATCTGGCCGAGAAGTTCGTAACCCCGCATTGCCCATGGATCCTGCTCCGAGATCACCAGCCTGCCCTCGAGCAGGAAGGCGCAGTCGGCGGCAAGTCCGAACTGGTGGTAGCTCGTGTTTGCGGTTGCACGGGTCAGCCGAGTGCCCGGCGATGCCAGCATCGTTTGCCGTTCCGGACTCCGATAGCCTTCGATCAGCACCGTTTCGTATCCGTGCCGCTCGCGCATCAGCTCGAATACCGCGAGCAGGCGCTGGCGAAAATCGACGTCCAGCAGATCCCAATCGCGGTTGGCGCGCAGGATCGCTGGACGAATCGACTCGAGCTCGCGCGTGGCAAAGATGTCGGGTGGCAAGGTCGGCGGTGGCGCCAGCCATTCACCGACCAGTAAATCGGCAATCCGCTGGTCGGATGCCGGTTCGTTGTGGCCCACGTCGAACAGCGGTTGGCGGTGAAGGGTGTGTACGAGGAGCGGCGGAAGGCAGAGCAGGTCGAGGGCGAGCATCGCCAGCCCCGCATTCATGCGGAACCCGCCGAGCAACCTGAGCCGTAGGCCGGCCGCGCCGGTGAGCCTTGATCGGCCGACGACGCCCAGTCTTCTTGTGCGCTCGAATGCGCCGGCGTCTGTTTGCCCTTCGCGGCGGATCCGTGTCGGCCGGGGTGCCGTGCGTTCGAGGCGCCAGATCACACAGGCCAGACTGGCGAAGTAGATGAGTACGGTCAACGTGATCACGATCGGGCAAGGGCAATGAGACGAGGGAGGAAATTTTGCAGGGCCCGGAAAAACATTCCGCAGGGGGCTTACGGATCCGCATTTTAGGACATTAGAATGCCTGTATGGCATAAACAAGAGAAAAAAATGACATGCGAGTTGGGCGCGGAGCGAAGACCAAGCCTGTTTCGTGGCGATGCGAGGAGCCTTGATGGTGACCAGTTCAGCATTCTTGGCGGACTGTGCGCTCGACCTCGTGTCGACGAACCGCGTGCGCGCAGGCGGCGCGCCGCGCGGATTGCGTTGCCGGGCTTGGTGGTCGCGGTCGCGGCAGTGGTCGTGCTGATACACGGTATCGAACGCGAGACCGCAAGGCCGGGGCAGTCGGTCATGCGCACCGCGACCGGTCTGAACGCTGGGACCAGGTTGGACGACGACCGGCGCGAGGATGTTCAGGGTGCGAAAACGGTTGCGACGATCGTCAGCGCCTTGCCCGAGCCAGGTCAGGTTTCCGGACAAGTTGCCGCGGAGGGCGCCGGGCCTACATCCGCGGAAGGCATCCCGAGCGCGCAGTCGATGGTCGGTGCCGACCGGAAACAGGTGCGCAAGGACGCAGGCCGGAAGGCCGGTGGCGCCAGTTCGGCCGCCGGCATATCGGCAGAGCGGCGCAAGGCCGCGCGCGATCCGGACGTGGACATCATCACCGTCATCGTGGAAAACGCCAGGCCGGCACAGCCAAGGCGATAAAGCAGATGTCCCCGGGGCGCGTGAGCAGAGGCGGAGCACGACGAATCGGCGCCGATGCGGTGGTGTCCTCGATGTACTTCATGGCTGTCGGCCGGCCGCGCGGCCAGTGTCCGGTCGCACCGGGAACAGGCCTCAACCCGCCGCGATGTTACGCGCAAGCACCGCGCGCAGCCAGGTCTCGATGTCCTGCAACTCCTCGGCGCAGACCGAGTGCCCGGTCGCATATCCATGCCAGTCGACCCTGAAGCCCTGGCGCTGGAGAAATTCGTAGGACAGCCGGCCAAAATCGTAGGGAATCACCGGGTCCTCATGCCCATGAGCCATGAAGATGGGCACGTTCCGGCCGGCCTCATGTCCTTCATCGGCCAGTGTGTCGGCCAGGGGCAGATAGGACGACAGGGCAAGGATGCCGGCGAGCGGCCGGGGATGGCGGAGACCGGTATGCAGGGCGATGGCGCCGCCCTGGGAGAAGCCGGCGAGGACAATCTTGTCGTCGGCGATGCCGCGAACATTCTCTCGCGCAATGAGGGCCTCGATCTGCAGCGCCGACTCGAGTACGCCTTGCGGATCCTCCCGGCGTTGCGCAAAGTCGGACGACAGGATGTCGTACCACGAACGCATCACGTAGCCTCCGTTGATCGTCACTGCCCGCATTGGAGCGTGCGGGAAGACGAAGCGGATTGCGGGCAGGCCGTCGAGATCGAGGGCGCCGACCACGGGTTCGAAGTCATGCCCGTCCGCCCCCAGACCATGCAGCCAGATGACCGCAAATGCGGGCCCTGGTCCGGTTTCGATTTCGACCGCGGGCAGCAGTGCTGCGGGTGACTGTTTCGGGTCCATGTGATATCTCCGTTCGGGAAGAGGCGCTCGCCTCGGAGCCGGGTGACAGGATGCCGTGGCGGGAACACGGCCGGATGCGCGGCTAAATCCTCTGGCCAGTTCCACCGTGCCCACCGTGCTGCAGGCGCGAACCGCTGTCCACTCAGGCCGGGTCAGGGTTTGTGCGATTTCTTTCCAATGGCCGCGATTTTCTCCAGATGCAAACGTGCCTGTTTGCCCGCCCGCTCGGCGTGTTTCGCCACGGCCTTGTCGACAAGTATGGAAAAAGCGACCAGATCTTGCCGAGGATAGTGTTCCGCGACGCCACTATCCTGAAAGAACTCGGCGATCCAGCGCGCATCCAGTTCGAATTTGCCGGTTTCCTGTATGTACTCGGCTGCGGCGATTTCGACGTAGTCCGTTAGCTTGGGCACTTTGCTCATTGTCGATCCATTTACAGCGTCAGGGCAGGGCCCGCAAGGGTGACCGGCCGCTAGACCGTTTCGAATCCTGCATCCTCGACGGCCTGACGGATGTCACTTTCGGACACGAAGTTTCCGTGTTCCACGCTTGCGGCGCCGCTTTCCAGCGAGATCTCCAGCCAGCCGATACCCGGCAGGTCCTGAATCGCATTCATCACCAGGCGCAAGCAGTGTTCGTCCCGCATGCCCCGGATCCCGAATTCGCAGACATTCATAAGTTTGTTCCCGGAAGTTGCCGGTAAAGTTCCCGGATAGTGGCAAGATAGCAGGCCTGCGGAACCTGATCGAGATCACTGATTGACCAAGCACCTCCTGCCCGATCCGCGCCTGCCTGCCGCTTTCGCCGATGCAGAGACCATTGCCTGCTGGGAGGCCTGGTTCGATGGTGCGGCGCTGCCCAATCCGGGGAAGCTTGGTCTGGGCGTCGTACTGCAGTCTCCCGACGGGCAACGGGTCGAATATTCGACCCGCGGCGTGGGGACGGGATGCAGCAATGAGGCCGAATTGCAGGCGCTATGCGCTGCGCTGTCCTTTGCCCATGACGCCGGGGCGCGACGACTGGTCCTGAGCGGCGATAGCGACTTCGCGGTGCGTCATGGCACCGGGCGCGCGACGACCGAAATCGCGCGACTGGTCGTGCTGATCGAGCAGGTACGCGCCTGGGCGCTGCGGTTCGATCTGCTCGAACTGCGCTGGTTGCCAAGACATCGCAACGGTGATGCCGATCGGCTCTCCCGTCAGGCGCTGGGCTTGCCCCACAAGCCGGCACCTCATCCGGGAAAGCCTCAGCGTGGGCGGCGTCGCCAACCGCGATGATGGGCTGACGGCATGAACCGTGCCGTTTGCTATAGTTTCACCCTTTGTCGTCCTTCGACCTGCGTTCGATCCCGCCATCAGACCGGTGTTCGGGCCGAGCCATCCCTCGCCCGAGACATGATCGGCGGCAAACGAACATACGTGGTCGCGAAGTGTCGACTACTGAAATAGTCCCGCAGGAGAACGATTCATGCGCCATGCAGAGCGCGCCATTTTTGATTTGCGCCGTGGTTTTCCGGTAATGCTCCGGGGCGACCATGGCGACACCCTGATCGTTCCGCTGGAAGGGCTCGATGATCAGGCCCTGCAAGAGGCCTGTATGTTGACCGACGCCAGGCCGGTGCTGGTGTTGTCGCAGCATCGCCTTGCGAGTCTTGGGCTGACGGTGCCGAATCTGTCGGCCAGCGTTCATTTCGAGGAACTCCCCGATTGTGCACGGCTGCTTCGGCTGTCGCTCGCGCGCGCGGCGACGCTGTCGACGGAGGCACCCATCGAGCCACTGGCTTCGACCACGAATGAGCGTGCCGGGCTGCAGTTGATGCGGCGCGCCCAACTGATTCCGGCGGCCCTGGCATTTACCGTAGCGGCCGGACGGCACGAAGTGCTCGAACAGCGTATTGCCGACGGTTCCATCCTCGCGGTGACTACGACCGGGGTGATTGCGCTGTGCGACAGCGGGCCGGGTCGGCTGACCCAGGTCAGCGATGCACGCGTACCGCTGGCGGATCTCGGCGACGCCCGATTCGTCCTCTTTCGCGAGGAGGACGGCAATCGCGAGCATGTCGCCGTGCTGCTCGGCGACCGCGCACACTGGCCGGACGCGGTGCCGGTGCGGGTGCATTCTGCATGCCTGACCGGGGATCTGTTCGGCAGTCAGCGCTGCGACTGCGGCGCCCAGTTGCGCAATAGCCTGGCCATGATCAAGTTGCTGGGTGGCGGCATCGTGCTCTACCTCGCACAGGAAGGGCGGGGCATCGGTCTGGCCAACAAGCTGCGCGCCTACCGCCTGCAGGACGAGGGGCTGGACACGATCGATGCCGACCAGGTGATCGGCTTCGGGAAGGACGAGCGTGATTACCGGGTCGCGCACCAGATGCTCGACGCGCTCGAGGTGCAACGCATCGAACTGCTGACCAACAACCCGGAAAAGGTCCGTGCGCTGCGCCATGCCGGCATCGAGGTGGTCAGCCGGCGCGCGCTGTTCGGCCAGCTCAACGACCACAACCACCACTACCTGCGCACCAAGGCGGATCGTCACGGCCATCTGCTCGAAGAGCTGCTGACCCGTCCGGCGTAGACCTGCGCCGGTCTGCAGACCTCGCCCCCCGACCCCGGCGGGTGAGGTCTGCGCTCAGCCCTCGAGCCGGAAACGCCGGACCGTCTCGCGCAGTTGTCCGGACAGCTGCGCCAGTTGCTGCGTCGCCGTATCGACCGCCCGCGCCGATCCGCTGTTGCGCCCGCTCATCTCGGCAATATCGGCGATGCCGCGGGCGATCTCGCTGCTGGTGGCCGATTGTTCGGTGAGCGCGGACGACACCTCGGTGACGGTCGTCACCACCTTCTGCGACGCCGTGTTGATCTGCGCGATGGCGGCACCGGCTTCGGCGGCGAGACTGACGCTGGACTCGACGCTCCGCACCTGATCGTCCATCGCCCGCACCGCGGAATCAGTCCCCGACGTGATCAGGCCGACGATGCGGCCGATGTCCTCGGTCGACGCCGCGGTGCGTTCGGCCAGCTTGCGCACCTCGTCGGCGACGACCGCAAAGCCGCGGCCCTGCTCACCGGCGCGAGCGGCTTCGATCGCGGCATTGAGTGCCAGCAGATTGGTCTGGTCGGCGACCTCCTTGATCACCGTGACTACGGAGGCGATCTCCTTCGAGTGCTGACCGAGCGCGCGAATGGCGGTCGAGGACTGGTTGACTGACTGCGCGATGCACTCGATGTCGCTCACCACGCGCCGGATCACCTCCGCCCCCTTGTGCGAAGCGTCTCCCGACTCGCCGGCAATCACCCGTGCGTCGGCGGTGAACTCCGAGACGTGATTGATCGACACCGTCATCTGCTCGATTGCGCTCGCGATCGACTCGGCCGCGTCCGACTGCTGGGTCGTGGCCGAAGAGATGGCGCCGGTGCTGCTCGCCAGCGCCTGGCTGGCCGATGCCATCTGCTCGGCATTGCCCTGAATCAGCTGGACCATGGTGCGCAGCTCGTCCTGCATCTTGAGCAGGGCGCGGATCAGGCTGCCGATCTCGTCGTCGCGGCGAATCGTGATGCGCGTGCCCAGATTGCCGGCGGCAATATCGTTGGCGAAGCGTCGCGCGTCTTCGAGCGGCCGCATCAGGAAGTTGCGCACAAAGAAGTAACCGCCCACCCCCGACAACAGTCCGCCGATCACGATCAGCGCGAGCATGATCGCCACCGCCTGCTGGAACGCCGCCTGCTCCTGCTCGTAGTCGTGGCGGGCCTGCTCCAGTTGCGACTCGATCAACTCGCGGATGATCTTGGAGATCGGGTCGATGGTCGGGTAGAGCGAGCGCTCGGCAATGGCGTGGATCTCGCTGAGGGCGCCGAGCTTGAGGCGCTCTATCATCAGGTCGACGAGTTCGTTGCCCTTGGCCATCAGGGGCTCGGCGGTGGTGACCAGCTCCCGTTCCGTCGGCGACAGATTTGCACTGCGAAAGGCCTGCCATTTCTCGCTGATGAGCTTGCGCGCGTTCTCCATGGCGGCAGCGCCGTCCTCCGGCGTCAGCGTGCCGTCGCGGACCTTCTGGGTTGCATTGACCACGGCAACAGCGTATTCGTCGGAGATCACCTTCAGGTCGCGAAGCGGGATGACACGCTGGTTGTACATCGCATCCAGGCCATTGAGCGTCGAGTACATGCCCTTGACCCCGAGCAGTCCGAGGAACAGGGCGAGGGCGATCTGCATCGCGATGGCGAAGTACAGCAGGGTGCGTACGGCAAGGCTGCTACCCGTGGCGGTAGAGGGGGCTGTTCTCATGGGTCTCCCGGTGCGCCGTATTGGCGACGTGTTTATTGTGTTTGTCTTGCTAGTTGAACATTAAGTCGAATAGTTACCGCGCGTCCATCTACTTAGCGGCGCGCAATCCGGTTTCTTGAGGGTGTCGCGGGAAAAAAATTGCGTTCGCCAGCCGTCCGGCTCAAATGTGCGGCTGCAACAGCTGCCGGCACAGCTCCTGCAGCAGTTCGAGCATCGACTGCTGGGTACCCGTGGTCGGACGGCGGGCACTGACTGCAAGCGCCAGGCGGCTGCGCAGTTGCGGCTCGACGATGGGGCGCACGGTAAATCGTTCCGCCTTGCCCGATTTGACAACTGCATTCATCGACAGCACGGCGCAGCCGGCACCGTCGGCAACGAGATCGAGGATACCGGCGATGCCATCGACCTCCAGTCCGATCCGGGGGTGGAAGCCGATGCTGCCCAGTTCGGCCTCGACCAGCATCCGGATCGAATGGGGTCGTCCGGGAATGATGAGCGGCAGGGCGGCCAGTTCGCGTAGCTCGATCGGGCCGAGCTTGCTCTTCGGGTGTTTCTGCTCAACCAGAAACAGATCCTCCTCGAGTAACGGAATGGTGTCGATATCGGGGGAGGGCGGCGTGTTGTAGAGCAGCGCGATGTCGAGTCGGCCATTGGTCAGCGACTCCTGCATGGTTACCGACAAGCCTTCGCCGATCGACAGCGTGGCCTCGGGCATGCGCTCGCGGAATGCGCGCGCCAGCGGCACGGTGAGCACCTTGGACAGGCTCGGCGGCAGGCCGACCGCCACCCGACCGGCAAGCGCACCGCGAATACGCGACAACTCCTCCTTGGCGCGCTCGATCTGATGCAGCACACCGCGACTGTGTTCGAGCAGCAGCTTGCCGGCCTCGGTGGTGGTCACCCCGCGGCCATTGCGGATCAGCAGGTTCTGCCGGAGTTCCACCTCGAGCAGGCGGATCTGGCGACTGAGCGCCGGTTGGGCGATGTCGAGCGCGATCGAGGCACGGGTGAAACTGCCCAGTTCGGCGACGCGGACGAAGTACTCGAGCTGTTTGAGATCCATGAGGCGAGTCTAATAAACCGGAGAATATCTCGTCCACTGCTATCGCAAACTGAAATAGCTGTTAGAGCGGTGCGGACCTGTTGCAGGGCAGGGCGCCTCACCATAATGGACTTCATGCAGACACCCATCCCCTCCCTCTTCATGCGCGGCGGCACCTCGCGCGGTCCGTTCTTCAAGGAATGCGACCTGCCGGTGGATATCGCGACGCGCGATTCAGTCCTGCTCGCCGTGATGGGGTCGCCCGACCGGCGCCAGATCGACGGCATGGGCGGCGCCAACCCGCTGACCAGCAAGGTCGGCATCGTGCGTCCGGGCAGCAAGCCGGGCGTCGATCTCGACTTCCTGTTCGCCCAGCTGCAGCCGGAGAAGGACACCGTCGACACCACCCCCAACTGCGGCAACATGCTCGCCGCGGTGGTGCCGTTCGCGCTCGAAACCGGCATGCTCAAGGCCCAGGGCGAGGTGTCCACCTTCCGCGTGCTCACACTCAACACCGACATGCAGTGCGACATCACGGTGCAGACCCCGGGCGGGCAGGTGAGCTACGAGGGCGAGGCGCGCATCGACGGCGTGCCCGGCACCTCGGCGCCGATCAAGATCAACTTCCTCGATACCGCCGGCTCGGTGTGTTCCGGCCTGTTGCCCACCGGCCACGTGCGCGACGTCATCGACGGCATCGAGGTCACCTGCATCGACAACGGCATGCCGCTGGTGATCTTCAAGGCGGCCGACGTCGGTCGCACTGGCTACGAGAGCGTGGCCGAGCTGAACGCCGACACCGAACTCAAGGCCCGCATCGAGCGCCTGCGCATCGCCTGCGGCCACGCGATGGGGCTGGGCGATGTCAGCGCCAGGAACTACCCCAAGATGACTCTGATCGCGCCGCCGCGCGACGGTGGCAGCCTGACCACGCGCAGCTTCATCCCGCATGTGTGCCACGACGCGATCGGTGTGCTCGCCGCGGTCACCGTCGGCACCGCCTGCGTGCTCGAGGGCTCGGTGACCGCGGGCATCGCGGTGGTGCCTGAAGGCAACGCCAAGACAGTGTCGGTAGAACACCCCACCGGCGAGTTCTCGGTCGAGCTCGAACTCGACCCGGCCAACCCCCAGAACGTCACGCGGGCGGCGCTGCTGCGCACCGCGCGCCTCATCATGCGCGGCGAAGTCATGGTTCCCGCAGCGGTATGGAACAACTCAGGAGACACACAATGATCATCGATTGCCACGGCCATTACACCACCGCGCCCAAGGCGCTCGAAGAATGGCGCAATCGCCAGATCGCCGGGATCAAGGATCCGTCGGCAATGCCCAGGGTGTCGGACCTCAGGATCTCCGACGACGAACTGCGCGAGACGATCGAGTCCAACCAGCTGCGCCTGATGAAGGAGCGCGGTTCGGACCTCACCATCTTCTCGCCGCGCGCGAGCTTCATGGCCCACCACATCGGTGACTTCAACATCAGCTCGACTTGGGCCGCGATCTGCAACGAGCTGTGCCATCGCGTCGCCGGGCTGTTCCCGGACCACTTCATCGGCGCCGCGATGCTCCCGCAGTCGCCGGGCGTCGATCCCGCGACCTGCATTCCCGAACTGGAGAAGTGCGTCAAGGAGTACGGCTTCGTCGGCATCAACCTGAACCCGGATCCGTCCGGTGGCCACTGGACCAGCCCGCCGCTGTCCGACCGCCAGTGGTACCCGATCTACGAGAAGTTGGTCGAGTACGACATCCCGGCGATGGTACACGTGAGCACCAGCTGCAACGCCTGCTTCCACACCACCGGCGCGCACTACCTGAACGCGGACACCACCGCCTTCATGCAGTGCCTGACCTCCGACCTGTTCAAGGATTTCCCGACCCTGCGCTTCGTGATCCCGCACGGCGGCGGCGCGGTGCCCTACCACTGGGGGCGGTTCCGCGGCCTGGCGCAGGAAATGAAGAAGCCACTGCTGAAGGATCACCTGCTCAACAACATCTTCTTCGACACCTGCGTCTATCACCAGCCGGGCATCGACCTGCTGACCAAGGTGATCCCGGTCGAGAACGTCCTGTTCGCCTCCGAGATGATCGGCGCGGTGCGCGGCATCGACCCCGAGACCGGCCACTACTACGACGACACCAAGCGCTACATCGAGGCCGCCGCGATCAGCGCCGAAGACCGCTACAACATCTACGAAGGCAACGCCCGTCGCGTCTATCCGCGCCTGGATGCCGCACTGAAGGCCAAAGGCCTGTAACCGGAGACAAGAGCATGAGCCTGAACAACCTCGGCATCGTCAAGCGCACCATCGTCCGCACCGACCCCGACGTGGTCGCAAAGCTGGCGCAGTTCGGCGTCGCCACCATTCACGAAGCCTTCGGCCGTGCCGGCCTGATGAAGCCGTACATGCGCCCGATCTACAGCGGCGCCCACCTGTGCGGCACCGCGGTCACGGTGCTGCTGCAGCCGGGCGACAACTGGATGCTGCACGTCGCCGCCGAGCAGATCCAGCCCGGCGACGTGGTCGTAGCCGGGTGCACGGCCGACAGCACCGACGGCTTCTTCGGTGATCTGCTCGCCACCTCCTACAAATCCCGTGGTGCAAAGGGGCTGATCATCGACGGCGGCGTGCGTGACGTGAAGGACCTCACCGCGATGGGCTTTCCGGTGTTCAGCCGGGCGATCCACGCCAAGGGCTGCACCCGCGCCACGCTCGGCTCGGTGAACGTGCAGGTGGTGTGTGCCGGCGCGATCGTCAATCCGGGCGATGTGGTGGTGGCCGACGACGACGGCGTGGTGGTGGTGCCGCGCGAGGTCGCTGCCCGGGTGGCCGAGGCCGCGGCGGCGCGGGAAGCCAACGAAGCCGCCAAGCGCGAGCGTTTTGCCGCCGGCGAGCTGGGCCTGGACATGTACGCGCTGCGCGAACCGCTGGCCAAGGCCGGCCTGAAGTACATCGACTGAGAGCTTGTGAAGGAATCGTAGCGAGCGGGCCGAGTGCAAGGCCTCAGTTGGCAGATGAGCGATGCGAACGACGAGACATATCATGGATAGACGAGGAGTGAGCGAGTGAGCAACGCAGCAATCGGCCCGCGCAGTACAGTTATTCACAGGCTCTGAGATCATGAGCGCACCCGCCAACCCCCTCGAGTGGCATGTCGGCCTGGTCGGCTACGGCGAGGTCGGCCGCATCCTGGCCGAGGACCTGCGCACGCTCGGCATCGTGGTTGCAGCCTACGACCTCAAGCTCGGCAGCACGGCGCAGGAGCCACTTTGCGAACATGCGGCGCAGCATGGCGTGACGCTCGCCGCCTCGCATGCCGAACTCGCTGCCGGCGCCGACCTGGTCATCTCGGCGGTCACCGCCAGCCAGGCCGTCCCGGTCGCCGAGGCCTGTGCGCCCGGGATGCGGCAGGGGGCCTGTTTCCTCGATTTCAACTCGGCCTCGCCCAATGCCAAGATCCGCGCCGCGGGTTTCATCGATGGCGCAGGGGGGCGTTACGTCGAGGGGGCGGTGATGACCTCGGTGCCGCCTTACCGCATCCGCGTGCCGCTGTTGCTCGGGGGCGGAAACGCCGCCGACCTGCAGCCGGTGCTCGAGGCGCTCGGTTTCGCGGCCACGGTCGCATCGGACAAGCTCGGTGTCGCCTCGGCGACCAAGATGTGCCGCAGCGTGATGATCAAGGGGCTCGAGGCCATGGTCATCGAGAGTTTCACGGCGGCGCGCGCCTACGGCGTGGAGGATGCGGTAGTGGCCTCGCTGTACGAGACCTTTCCCGGCGTCGACTGGGAGAAGCAGGGCGCCTATTTCTTCCAGCGCGTGATCGAGCACGGCCGGCGCCGCGCCGAGGAAGTGCGCGAAGTGGCCGCGACCGTGCGCGACGCGGGCCTCACCCCGTGGTCCGCCGCCGGCACCGCCGAGCGCCAGGCTTGGATGGCCGACCAGGCCGACGCCGGGGTATTCGGCGAGCGTGCGGCCACCGGCTTCGCGCGCAGCGCAGACTGGCGCACCGAGGCCGACCGCATCCTCGCCCGCGTCAAACCGAACAACAAGGCGTGAGCCGACGAGCTCGCGCACTCTCCACACAACGAGGACAACGATGGAATTCACCAAGACCCCGGGCTGGCTCGACTGGTATGCCGGCCCCGCCAAACCCCGCTTCCAGGTACCGGCCGGCGCCGTCGACGCGCACTGCCACGTGTTCGGCCCCGGCGCCGAGTTCCCCTATGCGCCGGAACGCAAATACACCCCGTGCGACGCGAGCAAGCAGCAGCTCTACGCGTTGCGCGACCACCTCGGCTTTGCCCGCAACGTGGTGGTGCAGGCCACCTGCCACGGTGCCGACAATCGCGCGATGGTCGATGCGCTGATCCATTCCGGCGGCAAGGCGCGCGGCGTTGCCACCGTGCGCCGCACCATTACCGACCAGGAGCTGCACGACCTGCACGCGGCCGGCGTGCGCGGCGTGCGCTTCAACTTCGTCAAGCGCCTGGTCGACTTCACCCCCAAGGACGAGTTGCTCGAGATCGCCACCCGCATCGCGCCGCTGGGCTGGCATGTGGTGATCTACTTCGAGGCGGTGGATCTGCCCGAACTGTGGGACTTCTTCACCGCGCTGCCGACCACGGTGGTGGTGGACCACATGGGGCGCCCGGATGTCTCCAAGCCGATCGACGGGCCCGAGTTCGAGCTGTTCGTGAAGTTCATGCGCGACAACCCCAATGTGTGGTCCAAGGTCAGCTGCCCCGAGCGCCTGTCGGTGACCGGTCCCAAGGCACTGAACGGCGAGCAGAATGCCTACCGCGACGTGGTGCCGTTCGCCCGCCGCATCGTCGAGGAATTCCCCGACCGCGTGCTGTGGGGCACCGACTGGCCGCACCCCAACCTCAAGGACCACATGCCCGACGACGGCCTGCTGGTCGATTTCATCCCGCACATCGCGGTAACGGCCGAGTTGCGGAAGAAGCTGCTGGTGGACAACCCGATGCGGCTGTACTGGCCGGAGGAATGCTGACATGGCACTGAACAAACCCTACCAGGACATCCCCGGCACGATCATTTTCGATGCCGAGCAGTCGCGCAAGGGCTACTGGCTCAACCAGTTCTGCATGTCGCTGATGAAGGCCGAGAACCGCGCCCGGTTCAAGGCCGACGAGCGCGCCTACCTCGACGAGTGGGCGATGACCGAGGAGCAGAAGCAGGCGGTGCTGGCACGCGACCTCAACTGGTGCATGCGCACCGGCGGCAACATCTACTTTCTGGCCAAGATCGGCGCCACCGATGGCCTGAGCTTCCAGCAGATGGCCGGCTCCATGACCGGCATGACCGAAGCCGAGTACCGCGACATGATGATCAAGGGCGGCCGTTCGCCCGCAGGCAACCGCTATCTCGGCGAGGATGGCGATGCGCAACCGCAGCACCAGCCGCAAGGCGCCGCCGGCAAGAACAAGGAGCGCTGACATGGCCAGGATTTCCGCATCCGTATACACCTCGCACGTCCCCGCCATCGGCGCCGCGATCGACCTGAAGAAGACCGGCGAAGCCTACTGGCAGCCGCTGTTCGCCGGCTACGAGTACTCCAAGCAGTGGCTGAAGGACAACACGCCCGACGTGATCTTCCTCGTCTTCAACGACCATGCCACCGCCTTCAGCCTGGACATGATCCCCACCTTCGCGATCGGTACCGCGGCCGAGTTCACCCCGGCCGACGAGGGCTGGGGCCCGCGCCCGGTACCCAAGGTGATCGGCCACCCGGAACTCGCCTCGCATATCGCGCAGAGCGTGATCCAGGACGACTTCGACCTCACCATCGTCAACAAGATGGACGTCGATCACGGCCTCACCGTGCCGCTGTCGCTGATGTGCGGCGAGCCCCAGGCGTGGCCGTGCCCGGTGATCCCGTTCGCGGTCAACGTGGTGCAGTACCCCGTGCCGTCCGGCCGCCGCTGCTTCCAGCTCGGCCAGGCGATCCGCCGCGCGGTCGAATCCTTCGACCAGGACCTCAAGGTGCAGATCTGGGGTACCGGCGGCATGAGCCACCAGTTGCAGGGGGCGCGCGCCGGGCTGATCAACCGCGAGTGGGACAACGCCTTCCTCGACCGCCTGATCGCCGATCCGGCCGGGCAGGCTGCCGTGCCGCACATCGACTACGTGCGCGAGGCCGGCTCGGAAGGCATCGAGCTGGTGATGTGGCTGATCGCCCGCGGCGCCATGAGCGACATCGCCGGCGGCCCCGCCCCGACGGTCAAGCACCGCTTCTACCACGTCCCCGCGTCCAACACCGCGGTGGGCCATCTGATTCTGGAGAACAACTGATGAGCAAGACGATCAAGGTCGCGCTGGTGGGTGCCGGCGCATTCGGCATCAAGCACCTGGACGGCATCCGCAATATCGACGGGGTCGAAGTGGTCTCGGTCATCGGGCGTGAGCTGGAAAAGACCCGGGAAGTGGCGAAGCAGTATGGCATCGCCCACGTCGGCACCGACCTCGCCGAGAGCCTGGCGCTGCCGGAGATCGACGCGGTGATCCTGTGCACCCCGACCCAGATGCACGCCGACCAGTCGATCGCCTGCCTCAAGGCGGGCAAGCACGTGCAGGTCGAGATCCCGCTCGCCGACACCCTCAAGGGGGCCGAGGAAGTGGCCGCGCTGCAGAAAGCGACCGGCCTGGTCGCGATGGTCGGCCACACCCGCCGCTTCAACCCCAGCCACCAGTGGGTGCACAACAAGATCAGCGCGGGTGAGTTCAACATCCAGCAGATGGATGTACAGACCTATTTCTTCCGCCGCACCAACATGAACGCGCTCGGCCAGCCGCGCAGCTGGACCGACCACCTGCTGTGGCACCACGCCGCGCACACCGTCGACCTGTTCGCCTACCAGGCCGGCAGCCCGATCGTACAGGCCAATGCGATCCAGGGACCGATCCATCCGAACCTGGGCATCGCGATGGACATGAGCATCCAGCTCAGGGCGGCCAACGGCGCGATCTGCACGCTGTCGCTGTCGTTCAACAACGACGGCCCGCTCGGCACCTTCTTCCGCTACATCGGCGACACCGGGACCTACATCGCCCGCTACGACGACCTGTTCAATGGCAAGGAAGAGAAGATCGATGTCAGTCAGGTCGCGGTGTCGATGAACGGCATCGAGCTGCAGGACCGCGAATTCTTCGCCGCCATCCGCGAAGGCCGCGAGCCGAACTCCAGCGTGACCAAGGTGCTGCCGTGCTACCAGGTGCTGCACCAGCTCGAGCAGCAACTAAACGCCGCCTGACCCTGTCAGATACGCTGCACCGGCTCCATCCTGACGGCTGGAGCCGTTTCCTTTTCCGGAGTCCTGCATGCAACAACGCAATCTCGGTCCCTTCCAGGTCGGCGCAATCGGCCTGGGCTGCATGAATCTCAGCCACGCCTATGGCGTGCCGCCGTCCACCGAAGTGATGGAGTCGGTGTTGCTGCGCGCGCTCGATCTTGGCATCACCCATTTCGACACTGCCGCGCTGTACGGCTTCGGTGCCAACGAGACCCTGGTCGGGCGGGTGCTGTCGCGCTACCGGTCGCGCTTCACCCTCGCGAGCAAGTGCGGCATGACCGGCGTCGGTGGCAAGCGGGTCATCGACGGTCGCCCGGAAACCCTCAAGCGTACCTGCGAGGAGGCGCTGCAACGGCTCCAGACCGATGTCATCGACCTCTATTACCTGCACCGCTGGGACAAACAGGTGCCGATCGAGGACAGCGTCGGGGCGCTCGCCGAGCTCGTGCACGCGGGCAAGATCCGCAGGATCGGACTGTCGGAGGTCTCCGCCGACACCCTGCGCCGTGCCCACGCGGTGCACCCGATCGCCGCGCTGCAGACCGAGTATTCATTGTGGACGCGCAATCCCGAGATCGCGGTACTCGAGGCCTGCCGCCAACTGGGCGTCAGCTTCGTCGCCTTCAGCCCGCTCGGGCGCGGCTTCCTGAGCGGGGCGCTGAGTGATCCGGCCGATGTCGCCGCGTTCGACGCCAGGGACATCCGCCGTGCGATGCCGCGTTTCCAGGGTGACAACTTCGCCGCCAACCTGCGCCTGCTCGACGGCTACCGGGCGCTGGCGGTCGACGCCGGGTGCACGCCGGCGCAGCTTGCGCTGGCCTGGCTGTTGGGCAAGGGCGAGCACGTCCTGCCGATTCCGGGCACCACCAGCGTCACCCACCTGGAGCAGAATGTCGCTGCGGCACACGTGGTCCTGAGCGCCGAGCTCGTCGCCAGGATGGAGGCACTGATCAACCAGCACACGGTCGCGGGCCCGCGCTACAACGCTGCGACCCAGACCGAGATCGATACCGAGGAGTTCGCACCAAGGTGAATGCGAAGACCGATCGTCCCGGCCGGTGGGGAGCGCGGCGCATTGTGGCCGTCGCCGTGCTCGCCTTCCTGCTGCCGCTGGGCGGGTCGGTCGCGAACTACTACGCCGGCGAGGCCCAGGCCGCCGACTGGCGTACCGCCCGCCGCGACAGCAGCGGCCTCGCGCCCGATCCGGCGCTGACCCGCGAGGCGGTCATCCAGGTCTATGCCGCGCGCGCGGTACGCTGGCGTGGCATTTTCGGGGTACACACCTGGATCGCGGCCAAGGCGCGCGACGCCGAGCACTACACCCGTTTCGAGGTGATGGGCTTTGGTGTGTCCCGCGGTCGCCAGGCGGTCCGGATCCACGAAGGCATACCCGACGGCTACTGGTTCGGCAGCGCGCCGACCCTGTTGCGCGACGTACGCGGCGGCGCGGAGGTGGACGGTCTGATCGCGCGCCTGCACGAGGCCGCCGGACGCTATCCGCACCCCGACGAATATCGCATCTGGCCCGGCCCCAACAGCAACACCTTCGTCGCCTACCTCGCGCGCGAGGTGCCCGAATTGCGGCTCGACCTGCCGGCGAACGCGATCGGCAAGGACTACCTGCCCGCTGGCGCCGCGTTCGGCACCGCCCCCAGCGGCTCGGGCGTGCAGGTCTCCCTGTTCGGCGTGCTCGGCTTCACCGTCGCGGCGGAGGAGGGGCTGGAGCTGAACCTGCTCGGGCTCAGCCTCGGCGTGGATGCCTGGCCGCCGGCGCTCAAGCTGCCGGGCATCGGCCGGGTCGGCATGCCGCAGCACGCGGCGGACAGCGAGCTTTGGGGAGTCTTGCGGCTGGAGCCCTGAGCGGTATGCCACGCCCTGCCGGCCGTGTGCCCGTCAGGGCTTGCGCCTGCAGGGGGCGGCGCAGCGTATCGTTGCGGCGGCCTTGGGGACCGCAGTGGTCCCGGCTTAGAACTTGTGCCGCACGCCCATGTTCACCGCTCGATCCGCACCGGCAACGAGTGCCGCATTCTGGCCATTGCCAAGACTGAAGTTCGCCCCGTTGCGATTGTCGAGGTGGGCATAGGCCGCATAAAGGTCGGTGCGCTTCGACAGGGCGTGGATGTAGCCGACGGCCCACATCGCCGCATCCATGTCGGCCGCGTCGCGGTCGTTCTCGCGGATGTAGGAGACCAGCGCCTTGCCGCTGGTGCCGACCGGAGCGCTCAGGCCGAGCAGGTACTGGGTCGATTTCGCCCCGCGGGTGGGAATGGATCCATCGACATCGCGGTCGGATTGCACCATGGCGTAGAGCCTGGCCGCGCCGAAGTCGTAGCTGGTGCCCAACTGGTATTTCCGCCCGGTCGCCGTGTCGGCTATGTTGCGCATCTGCTCGAAGGACAGGCCGGCCGCGAACGGTCCGCTGCCGTATTCGAGCGCGCCGGCGAGGTAGCGGCCGGCGTCCTGGTTTCCGGCCACTTCGCCGAAGCCGTAGACCAGGGTCCCGGTGAAACCGGCCATCTGCGGCGAGACGTACTTCACCGAGTTGTTCGCCCGGATGGCGATCGCCTTCATCAGGTTGCCGGCATTCCCGGCCATGCCATGCTCGAACGGATCGAAGCGGGCGTTGACGCCGTCCTCCGGCGCGTACTGGCGGCCCAGGCTCAGGGTGCCGAAGCCGCCGCTCAGGCCAAGAAAACTCTGCCGGCCCCAGAGGTTGTCCGGGTGCTGCGGCTTGCCGGTGTCGATCAGGATGCCGGTCTCGATCACCCACAGTGCCTTCAGGCCATTGCCCAGGTCTTCGCTGCCGCGAAAGCCGAGCCGGCTCGAACTCAGCATGCCGCTCTGGATCGCACGCACGCTGTCGCCGGTGCTGCTGTTGCGCTCGTAGGCAAAGCCGGCATCGACCATGCCGTAGACGGTGACATTGGACTGGGCGAGGGCGGTGCCGGAGGCGAAGGCGGCGAAGCCGGCGACGGCGGCGGTGAGGGGGTATTTCATCAGTAAAGCTCCTTTGGTGTGGCTTTCGATCGTTGTTTTGCGGGGCCTGGCCCCGGTAGCGCGTGTTGTGTATGGATGGTCGGTGTCGGCGTTCTCCTTGGTCGCAGCAGGACCGCTGGGGGTTTGGGCAAGGGGAGCCCCTCCGGCCGCGAGAACCGGAATTGCGGGGGGCTTGCACGGAAGGACTCGCTAGCGACTGCCGGGGGTGTGCGGCGGCCGGTGGGGGGACGCCAGCACGCCTTCCGGCGCGCCGAATGCCAGCCAGCCGCCGTCGGCGTTGACCGTGGTGCCGGTGACGAAACTGGCACGTGGCGAGGCGAGGAAGGCAATCACCTCGGCGATCTCCTCCGGCCGGGCCATGCGTCCCATCGGTGTGCGCGCGACGATCGCGGGCGCGTCGAGCGTGCCCTGGCGTTCGAGCTCGTCGACCAGCGCGGTGCGCACATAGCCCGGTGCAACCGCATTCACCCGCACGCCGCCAGCGGCCCATTCGCACGCCATCGAGCGCGTCATCGCCGCGATGCCGGCCTTGGCCGCGCCGTAGGCGTTGCGCTCCGGGATGCCGGCGAGGCCCGCGATCGAGGCGATATTGATGATGCTGCCGCTACCGCGGGTGAGCATTTCCCGGCCGACTTCGCGGCTGGCCAGGAAGGTGCCGCGCAGATGCACGCCGAGCACCCGGTCGAAGGACTCGACCGACTGCTCGATGGTCGGTACCGAGTTCTCGGCGACACCGGCGTTGTTCACCAGGATGTCGATGCGCCCATGGCGTGCGATCACCGCTTCGACCATCGCCACCACCGCGGCTTCGTCGGCAACATTGGCGGCGCAGCTCCAGTGCGCGTCGCCGAGTTCGGCGGCACGGGCGGCCGCGGCCTCGGTGCGCAGGTCGGCCACGACCACGTGATCTACCTCGAGTGCCAGCCGGCGCGCCGTCGCCCAGCCGATGCCATCGGCGCCGCCGGTGACGATGGCGACGGTGCCCACGCTGGAGCGGGATGCTGTGCGTTGCATTTCCATGGCTTCAGCGTCCCTGCATGGCCGGCATGTCCACCGCCCGGATCAGGCGTGTTTCCTGGGCCACGATCAGGTGCTCCGAGGCGGCCAGATAGGCGGGGAAGTCGGGGTGGCGGTCGCGTGCCTGGCAGCGGCGTTCGTAGTCGGCGAGATCGTCGTAGGCCCACAGGTGCACGAACTGGTTCAGCGGCCCGACCTGGCTCACGAAGAAGCCCACCGGGTTGCCCAGGGTGTCGAGCAGGATGGGCATCGCCAGGCGGTCGAAGACCTCGACGAACTCGTTCATCTTGCGCAAGCGGATCGTGTAGATGCGATGGTCGATCAGCGGCTTAGGCGACATGGCGGAGCTCCCCGGGGGCGACATCGACCGGCATGGGTGCCGCCCGGTCCACCCCGGCGATGTGGCGTGCGGTGATGTAACCGAAGGTCATGATCGGGCCGAGGGTGATGCCGGCGCCGGGGTAGTTGCCGCCCATGATGCTGGCGCGGTCGTTGCCCGCCGCGTACAGACCGGCGATCGGTGAGCCGTTGTCCGCGATGACCTGGCCGACGACGTTGGTGCGGATGCCGTCGAAGGTACCGAGGTCGCCCATGACGATCTTCACCGCGTAGTACGGCCCCTGGCCGATCGGCGCCACGCAGGGGTTGGGTTTGTGCTCGGGGTCGGCAAGGTAGCGGTTGAAGGCGGTGCGGCCGCGGCCGAACTGCCTGTCTTCGCCAAGCGCGGCGCCGAGGTTGTATTCGCGCACCGTGCGCTCGAGTTCGGCACCGTCGATGCCGGCCTTGCGTGCGAGTTCGGCGAGGGTCTCGCCCTTGATCAGGTAGCCGTTCTTCAGGAATTTGCCGACCGGCATCGGCGACGGTTTGACGAAGCCGAGGCCATATTTCGACAGTGTCGCCTGGTCGCAGAGCAGCCACATCGCGGTTTCGCGTTCGTTCGCGCAAGCCCGGATCATCGCCGCGCCGACGTCGTGGTAGGACTCCGATTCGTTGCAGAAGCGGCGACCGCTGCGGGTGACGCCGATGATGCCGGGTTTGTAGCGGTCGAGCAGATGAGGGAAGGCGCCGAAGCTGCCGTCGCCGCGCGGCACTTTCGAGACCGGCATCCACGCCGCACTGTCGCGATAGCGGATCTCGACCGTGCTGCCGACGGCTTCGGCCATGCTTGCGCCATCGCCGGTGTTGCCGGCCGGTACCGGCGAGAAATGCTCGCCGCCGCGCTGCAAGTGCGGGTAGGCCTTGCGGATGCGGGCGACATCGTGCGAGAAGCCGCCGCATGCCAGCACCACGCCGCGGCGGGCGCGGATGCGGATGTCGCCGCCGGCACCCCGGGCGATGGCGCCGGTGACCTGGCCGGCTTCGACCAGCAGTTCCTTCGCGCCGGTGCCGGTGTGGATCGGAATGCCGAGATCGAAGCAGGATTTCCCCAGTCGCGCGGCGAGCGCGTTGCCGCTGGTGACCTGGATGCCGCGGCGGTACAGCACCAGTTCCTTGATGTGGGTCGCCAGCCGCCTGGCCACATAGACGAAGGACTTCAACGAGCGGGTGGCGTTGAAGAAGTGCTTGAGGTCGGCATTGGACGAATTGAACATCATGCCGATGAAGGTGATGGTCTGCAGCGGCGGGCGCAGGCGCGCCATGTTGTCGCCGAGCCGGCGAATGTCGAACGGGGCGGCGAGGATGGAGCGCCCGACATCGACCCCGCCCGGCACTGCCGGGTGATAGTCGGGGTAGAGGGTGGGGATGAATTTGACCTCGGTCTCGCGCTCGAAGAACTCGACCATTTCCGGACCGCGGTCGAGAAAGGCGGCGACGGCCGCCTCGTCGTAGAACGGACCGGTCTCGTTCTTCATATACTCGACGACGGCCTCGCGGCGGTCGACCACGCCATTGGTGCGTGCGTGCGGGTTACCGGGAATCCACAGCACGCCGCCGGAGAATGCGGTGGTGCCGCCGAACTGTGCTTCCTTTTCGATCACGATTACGTTCAGGCCCAGCTTGGTAGCGGTAATCGCGGTGGAGAGGCCGCCGGCGCCAGAGCCGATGACGAGCAGATCGCATTCGAGCGATTGCGGGGTGATTCGGGTGTCCATGGTCATTCCTTTCTGGTTCGAGGGTGCCGGTCGCGGGGACGCCGTTCAGGCGCCCGGGCGGGCGCTCTGGTCGTTGAAGCCGGGGCGGGGCACGAGGTCCATCAACATGCAGTTCATGCCGCCGTCGACCACGATCTCGGCGCCGTTCACATAGGCACTGCGCGTGCTGGCGAGAAAGGCGGCCACGTTGGCGATGTCGTCCGGCTCGCCGATGCGGCGGCTGGCGGTGACCGCTGCGCGCTGCTGTTCGAAGCCGGGCTGTTGGTAGAACCGGGCCGACAGCGCGGTGCGGATCATCCCCGGGCAGATCGCATTGCTGCGGATGCCGCTCGGACCCCATTCGGCCGCCATCTGGCGCGACAGCAGCAGCACCCCGGCCTTGCTCGCGCTGTAGGCGCCGCTGTGGGTCTGCGGGTGCAGCGCAGCGATCGAGGCCACATGCACCAGGCTGCCGTGGCCGCACTCCCGCATCTGTCGGGCAAAGGCGCGGGCGCACAGCAGGTAGCCGGTGAGGTTGACCGCGAGCACGCCATTCCACTCGGCGACCGATACCGTATCCAGTGCCGCGGCGCGCAGCAGGCCGGCGTTGTTCACCAGCGCCGCGCATGGCCCCAGTTCATCCCTGACCCGCTCGGCGGCGGTGGCGACCGCGCCTTCACTCGAGGTGTCGCACTCGATCGCGATCGCCTCGCCGCCGGCCTCGACCAGTGCTCTGGTCACGCGCTCGCAGCCGACCCCGTCCCGGTCCATCAGTGCGAGTCGGGCGCCGGCCAACATCAGTGTTTCCGCCACGGCCGTGCCGATGCCGCTGGCCGCTCCGGTCACCACGCAAACCTGTCCTTCCAGCCCCAGCCACGTCTCCTTGCTCACTATCCTGTCTCCTGTTTTCCGTGTGAAGCCATGGTAGGGGCGCAGGCGCAGGTGCAGAATCGACAAAAGCATCGATGAACAGGATAATTCGTGCATTCATGGCGAAGGAGGGAGCTCGATGACCACGCTGCCCCGGTACGATCTCTACGGCTCCGAGGCCAAGCCCTCCTGGCTGGATTCCTTCAACTTCGAGTGGATTCCGCAACGTTCGCGCCCCTTCAACTGGGAGATCGAACCGCACATCCACGAGGGCCTGATCCAGATCCTCTATGTCTGCAGCGGGGGCGGCGAGGTCTTCATCGACGGCGTCAAATGGGCGATCGAACCGCCCTGCCTGATCGTGATTCCGGCGCGCGCCGTGCATGGCTTTCATTTTTCGCCCGAGGTCGACGGTCCGGTCGTCACGGCGCCGCAGCGTCCGCTCGAGGCGCTTGCCGGCGTCGCGCGCCCCGAACTGTTGTCTCTCATCCGCCGCCCGGCGGTGTTGCCGGTGACGGCCGGATCGCGTCGCGACGAAGGGCTGATGCCGCTGTTCCTGGCGCTGGAGCGCGAGGCGCGGGGTTACGAGCCGGGCCAGATCGCAGCCGGTTCGGCACTGCTGCTGGCAGTGTTCGTCCAGGTGGAGCGGATCGGACTGACGCGCCAGGCCACCCGGGTGGTGGAGCGCTCGCGCCAGACCGCAAAGGTCGAGCGTTTCCGCGCGCTGGTCGAACAGCACTACAAGGCGCATCTGCCGATGGAGCGCTACGCAGGCGAGCTCGGGGTGTCATCGGGTCAGCTTGCGCGACTGTGCCGCGAGGCGCTCGGGATGTCGCCGCTGGATGTGATCAATGCGCGGCTGATCCACGAGGCCCAGCGCGAGCTGGTGTACTCCCAGCTCAGCGTCAAGCAGATCGCCGCCGCGCTGGGCTTCGACGACGAGGCTTACTTCGGACGCTTCTTCAAAAAGAACGTCGGTTCGCCACCGCTGGCCTTTCGCGACATGGCGCGTGCGCAACTGGCGCGCGAGGCGGATTCAGGGGGGTGAAGGCCGTATGGCGGCCCGGAAGTGGGGCTATTAACCTGGCAATCAATTAGGCGATACCGAGCGAATTTCGGCGCGGCGACTCCCTCCCCTTCAAGGGGGCGGAGCAGGGAATTCGGCGAGCATCGCTCGCTGCCTGCGGAGCGGCGTAGCGCAGCGGAGACTCCCGGGCTGGGGTGGGGATGGGTTTAACAGCCGCCGCAGTAACCCATCCCCCTCCTGACCGGTAGTCTCGGCGATGCCTCACCGCTACGCCGGCAGCGAGCAGTGCTCGCTGAAACCCCGGTTATGCCCCCCTTGAAGGGGGAGGGATAAGGTGCCGACACTGGCTTAACGTCATCAACTGCCGGGTTAATAATGTCCGCCCTTGGCAGCCTTCATTCCTGGGGCCGCCTTCCGGGTATTCCCGGCGTCAGCGCGTGTACTGCTTCACCAGCGCGGTCGCCGCGGCGTGGAGCTTCCTGCCGTCGTGGCCGGCGGCGTTCATCTCCTCGATCCATTCGTCGGCAATCGGCTGCGTTGCGCTCTGCCAGCGTGCAACTTCGGCGGCCGGGAGCACATAGACGGCGTTGCCGTTGGCGATGGTCGCGTCGCGACCGACCCGCGCTTCGCGGTCGAGCGCAGCGGCAGCCTGGGCGGAGAACTCGCGGCCGCTGTTGTCGTCGATGATCTTCCTGAGATCGGCGGGCAGGCTGTCGTACTTCTTCTGGTTCATCGCGATCAGCGTGGTGGCCGCCGACATGCGGTACGCGGCATTGGCATCGAAGCTGAAGTGGGACAATTCGTGCAGCTTGGCCGAGGGGACCGACTCCCATGGGTAGAGCGCACCGTCGATCACGCCCTTGGCGATGCCTTCGGACATCTGCGGTGCGGGCATGCCTACCGGGGTGGCGCCGAGCGCAGCGAGCAGCTTGTTGCCCAGACGTGAAGGGGTGCGCACCTTCTGGCCTTTGAGATCCTCGAGGGTCTTCACCTCCTTCCTGCTCATGTGGAAAGCGTAGGCGCCCGGGGTCCAGGTGGCGAGCGGCTTCATGCCGGCAAACTCGCGCATGGCGTGCTGCTGGGTGAAGTCCCACAGGGCACGCGCGGTCGCCTCCGGCGTGGTGGTGAAGAAGGGAAGCTCGAACACCTCGGTGATCGGGAAGCGGCCGCTGTTGTAGCCGGGCATGGTCCAGATGATGTCGGCCACGCCGTCGCGCACCTGGTTGAGCAGTTGCGGCGCGGTGCCGCCGAGCTGGTTGGCGGGGTAGATCTGGCACTTCATCCGCCCCGCCGACTGGGCGGCGATGCGCTCGCACCAGGGCACGATGACATGGACGTGATAGGGGTTGGTCGGCGGCATGAAGTGGGCGAATTTCAGCACCACCGCCTGGGCATGGGCGAGGCCGGGGACGAGGCTGGCGCCGAGCAGTGCGCTGCCGAGGAGGGCGGATGCGAGTTTGCGGGTTTTCAATTGTGTCTCCTCCAACGGGGTCAGGGGCGGGCCGGGGTCGAGTAGTGCAGGACCAGTGCAGCCGCTTCGTCGTGCAGCTTGCGGCCATCGACGCCTTTGGCCGAGATTTCCTTGATCCACTCCTCGGCGACGCTGCGGCTGGCGCGCTGCCAGCGTTCGGTCTCGGCCGCCGCGATCGGGTACACCGTATTGCCGCGCGCCACCGTCAGTTCGCGCCCGACCTTGCCGGCCGCATCGAGCTGGGCAGCGGCAAAGCCCGAGACTTCGCGGCCGCGGTTGTTGTCGATCACCTTTTTGAGGTCGGCCGGCAGGCTGTCGTACTTTTTCCGGTTCATCACGAAGATCGTGGTTGCGGTGCTGAGCGCGTACTGGCCGCCCGATTCGGCATGGAAGGCAGTCAGCTCGTGGGTCTTGGTCGGCGGAACCGCTTCCCACGGCAACAGCGCGCCGTCGATCACGCCCTTGGACAGGCCTTCGGCCATCTGCGGCGCGGGCATGCCCACCGGGGTCGCGCCGAGCGCGGCGAGCAGCTTGTTGCCCAGGCGCGACGGCGTGCGCACCTTCAGGCCCTTGATGTCTTCCAGGGTCCGCACCTGCTTGCCGCGAAAGTGCAGCGCGTAGGGGCCGGCGGTCCAGGTCGCGATCGGCAGCAGGCCGGCGAATTCGCTCGCTGCGCTGTGCTCGACGAAGTCCCACAGCGCGCGCGAGGACGCTTCATAGCTGGTGGTGAAGAAGGGCAGCTCGAACACCTCGGTCAGCGGAAAACGCCCCGGGGTATAGCCGGGCAGCGTCCACACGATGTCGGCCACGCCGTCGCGAACCTGGTTGAGTAACTGCGGGGGCGTGCCGCCAAGCTGGTTGGCCGGGTAGATCTGGCATTTCATCCGGCCCTGCGACTCGGCCGCGATCCGGTCGCACCACGGTGCGATGAACCGGGTATGGGCGGGCGTGGTCGGGGTCAGGAAATGGGCGACCTTGAGCACGACCTCGTCGGCCAGCGCGAGGGAAGGAAGGAGGGCTGCGGTGGCAACGGCCAGCGCAAGAGGGCGGACTTTCATTCTTCGTCTCCGTGTATGAATCGAGCCGTTCCGGTACGGGTCGGGAGCCCGTTCTGAGGCCGGATCGGCAGCCGTCGAAGTGTTCGCGGCCTGCGATGCATGGTACGGAGAGGAGGCGTTTCACTGAATCGACAAATCGTTCAGTGAGCAGGATAAAACGTGCATTGTTCTCAACGGTGCCCGGGGCGATGCGGCAACCGGCGCTGCCCCGGGGCGACGTCAGGTCAACAGCGAGGCGAGCTTGAACTCGGGGTCGGCGGCCTGTTCGGCGCTCGGACCGAGGCCGCGCTCGAGCAGCTTGCGCCCGGCCATGTGGTCCTGCGGCTGGTTGATCGAGTCGATCGCGATCAGCCGGTCGGCACGGAAATAGCACACCGAGAACTGCCGTGTGCCGCTGTCGCCGCGGGTCACGACCCGGTCGTAGCCGGTGGACAGGCCCACCATCTGCAGCTTGACGTCGTACTGGTCGGACCAGAACCACGGCGCGGCGGCAAACGGGCGCTCCCTGCCCAGCAGTGCGGCGGCGGCCGATTTGCCCTGTTCGACCGCGTTCTGCACCGACTCCAGGCGCAGCAGGCTGCCGTCGGCCAGGCGGCGGGCGGTGCAGTCGCCGCTGGCGACGATGCGCGGGTCGGCGGTACGCGAAGAGGCGTCGACCACGATGCCACGCTCGCATTCCAGGCCGGCGGCCTCGGCCAGTTCGGTATTGGGCAGGATGCCGATGCCGACGACGATCAGGTCGGCATCGAAGCGGCGCCCGTCGGCGATGCGCACCGCGCTCACCCGTCCATCCGTGCCTGCGAGTTCGGCGACCTGGGCGCCGAGTTCGATCGCGACGCCATGGCTGCGATGCAGCCCGGCATAGAAATCCGACACCGGCGGCGCGACCACGCGCGCCATCAGGCGCTCGGCCGCTTCGAGCACGGTGACCTGCTTGCCCTGCTTGGCCGCCACGGCGGCGAACTCGAGGCCGATGAAGCCGCCGCCGATGACGACTACCCGACGGGCCTCGGCCAGCGCGGCGGCGATGCGGCGGGTGTCGTCGAGGGTGCGCAGCGGGAAGATGCCGGCAAGTTCGTCGGCACCCGGCAGCGGCAGCGCGCGGGCGCGCGATCCGGTAGCCAGTGCGAGCCCGGCGTAGGCGAGCCGGCGGCCGTCGGAAAGCTCGACGACTTGCGCCGCACGATCGATCGCCACCACGCTCACGCCATTGAGCAGGTCGATCTGCTTCTTCGCCAGCGCCTCGGGCGCGCGGATGGTCAGCTGGGCCTCGCTCGCCTCGCCGGCGAGATAGGCCTTGGACAGCGGCGGGCGATGGTAGGGCGGGCAGGGCTCGCTGCCGATCATCAGGATCGGCCCGGTGTAGCCCTCGCTGCGCAGCGACTCGGCCACCTGCAGTCCGGACTGTCCGGCGCCGACGATGATGACCGGGCCGCCCGCGGCGGCCGGGGAGAGCGGCGTGCTCATGTCAGCTCTGCGCTTCGGGCAGACGGACGACGATGCCGTCGAGCTCGGCGGTGGCCTTGATCTGGCAGCTCAGGCGGCTGGTCGGGCGCCGTTCGGCGACCACATTGTCGAGCATCGCCAGCTCGTTCTCGGCGGCGGCCGGGACGCGCTCGGCCCAGGCCTCGTCCACGTAGCAGTGGCAGGTGGCGCAGGCACAGGAGCCGCCGCACTCGGCCTCGATGCCGTCGACACCGTTCGACATTGCCGCCTGCATCAGGCTCCAGCCTTCGGTCACGTCGATCTGCTGTTCGCTGCCGTTCGGTTCGATGTAGGTAACCATGACCATGTTCGTCTCCTCGGGGGGTATGAATCTGTGTGGGTCTGTGCCGTGCGGCGACGGCGAGGCCGCCGCACGGTGAAGCGTAGGAACTCAGATGCGCGCCAGGTCCAGGCGCAGCGGGCTGCGGAAGGTCGAGGACGGCATCCACGGCAGGTGCTCCTGCACCCGCTGGTAGTCGGGGACGACCTGGTGGAAGGCTTCCATCGCCGCCTTGACCGAAATCCGCGCGATCGTGGTGCCGAGACAGGCATGCACCGCACCGCCGAAGCCGAGGTGGCCCTTGGGTTTGCGCGTGATGTCGTAGACATCCGGATCGGGGAACTGGCGCTCGTCGCGGTTGCCCGAGCCGTAGGCGAGGCAGACGAAATCGCCCTCGCGCATGGTCTGGCCGTGCAGCGTGTGGTCGCGCGTCAGGCAGCGGCGGAAGCGTTGCGCCGAGGTGTTGAAGCGCAGCGACTCCTCGATCGCGTCGACCAGCAGGGCCGGATTGGCCACGCACTGGCGGCGCGCATCCGGATGGTCCGCCATGTTGAGCGCGAACATGCCCATGAAGCCGCCGAGCGATTCGATGCCGGCCATGATCAGCGTGGTCGTGGTCAGCAGCACTTCGCGCTCGTCCAGGCGGTCGCCGTCGATCTCGGCCATCGAGAAGTGCGAGATCAGGTCGTCCTTCGGATTGGCGCGGCGCTCGGCGATGACCTTGCTGGCGTAGTCCTGCATCCAGTTGTAGGCGGCGATGTGCTCGGGCCCCTTCTGCCGTGTCGTGGCGTCGGACTGGACCATGGTCACCGCCTTCTCGCGCACCTGCGCCTCGTCACCCAGCGGCAGGCCGAGCGCGGCGAACAGCACGCGCACGGTGAACTTCGACGAGAAGTCCTCGATGAAGTCGAACTGACGCAGGTCCGCGAGCGGTTCGGCGGTTTCGCGGGCGATCTGCTTGATCGGTTCGACCAGGCTCTCGAGGTTGCGCTTCATGAACGCATGCTGGACCAGGCCGCGCAGGCGGTCGTGGCGCGGGGGATCGGTGGTGCCCAGGGTGGCACCGGCGCGGTTGGGCAGCTCGGTCATCAGGTTGCCCCTGGCCGACGAGAAGGTCTGCCAGTCGTTGAGCGCGGTGACGATGTCGGCATAGCGCGAAAGCACCCACATATTGGCTTCCTTGCTCCAGAAGCAGGGATGCTCGTCGCGTAGCGTCTTGTAATAAGGGAATGGATCTGCATCCACTGCCGGTGAGTAAGGATCGAAACTGAACATCGCTTGTCTCCGTTCGTTCTTGGTTTGTACCACGTTGAATCATCGTGTTGCGGCGTTCACGCAATTACACTATAGGCCAGCATGGTTATTCGGGTCAGTGCAATAAAGCAGGCCGTGCTTGCACTTTTCGATCAAAGTTTGTCCTCTTCATCACGGTGCGCCGCAGCATGAAAAACCGAAATTCCCCTGTCGCGGGCCGTGCCGGTCCGAACGCGCGCAGCCAGGAAATCCCGGCCTTTGCGCTCTATGGCGAGACCGGGCTTCCGGCGCTGGAGATGCTGCACATCGAGGAGATCGAGTCGCGCAGCAGCCTGTACCAGTGGGAGATCGAGCCCCACGTCCACCGCGGGCTGTACCAGATCGTGTGGGTGGGGCGGGGCAGTGCCCGGGTGGCGCTCGACGAGTGGCGGGAAGAGGCCGTCGGCCCGGCCGCGGTCGTGATCCCACCCGGCGTGGTGCACGGTTTCCAGTTCGCGCCCGGTACCCAGGGCATGGTGCTGACCCTGAATGCACGCTTTCTCGTCGAGGGCGAATTGCAGGCGATCGGCGAATCGCTGCGCGAGCTCTTCGCCGGGCCGCGGCTGGTCGGCTTCGACGCCGACGAGCCCGCCGCAGCGCGGCTGGAGGGCCTGCTGCGCCAGCTCGGCGAGGAGTTCGCCAGCCTCGACGCGGCCGATGCGCCAGTGGTGCGCTGGCTCGCCCAGGCGGCCGTGTGGCGTCTGGCCCAAAGCTGCGCGCGCGATGTGCGGATCGGCAGCGGCAAGCGCGAGCGCCATCACCAGGCGCTGTTCACGCGCTTCGTGCTGCTGGTGGAGGAGAACTTCCTCGAGCACTGGCCGATCTCGCGCTATGCCGCTCAGCTCGGTCTCAGCACGCCCAGCCTCAACCGCCTCAGCCGCAGTGCGAGCGGACGCGCCGCCCTCGAGTTCATCCACGACCGCGTGACCCGCGAAGCCTGCCGGCGGCTGGTGTATATCGCAGCGCCGGTGGCGGTGATCGGTGCCGAGCTCGGCTTCGAGGATCCGGCCTACTTCTGCCGCTTTTTCAAACGCCGGATGGGGCTGAGTCCGTCAGCCTACCGCGAACGCCACGGCGGTTGAAGCCGCGGCGAGGCCGGATTCAGTCCGTGCCGGCCACGCCGGGTCCGGCGAGCGCCTCGGGCATGATCGCCTCGAGTTCGCTGCGCAGCCACGCATGCACCGGATCGTGGCGGTGGCGCAAATGCCAGATCATGTACATCGGCAGGCGCGGACTGTCGAAGGGCGGGGCGCAACTGGCGAGATCCTGCAGCATCGCGCTGCGCAGGCGGCCGGGCAGCGTAGCCAGCAGGGTGGAGCCGCGGATGAAGCCCGGGATGCCGGCGAAGCCCGGCACCAGCGCGACGAAGCGGCGATGGATGCCGCGTGCGGCGAGTTCCTGGTCCACGTCGAGCTTGCGCCGTGGGACGTAGAGCACGGTGACATGGTCGGCCGCGAGGTAGTCCTCCATGGTGGTCGGAGCAGGACGTCGGGCCGCATCGTAGAACACCCGGTAGTCGTCCTCGAACAGGCGCTTGTGCAGGATGTCGCTGGCGTCGGGCGGGCGCGGCGAGATCACCAGTTGGCAGCGCTCCTCGCGCAGCATGTCGGCATCCGGGATGTCCGACGGGATCACCCGCAACGCCACGCCCGGGGCCTGGCGGCGCAGGCGTCCGAGCAGGCGCGGCAGCAGCAGGTCGCGCTGGAAATCGTTGGCGGCGATGGTGAAGGTGGTGTTCAGGCTGGCGACGTCGAACTCGGCCGAACTGGCGAAGCGACGCATCGCCTCGAGCAGCACGCGGGCGTCGCGGGCCAGGGTTTCGGCGCGCGCGGTGGCGACGATGCCGCGTCCGGATTTCACGAACAGCGGGTCGCCGACGATGGCGCGCAGCTTGTCGAGCAGGTGCGACACCGCGGACTGGGTCACGCCGAGGCGCTCCGCGGCGCGGGTGATCGAGCCCTCTTCAACGACCGTGATCAGCAGTTGCAGCAGGCGCCCGTCGAGATGGGAATGATCGAAATGGCTCATGGATTTGATGAGTATTCTTGCATTTATCTTTTGAATCTGCTTGGCAATACTGCAATCTCCAGAACAACAGCAGAACGGAGATTCGTATGAGTAGTACCACACAGAAGCGCGAAATCCCCGGTACGCGGGTTTTCGACGGCGACTTGGCGCAGAAGGGCTATGCGCTGAACAAGATGTGCTTTTCCTTCAACAGCGCCGATAACCGCGCGGCATTTTGCGCCGACGAGACGGCCTACTGTACGAAGTACGGCCTGAACGAGGAGCAGTTCGAGGCGATCCGCACGCGCAACGTGCTCGGCCTGCTCGCCGCGGGCGGCAATGTCTACTACCTGGCCAAGTTCGCGGGGATACTCGGACTCGATGTGCAGGACCTGGGCGCCGCCCAGACCGGCATGACCAAGGAAGCATTCAAGGCCATGCTCGTGGCCGCGGGGAAATAAACCATGGCAAAGATCGTAGGCGGCATCACCACTTCCCATGTCCCGGCCATTGGCCGCGCCATCGCCGGCAAGCTGCAGGACGACCCGTACTGGAAGCCCTTCTTCGACGGTTTTCCACCGGTGCACGACTGGCTGCAGAAGGTCAAACCCGATGTGGCCGTGGTCATCTACAACGACCATGGGCTGAACTTCTTCCTCGACAAGATGCCGACCTTCGCCGTCGGCGCCGCGCCCGAGTACCAGAACGCCGACGAAGGCTGGGGCATTCCCACCTTGCCGCCATACCAGGGCGATCCGGCGCTGTCGTGGCACATCATCAACGAGCTGGTCGGCAAGGAGTTCGATCTCACCACCTGTCAGGAGATGCTGGTCGACCATGCCTTCTCGCTGCCGCTGAAGCTGCTGTGGCCGAACGACGAACGCTGCCCGGTGCCCACCGTGCCGGTGTGCATCAACACCGTGCAGTATCCGCTGCCCTCGGCCCGGCGCTGCTACAAGCTGGGCAAGGCGCTGGGCGAGGCGATCGCGTCGTGGGACGACGAGCTGCGCGTGGTCATCATCGGTACCGGCGGACTGTCGCATCAGCTCGACGGCGAACGTGCCGGCTTCGTGAACAAGGACTTCGACCTCGCCTTCATGGAGAGCCTGATCGGTGATCCGGAGTGGGTGACCCAGTTCTCGATGGAGGAGATCGTCGAGAAGACCGGCACCCAGGGCGTCGAGCTGCTGATGTGGCTTGCGACCCGGGCGGCGCTGCCGGGCAAGGTGCGCAAGGTGCATGCGAACTATCACATCCCGATCTCGAACACCGCTGCCGGGCTGATGGTAATGGAGCCCATCGTCTGATCGTTTCGCGTTCCTGAACGGCTTCCGGGCCGGTACTCCGCCAAGTGCGGAGTACCGGCCCGTTTGCTTGATGAGGCGACTTCGCCGGGGGTGAGATAGCAAAACGATATATCTGCTAGTGTGATGTAAGACTTCCGAATGGATGTGCATGGCTTCAGACTTGTAAAAAACACAGAAGACAGATCTATCAAGCCGACAGCGCGATCGGCCACCATCGTTTTTTCAAGAGGAGACTTTCATGCAGATTCGTCGTCTGGCTTTCGGCATCGCTGCCGCCGCCCTGATCCCGGCCAGCGCGTCGGCGCAGGAAATCGTGCTCAAGGTGGCGCATTTCCTGCCGCCGGTTTCGCCGGCGCACACCAAGTTCATTACCCCGTGGTGCGACAAGATCGCTGCCGAATCGCAGGGCAAGATGAAGTGCCAGATCTACCCGGCGATGCAGCTGGGCGGCACTCCGCCGCAACTGCTCAATCAGGTGCGCGACGGCGTGGCCGATATCGTGTGGACCCTGCCGGGCTACACCCCGGGCCGCTTCCCCACTTCCGAAGTGTTCGAACTGCCCTTCATCACCACCACGCATGAACCGTCCTCGCGCGCGATGTGGGATTTCGTGCAGGCCCACTCGATGAAGGAGTTCGCCGGCATGAAGCCGATCGCGACCTGGGTGAACGGCCCCAACGTGCTTCACTTCCGCGACAAGCAGGTCACGACCCTCGACGACATCAAGGGCATGAAGGTGCGTGCGCCCTCGCGTCTGGGCAACAAGCTGCTGGCCTCGCTCGGCGCCACGCCGGTGGGCATGCCGGTGCCGCAGATGGCCGAGAGCCTGTCCAAGGGCGTGATCGACGGTGCGCTGATCCCGTGGGAGGTCGTGCCGGCCACCAAGACGCATGAACTGACGAAGTTCCATGCCGAAGCCGGCGGCCAGTATGCGATGACCACCGCCACCATGATCTTCGTGATGAACCAGAAGAAATACGACAGCCTGCCGGCCGAGTTGAAGAAGGTGATCGACGATAACAGCGGTCGCGATACCTCGGCGTGGGTGTCGGCCCAGTTCAAGGGGGCGGATGCCGGCGGTCGCGAGGCGACGGTGGCGCGCGGCAATACGGTCTACCAGCTTCCGGCCGAAGAGATGGCAAAGTGGCAGGCAGCGACCCAGCCGGTCACCGACGAGTGGATCAAGGAGATCTCGGCCAAGGGTGTGGACGGCAAGAAGCTCCACGACGATGCGGTTGCACTGGTCAAGCAGTACTCCAAGTAATAATGTCCCGTTCCAGGGCGTGGCGAGGTCGCCGCGGCATGGAACGGGATTTTTCATCCTGACGGGAGAGCTTCATGGCAGAGTCCATGGACATACCGGTTGATGCCCCGAGCGGGCCGATCGGCAAGGTCATCGCGGTCGCGTGTGCATTTCTGGCCATCCTCGGCGGCGTGTTTTTCCTCGCCGAAGCGCTGATGTCGGTGACCAGCGTGATCGGCCGCGCACTGTTCAACCTGCCGGTGCCGGGCGACTACGAGCTGGTGCAGATGCTGTCGGCGATGGGCATCGCGATGTGCCTGCCCTATTGCCAGTTGAAGCGCGGCCACGTGTTCGTCGACTTCTTCACCCTGTGGGCACCACCCGCGCTCAAGCGCGTGCTCGACGCGATCGCCTCGCTGCTGCTCGCGGGCGCGTCCTTTCTGCTCGCGTGGCGGAT
>NZ_JBDGKX010000023.1:0-55280 GCF_057656155.1 Azoarcus sp. Soil_N_20 | reverse complement strand
CTTGGGTGCGGCTGCCTTGGGTGCGGCTGCCTTGGGTGCGGCTGCCTTGGGTGCGGCTGCCTTGGGTGCGGCTGCCTTGGGTGCGGCTGCCTCGGATGCCGCTGCCTTGGGTGCCGCTGCCTTGGGTGCGGCTGCCTTGGGTGCCGAGGGTGTTTTCGGTGTCCCAGGCTTCTTCAGCACCGCCGACTTCGTCGGTTGTGCGTCCACCACAGCATCGGCGGGCAGAACCTCATCAGCCGGTACAACACGCGTGACCGGGCTGATATCGGTGATCTGTGCCCCGCCCTGCTGGCGTGTCACCCGAGCATCGACCAGCACATTTTCTGCGCCCGTTCCACCCACGAACGGCAGGGCCGCGCGCAACATCACCCGCACCGCATCATCGGTGGAATGACCGTCCAGTGGCGTCACCACCGCCTCCACCCGTGGCAGCCACGGCAGAAAGAGTTCGATCGCGGCAGGCTGGTTCTTGCGCTCGGCGGCGAGCGCCGGCAACCACGCGGTGGGCGCGGCCGCCACCGATTGGAGCCACATTCGGGTCCACCCCTGCCACATCGCCCACGGCCGCATGCAGGCGGAGAACCACGTCGAGGAAAGGTCGACCAGTGAAGTCGGCACAAAAGTCTGATGTTTCATCATGAAGCCCCGGTCGGTAGTGAGGAGATGGGTCAAGGATACTCCTGCCCGCCAGCACTGGCACTGCCCGATACCTCGTCCAGCACCGCGAGAAAGCCGTCCAGGAGCGGGTCCGACCCGTGCACAAGGCTGGCGATCGCGAGCGGAAAGAAGGCAGCGTTGCCGGCGACCGGCAGATAGCGCACGCGGGGGATGCGCACGCACTCGAGTGGAGCAGGCAGCAGGGCGATCCCGAGACCCGCAGCCACCAATCCGATCTGGGTGGTGGCCTCGCGCGCGAGCTGGACGACACGGGGTTCGAACCCCGCCGCACGACACAGGCTCCGCAGAATCGACGGCAGGCCGGTTCCGGCGTCGGCCGGGAAGGTGATGAAATCCTCATCACGCAGCGTGGCGAAGTCCACGACGGGTTCTGCGGCCAGTCGATGCGCCACGTTCACCACGAGTCGCAGCGGGTCGCGGCCAATCTCGCGCACCGAGATCCCGTCGGGCGCGGCCTCGGCGCCAAAACGCACGAAACCGACGTCGAGCGCCCCGCGCCCAAGGGCAACGAACTGCTCGGCAGAGAACATTTCCCGCAACTGCAGGCTGACCGCGGGATGGCGCCGTCGATAGGCGTACAACACATCGGGCAGCGTATTGGTATAGGGCAGCGAGGCAGTGAAGCCGATCCGCAGTTCGCCCGCCTCGCCACCGGCAATCCTGCGCGCCTCGTCCACGGCATCTCCTGCCGCGGCGAGAATGTCCCGCGCGCGCAGCAGAAGTCGGCTTCCGGCCTGGGTCAGCGCAATCTTGCGCCGGCTGCGATCGAACAGACGGGCGCCGATCTCCTGCTCCAGATCGCGAATCTGCATCGACAAGGGCGGCTGGCCGAGATGCAGCCTCTCGGCCGCCCGGGTGAAATTGAGTTCCTCGGCAACGGCCACGAAATAACGCAGATGTCGGAGCTCCATTCATATGTTCCATATATTGATTGTGCGATTCCAATATATTGGACCAGGATCATGAGCGCAACTTATGATGGTCCGTCTCAGTCGCCATTCCGGATTCACGCGCCGTGCCCATCCCCCAACGTTCGTCCGACAAACTTGAAGCAGGTACGACTCCCTTTCGGCAGGCCAATCTCGCGATGTTCGTCGGGGGCTTTGCCACCTTCGCCATGCTGTACGGCACCCAGCCCCTGCTCCCCCTGCTGGTCGCCGAGTTCGAGGTGAGCCCGGCGAGCGCCAGCCTGAGCGTCTCGGCGGGCACCGCCGCCCTTGCGCTGATGTTGATCCCGGCCAGTGTGCTGTCGGATCGCATTGGTCGCGAGCGGGTGATGAAGGCGTCGCTCGGTCTGTCGGCCCTCATCGCCCTTGCCTGCGCGGCGGTCGGCGACTTTGGCCAGTTGCTCGTACTGCGTGCGTTGCTGGGGGCTGCGCTCGCCGGACTGCCAGCCGCCGCGATGGCCTATCTCGGCGAGGAAGTCGGGCCCCGCTCACAAGGCAGGGCGATGGGTCTGTACATCGCCGGGAACGCGCTCGGGGGCATGAGCGGACGCATTATTGCGGCGCTGCTCACCGACTGGGGCAGTTGGCGCATCGCGCTGCTGACGCTGGGCACGATCGGCCTGATTGCCGCCCTGGTTTTCTGGCGCAGCCTGCCGCATTCGTCCCACTTTCGTCCGCGCGCGGCCTCGATGTCGCGCATCCTCAGGGACGCCCGCACGATCGCCGCCGATCCCGGCCTGCCCTGGCTTTTCGCCACCGCGCTGCTGGCCATGGGCGCCTTCATCGGTGCCTACAACTACCTCGGTTTCCGTTTGCTGGATGCGCCCTTCGCACTCGGCCAAAGCGCCATCGGCGCCGTGTTTCTCCTCTATGTCGTCGGCTCGTGGGCTTCCGCATTTGCCGGACGACTGACCGACCGCCACGGACGGCGCCGGATACTGTGGATCATGGTGGCCATCATGTCGGGCGGACTCGCGCTGACGCTCAGCCAGCGCTTGCCCGTAGTCATCGGTGGGGTGGGGATCTTCACCTTCGGATTTTTCGCAACCCATTCCATCGCCAGCGCCTGGGTTGCGCGTCGGGCGCAGGAACGGCGCGGGCTGGCCACGGCGATCTACCTGAGTTGCTACTATCTCGGCGCCAGCCTGATCGGAACCCTGTCCGGCATTGCCTGGAGTCTGGGGCACTGGAATGGCCTGGCGGCAGGGCTCGGTCTGTGTCTGCTGGCGCTGCTCGCAATCGCCGTGCGCCTGCGAAAGCTGCCGGCCGATCCGCACTAGCCCGCAGCGTTCGCCCAGGGCTGGCACAAGGGTTCGTGCCGATGGAGGCCGCGCGCCGCCAGCCGGAACCGCGAACGACACAAGCCGGGCGGACAAGGCCTGCCCGCCCGTTTGCGGCCGTGACCGACTTGCGGCCGTGACCGACTTGCGGCCGGCGAACCGGCCTGCGCCGAACTCACGCCTCCTCGACCCGGGATTTCGGCGCACTGGAAACGCCGGACTCAATGGCGCGCCGCGGCCTGCCGGGCAGCGCCCGAATCACGGGAGATGCCGCATACCGCCTGGCCGGCCGGCCGTTCACCTTCGCAATTGGCGACGTCGGCGAGCGCGACGATGCCCACCAGGCGCTTGTCGCGGTTCAGCACCGGCAGTCGATGCAGCTGGACATCGCCCATGTTCTGCGCCACATGCGAAATGTCTTCGTCCTCGTAGCAGAATTTCACGTCCTCGCTCATGACGTCGCTCACCCGCGTGCTGTCGGGCGACTTGCCCTCGGCCACGGCGCGCACGGTGATGTCGCGGTCGGTGATCACCCCGACCAGCCGGTCATGCGACCCCACCGGCAGGGATCCGATGCCGCAGTCGGCCATGACTTTGGCGACTTCGTGCAGGGTCTGCTCGGGAAACGCGATACGCACGTCGCGGGTCATTGCTTCGCTTACTCTCATGGTATTTGCTCCTTGTCGATGCAGCCTTCGGCTGCACGCTCGATCGAGCAAGACACATTCCCGCTCCCGGCCGCAGACCTGCAACCCATGCCGGCAGCAATCACTGCGAAGCCCATGGGCGCGACCGGACGGGACCCGCGGCCAGCCCGGACCGGCCCGCCCCCCGGTCTATCGAGCGGCGAGTTTTCCGGCGATCGCGGCCACATGCTTTCCCTGGAAGCGGGCGATCTCGAGTTCGTTGGCGGTCGGCTGGCGGCTGCCGTCCGAGTCCGCCAGCGTGGCGGCGCCATAGGGCGAGCCGCCGGTAATCTCGCTCATGTTCATCAATGCCTGACACGAATACGGCACGCCGACGATCACCATGCCCTGATGCAGCAAGGTGGTATGAAACGAGGTGATGGTGGTTTCCTGCCCGCCGTGCTGGGTGGCCGTAGAGGTGAACACACTGGCGACCTTGCCGATCAATGAGCCGCTGGTCCAGTGCTTCCCGGTCTGATCGAGAAAGTTGCGCATCTGCGCGCACATATTGCCGAAGCGCGTCGGCGTGCCAAAGATGATCGCATCGAAATTCGCCAGTTCATCCACGGTGGCGATCGGTGCGGCCTGGTCGAGCTTGGCGCCGGCCTTGCGCGCCACGTCCTCGGGCATCAGTTCGGGCACGCGCTTCACGGCAACCTCCGTGCCGGCGACACCGCGCGCGCCTTCCGCCACCGCCTTCGCCATGGTTTCGACGTGACCGTACATGCTGTAGTAGAGCACCAGAACTTTCGACATGCTGAACCTCCTGGAACAATGGCCGCGAACTCGACGGCACACGCCGCTCAGCCCCATTCTGCCGGCGTGCTCGCCGTCCCCGAGGGGAGCGGCGATGCAGTGGAAACCCTCCTGGATCACCATGCCCGAGCCCACTGCCAGGCGCGGCAGAATCATTCGTGGCAGCCGCTGAACTCATGCAAATCCCATGCCCGGCCGCGGCACGCCGCCGGGCATCGTAAGCGTCCTGGCGGCCGTTCCGCACCTATCCCGGCCCGAGCGGGACATGATGCAATTTTTACTGCCCCGCTGTAATTCGTTCCGGGCCGCACCCGCGGCCGCGATGGCGTCGCCGCGCCCCGGCGTCACCCCGCCGTCAGCCATAGTCCAGCGCCGTTGCCTTGCCCCAGAACACGCGGTAGGCGAACACCGTGTAGCCCACGATGAGGGGCAGCACCACGATCACCCCGACCAGGATGAAGGCCAGCGAGCCGGGTGCGGCCGCCGCCTGCCACAAGTCCATGCGCTCGGGCACGATCCACGGAAACAGGCTGTAGGCTAGGCCATGAAAGGCGAGGACGAAGATCGCCACGGTCGCGCCGAACGGAACCCAGACCCAGGCCTCGCCCCCCTTTTCGAGCTGTTTCGGCAGCCGCCTCAGCACCACTGCAGCGAAGGCGAACAAGGCTGCGGTCAGAAGCGGGATGGGCGCGAGCAGGAACAGGTCGGGAATCGCGAACCATTTGTCGAAGATTGCCGTGTTCAGCAGCGGGGTGGCGACCGACACCGCGGCAATTCCGATTGCGGTGAGCCACAGCGCACGCGCCCCCCACCGCACTGCACGACGCTGGAGCGCGCCTTCGGTCTTGATCAGCAACCAGCCTGCGCCGAGCAGACAGTAGCCGGCGGCGAGGCCGAGGCCGATGCAGGCGGCAAACACGATATTGACGCCAGTGCGCTCGAACCCCACCACCAGAAGACCGAGCATATAGCCCTGGGCGAGTGCCGCGAGCAGCGACCCGGCGCAGAAGGCACGGTTCCACCACGGTTTGCGCTGGGCCAGGGCCTTGACCCGGAAATCGAAGGCGACGCCGCGCAGGATGAGACCGACCAGCATTGCCGTCACCGGCAGGTAGAGCGCCCCCATCACCACGCCGTGGGCAAGGGGGAAGGCGGTCAGCAGTACGCCCACGCCGAGCACCAGCCAGGTTTCGTTGGCGTCCCAGAACGGCCCGATCGAGGCGACCATGACGTCCTTCTCCGCGTCGTCGGCGAACGCGAGCAGGATCCCGAGGCCGAGGTCGTAACCATCGAGTACGACATAGATCAGGATCGCGAGTCCCATCACGATCATGAAGACCAGTGGCAACCACCCGGCGGGTTCGGAAAGATCGGGCATGACCGTACTCCTATTCGTTCCGGCATCGTTCGCCATCCGGGGGCGCGCGGCCTTCGATCGCCGCTTCGGCGGTCGCCGCACCGACCCCTGCGAGGAAGGGATCGGCTGCCGGGTTCATCGACTTGGCCCGTTCGTCCACCCCGGCCTTGCGGGCGAGGTGAAAGAGCACCGACACGAAGGCCGACAGGAGCACCACGTAGAGCAGCAGATACACCGTCAGGCTCAGTCCGATATGTCCCGCCGATACCGTGGAGGCGGCATCGGCGGTGGCGAGCACGCCGTACACCAGCCACGGCTGGCGACCGATCTCGGTCACGTACCAGCCGGCCACCACCGCCACCCAGCCGGAAAAACTCATCGCCACCAGCGCCAGGAGCACTGCCCGGCCGGGCTCGCCGTGGCGGCGCAACTGCCACCATGCGGTCCACGCCACCGCCAGCATCAGCACGCCGACCCCGACCATGATGCGAAACGCCCAGAACACCGGCGCCACCGGTGGATGGGCATCCGGAAAGTCGTTCAGTCCGCGGATCTCGGCGTCCACGGAGTGCCCCAGATAGAGCGAGGCCAGGCCGGGAATGGCGACCTCGTAGCGGTTCATCCGGGCTGCCTCGTCGGGAAGCCCGAACAGAACCGCGGGGGCGCGGCGCTGCGTCTGCCAGATGCCCTCCATCGCGGCGAGTTTGGCCGGCTGGTGATGCAGGGTATTGATTTCATGGAGATCGCCGACCAGAATCTGCAGCGGAATCAGGATCGCCGCCAGCCGCACCCCGGCGCCCAGGGCCACGCGCACGTCGTCGCCACGGTCGCCGCGCTGCCAGCGCCACGCCGAGACGCCTGCGACCAGAAAGGCCGCGGTGAGCCCGGAGGCGAGCAGCACATGGGTGAAGCGGAACGGAAACGAGGGGCTGAACAGGATCGCCAGCCAGTCGGTCGGATGTGCCCGCCCGTCGATCATGTCGAAACCCACCGGGGTCTGCATCCAGGAGTTCAGCGCCAGGATCCAGAATGCCGACAAAGTGGTCCCCGCCGCCACCAGAAAGGTGGCCAGCGTATGGACGCGCCGGCTCACGCGGTTGATGCCGAACAGCATGATGCCGAGGAAACTCGCCTCCAGAAAGAAGGCGGTGAGCACCTCGTAGGCCAGCAACGGCCCGGCGACATTGCCCACCGTTTCCATATAGCCCGGCCAGTTGGTACCGAACTGGAAGCTCATGGTCACGCCGCTGACGATGCCCAGCGCAAAGGTCAGCGCGAACACCTTGACCCAGAACCGGTAGGCATCCATCCACGCAGACTCTCCACTACGGTCGTAACGCAGCTTGAAGTAGAGCAGCACCCAGGCAAGGGCGATCGTGATCGCCGGAAAGAGAATGTGAAACGTGATGTTGGCCGCGAACTGCAGGCGCGCCAGCAGCACCGGATCGGAGGTCAGCGCGTCCACGTCGGCCTCACCCGTCTCCGCCCAGGGCCTCGGGCGATCCGTTATGGGTACGCTCGTAGAGGTCCTGGCAACGCACGCAGCGCGAGGCCGTCGGCTGCACGCGAAGGCGCGTGAACGGGATATCGACCGCACAGTCGATGCAGACTCCGGCCGCCCCCTCCGCGATACGGGCGCGCGCCATCTCGATCGCGCGCAATTCCTGCATCCCGCGCGTCATTGCGACACTTTCGTGGTCGCGCAACTGTCCCGCCTCGGCCTGATCGGCCATGTCGCCGGCCGGGGTCGTAACGCCGGGCGGCGTCCACTCGCGCAGTCGCGCGGCATGCTCGGTCACCCCGGTCCTGATTTCGCGCTCGTGGCTATCGAGCAGATCGCTCAGAACGACAAGTTGCTCATCGGTAAGGTGGCTCATTGTCTCGTCCCTGATTGGCTCACGCGTGCAAGAAAGGCGCGATCGCTCCCGAACCCGGCGCAGCAAGGACGATGCACGCCTCCGTCCGGTCGCCGCCGTGATGCCGTTGTCTTTCCCGACTGCACAGGCGCTCGACGGGGTGGGGCAAGCGGCGCGGGAGGACTTCCCGCTCCGGCATGTTCGGTGCTCGACACCGCGACACCAGGTAGTTTTTTCCGCCGCCGTGCACATTTTTCCGTCCCGCATTCCCCGCCGCCGTGTTCGCCATCGGGAGCACGGCGAATGAGGCGGCGGCTAAAACACCAGGGTCCCCAGCATGACCCCGAACACCAGCACAATCAGGAAGATCGCCAGCGCAATGAAGAACAGGATCTTCGCGATCCCTGCCGCGCCGGAGGCAATCCCGGTGAAGCCGAATACCCCCGCGACGATGGAAATAATGAAGAAAATCAGCGCCCACTTGACCATTTTCGCTACTCCGGTGTGTCTGTCTGGCGTCGGCCCGGATGGCGGCCAGCGTCGACGGGAAAACGGCGCCCGCTGACGCCGACCTGGTGATCGCGCCTGCAGCCGACGAAGACGGCGGCAGGCGACGGCCATACGGGTGCGTGACCGGCTTCGTCGACGCAAGTTCCGTACCCCACCGCCCACTCCATGCCGCCCGGCGTGGCGCTCCCGGGATCGGGGCACGCTCGATGCCGCGGGCGAACTCGATATCGACCGCCGCAGCGGTTGCGACGGTGGCGAGACCGCGTTGTACCGAGGGCCTGATCGAGCCCCTGCCGCACGCTAAAGTCGACGCACTTGCCCGCCGCCGTGGGGAAGCGGTGGCCGCCTTCCTCACTGCCCACGGCGTTGCCGGCCACCGGATCGAACTGGCGCCGCCGACCCCTCTCGCAGAGGGCGACAACGCATTCGCCGTGGCGTTGGACGCGTTGCCGGAGCGGGATCCATCTGCCACCGCCGGCAGCGACTGAACCGGAACGCCCGCCCCAAGCGCCGGGGCGTGGCCCGCTGCCGGAGATCGGGCGATCTCCTGCCTGCCCTTGCACACCAGCCGGCCGCAGGGTTTGACCTGCCCGCCGCTACCGCATCCCGGCTCAGCGGACCCCCTCCCGGCTGTTTCCGGGTGACGCATGTCCGAGCCAGCGCAGCGCGATCCACCCCGCCCCGGCGAGATAGAACAGCGAGCCCGGCACCCACATCAACAGCCCCGCCAGTTGCTGATCGGCGAGACTGCCATCGTCGCCGTAGTAGGGAACCGTACCGAAGGTCAGCAGGGCGGCGAGCAGGCCCATGTGCATCAGCGTCACGCCCATCGCCAGCAGTGCGGCCCCCCTGGCGCGCTGACCGGCACGCAGCGTCGCCCACCAGAACAACCATGCAGTAGTCAGGAAGCTCGCATGCTCCAGCAGGTGCAACCACGGGTCGTCGAGCGCAGCAACATAAAGCGCCGGCGTGTGCCAGATCCACACCGTCGCGCCATGCACCAGCGCGGTCGCTGCCGGTTCGCGGCCGAACCGCATCAGCGCCCGCCACAGCGGCCGCCAGCGCGCGCCGGCCGCAATGCGCCACTGCGGCAGCGGGCCGGCCAGGGCCCACATCGGGGCCACCACCACCATGAAGGTCAGGTGCTGGATCATATGCATCGCGGTGCTGGTCTCGGCCCATTGGTCCAGTGGGCCGAAAGCGGCGATGGCTGCCAGCGCCGTGCCACAGTGGAACCAGAACTGTGCCCCGGCGCGCGGCGGGCATCGGCGGACCCCACGCAGATAGAGCAGCCACATCGCGGACAACACGGCCGCCCCGATGAGCACCGGCAGGCGCTCATCGAGGTGGGAGCTGCCGTCGACCAGGCCATGGGCCGCGGCCGGCATGGCCCACGACAGGGCGATGAGCAAAAGGCTGGCATTGGTACCCATGGCGGCTCGTCCAACGGCGCGGGGAACCGTGAGCCTCAGCATTGTCCACCGGACAGGAGCGGCCTCCGCGCATTTCGCCGGAGTGCCGGTTTCCGGCATGAGGAGACTCCGATGGTTGATCAGCCCCGGACTTTCGCGCCGGGCTCGGGGAGTCCGGCGGCACCGCCACTCGAGGCACCGGCGGCTGTCCTGTCCGACGGCGCAGCGGACAGCCTGCCACCGGCACTGCCCGAACCGATCATCAGCCGGGCCGCCATCGGTCCCCATCCCATTCATCCGGTGCTGATCCATTTCCCGGTCGCTGCACTGATCGGCCTGCTGGCGGCGGATGCGGCGCACTGGTATACCGCGGATCCGTTCTGGAGCCGGGCGGGATTGTGGCTGGCAGGGACGGGTGCCTTCGGCGGCTGGCTCGCCAGCGCCGCCGGCTTCGTCGATCTGGTGGCGGTGGCGCAGATCCGCGAAAAGATCACCGCGTGGTGCCATGCCCTGGGCGCGGTGATGATGTTGTCGCTCGCTTCGCTGAACTGGCTGCTGCGCTACACCCACGACGTGGTCTCCCTCGCCGGATTCGGGCTGTCGCTGCTGACCGTGGGGCTGATCGGTATTGTCGGCTGGCTCGGCGGGCGCCTTGTCTATGAACATGCGGTCGGGATCCAACATGGCCCGCCGTCTCCCTAGAAGGGTTTTGCCAGCGCAAGCCACAATGTCGCGCCGACGAATGCCGCAGTCAGCGCGCCGAGCATCCCCGGGCCGCGTGACACCGCCGTCGCCTGTTCGGCGCGCAGGATCAGCGCACCGCAGCTCAGGTGGCACAGCACCATGCCGGTGACCATGCCGAGCTTGGCCACCAGCCACAGGGCAACGATGCCATCGGCCAGAAACAGCGCGGTACCGGTCGCGATCGCAAGAAGCGCGGCCGGGGTGGCCGCGGTGACGAACAACTGTCGCGCCAGTCCCGATGGAACGGGGTCAGCGTCGCGGGCGGCAGCGGCGAGCAGCGTCGGCAGATAAAGCAGCAGGCCGCACCAGCTCACCAGCGCAGCGAAATGGAGCAGCTTCAGCAGCGGCATTCGCCCTCTCCCCAGTCAGTCGGCCCTTCGCGGAGACACTTCGGATACCGAACCTGTTGCCGGCTCACTCCACAATCGGGGTTGGAGGGATGGTATGGGCTCGCGTCACGCGCACCTCTGCGTAATGGCCGGGAAGCGCGCACCGCCGCGCCCCGCGTGCGCCAAGAAGGCTACCCATGGCCGCGGCAACCAAGGACAGCAGGATTGCCACGCTCAACCACGTACTGGCGACCGACGCAGCCTGCGCCGCGTCCTCGATCCGGGCCGCATCGTCTCCGGCTTGCGCGCGCCCGATCATTGCCGTCGCCCGATCGACCGCACGCCCCGCTTGCTCCTCGGTGAATCCGACACGGTCGCGCAGCAGCGCAATGGCCGTATCGCGGTCGCCGCGTTCGATGCTGGCGAACAGTTCGGTCATGGTCGAGTCGTCGGCGCGTGCCACCGCCACAGCCTCGTGACGGCTGGCCTCTACCATTGTGGTTTCCATGGCTCATCCTCTCGTGACATGAAAGTGACCGCATGCGCGGGGTCAGTCGGGGTCGAGCAATCGTCGTTCCGGGGTGGTGATGCGTGCCGCGAGCCTTCGGCAAACTTTTACCCGCACCGGCAATGCCTGCCGCTGGCAAGGAATCAGCCCCTCCGGCGCCCCGGACGGACCACTTGGATCATCGGCCGGCCATCGATCTTTTCGGCATCGCGCGCGTGGTCTACGCCTGTCGTCGGCCCCGTTGCTCCCGAAACCCAATGCGGGTATGTTCCTTGCTGTAAAACCGACGCCAATAAGAACGAGGAATACGGTCATGAACATGGTGCCGAACCCCCCTCCCCTCTCGCTCCGACCGGCTGCCACGCTCCCCGCGCGCCTGCGGGCGCGGGCGCGACGCTGCCTGTACTTCGCCATCCTCGCCACCGCTGCGCCGACCTGCTTCGCGCAGCACGGCCTGTCCGTTGCGGCCGGCAGTCGCGCCAACGTGGACAGCATCGGGCTGCAATGGACCCTGCCGCCATGGTATCGCTCCGAACCCGGTGGCTGGCGAGTGTCGGGATCCCCCGAGATCCAGCTCCAACGCCACCATCGGGACGGCGACACGCTGTATCAGGGCGGCGTGTTTGCGAACTTCCGTTTTGAACGACCGCTGCGCACCCTGCGGCCCTACCTCGAGTTCGGCCTCGGTCTCAATGTGTTCTCGCGCAAAACGCTGGGGCCGACATCGTACTCAACGCGCTTCCAGTTCGGCCAGCAACTCGGTGCCGGCGTGTCCTGGGGCGGCACCCCCGGCGGCGAAGGCGAGACTTGGCTCGGCGTGCGCATCATGCACTACTCGAACGCCGGCATCCGCAAGCCCAATCCGGGTCTGGAAACAACCCAGATCATCCTCGGCCATCGATTCTAGGCAATGCAGCCATGACGCCCTCGACCATGGTGGCAAGGGCACGTTTTCGGGACGAAAGAGAACCATACCGAGGGCTTGGAACGACTGCATGAGCGTCGATGGGGGATGCAACCCGCCGTGCCTTCCCGACGCGGAACGGTGCTTGCTTGAGTGATCCATACTCCTCGAGGAGGTCGCCATGAATCTGAATCCTTCCAGCTGGCCCATCAACGACGACGCCGGGAGCGAGCTCCACTTCTGGGTGACGGAATTGCGCAGCTCGCTCGCGCTGGGTGCCATCTTCGCGCTGGCCATGGGCATCTTCATCATTCTCCTGCCTAAAGGCAGCGCCCATCCGGGAGCAGAGTTCGCAGGGAACTTCTGGCCTGGTTTCGTTGAGTCCGCGTTCTGGCTCGGGATGCTTGCCGGCTTGCTCAAGGGCGCCAGCAAGCGCCTGGGCATGGCGCTGGCGTCGACTTTGCCATGGCAAAAGCCACGCAGCGAAAGGGAGAGCACGGGGCGCTTCTTCGGCCAGTGGTCCGCGTTTGCCGCCATGTCGGGTTTCTTTCTCTGGTTGGCCTATCAGGTCGCACTGGCGGCGGGCATGACGGAGGTGGCTTCGGTGCTGGCCGGACTCACGCCACTCGAAACGGCCTGCTGGCTTGCCGCCGCTCTGTTTGCTGCCGTCGCCATAGCGCATCGCCCCCGCCGGGGCAGGGATTCGCCGCGCTGAACGATGTTGGTCGCGGTCAGATAGGTGAGGCTTGTGTTCCATGCCGCGGGCCCCTGGACGGATCGTGCGCGCATCTTGAACTGGCGATAGGTCTTGAACTGCGCCACTCCACAACGTATCTCCCACACCAGGCGGTCAAGACATTCGGCAAGGTCGGTGCGCTGTTCATGGAGAAGCGCGGGCTTGTCGCGGCAGCATTTCATGGGTGCGTCCCCGCCTCTGCGGTGACTTTTTGATAGCGTCGTCGTCGGTGCAAACGAAATGGCCGCGGGGCATCCCCGTGCCGCCGATCTCTCGCCATGGCTGTGCACAGCCTACGGCGGCGACCTCGACGCCGATCCGGTCACTTCGCTGAACGCGCAGCAAAAACTACAGCCAGGCCGAAAGTTTTACACGCCGGTGGCGGATCGCCGCCCGTGGTCCCCCGGTCACCGCCGAAACCTGCCCGAAGCCCGTCAAGACCCCGTACTCCTGCTGTTTCCGGCTCGACAGCCGCACAGATTCATGCTCGGGGCACGCCACTTGCGACGTGTGAGCCGGGAAGGCCTGAACGGGGCATCCATCCGCCAGCCGACCTCGATGCGACTGAACGGAAGTCCGAACCGCAAAGGCGCGTGACGGGTTTCTTTCCCGATCGCACTGTTCATCCGAGGGTGAGCAGCCATTTCTCGCAGGGGCCGCTGTGCGGCCGGTATGCGAGACCGACGGCTCGAACGGGGTCGATCGGAAGTCCGCACAAGCTGCGGAACCATTCATGTCAATCACTTGAAAGGAGACGCATCATGAAAAAGATGCTCATCGCAACCCTGACCACCGCCGCACTCGGCATCTCCGCGGCCCCGCTCGCCATCGCAGGCGGGGACACCCCCAAGGCCGGTGACGTCGGCACGGAAAAATCCTATCGCGATCAATCGGGCGCGGGCTCCGTCGATCGGGATCGCTCGGTCGGGGAATTCGTGGACGATGCAACGGTGACGACCAAGGTGAAAACAGCGCTCGCACGCGACGACGTAACCAAAGCCCGGAACATCAACGTCGATACCGACAAAGGCGTGGTTGTTCTCAGCGGCCAAGTAGACAGCCAGGTCGAAGCCGAACGCGCCGCTTCGGTGGCCCGTTCCATCGAAGGGGTCATCGACGTTCGCAACCTGCTCACCGCCCGCTAACACAGTGCGCGTCCCGGCTCGGCCGGGGGCGCATCAGCGCGGGAAAAAACGAGACTTGCACCCGGTTCGCCGGGTGCAAGCCTCGACCCTGCACAGGAGAAAATCATGGCAATCACCGAAACCGGCGATGTATTGGGTACCCAACAGGGTGCAGGCATCATGGGTGGCACCACGGACAACAGCGGCCCGGGCCCGCAGATCATGGCGGCCGACACGCTGGAGGACAACGACGTCTACAACTATGCCGACGAGAAGCTGGGCACGATCGAGCACATCATGCTCGACGTCAGTCACGGCAGCATTGCGTATGCGGTACTGGCCCGGGGCGGCGTCCTCGGGATCGGCGAGAAGCTGCACGCCATTCCGTGGGCTGCGCTGACGCTCGACGCGGACCGGAAGTGCTTCATGCTCGATGTGGACAAGGACCAGCTGAAGGAGTCGGACGGCTTCGACAAGGATCACTGGCCGGCCTTTGCCGACTTGAGCTGGGCCACCGACCTGCACACCCGATACGGGCGCAAGCCGTACTGGGATCCTCGCACCTTCTGAGCGCGAGGGTTTCGTTCCCGTCCGCCATGGGCGGACCGGAGACGGCCGCAGGGGACACGTGTCGGACCCCACCGGTAAAGCACAGCAATCGCTAGGGCTTCTTCGGTGGGGCCTTCCTTTTCTGAGCGGGCGGAATCCGGACTGGATCCCTCTCCGGCGAGACGGCGGGCGGGTCGCTGGCGGGAAAACTCTCCTCGATCGACTCGTCGATCAGATCTTCGATGCGCGCTTCTTCGTCCGCCGGCGCCGGTTCCGGTGTGATTCGGCGACCGCCCGTCTTGTCCCTGCTGCCATCGCTCGCCATCGTCGTCTCCTTGGTGATTCGAACGGAATGTATCGTAGCGGTTCTGATGGCGCGTATCCTGTGCCCGCGGTGGCGTCTTCGCCCGCGCGTGCATGCGCCCGAACCGCGCGCCGTCGGCATGACGTCCATGCAATCGGCGTGCCGGACACTGCACGGCGGAATCGTCCGTACCGCCATCGGCCCGAGGCCGGTCCCGCCGGCCCCCTTTTCTGCCGGCACTCGTGCCACGGCGGCACACCGATCGAGGTTCGGAACGGCAATTGCTTATCTGCTCCGGGCGTCGTTACCAGGGGAGGAAATGCGCATGCATCGGGAGCACATCGGCGGCCTGCGCGAGCTGTGGTTGCGCAACGGTTACGAACCCGGCAGTAGCGGCAGCGTCAAGTATCGAGACCCCGAAGGCCTGACCAAGGCCATTGTGATCGAGCTATGCTGCTCTCATCACCGCCTGTCGCCGGACGGCATACGCTTCCTGCGCCGCCTGCTGGAACTGTCGCAGGATGAGGCCGACGATCAGTTCGGCCTCGAATCCGGCACCTTCACCGCGTGCGAAACGGGCGCCGAGCTGCTCGATGCGCCCACCCTGGACCGCTTGCGCGGCGACGCACTCGCCGTGTGCGGGCGGGAGGTCGCGCACATTCCCGAGCAGTGCCTTGCCCCGGCCCAGAAACTCGTGTTCAGCCACTCCGACTACGGCTGGCACTGCGACGAGCGGGTCATCATGCCGGCGCTCCTGTTCGAGCCGCCCGACGCTGCGCCGCCCGACTGAGACTCGTACCTCGGAGGCTGTCGGACTTGAGGCTGGTCTAATGCGCCAGAGGGAGAAACGGTCCATATCCGCCCGTTTTCTCGTTGCATGGAATGACTATGCGCCTCAAAAACGGCCGAATCTGTCCTCGTTTTCCCACTCGGCTCGCGACGATCGCTCACGTCCGACAGCCTCCTAGCGGCTCCCCTCGCCGGTGCCGGAACGAAGGCCGCCCCGTCGGTCAGAGGCATCGGCGGCCGGACTGTTTGAACGCTTGCGGCCGGTCTCCTTGTGCCCGTCGGCTGCGAGCGCGGTGGCCCGAAGCTCCACGTGCTCCACCGGCAGGGCCTCGAACTGCAACAGGCGGTCCACGGTGGCATACAGCTGATCGAGCATGTCCTTGCCGACCGCGGTCTCGATGTGGTGGTACTGCGCTTCGATCAGCGGCGCGACCTCCGCCACCAGGGCGCGGCTGTGCGGGGTGAGGCGCACCAGCACGCGGCGCTGATCCTCGGGCACCCGTTTGCGCTCGACCAGGCCGACATCCTCCATGCGCGCGAGCACCCCGGCGAGACTGGGGCTCAGGATCTGGCATGCCTCGCAGATCTGCCGCGGCTCCAGTTCGTCCTGCTCGCTGAGCGTACGCATCACCCGCCACTGCTGCTCGGTAAGCCCATAGTGGGTGAGGATGGGGCGAAAGTGGGCGAGCAGGCTCTCGCGCGCCTTGAGCAGCAGCAACGGCAGGTTGCGGAAAACGATCGTGCGCGGCATGGCCGGCGTTCCTTGCAGTAGAGGTGTCGAAGCGGGACAGATAGTAGCAGCCCGTGAACGCCATTTTACCGGTTGACTTACTAAGATGTTAGCGGTTTAATTGCTAATATATTAACAACCGCCACGACAGGCGGCGCCGGTACCCGGCACACACAAGGAGTGGAGACCATGAAAGTCCGAGTTTTGCTTGCTGCCACGCTGTCCGCCGCATCGCTCGCGGCGGGCGCCCAGGAAGTCACCCTGAAGGTGGCGCACTTTCTGCCGGCCGTGGCCCCCGCCCAGCAGAAGGTACTGCAGCCCTGGTGCGACACCCTGAACAAGGAATCGGGTGGCCGTATCGCCTGCCAGCTCTACCCCTCCATGCAGCTCGGCGGTACCCCGCCGCAACTCGTGGACCAGGTCAGGAACGGCGTCGCCGACGTGGTGTGGACCGCGCCGGGCTATTCGGCCGGCCGCTTCCCCGTCATCGAAGCGCTGGAACTGCCCTTCGTCGTCACCGACGCCGTGTCGGGCAGCCGCGCCGCGTGGCGCTATTACGAGCGGCACGCGACGAAGGAGTTCGACGCGTTCAAGGTGCTCGCCTTCCACGTCGATGGCGGCATGGCGCTGCACACCTCCAAGCGCGAAATCCAGGGGCTGGCCGACATCGGCGGGCTCAAGCTGCGCGCCTCCGGCCGCATGGCGGCGAAGACGCTCGCCGCCATGGCCGGCAGCCCGGTGGCGATGCCGCCGGCGCAGATGACCGAGGCGATCGCCAAGGGCGTGGTCGATGGCGCCATGGGCGCTTGGGAACTGGTCACCCCGACCAAGCTCGACGAAGTCTCGCACTTCCACGCCGAGCCGGCCGCGGGCATGCCCTTCCCCGCCACCACCGTACTCACGCTGCTGATGAACAAGCAGAAGTACGAGTCGCTGCCGGCCGATCTGAAGGCCATCCTCGACCGGCACAGCGGCGCGCCCCTGGTGGAAGCCTTCGGCCGGGTGTGGGACGAAGAGACCATCGCCTCGCGCCAGAAGGTGCTCGCCCGCGGCAACAAGATCACCCGGTTCTCCGCGGTCGAGTTCAACGCGATGAAGAAGGCCACCGCGCCGGTCGAGGCGGAGTGGATCAAGGCAATGAACGACAAGGGTCTCGACGGCAGCATGCTGGCCGCCGCGAGCCGCGAACTGGCGGCACACAAATGAGCATGACTGCCACCCACGACCCGATGGGCCTGCCCCACGAACTGGTGGAGCACAACCGCATCGAACACGTCCTGATCCTCGCCGCCAAGGCGATGGCGCTGGCCGGCGGAGCGCTGTTCATCGGCCTCATCGGCATGTCCCTGGTATCGATCGTCGGGCGCAAGCTCGGCTTCGGCTCGGTCAACGGCGACATCGAGCTGATGCAGGCCGGCACCGCGGTGGCGGCCGCCGCCTTCCTGCCCTACTGCACCCTGCTCGGCGAACACCTGAAGGTGGACTTCTTCACCGAAGGCATGCGCACCGGCCTCAAGCTCCGGATCGACGGCGTTGCCGACCTGCTGGTGGCGGTGGTCGCCGGCCTGCTGGCCTGGCGCACCGGGCTCGCCGCACTATCGATCCACGAGGCCGGCGAAGTCACCGCGCTGGTGTCGCTGCCGGTGTGGATACCGGTGGCGGCGCTGGTGCCGAGCCTGGCGATGATGGGCGTGTGCGCCGGCTACCGCTTCGTGACCGCATTCTCCTGCCGTCGCCTGTTGAGTGGAGGTGCGGCATGAGTGGCACTGCCATCGGCATGATCGGCTTTGCCGGCCTGATGGGCCTGCTCGTCGTGCGCGTGCATATCGGCATCGCCATGTTCATCGCCGGCGCGGCGATCTACCTCGCGGTCAATGCCTGGGCGTCGGCCGGCCTGTTGTTCACGATGAACAATCTGGTCTACGCCCGGCTGTCGAACTACGATCTGGCGGTGATTCCGCTGTTCATCCTGATGGGTCAGTTCGCCACTCACGGCGGCCTGTCGAAGGCGCTGTTCCGCGCCGCCGGTACCCTGATCGGGCACTGGCGCGGCGGTTTGGCGATGGCCTCGACCGCGGCGTGCGCGGCCTTCGGCGCGATCTGCGGTTCGTCGCTGGCGACCGCCGCGACCATGGGCCAGGTGGCGCTGCCCGAGCTGCGCGCCCACGGCTACTCGGGCAAGCTCGCCACCTCGACGCTGGCCGCCAGCGGCACGCTCGGGATCCTGATCCCGCCCTCGGTGCCGCTGGTGATCTACGCCGTGCTCACCCAGGAGTCGATCGGCAAGCTCTTCGTCGCAGCGGTGATCCCGGGCATCCTCGCCGCGTTGGGTTACCTGATCGTGATCCGCATCGCCGTCACCCGCGACCCGAGCGCCGGCCCGGCGGGCGAGCGCACCAGCCTGGGCACCATGCTGCGCGCTCAGCTCGGCATCCTGCCGGTGTTGATGGTGTTCCTGGTGGTGATCGTCGGCATCTACGGCGGCTGGGCCAACCCGACCGAGGCGGCCTCGATCGGCGCCGCGGCCTGCGGGATCATCGCCGCGCTGTCGGGCGGGATGAAGGCAAAGGACTTCGTACAGAGCGTGTATGGCACCGCCCATGCCACCGCGATGATCTTCCTCGTGCTGCTCGGCGCCGATCTGCTCAACTCGGCGCTGGCGCTGTCGCAGATGCCGGTGGAGCTGGCCAACTGGGTCAAGACCAGCGGCTTCGAGCCGATGCTGGTACTGCTCGCGATCCTGCTGATCTACCTGGTGCTCGGTTGCGTGATGGATTCGCTGGCGATGATCCTGCTCACCATCCCGATCTTCTACCCTGTAATCATGGGCCTGGACTTCTTCGGCATGACCGACTCGGACAAGTCGATATGGTTCGGTATCGTCGCCCTGATGGTGGTCGAGATCGGCCTGGTCACCCCGCCGGTGGGCATGAACCTGTACGTGATCAACAAGCTCGCCCGCGACGTGCCGCTGAAGGACACTGCGAGCGGCGTCCTGTGGTTCCTGGCCTCCGATTTCGTCCGCATCGCGCTACTGATCTTCGTGCCCGGCATCTCGCTGTGGCTGGTGCACGCAACCGGCGGCTGAACACCTCGAAACTCACAACGGAAAGCTCGAACCATGACCATTCGATCAACTGACGCCGGCTCGCCGGCCCCGATGTGGGGCACGGTCTACGGCGTGGTGCTGAACGACCGCGGCTCGCTCGCCCGCTTCGGCGCCACCCTGGACGGCGCCACCCTTGAGGCCGCCCCGTACAAGGGCGCGCCGAAAGCCCCGGCGATGTACCTGAAACCAGCCAACACCGTGGTCGGCGACGGCGCCACGGTGCGTCTGCCCAAGGGCGAGTCCGCGGTCGAGATCGGCGCCACCGTCGGCATCGTGATCGGCACGCCCGCCGCGCGGCTGATCGCCGACACCGCAGCGACCGTCGTCGCCGGCTACGTGCTGGTGGCCGATCTGAGCCTGCCGCATGCGAGCTATTACCGCCCGGCGATCCGCGAGAAATGCTTCGACGGCGCCTGCCCGGTCGCCGCCACGGTCGTGCCTGCGGCCCGCATCGGCACGCTCGGCGCGCTCACCCTCACCATCTTCGTCGATGGCGTGGCGGTGGGCGAACGTTCGCTTGCCGAACTGGTGCGCGACGTGCCCCGCCTTCTCGCCGACGTCACCGAGTTCATGACCCTCTCGGTGGGCGACCTGCTGCTGGTCGGGGTCGAGTACCAGGCGCCGCAGGCAGCGGTCGGATCGCGGGTGCGGATCGAGGCCGGCCCGCTCGGCAGCCTCGCGTTCACCATCGACTGCACGAAGGAGGCCGCACGATGAGGCGCGCACGCGTTGCCTGGCAGGGCACCATCCACGACGCGGAGCCGCACGGCGAGCATCATCTGCGCCTGGCCGACGGCCGCATCGTGGCCGACACCGAAGTCGTGTGGCTGCCGCCGGTCGCCCCGCGCACCGTGTTCGCGCTCGGACTGAACTACGCCGACCACGCCAGGGAGCTGGCCTTCAAGGCGCCGGAGACACCGCTGGTGTTCCTGAAAGGGCCCAACACCTTCACCGGCCACCACAGCGTCAGCCGCCGCCCGGCCGATGCCACCTACATGCATTACGAGTGCGAGCTGGCGGTGGTGATCGGCACCCCCGGCACCCGCATCCCCAGGGCGGACGCAATGGCGCACGTCGCCGGCTACACCGTGGCCAACGACTACGCCATCCGCGACTACCTCGAGAACTGGTACCGGCCCAACCTGCGAGTGAAGAACCGCGACGCCTGCACCCCGCTCGGGCCGTGGCTGGTAGACCGCGACGACATCGCCGACCCGATGCAGCTCGCGCTCACCACCCGGGTCAACGGCGTCACCACCCAGCAGGGCACGACTGCCGACATGATCTTCGACGTGCCCACGCTGATCGAATACCTGTCGTCGTTCATGACCCTCGCGCCCGGCGACATCATCCTGACCGGAACCCCGGAGGGCCTGGCCGACGTCAAGGCCGGCGACGTGGTCGAGACCGAGATCGAAGGCATCGGCTGCCTCACCAACACCATCGTCGATGACGCCACCCGGTTCGGCATCGACAAGCAAGGAGCAAACGCGCAATGAACACCATCAAGCATCTCATCGGCGGCAGGCAGGTCGACAGTGCCGAGAGCTTCGAGACCCTGAACCCGGCCACCGGCGAAGTGCTGGCGCGAGTGGCGAGCGGCGGCCAGGACGACGTCAACGCCGCGGTGGCTGCCGCCAAGGCCGCCTTCCCCGGCTGGGCCGCCACGCCGGTGAAGGCGCGCGCGCGGCTGGTCCGCCGCCTCGGCGACCTGATCGCAGCCAACGTGGATGAACTCGCCGACCTCGAGACCGCCGACTGCGGCCAGGTGACCAACCAGACCAAGCACGTGCTGGTGCCGCGGGCGGCCGACAACTTCTACTACTTCGCCGAGCTGATCCAGCACATGCACGGCGAGACCTACGACTCCGATACCGGCCACCTCAACTACACCCTGTGGCAGCCGGTGGGCGTGGTCGCGCTGATCTCGCCGTGGAACGTGCCGTTCATGACCGCCACCTGGAAGACCGCGCCCTGCCTCGCCTTCGGCAACACCGCGGTGATGAAGATGTCGGAACTCTCGCCGCTGACCGCCACCCGGCTCGCCGAGCTGGTGCTGGAGGCCGGCATCCCGCCGGGCGTGTTCAACCTGGTGCACGGCTTCGGCGACACGGCCGGCGAGCCGCTGGTGTCGCATCCGGACGTGCGCTCGATCTCCTTCACCGGCTCCACCGCTACCGGCAACCGCATCGTCAAGGCCGCCGGACTGAAGAAGTTCTCGATGGAATTGGGCGGCAAGTCGCCCTTCATCATCTTCGACGACGCCGACTACGAGCGCGCGCTCGATGCGGCGATCTTCATGATCTTCTCCAACAACGGCGAGCGCTGCACCGCGGGTTCACGGATCATCGTCCAGCATACGACCTACGATCGTTTCGTCGCCGACTTCGCCGCCCGCGCGGCGAAGCTCGTCGTGGGCGACCCGATGGACCCCGCCACCATCATCGGGCCGATGATCTCGAAGGGGCACCAGGACAAGGTCAACCACTACATCGAGCTGGGCAGGCAGGAAGGCGCCGAGCTGGTGTTCGGTGGCGGCACGCCGCGGGTCGACGACAAGTTCAGGAACGGCTTCTGGGTGCAGCCGACGGTGTTCGCCAACGTGAACAACAGCATGCGCATCGCCCAGGAGGAAATCTTCGGGCCGGTTCCGTGCATCATCCCGTTCAAGACCGAGGAAGATGCGGTCCGCATCGCCAACGACACCATCTACGGCCTGTCGTCCTACCTTTGGACCAACAACACCGGCCGCGCCATCCGCCTCGCGAAGGCGATCGAATCCGGCATGACCTTCGTCAACAGCCAGAATGTGCGCGACCTGCGCCAGCCCTTTGGCGGCTCCAAGGCCTCGGGTACCGGCCGCGAAGGCAACCACTACAGCTACGAGGTGTTCTGCGAGGCCAAGAACATCGCCGTGTCCTACGGCGATCACCACATCCCGCGCTGGGGCGTCTGAACCATCACATCGATGGGGCAGCGGGACCGCGCACAGAACACGGCCCGCTGCCTGCACCGGCAGAGAGAACAAGCGCAGCATCCATTCCGGATTCGAGAAAGAGGAGAACACCATGGGCAAACTGGCCCTCGCCGCAAAAATCACCCACGTCCCGTCGATGTATCTGTCGGAGATCGACGGTCCGCACAAGGGCTGCCGCCAGCCCGCGATCGACGGCCACATCGAGATCGGCCGCCGCTGCCGCGAACTCGGGGTGGACACCATCGTCGTGTTCGACACCCACTGGCTGGTCAATTCCGGCTACCACGTCAATTGCGCGCCGCACTTCGAAGGCATCTACACCAGCAACGAGCTGCCGCACTTCATCAAGAACATGCCTTACGCCTATGACGGCAACCCCGCGCTCGGCCGCATCCTGGCCGAGGTGGCGACCGCCGCCGGCGTGCACACCCGCGCCCACGACGCCACTACGCTGGCGCTGGAGTACGGCACCCTGGTGCCGATGCGCTACATGAACACCGACCGCCACTTCAAGGTGGTGTCGGTGTCCGCGCTGTGCACCGTGCATAACCTCGAAGACTCGGTGCGCCTCGGCGCGGCGATGCGGCGCGCGGTCGAGGAGCAATACGATGGCACCGTCGCCTTCTTCGCCAGCGGCTCGCTGTCGCACCGCTTCGCCCAGAACGGCGTCGCCGAGGAGTTCATGCACAAGATGTGGAGCCCCTTCCTCGAGACCATGGACCACGCGGTGGTGGACATGTGGCAGCGCGGCGACTGGAAGACCTTCTGCGCGATGCTGCCCGAGTACGCCGACAAGTGCCACGGCGAAGGCTTCATGCACGACACCGCGATGCTGCTCGGCGCGCTCGGCTGGGACGCCTACCAGGGCAAGGTCGAGGTGGTCACGCCCTTCTTCGGCAGTTCCGGCACCGGCCAGATCAACGCCGTGTTCCCGGTCTGATCCCCTCACCGGCCCCGACAGAGCCCCCACACCACGCACGGAGCCCGCACAGATGGCGCACCTCGTCTTCGAATACACCCGCAACCTCGGCGCCGCGGCCGACATCCCCGGCCTGCTGCACAAAGCCAACCAGGTCATGATCGCCCAGGGCGTGTATCCGGTCGGCGGCATCCGCTCGCGCGCGCTCGAACTCGCCGACTATTGCGTCGCCGACGGCAGCGCCGACGACGCCTTCGTCCACGCCACGGTCAAGATCGGCGCCGGGCGCAGCGCCGAAGCGCGGCAGAAGACCGGCGACGCGCTGTTCGACATGATGAAGACGCACTTCGCCGCGCTCTACGCCAGCCGCAGCCTCGCGCTGTCGCTCGAACTGATCGAGTTCGCCGAGGCCGGAACCTGGAAGCACAACAACATCCACGCCCGTTACCGCAAGGGCTGAACCCCGCACAGGACCCGAACGCCATGCTCCCACCGGACACCATCGCCGCGATCGCCCGGCGCCTGCACGATGCAGAACGAACCCACGAACAGGTGCGCGCGCCCTCGCTCGATCACCCCGGAATCACCATCGCCGACGCCTACGCGGTGCAGCGCGAGGGCATCCGCCTCAAGCTCGCCGCCGGGCGCACCATCAAGGGCCACAAGATCGGCCTGACTTCGCGTGCGATGCAGATGTCGTCGCAGATCGACGAGCCCGACTACGGCACCCTGCTCGACGACATGTTCTTCGACGACGGCGCCACCGTCCCCGCCGGCCGCTTCATCGTGCCCATGGTCGAGGTCGAGCTCGCCTTCATCCTCGCCCGTCGCCTCGAAGGCGAGGCCGTGAGCCTGCTCGACGTGCTGTCGGCCACCGACTACGTGATCCCGGCGATCGAGATCATCGACGCGCGCTGCCACCGCATCGACCCCGAGACCAAGCGCCCGCGCAAGGTCATGGACACAATCTCGGACAATGCCGCCAACGCCGGCATCATCCTCGGCGGGCGCCCGATCAAGCCGCTCGACGTGGACCTGCGCTGGATCGCCGCGCTGCTCTACCGCAACGGCGTGATCGAGGAGACCGGGGTCGCCGCCGGCGTGCTCAACCACCCGGCCAACGGCATCGCCTGGCTGGCGAAGAAGTTCGCCCCCCACGGCGTCGCCCTCGAAGCCGGCCAGGTGATCCTTGCCGGCTCCTTCACCCGGCCGGTGGCCGCGAATCCGGGCGACACCTTCCATGTGGATTACGGTCCGATAGGCAGCATCAGCTGCCGATTCGGCTGAGGAAAACACCATGCAGATGCCCGAAAACCGCTTCAAGCGTGCGCTCGCCGCGCGCGAATTCCAGGTCGGCGTGTTCCTCGGCCTGGTCGATCCATATTGCGCCGAGATCATGGCCGGCACCGGCTTCGACTGGCTGCTGATCGACGGCGAACACGGCCCCAACGACCCGCGCTCGGTGCTCGCCCAGTTGCAGGCGGTCGCGCCCTATCCGGTCCATGCGGTGGTGCGCACGGTCGACCACGACGCCGCGCGGATCAAGCAATACCTCGATGTCGGCGTGCACAGCCTGCTGGTGCCGATGGTGGAGTCGGCCGAACAGGCGCGCGCGCTGGTGCGGGCGATGCGCTATCCGCCGGACGGCATCCGCGGCGTCGGCACCGCGCTGGCGCGCGCCGCGCGCTGGAACGGGGTGGACGACTACTTCGCCCGCGCCGACGCCGAGATGTGTCTGATCGTGCAGGTGGAGTCGCGCGCCGGGCTCGCCGCGCTCGACGACATCCTCGCGGTCGAAGGCGTCGATGCGGTGTTCGTCGGCCCCTCGGACCTCGCCGCCTCGCTCGGCCATCTCGGCAACCCCGGCCATCCCGAGGTCAAGGCCGCGGTCGCCGAAGCGATTGCGCGCATCGTCGCCGCCGGTCGGGCGGCCGGCGTGTTCTCCGCCGACCCGGCCGCCGCCCAGGCTTACCGCGAGGCGGGCGCCGGCTTTGTCGCGGTCGGGGTCGATACCCTGTTGCTGCGCAACGCCGCAGTCCAGCTCGCCCAGCGCTTCAAGACCACCGACACCCCGCGTAGCGGTGCCGCCTACTGATTGCCGGGGCCCGGTGCCCCACCCGGAGTTGCCATGCTGAACCTGAAAGATCCGGCCCTGCTGCGCCAGGCCTGCTACATCGACGGCCAGTGGGTCGGCGCCGACAACGGCGAGACCGTGCCGGTGACCGACCCAGCCGACGGCGCCACCATCACCACCGTGCCGCGCGCGGGCGCCGCCGAGACCGCGCGTGCGATCGCCGCCGCCGACCGCGCCTTCCCCGCCTGGCGCGCACGCACCGCCGCCGAGCGCGCACGCGTCCTGCGGCGCTGGTACGAGCTGATGCTGGAGCATCAGGACGACCTCGCCCGGATCATGACCGCCGAGCAGGGCAAGCCGCTCGCCGAAGCCCGCGGCGAAATCGCCTACGCCGCGTCCTACCTCGAATGGTTCGCCGAGGAAGCCAAGCGCGCCTACGGCGACGTCATCCCCTCGCCCTTCGCCGACCGCCGCATCGTGGTCACAAAAGAGCCGGTCGGCGTATGCGCCGCGATCACGCCGTGGAACTTCCCGTCGGCGATGATCACGCGCAAGGCCGGCCCGGCGCTCGCCGCCGGCTGCACCATGATCCTCAAGCCCGCCGAGCAGACCCCGCTGTCCGCGCTGGCGCTGGCCGAACTGGCCGAACGTGCCGGGGTGCCGGCCGGGGTGTTCAGCGTGGTCACCGGAGAGGCGCGTGCGATCGGCGGCGAACTCACCGCCAGCCCGGTCGTGCGCAAGCTCACCTTCACCGGTTCCACCGGGGTCGGGCGCCTGCTGATGCAGCAGTGCGCACCGACGATCAAGAAGCTGTCGCTGGAACTCGGCGGCAACGCGCCCTTCATCGTGTTCGACGACGCCGATCTGGACGCCGCGGTCGCCGGCGCGATCGCCTCGAAGTACCGCAACGCAGGCCAGACCTGCGTGTGCAGCAACCGCATCCTGGTGCAGGACGGCGTGTACGACGCCTTCGCCGCGAAACTCGTCGCGGCGGTGGCTGCGCTCAAGGTGGGGCGCGGCACCGACGAGGGCGTGACCCAGGGCCCACTGATCGACGAGGCCGCGGCGGTCAAGGTCGAAACCCTGGTCGCCGACGCGACGGCGAAGGGCGCACGCGTCGTGTGCGGCGGAAGACGCCATGCGCTTGGCGGCACCTGGTTCGAACCCACCATCCTTGCCGACGTGACCCCGGCGATGGCGGTGGCGAAGGAAGAAATCTTCGGTCCGGTGGCGCCGCTGTTCCGCTTCCACACCGAGGACGAGGCGGTGGCGATGGCCAACGACACCGAGTTCGGGCTGGCCGCCTATTTCTACACCCGCGACGTCGGCCGCGTGTGGCGCGTATCGGGCAAGCTCGAGTACGGCATGGTCGGCATCAACACCGGCTTGATCTCGACCGAGGTCGCCCCCTTCGGCGGGGTCAAGAGCTCCGGCCTCGGCCGCGAAGGCTCGCGCCACGGGCTGGACGAGTACATGGAGCTGAAGTACTTGGCGATCGGCGGGCTGTAGTTTCAGGCCGCCATGGGCGTCCCGCCTGAATCCGGATGGGTAGATTCGGTCATGCGCCGCGCAATCGCTCCAGCAAGGTTTCGGGCTGACCACCAAATAGCACCTCACTGCTCGCCAGGCGCGTGCCACGCTCGGGGCAAGCGTCGTCCTGCACCAACAGCGAGGGCACGCCTTGCGTACCGAATCGCCTCATCTGTGCCACCGCCTCCTGCGTGCGGCGAGCGGTGGCGCGTTGCAACTCGTCGTCGCCATCTGCGGCGGCAAGGCACACCGCGGCATCGGTCAGGCCCAGCCCGGCGAGGATGGCGGCGAGCGTGGCCGTGTCGGTCACGTCCTGACCCTGCACGTAGCGCGCGTGCTGGATGGCGTGCAAGGCATCCCGCTCGCGTTCGGGAGCGGTCAGCGCCACAGCGGTAAGCGCCCGCGTGGCGGGGCCGGAGTCAAACGGCCGACTCCGGTTGCCCAGCACCTGCTTGCGGTACAGCGCGGTGAACGCTTGGCCGGTGATGCGCTCGATACGCACGTCGTTACCCCAGGCGTAGTCCGCGAAAGCATCGTCCATGGCGCGGGCGCCGGTGCCGCTGAAGAGACCCGTGGGGGCCACGGTGAGGCGTACCTGCGGCACGGCGGCCAATTGGTCGAGTGCGGGAGACGCGCCGTAGCACCAGCCGCACAGCGGATCAAACAGGTAGGTGATGTGCAGCGTGTTCATGTGATGAAGTCTCCTGCGAAACTGAGTAATCGAGGACACAAACGGGGGCGTCGCTCATGCGCCGCCCCTCCGCTCTTACCACTTCATTTCGCCCTTGTTGACCTTGGCACCGATGTCCAAGGACATCGCCCCGCTGGCTTCGGGATAGGCGGCCTTCATGCGCTCGATCAGTTCGGCGCTGTTCTTGCTCGGGGCCAGATTCTTCTCGAAGGTTTGCAGGTAAGCCTTGGTGTGGTTGATGGCACTGACGTCCATGGCGGTGCCGGGCTTCATGTGGCCGGGCACCACCAGCGTCGGTTGCAGAGCGGCCATTTCATCCAGCTGGGCGACCCAGGCCTTGCGCTCGGCGGCTGTTTGCGCGTCGGCCGTCCACGCGTGCATGTTGCCGAATACGGCGACATTGCCGGCGATGGTTTTGATCGAAGGAATCCACACATACGGGCGGTGCGCCAGGATGCCCTGGGTGCCGCGGATTTCCACCTTCTCGCCATCCACCGTGAGCGTGTTGCCGGTCAGGGCGGCAGGCAGCACGGGACTTTGCGGTGCGTTGGCGCCCATCTTGGGGGCCCAGAAGGCGAGCTTGCCTTGAAGTTTCGCGCTGATCTTTTCCAGCACCGCGGGCGTCGCCACCACCTGGGCATTCGGGAAGATCTGTTTCAGGGTTTCCACGCCGAAGTAGTAGTCCGGATCGGCCTGGCTGACCAGGATGGTGGTGAGTTGCTTGCCACTGTCGAGCACGTTGGCGGCGATGCGCAGGGCGTCTGCCCGGGTAAAGCCGGCGTCGATCACCAGGGCTTCCTTATCGCCCGTGATCAGTGTGGAGTTGACACTGAAGCTGGTGGCGTCGGCGCTGTAAACTTTGACTTGCAGGGGTTGAGCAGCTTGTGCGCCGGAGAAGGCAACGACAAGGGTGGCGGCAATGAGCGAGGTGCGGAACATTGAAATCTCCTGTCAGGGGCGGGTTGTTGGTGGGATGAACTTTATGCGCGGAATCAGCGCAGATAAATCCACTATATTGCGCATCATTGTTTCCAATTTCAGACAAGTGATGAGCTATGGACAGACTCGTTGCCATGCAGGTTTTTGCGGATGTCGCCCGCAGCGCCAGCTTCTCGGCCACTGCGGACAAGCTGGAGATGTCGCGGGCGATGGTCACCCGCTACATCGGCGAGATGGAAAAGTGGCTGGGGGTCCGGCTTTTTCAGCGCACCACGCGCCGTGTAAGCCTGACCCATGCGGGCGAACAGGCCCTGCTCCGGTGCGAACAGATCGTGTCCTTGGCGCAGGATGTGGAGAATGAAGCAGCGCCCGCCGACGGCGTGCTGCGCGGCCAGTTGCGCCTGACTTGCAGCACCTCGCTGGCCTACGCGTTCCTGGCTGCGGTGCTGAGGGACTTTCTCGCACTGCATCCCCAACTGCAGATCGACCTCAACGTGAATGACTCTTCATTGAATCTGGTGGAGTCCCGCGTCGATCTGGCAATTCGCATCAGCAACACCCCGGACCCTGGCCTGGTTGCCCGTCCGCTGACGGTATGCGAATCGTTATTGGTCGCCTCGCCTTGCTATCTGGCTGCTCACGGTACGCCTCAGCGGCCCGAGGATCTGACCGCGCACGAGTGCCTGGGTTACGCCAATTTCGGGCGCAGTTTGTGGACGCTGACCCACAGCGATGGCGAGCACCGGACCGTGCAGGTTCGCACCCGCTTTACCGCCAACGAGGCGACCGTTCTGCAGCAAGCGGTGCAGGCTGGCGCTGGCATTGCCATGCTGCCCACGTATCTGGTGCAAAACCTGCTCGGCACCGGTCAGTTGGTGAACGTGCTGGCCGGCTGGCGGCCCCAGGCTTTGACGATTTATGCCCTGTACACCACTCGTCGCATGGCGACACAGGCCAAGGCACTGCTGAATTACTTGATCGAACGCTTTGAGGGCCGTCCTTTTGATTGAATGATGTCGGCCCTGGCGGTCGGAAGACTCAGCAAATCCCCTGCCCCCCGCTGGCGATGTTCTACAATGGGTTATCTTGCTAATATATTAACGAAGTAGTCTGGTGCCGCAGCTGCACCCCGGACCACCGAGGAGACCCTCCATGTTGATGCCCGCCGCGACCCGCCGGATGCCCACCGAGTTCGCCACCCTGGCGCAGGGCGCCGACGCGCTGTTCCGCCGCGAGGGGCACGCCATCCGCAGCCGCCGGCCGGACGAAGCCTCGGCGCAGCTGCGCTCGGTCTACAGTCACCATCGCCTGCGCCTTCTCGGCGCCCACGAGCGCTTCGACATGCACCTGAAGGTCGCGCGCGCCGGACGGCTGGACCTCGGCTATCTGCGCTTCGGCACCGAGGTCGAACTCGAGCAGCAGCCCCCCGGGCGCTTCACCCTGGTCACCACCCAGGTTCGCGGCCACTCCGAGATCCGCATCGGCGGCGAGCGCCACGGCGGCGGGGTCGGCATGGTGGTGCTGGATTCGGCCGGACAGGCGGTGACCAAGCGCTTTTCCGCCGACAGCTGCCGGATCAATCTGCGCATCGACCAGGCCGCGCTCGAGGCCAAGTGCGCCGAATTGCTCGGCCGCGACGTCGGTGGTTCGCTCGGCTTCTACCCGGCGCTGCCTGCGGGCACGCCCGCCCAGACGCGCTGGCTGGCCTGGCTGCAGATGCTGCTCGGCTGCCTCGGCAGCGGGGGCACCGACCCGCGCCCGTGCAGCCCGCTGCTGCTGCGCCAGATCGAGGAGACCGGTCTGCTCTTGCTGCTCACCGAAGTGCCGCACAGCCGCAGCGCCCTGCTCGCCGGCACCGCGCCGGAGATCGCACCACGCCATGTACGGCGGGCGGAAGAGTTCATCCGCAGCCGCGCTGCCGAGGCCCTGACCCTGGGCGACATCGCCGCGGCGGCGGGGGTGAGCATCCGTGCCCTCACCGAGGGCTTCCGCCGCACGCGACAGACCACGCCGATGGCCTTCCTGCGTGAGCAACGCCTGCTCGGCACCCGCGCCGCACTGCAGACGACCGGCGCCGACGACACCGTCACCACCATCGCGCTGCGCTGGGGCTTCGGCAACCTCGGCCGCTTCGCCGCCGACTATCGGCGCCGCTTCGGCGAGCCGCCTTCGGCCACCCTGCGCCGCGCCGGCTGAACGCACAGCCGCCCCGGTCAGCCGTGTGGCCGCCACGGCGCAACCGGCCGTCCCCCCGCCCCGATAAAGGTGCCGATTCCGTACAGGAGTTGCCAGTCCCGGATAGGCCGGCCCGGCCCCGCTGCCTAGCATGGTGACACCCCTCGCGCATCCGTTCGCGAGGGTGTTCCACATCAGGAGACGACCATGCACCCGCTGCGCCTTTCATGTATTGCCCTGTCCCTCGGCCTCGCCGCCGCGCCCGCCGCCGCCCAGGAAGTCAACCTCAAGGTCGCCCACTTCCTGCCCGGCATGGCCCTCGCCCAACGGGCCGTGCTCGAACCCTGGTGCGAGGAACTCGGCCGTGCCTCGGCCGGACGGATCAACTGCCAGTTCTTCCCATCGATGCAGCTCGGCGGCACCCCAGCCCAGCTGCCCGACCTGGTGAAGAACGGCGTCGCCGACGTGGTGTGGACTGCACCGGGTTACTCCGCCGGGCGCTTCCCGAAAACCGAGGCACTCGAATTACCGGGTGTGCTCCCGCTCGGCGGACTCGCCCAGGGGCGGGTGATCTGGTCGGTGTTCGAGCAGCAACTGCAGCCCGAATACGCCGCCTACAAGGTACTGGCGATGCACGGCGACGGCGGCATGAACATCCACACTGCGAAGACCGCAGTACATACGGCCGACGACCTCAAGGGCCTCAAGCTGCGCGCGCCCAACCGTACCATCGCGCGCACCCTGAGCGCACTCGGCGCTACCCCGGTGGCGATGCCGCCGGCGCAGATGACCGAAGCGATCGCCAAGGGCGTGGTCGACGGCGCCTCGGCGGTATGGGAAGTCATCGTCCCGACCAAGCTCGACGAGGTCACCCGCTTCCACATGGAAACCCCTGCCGACCAGCCGGCAATGGGCGCGACCGTGCTCACCGTGCTGATGAACAAGGAGCGCTACGCCGCCCTGCCCGCCGATCTGCGCGCGATCATCGACCGCCACAGCGGCCTCGCGCTGGTCGAGCGCTTCGGCCAGGCCTGGGATGGCGCGATCGCCGCCGCCCGTGACAAGGTGAAGGCGGCCGGCCACACCGTGACCCTGGTCGAAGGCAGCGGCTACGATGAAATGCGCAAGCGCGCGGTGACGGTCGAGCAGGAATGGGTCGCCGAAGCGAAAGACAAGGGCTTCGACGGCGCCGCGCTGATCGCCGCTGCGCGCGCCCCGGGCGCCCTCGTCAAGCCCTGATCCCGGCCCCACGTCTGATCCAGTTCCGATCCGCCCGCCGCGCAACAAGCGCGGCACCGCCCCACAGGAGACTTCCATGTCGAACCCGAACCGCTACTACGAACACCCGGCCCGCTTCGGCGAAGCCGAATGGCAGGCCCGCGTGCAGCTCGCCGCGCTGTACCGCATCTTCGCTTATCTGAAGTGGGACGAATCGATCTACAACCACATCTCGCTGCGCGTGCCCGGCGAGCCCGGACACTTCCTGATCAACCCCTTCGGCCTGCACTACTCCGAGGTGTGCGCCTCCAACCTGGTGAAGGTCGACATCGAGGGCAAGCTCATCGGCCATTCCGACTGGCCGATCAACCCGGCCGGCTTCACCTTCCATAGCGCGATCCACGCCCGCGTGCCCGACGGCCACTGCGTGATGCATGTGCACACCACCGCGACGCAGGCGGTGTGCTGCCTCAAGGACGGTCTGTCGTTCAGCAACTTCTATGCAGCCCAACTTTACGGCAAGATCGCCTACCATGAATTCGAAGGCATCACCGTGCATCTAGATGAGGGCGAGCGCATCCTCGCCAGCGCCGGCGACAAGCCGGTCCTGCTGCTGCGCAACCACGGTCCGGTGGTGATCGGGGCGACATTGGCACAGGCCTTCTCGCTGATGTGGCTGGTCAATCGCGCCTGCGAGATCCAGCTCGCCGCGCAGTCGATGGGACCGGTGATCGAGCTGCCAATGCCGGTACTGGAGAAATGCGTCGCCGACTCACTGAACTTCGATCCGAAGTACGGCGCCGGCGAGGACGCCTTCGCCGCCTTCGTCCGCCTGGTGGAGAATCAGGATCCGGGTTTCCGCCATTGAGCATGCCGGCGCACCATGCCGGCGCTGTCACATGAAGGAGCAAGCATGAAGATCTGTCTGTACGGAGCGGGCGCGGTAGGCGGCCTGATCGGGGCGCGTATCGCCGCCACCGGGCAGGCGCTGGCGGTGGTCGCGCGCGGCGCCACGCTCGCAGCGCTGCAGCGCGACGGCCTCGGCCTGGAGGCCACCGACGGTCGGCGTCACTTCCCGGTGCAGGCGGTCGCCGATCCGGCCGAACTCGGACCGCAGGATCTGGTGATCGTCGCCGTCAAGCAGCCGGCGATGGCCTCGGTGGCACAGGCGATCGGGCCGCTGATCGGGCCGAACACCAGGGTGATGACGGCGATGAACGGCGTGCCGTGGTGGTTCTTCGACGGCCTGCCCGGGCCGCTGGCCGGTACCACACTGGCGAGCGTAGACGCGACCGGCGACCTGCGCAGCCGCATTCCGTCGGCGCAGGTGATCGGCTGCGTGGTGCACATCGCCTGCGCCACCCCGGCGCCGGGCGTGAGCCTGCACAAGATGGGCAACGGCCTGATCATCGGCGACGCGACCGGTCCCGCCTCGCCCGCCACCCGCGCGGTCGCCGAAGTGCTCGGCGCAGCCGGGTTCGACCTCACCGTGTCCGAGCGCATCCAGCGCGACATCTGGTTCAAGCTGTGGGGCAACATGACCATGAACCCGGTGTCCGCGATCACCGGCGCCACCACCGACCGCATCCTCGACGACGCGCTGGTCCATGAGTTCTGCGTGCGGGTGATGGAAGAAGCGGCAGTGATCGGCGAACGCATCGGCTGCCCGGTCGCGCAGAGCCCGGCCGAGCGCAATGCGGTCACGCGCAAGCTCGGCGCGATGAAGACCTCGATGCTGCAGGATGTCGAAGCCGGCCGGGCGCTGGAGATCGACGCCCTGCTCGCGGTGGTGCATGAGATCGCCGGCAAGGCCGGTGTCGCGGTGCCCAACACGGCGGCCCTGCTCGGGCTGGTGAGATTGTTCGCCCGCACGCGTGGCTTGTATTGAAAAAAGGCATCCGCAATGGATGCCCTTTTTTCCTAGCGAGCCACCCCGTAGGGGCAGCCCCCCGTGGCTGCCCCGATGCTGCCCCGATGCTGCCCTGATGTTACCCCGACCGACCCCGCACTAGGTTCAGGGCAGGCGCCTGAATCCGGGGCAGGTGCCCGATCTGGGCAGGCACGGGGGCCTGCCCCTACGGGGTTCCCGGGGCCCCGGGTTTACCGGGCGTTTCTGTAGCGGCGGGCCATATGGTGAATCCATATAGTCTGTCGCATCTCAGTCGCCCTCGGGAACAGTGATCGCGCCGCGGCGGATCTGGTCGCGCTCGAGCGATTCGAACAGCGCCTTGAAGTTGCCCTCGCCGAAGCCGTCGTCGCCCTTGCGCTGGATGAATTCGAAGAACACCGGCCCGAGCAGGGTCTCGGAGAAGATCTGCAGCAGCAGGCGCCTTTTGCCGCCCTCGGTGCTGCCGTCGAGCAGGATGCCGCGGGCCTGGAGTTCGGTCACGCTCTCGCCGTGGCCGGGCAGGCGCTCGTCGAGCATCTCGTAATAGGTCGCGCGCGGTGCCGTCATCAGCGGGATGCCGGCGGCACGCAGCCTGTCCACGCTGGCGAGCAGGTCGTCGGTCAGGAGCGCCACGTGCTGGATGCCCTCACCGTTGAACTTCATCAGGAATTCCTCGATCTGGCCGCTACCTTTGGAGGCCTCCTCGTTGAGCGGAATGCGGATCTTGCCGTCGGGCGCGGTCATCGCGCGCGAGGTCAGCCCGGTGTACTCGCCCTTGATGTCGAAGTAGCGGATCTCGCGGAAGTTGAAGATGCGCTCGTAGAAACTGCCCCAGTGGCTCATCCGGCCGCGGTATACGTTGTGGGTGAGGTGGTCGATGAGCTTGAAGCCGTGCCCGACCGGATGGCGGTCCACGCCGTCAATGAAATTGAAGTCGATGTCATAGATCGAGCGCCCGTCCTCATAGCGGTCGATCAAATACAGCGGCGCGCCACCGATGCCCTTGATCGCGGGCAGGCGCAGCTCCATCGGCCCGGTGGGCATGTCCAGCGGCTCCGCGCCGAGTTCGAGCGCCCGGTTGAAAGCCTTGTGCGCGTCGCGCACGCGAAACGCCATGCCGCAGGCGGACGGCCCGTGCTCGGCGGCGAAATAGGCCGGGATGGTGCGCGGCTCGCGATTGACGATGAAGTTGATGTCGCCCTGGCGGTACAGGGTGACGTCCTTCGAGCGGTGTTGCGCAACCCGGGTGAAACCCATCATCTCGAAGATGGGTTCGAGCACGTTGGGGGTGGGCGATGCGAACTCGACGAACTCGAAGCCCATGAGGCCCATCGGATTTTCAAAAAGGTCAGCCATTGTCTTGCTCCTGATAGATGTTCGGGGGTGGACCGGGGTCCGGATCGATGCGGTCTATCGGAACGAAGGGGGCGCGCAGGGTTTGCCGCGGACACTGCGGGCGAGGTGCTGTCCAATGGAAAGCAGGCTGCCCTTGAGGACCGCCGAGCCTTCGCATTGTTTTCGGGTTATCGACACCTGCTGTCTCCTTGGTGTTGCCGGGCTTCGGGATCCCGATCCATTGTGCTATGGACCGATTCTAGACGACGTGAGCCAACTGTTCGGCGCCCATGTATCAGGACTCGCATTCCGGTCCGGAACTCAAGCCCCGAGCTGGATCACGCCGCGCCGCCGCGCGCCCGGCGAAACCCCAGCCGGATTGCGAAAACCTCGGCGAAAATGGCCATCACGATCGCAACCGAATGCCCGAGCAGTGCCTGCGGGCTCCCATTCCGATCGGGGAGACGGAAGCCAGGATTTCCATTAGCGCACGCGGCGCAGCCGGGCCTTGTAGAAGTCTCCCCGTTCGCGTAGTGGTCGGCTCCCTCGGCAAAGCGGGCGACGTCCTGCTCGGTCAGTTCGCGCACCGCCTTTGCCGGCGCACCGAGAATCAGCGTGCGAGGCGGAAAGACCTTGCCTTCGGTAACGATCGCGCCGGCACCCACAAGGCTGTTGCGACCGATCACCGCCCCGTTCAAGACCCCCGCCTGGATGCCGATAAGCGCGCCATCCTCGACGGTACAGCCGTGCAGCATCGCCTGGTGGCCGACGGTCACGCCTGCACCGATGACCAAGGCATAGCCCGGATCCACGTGCAGCACCGCCCCCTCCTGAACATTGCTGCCCTGGCCGACGGTGATCGGCTCGTTGTCTGCGCGGATCACCGCGCCAGGCAAGACGCTGGCGCGCTCACCGAGCCTTACCTTGCCGATCAGGACCGCCTCCTCCGCCACATAGGCGCTGTCGGGTACCACGGGTTCGTCATCGTCGAGCGCATAGATAGCCATGGTCGGGACTCCTTCAGGGTCAGCGGATATTGAGCATCGTGCTCGGCAGCCACAGGGCGATCTGCGGCCAGATCATCACCATGGCCAGACCGACGAGCAACAGGAACACGTAGGGCATCGAGCCGTTGATGATCTGTCCCATCGGCGCCCGGGTGATTGCCTTGATGGTGAAGAGGTTCATCCCCACCGGCGGGGTGATCATCGCCAGTTCGAGGTTGATCACCAGCAGCACGCCGTACCAGATCGGATTGATCTGCAGGTGAATCATCACCGGCAGGATCACCGGCGTGGTCAGCAGGATGATCGCGATCGACTCCATGAACATGCCGAGCACGAAGATGATCGCCATCATCGCGATCAGGAAGCCGATCACGCCGACATCCGCCGCCACCACGAACTCCACGATCTGCTGCGGAATGCGCATCTTGGTGATGACATGGGCGAACACCGAGGCGCCGGCCACGATCATGAACAGCAGCGACGAGGTCCGCGCGGCGTCGGTCGCCGCGTTCCACAGGTCGCGCACTCCGATCGTGCGGTAGATGAAGGCGGCCACCAGGGTCGCCGCGAGCGCGCCGACCGCCGCCGCCTCGGTCGCGGTGAACACCCCGGCGTACATGCCGCCGAGCACCAGCACCGGCAGCGCGAACGACCATACCGACTTGCGGATTGCGGCCACGGCCTCGGCGAACGATGCGCGCGGCTCGACCTTGACCTTGTTCGGCCCCATCGCGCAGGTCGCCATGCTCCAGGCGACGAAGATGGTCGCGACCAGCAGCCCCGGCAGCACCCCGGCCATGAACAGGCCGCCGATCGAGGTCTCGGTGACCACGCCGAACAGCACCATCGGCCCCGAGGGCGGAATCAGGATGCCGAGCGTGCCGCCGGCGGCGACCACGCCGTAAGCGGCCTTGGGGTCGTAGCCGAAGCGGATCATCTGCGGGATCGCCACCGAGCCGATGGTCAGCGCGGTGGCGACGCTGGAGCCGGAGATCGCGGCGAAGATCGTGCATGCGGTGATGGTGGCGATGCTCAGCCCGCCCGGCAGGTGCCGGGTGAGCGTGTAGGCGGTGCCGTACAGGTCGTCGACGATGCGCCCGCGAATCATGATGTGCGCCATGAAGGCGAACAGCGGAATGGTCACCAGCAGATAGCGTCCCATCTCGTGCAGGATCACCTCCGCGATCGGGCCGAGGTTGCCCTGGGTGGCGATCAGCAGGCCGCCGCCGAACAGTGCCAGGCCGGCGAAGATCGGCAGCCCGGTAAACAGCAGCACGACCACCCCGAGCATGATGAGTGCGATGGTCATTGGGTGTCATCCTCATGATGGTGACCGCCGGTCGCCAGCGACGGCGAGTGGGTCAGCAGGCGCAGCAGCGCCTCCAGCGCGACCAGCAGCATCAGCCCGCCGCCCAGGGGGAGCAGCAGTTCGAGCCAGAAGGTCGGGATCTCGACGTTGCCGGTGGTGGTAATCCCCAGCATCCGCGACGACATCGCGGTCTCCCAGCCATTGAAGATCAGCATCACCGAGAACACCGCCACCGCCAGCGCGGACCAGATATCCGCCAGACGCTTGCCCCGCGGGCTGCGGGTCGCGAGTCCACCGGTGAGCATGTCGACGCTGACGTGCTGGCCACGGCGCAAGGTGGTGGCGGTGCCCAGCATGACGATGCCGGCGAGCATGAAACCCACGGTATCGTCCACCCAGGTGGGGGCGGCATTGAAGCCATAACGCGCCACCACGGCATAGATCACGAGCCCGAAGGCAATCAGGATGCCGGTCGCGGACAGCGCCATCGCGGCTCCGGTGACGATGCCCAGCACGCGTTCGAGCCCCGCGATCGCGGGATGTAGCCGCTGCACTGCAGCCGGCTTGTCGATCTTGGTCACAGCCCTCGTCTCCTCGATTTTCTTGCACGGTGCGCAGTGCCCACCCCAACACGCGCCTGAGCAGTCCGGGCCGGACTGCTCAGGCGCAATCGGCGAATTACAGGCCCTTGACGATCTCGACCAGTTTCGCGCCGTCGGCGGCGCTGTCGACGAAGGCCTTGATCACCGGCTCCTGCATCGCGTCGGCCATGGCCTTTTCCTGCTCGGACGTCAGCACCACCACGTTCATGCCCTTTTCACGCAGGCGTTGGACGTCCGCGGGCGACACCCCGTCGTTTGCCGGCAGCAAAGCCGCCTCGGCCTTGCGTGCCGCGGCCTCGATGCCGGTCTTCACCTCCGCCGGCAATGTGTCCCACCACGCCGGATTGACCACCAGGTTGGCGTAAACCGTGGTCAGCGCAGAGGCCACGCCATGCTTCTGTACCTCGTAGTAACGCCGGCTGTAGGCGGCGGCCACACCTGTGGTGCCGGCGTCGATGACGCCGGTCTGCAGGGCCTGGTAGACCTCGGAGCCGGGCATCGCCGAGGGCGAAGCGCCCATCGCCTTGAGTCCGTTGTCGAACAGCCTGCTCAGGCCGCGGATCTTCACTCCCTTGAAATCCTCCGGCTTGACCAGGGGGGCCTTGGCCGACGTGAAGACGCCGTCGTTGGCATCGACCATCCAGGCGATGTTCCGCACACCCTTCGCGGCCATCCTGGCATCGAGCAGCTTGGCCGCCTCGGAACTGGGAAACTTCGCCAGCTTGTCCCTGCTGGTCATCAGGTAGGGAATCGAGATGACGTTCATCTCGGGAATCGCGCCGCCCCACAGGAAGCTCACGATCGCCGCCGATTCGACCTCGCCGCGCGCCACCGCCGGATGGTTCTGGGTCGCCTTGAACAATTGCTCGGAGCCGAATACCTGCACGTCCACCTTGCCGCCGGTACTGCTCTCGACCTCGGTGGCGAACTGTTCGATGGCCTTGGCGACCTGGTGTGTCGGCGGATACTGGTGGCTCAGCCGCATCGTGTAATCGGCGGCGAGCGCGCCCGGAACGGTGAGAACTGCGGCGATGGCGCCCAGCGCCAGTCTGACGGTGTTGTTCATGATGTCTCCTGTGAACCGGTTGTCTGTCTTATGGTGTTGTATCGGTGTGCTGCATCCGGCCGCCGCTTTGGCGGCCGGCTTCGCTCAGGCCGCCGCGCTGCCCTGTTTGAGGCGGCCCAGAATTTCTGCGGTATGTTCGCCGATCTTCGCCAGCGGCTGGCGCACCTGCGGCCGACGCCCGTCCATCAGCAACGGCAGCAGTACGACTTCGGTGCTCGTCCCGTCCTCGACCTGCATCGGTACCAGCCCGCCGCTCGCTTTCAGGTGCGGATCGTGGATCAGCTGGTCCGGCCGCATGATCGGCGCATAGGGCAGACCGGCCGCCTCGAGCCTGGCACTCAGCTCGTCGGCGCGGCGGTGCTTCAGGATCTCGCCCAGGCGTTGCAGCAGCGCCGGACGCACTGCGACGCGCTGGGCGTTGGTCTGCAGGGTCTCGTCCACCGCCAGGTCCGGCCGTTCGAGGACCTCGCACAGGGTGAGCCACTGCTTGTCGCTGACCGCGCCGATGAAGAGTTGCTCGCCGTCGGCCAGCGTGAACACGTCATACACACTCCACGCCGATACGCGCGAGGGCATCGGCGGCGGCGCCGCCCCGGTCATCGCGAACTGCTGCATGTGCTGGGCGGACAGGAATACGCAGTTCTCGAACAGCGCGCTCTGGATCTCCTGCCCGCGCCCGGTGCGTTCGCGCTCGATGATCGCCGCGAGCACGCCGATGGCGCCGAACATACCGCCCATGATGTCGTTGACCGAGGTCCCCGCACGCAGCGGACGCCCCACCGGGCCGGTCATGTACGACAGCCCGCCCATCATCTGCACCACTTCGTCGAGTGCCAGGCGGTTCTCGTAGGGTCCGGGCAGGAAGCCCTTGTGCGACACGTAGATCAGCCGCGGGAAGCGCTCGGACAGGGCCGCGTAGTCCAGCCCCAGCCTGGCCATCAGGCCGGGGCGGAAATTCTCCAGCATGACGTCGCACTCGCCGATCAGCTCGAGCGCACTGGCGTGTCCTTCCGGGGTGTTGATGTCGAGCACCACGCTCTTCTTGTTGCGGTTGAAGCTGCGGAAGAAACCGATGCCCAAACCCGGCAGCGTGCGCGTCTTGTCGCCGCCGGGCGGTTCGATCTTGATCACCTCGGCGCCGAGATCGGCCAGGATCATGCCGCAGGTCGGCCCCATGACCATGTGGGTGAATTCGACGACGCGCACACCGGCCAGGGGCAGGTTCAGTTCAGGAGTAGCGGAGTTGTTCATGGGGGCCTCAGGCAACGGGGGTTTCGATCGGGCGGAAGGTCTTGGGCAGACCGGCGAGCCACAGTGCGCCATGCAGCGCCTCGCCCTGCAGCCAGCCGGCCACCCTGGCGCGCAGCGCCAGCAGCGCCGGAAGGTCGATGCCGGTCGCCACCCCCATGCTCTCGAGCATGAAGGCGAGGTCCTCGGTCGACGCGTTGCCGCTCGCGCCGGGGGCATGCGGGCAACCGCCGATGCCGGCGAGCGAGGCGTCGAAGCGGCTCACGCCGAGCTGGAGCGCGGCATGCACGTTGGCCAGCGCCAGCCCGCGGGTGTCGTGGAAATGGCCGCACCAGAAACGGTCGCCGGCAATCTTCAACGCCTGCTCGAACAGGGCACTCACCGCCGCCGGATCGGCATAGCCCACGGTATCGGCGAGGCTGACCCGATCGGCGCCGGCATCGAGCAGGGCCTGCATCAGGCGCAGCACCTCGGCCGGCTCGACCCGGCCTTGCAGGGTGCAGCCGAAGGCGGTGCCGACCCCGCCTTCGATGATGGTCTTCGCGCCGGCCGCATCGCGCCCCGCGCGGATGCGGGCCACTTCCTCGACCACTTCGTCGGGCGTCTTGCGCAGGTTGGCCACGCTGTGCGCGTGGCTGGCCGACAGCGGCACGATCATCAGGTCGGCACTGGTCTCGATCGCCCGCTCGGCGCCCTTGAGGTTGGGCACCAGCACGGATACGAACAGGTCCGGCAGCGTACGGGCGAAGGCCACCAGCTCGGCGGTGTCGGCCAGTTGAGGCAACAGGCGGGCCGGCACGAAGGAGCCGACTTCGATCTCGCGCTGCCCGGCCGCATGGGCCCCGCGTATCCATTCCATCTTGTGCGCGGTCGGTACGATGGTGGCGATGCTCTGCAGGCCATCGCGCAGACCGACCTCTCGAATCACCGCCCGGGGGGGCAAGCTGTTGGGGCTGAGGGGCATTCATGTCTCCTTGGGTCATGCCTCTTTTCGGACTGGCGGCGAAGGACGCGGATCGCATCCACCGCTGACATCCGTCGGCGAGTTGGGATACATTAACCATTCCCAAAAGCAAACTAAAGCGCCTATTTGGCAGCATTTGAGTTCCAATCCGGAATGTCTTGTACCGGGCCGATATCCACCAGACATCACTGCAGTGCACCACCGCAACTGAGGACGCACATACATGCACCATCACTTCGATCCCGTTTCCCTGCGCCTTTTCATCGCCGTTTGCGAAGAGGGCAACATCGCCCTTGCCGCCGAGCGCGAGGCGATCGTGCCGTCCGCCATCAGCAAGCGAATCGCGGCGCTGGAGGACGACATCGGCACCCTGCTGCTCAACCGGGGGCGGCGCGGCATCGAGCCGACGGCCGCGGGCGAGACCCTGCTGCGCCAGGCGCGCGAGATCCTGAGCATGATGGAGCGCACCCATGCCGAGCTCAGCGAATTCAAGGACGGCATACATGGCAGTGTACGCATCCTCGCCAGCCTGTCGGTGCTCGCCGAAGGCCTGCCCGAGGACATCGCGCGCTTCCTCGTCCGTTACAGCTCGGTACGCATCACCCTCGAGGAAAAGATCAGCACCGAGATCGTCCGCGGCGTGCGCGAAGGCCGGGCGGAACTCGGCGTGTGCTGGAACGCGGGCAACCTGACCGACCTCGACCAGACCGACTACCGCAGCGATCACCTGTGCATACTCGCCCATGCCGAGCATCCGCTCGCGCAACGCGAACAACTCGCCTTCGCCGAAACCCTCGACTTCGAGATGATCAACGTCCAGCCCGGCAGCATCATGCAGCTGATGCTGCAGCGCCAGGCAGCCATCCTCGGACAAAGATTGCGCTTTCGCGTCGAGGTCGCGAACTTCGATTCCGCTTCCCGCATCGTCGCCGCCAACCTCGGGATCGCCGTATTGCCGTGCGAGATCGCGAGTCCGCTGGCCCGGGTGCTCGGTCTGCGCCTGATCCCGCTGACCGACCCCTGGGCCTCACGCCAGTTCGTGATCGTCAGCCGCCCGGGCGCGGCGCTGACGGCGCCCGCCCGGTTGCTGGTGTCCCACCTCGTTGAATGCGCACAGGAAGGGGCAGCCCCGGAGGCTGCAGGTAACGCGGCCGAGTCGTCGGGCTGACATTCCCGCGCGGAAGGCTGTCCTTTCCCATTCGTCAGCACCAGGCCGCGCCCATACCCCTACATTAGGCGTGCAGCCGGGCGGCTCGCATCGACGGGTCATCCGGGTCGCACGACGGACCCGTCCCATGACCGCCCGGCCCTCTTCGACGATCAAGAAAAGGACACTCGTGTGAATCCGAAATCCGCTGCCCAGCCCGACACGGGCACCGTCGATCCGCTCGACGGTTTCAGCAACTGCCATGCAGGCATCCTCACCCGGCTCGAGGCACTCGATCAGTTGCCGGCGCTGGTCGAGGCCGCGCTCCGCGCCCGTGGCATCGCGCGCGATTGCCTGCAGTTCTTCGACGAGGCGATCGAGCCGCATCACGAAGACGAGGAGCGCGAGTTGATCCCGGCGGTGCGCGCCAGCGCCATGCCGGGCGACGAAAGGACCCGGGTGGAGGCGCTCGCCCGCCGCCTGGTAGACGAGCACCGCGCGCTGGAAACGCTGTGGGGCCGCATCCGCCCGCAATTGAAACGGGTCGCCGCCGGCCGCGAAGAGACGGTGGATGCAGACGCCATCGCGGCCCTTGTCGCCGACTACAAGGCCCACGCGCAGTTCGAGGAATCCGAGTTCCTGCCGCTCGCCGCCGAGATACTCGGGCGCAGCAGCCGCGACCTCGCGGCCCTCGGACTTTCGATCCATATTCGCCACAGCCGCGACACCGTCCAGCCCTACGTATAAGGGCGCCGGAATGAGGGCGCCGCCTTCCCGTCGAACAGACGGGCGACGGTTCAGACGCGGGCCACCCTCTCGGCAACGCAGCGCGTCACCACCGGCGCCTCCGGGCCGAGGTGGAAGGCCCTTTTCTGCTCGCGCAGCGCAGCGTAGGAAACGGCCACGCGATCGGTGCGACGCAGGTAATCGACCCACGACTCGTCCACGAAGTACTCGAAGTAGCGCCCCGGGTCGCCGATGTCGCGCAATAGTTCCCACGCGAGTACACCGTTGCGCAGCCAGGCCCGGCGACTCTCCTGCATCACCGCGACGAACTCGTCGGCACGGGCGGGATCGATGCGGTACTCGACCGTCACCAGCACCGGCCCCTGGTGCGGCGCCACCGGGATCGCCAGCTCCGGCGCCTTCCACAACCCGGCCGGGGTCAGGTCCTCCTCGGCGCGGTTGCCGACCGTGGATCGGCGGGTCAGCACGAGCAACACCACCCCGGTTAACGCCGAGGCTATCAGGCCGATGCGGACATCGCTCCAACTCGTCACCTGCCCCCACAGCGCCGCACCGAGCGTGCCACCGCCCATCAGCGCCATCTGGTAGATCGCCATGCCGCGCGCGCGCACCCAGTCCGGCAGGGCCATCTGGGCCGACACCGTCAGCGAGTTGGCGACCAGGATCCAGGCGCAGCCGGCAACCAGAAGTGCCGGCGCCGAGAACAGCGGTTCGGGCGCGAGCGCCACCACCACCGTCGCGGCGGCGTGCACCAGCGTGCCGTAGCGCACCAGCTCGTCGCAGCCCAGGCGTCGGCGCAGCCGCGGCAGGATCATCGCCGCCACCACGGCGCCGCTGCCCAGCGCAGAAAGCAATAGCGTGAAGGTGCCGGCACCCGCCCCCGGGATGCTGCGCGCCACCAGCGGCAGCAAGGCGAGCAGCGCCATCGCCTGGAAGAAGAAGATCGCGATCCGCAGCAGGATGGCGAGCATTCGCGGCGACTGGCGCACATGCTGGAGGCCGACCCGGATGGCGCCGAACAGGCGCTCGGCAGGCAGCGCGCTACGTCGCTGCGCGTATCGCCAGCGCAACAGCAGCAACAGAGCGAGCGCGACCGACAGCACCGCATTGAGGAGGAACACCCAGGCCGTGCCCGCGGCCGCGATCAGTGCGCCGGCGACGACCGGGCCGAGCACCCGCGACGCATTCATCGCGACTCCGTTCAGCGCCAGCGCGGCGGGCAGCTCGGCGCGCGGCACCAGCTCCGGGATGGTGGCCGCGAACACCGGCCAGCGCATCGCCAGACCGATGCCGTTGGCGAACATCAGTACCAGCAACAGGGCCGGGCCGAGCGTGCCGGTGAAGGCGGTCAGGCACAGCACGGTGGCCACTCCCGCCACCCAGACCTGGGTCGCGATGAAAAAGCGGCGGCGGTCGAAGATATCCGCCAGCGCCCCGCACGGTACCCCGAACAGGAACACCGGCAGGGTCGAGGCCGCCTGCACCAGCGCGACCATCAGCGGATCCGGGCTGAGCGAGGTCATCAGCCAGGCCGCCGCCACATCGTTCATCCACATGCACACATTGGCCGTCATCCAGGCCCCCCACAGCATGCGGAAAGCTGCATGGCGCAGGGGCGACCAGGCGGAGGCGAGCGCCGGCGAACCGGCCTGGTCCGGAGCGGCCACGATCAGCTCATCCCCGGGACACGAACGGCCAACGGGCGTCTTGCAGACATCAGCTCTCCTTCATGTCGGGTCCCGCCGGCGCGGGCATCCTCGTCCGGCGGACTGTCGCGCTGGACGACCCGCTCAGAACTTGTGGCGGATCCCGGCCAGCATGGTGTGAGCAGTCTCACCCGCGTCGACCGCGCGCTCGATGCCCGATCGCCGCACCGCCAGATCCTCGTAGTGCAGCCGATTGTAGGCGGCGTACAGCGAAGTCCGCTTCGACAGGTGGTGGATCACGCCGAGCGTCACCGAGTTGCCATCATTGTCGCCGCCGTGCGGATCGAGCCGCGCGTAGCCGCCCTCGATCGAGGTCAGCTTGGTCACCGGAACGACCAGGCCGACCGAGTACAGCTTGCTGTCGGCGCTGGTCGAACCGTCGGCATCCTTCTGCTGCCAGCTGCCCATCACGCGGGCCATCCCGAAGTCGTACGACACGGCAATGTAGACTTCCTTCGAGTCCTCCACCCCGATGCCGGCGCCGACATTGTGATAAACCAGACCGAGGTCGAGCGGACCGCGCTTGTAGGTCGCACCCAGGCCCCAGCGGTCGTCGCCGCTGGGACGGTCGGAACTCTCGTCATCATGGTTGGCGAAGATGCCCTGCACCGCGAAACCGTTGAAATCGGGCGAGGCGTAGCGCACCGAGTTGGTCCACCGAGCCCGTGACCCGGACGAAATCGTGTAATCGCCGGCGACCGCGAGCGACGCGCGCGGCGCAATCAGCCCCGAGCCGTCCATCGGATCGAAGCGCGGCCCTACAAGGTAGCCGGGCGCATACTGGAAGCCCGCAGACGCCGTCCCCCAGCCTCCCCGCAGGCCGACCCAGGACTGCCGTCCCCGGGCCGGGCCCTCGCCGGTGTCGGGGCTCACCGCGTATTCGAGCACATAGAGTGCCTTCAGGCCATTGCCCAGATCCTCGCTGCCACGAAAACCGAGGCGGCTTCCGGACAGCCCGCCGCGTCCGTCGAGCACATTCATGTCGCTACCTCCCCCGGTCGTCCTGGCCAGGAACATGTCGACCACGCCGTAGATGGTGACGTTGTCCTGGGCCACGGCGGGCTGGGCTACGGCGGCCGCGATCAGCCCTGCGCCGATCAGTGCATGTTGGATCTTCATCTGTGGTGTCTCCTTTTGTTATGGATCCACGCCGGCCCGTCGATACCGGATCGCAACGGACGGCTGTGGGTGCTTCGATACCGGCGCCGGTGCATGGACCGGGCCGCGCCCGTTTGCCCGGGCTTGCTGTGTGGCTGTGCATCTCCGGGATCATGCAACCCGGCGGACACACTTTAGACATTCCGTAACGACTGCATCGCGCAATATCGGAAGCCAATTCGTTCCGTATCGGAACTGCTGAGCCCGGCATCACACAGACCCGGGGAATGGCGCGGGTCTTTCGGCTTGGCGCCGCGGCAGGTGCGGCAACCCTGGCCCCGCTCTGAAGCCGGTCCGCTCTCGAGGCCCGGCCACAGGTTCGTGCGCTCGGCTAAGTGCGCCACCGTGGAATTCGGGGCCGGCTCCGTCGCGAGCGGCCTGCGACCCTGGATCCTATCGATCTGCGCCAGTATGTATACATCTAAAACAGTTAAAGGCCGTTTACACCATGTTTCTGGCCGTATATCATCATAGCTGTATACATCAAGCCAAAGCTTGGAGCTAACCGTGGATACATCGTCGTCCGAAGCCTCCGACACCTCCGCGTCGCAAACCGTACGTGCGCTGCTGCGCCTGCGGGAGATGATCCTCGACGGTGAGCTTCCCGCCGGCGAGCGCATTTCCGAACCGGTGGTGGCGGAGATCACCGGCATCTCGCGCACGCCGATCCGGACCGCGTTGGTGCGGCTGCAGGAGGAAGGACTGCTCGAGCCGATCCGCTCCGGAGGCTTTCGGGTGCGCGCGTTCTCGGTGGACGAGATCCGCGACGCGATCGAGGTGCGCGGCACGCTGGAAGGCCTCGCCGCGCGCCTGGCGGCGGAACGGGGCGTCTCGGCGGCAGACCTGGAAGCGCTGTCGGCCTGCGTGGACGCGATCGACCGTCTGCTCGAGCATGGCGATCCGGACGAGGTGCGCTTCGCCGGCTACGTGGAAGCCAATGCGCGCTTTCACGAACTGCTCGCCGCATCCTGTCGCAGCGAGGTCGTGCAGCGCCAGGTGGCGCGTGGCAACGCCCTGCCCTTCGCCTCGCCCAACGGCTTCATCCGCGTTCAGGCGGCGGCGCCCGACGCGCTGCAGACGCTGTTGATCGCCAATGCCCAGCACCGCGCGGTGGTCGATGCGATCACCCGGCGCGAGGGCGCACGTGCCGAAGCCCTGATGCGCGAGCACGCCCGCATCGCCCATCGCAACCTCCAGGCCACGCTGGCCAATCCGCGCGTGATGGACCTCGTTCCCGGCGGGCGCCTGATCCTGCAGCAAAGCTGATACGCACCATCGCAGCACCTGGCATCACCCCACATATAAGAGAGGAGACACCCCATGCAGACACCCCGCATCCTGGCCCTGGCCGCCCTGGTCCTGGCCAGCGCTCCGGTCGCAACGCAGGCCGCCGCCCAGTCCGAGCCGATCGTGCTCAAGCTGGCCCATTCACTGCCGCCGGTGTCGGCCGCGCACACGCGTTTCATCGTCCCCTGGTGCGAGCGCATCGAGGCCCAGTCGAACCAGCGCATGAAGTGCCAGATCTACCCGGCGATGTCGCTCGGTGGCGCACCGGCGCAGTTGTTGCAGCAGGCCCGCGACGGGGTGTCGGACATCACGTGGACGCTGCCGGGGTGGACGCCGGGCCGCTTCCCGCTGTCCGAGGTGTTCGAACTGCCCTTCTTCACTACCGAGCGCGAGGCCTCATCCCGGGCGCTGTGGGACTTCGTCGAAACCAGCGCGATGAGCGAGTTCGCCGACCTCAAGCCGATCGCAACCTGGGTGACCGGCCCCTACGTCTTCCACTTCCGCGACAAGGAAGTGCGCACCCTGGACGACCTCAAGGGCCTCAAGGTGCGCGCGCCGTCGCGCCTGGGCAACAAGATGCTGGCCGCGCTCGGCGTCACCCCGGTCGGCATGCCCGTGCCGCAGATGCCGGAGAGCCTGTCCAAGGGCGTGATCGGCGGCGCGATGGTGCCGTGGGAGGTGGTGCCCCCGACCAAGACCCACGAACTGACCCGCTTCCACGCCGAAGTGGTGGGCGAGCGCGCGATGCTGGCCTCGACCATGGTCTTCGTGATGAACAAGAAGAAGTACGACAGCCTGCCGGCCGAGCTGAAGAAGGTGATCGACGACAACAGCGGCCGCGACACCTCGGCCTGGATCTCGGCGCAGTTCGCGCCCGCGGACGTCGCCGCGCGCGAGATGACGGTGGCGCGCGGCAACACGGTGTATGCGATCGCGCCCGAGGAGATGAAGAAATGGCAGGCCGCGACCCGCATCGTCACCGACGAATGGATCCGTGAAGTACCGCAGGGGCAGAAGCGCTACGACGAAGCCGCAGCGCTGGTCGCCCGCCACTCCAAGCCTTGACCGCCGCACCACCATACCAAAGGAGGAAGACGCCATGACATTTCCGAAGAACGCCTGGTACGTCGGCTGCACGCCCGACGAGATCGCCGGCAAGCCGCTGGGGCGCCGCATCTGCGGCGAACCGATCGTGTTCTACCGCGGCGTCGAAGAGCGCGTGGCCGCGCTGGAGGACTGGTGCCCGCATCGCGGTGCGCCGCTGTCGCTGGGCTATGTGGACCAGGGCAAACTGGTGTGCGGCTACCATGGCCTGGAAATGGGCTGTGACGGCAAGACCGTACACATGCCGGGGCAGCGCGTGCGCGGCTTCCCGCCCATCCGCAGCTTTCCGGTGGTCGAGCGCCACGGTTTCATCTGGGTGTGGCCGGGCGATCCGGCGCAGGCTGACGCCGCGCGCATCCCCGACCTGTTCTGGGCCGACCACCCCGAGTGGGCCTACGGCGGCGGCCTGTATCACATCGCCTGCGACTACCGGCTGATGATCGACAACCTGATGGACCTGAGCCACGAGACCTACGTCCATTCGACCAGCATCGGCCAGAAGGAGATCGACGAAACCCCGTGCACCACCCGCACCGAGGGCGACAGCGTGATCACCAGCCGCTTCATGGACGGCGTCGAGCCCCCGCCGTTCTGGAAGACGGGCCTGCAGGCCAACAACCTGCCCAACGACCAGCTGGTGGACCGCTGGCAGGTCTGCCGCTTCACCCCGCCCTCACAGGTGATGATCGACGTCGGCGTCGCCCTTGCCGGCCGCGGCGGCTACGACGCCCCGCCGGAAGTGAAGGCGTCGGGCATCGTGGTCGACCTCGTCACCCCGGAAACCGAGACCTCGATCTGGTACTTCTGGGGCCTGGCGCGCCATTTCAAGCCGGCGGACGAGGCCCTGACCGCGTCCATCCGCGAGAATCAGGGCAAGATTTTCGCCGAGGACCTCGAGATGCTCGAGCGTCAGCAGCGCAACCTGCTGCAGTGGCCCGGGCGCAGCCTGCTCAAGCTCAACATCGACACCGGCGGGGTCCAGTCGCGCCGCGTGATCGAGCGCCTGGTCGCCGAGGAACGGGCCGGCACCGGGCAGACCGCCGCCGAAGCGCTCGTGGCCGACTGAGCGCCCCGCCCCCCTTCCCGGGACAGCGGTGGCCAGCGCGCCGCCGCTGTCCCGCCATGGAGAGAAAATAATGACAGCAGCAACCCTGAGCGTCCGCGTCGCCCGCAAGGCGGAAGAGGCGACCGACATCCAGACCTTCGAACTGGTCGCCACCGACGGCAGCGCCCTGCCCTCGTTCTCGGCCGGCGCGCATATCGACGTGCATCTTCCGAACGGCATCGTCCGCCAGTACTCGCTGTGCAACGACCCCGGCGAGCGCCACCGCTACCTCATCGGCGTGCTGCGCGACCCGGCCTCGCGCGGCGGCTCGCTGGCGATGCACGACACGGTGCGCGAGGGCGATGTGCTGCAGATCAGCGCACCGAAGAACCACTTCCCGCTTGCCCACGAAGCGCGTCGCAGCGTGCTGCTGGCCGGCGGCATCGGCGTGACCCCGATCCTGTGCATGGCAGAGCGGCTGGCAATCAGCGGCGCCGAGTTCGAGATGCACTACTGTTCGCGCTCGGCGGAGCGCACTGCCTTTCTGCAGCGCATCCGCGCATCCGCCTTTGCCCCACGGGTGCAGGTCCACTTCGACGACGGCGCCGCCGAGCAGCGTTTCGAGCTCGCCACCGTGGTCGCCGCACCCGAACCCGGCGTGCACCTCTATGTGTGCGGGCCGAAGGGCTTCATGGATGCGGTGCTCGCCGCGGCGCGCGCGCAGGGCTGGCCGGAGGCGCAGCTGCACTACGAGTTCTTCGCCGCCGAAGTGCAGAAGTCGACGGCCGACGCGGCCTTCGAGGTCCGCCTGGCCAGTTCCGGGCGCACCATTGCCGTCGCCGCCGATCAGACGGTCGCGGCCGCGCTCGCCGCGGCCGGCGTCGAAGTCCCGACTTCGTGCGAACAGGGCGTGTGCGGCACCTGCCTCACCCGCGTGCTCGCCGGCGAGCCCGATCACCGCGACGCCTACCTCACCCCGGAGGAACAGGCCGCCAACGACCAGTTCCTGCCCTGCTGCTCGCGCTCGAAATCGCCGCTGCTGGTGCTGGATCTCTAGCGCGGCCGGGTGGGCGACGCACAGGGCCGGGGGATGCCCTTTCATGTCCACGCGGCGTAGTCTGTACGTATCCCTTGCAGTTCCCGCCTTGCTCTGGCCCAATCGCAAGACTCGCGGCCACAAGGACCCATGGACATGCTCAAGCTTACTTATTTCGACTTTTCCGGCGGACGCGCAGAACCCGCGCGGCTGGCCCTGCACATCGGCGGCATTGCGTTCGAGGATCATCGTTTTGCGCCGGGCGATTTCCCGGAGGTCTGCAAGACCACCCCGCTCAACCAGGTGCCGACGCTTCACATCGATGACGTGCAGGTCACCCAGAGCGACGCGATCACCTGCTATGCCGGCAAGCTGGCCGGACTCTATCCCGAAGACGCCCTGCAGGCCCTGTTCTGCGACGAAGTGCTGGGCGCGCTGGAGGACGTCAACACGAAGCTCGGCGCGACCTTCGGAATGACCGGTGACGCGCTGAAGAACGCCCGCGAGGCCCTGGTGGCGGAAACTTTGCCGCGGTATTTGCGCTGGCTGCAGAACCAGCTCGAAGCCCACGGTGGCGAGTTCCTTGCGGATCATCGCCTGACCGTCGCCGACCTCAAGGCCTTTGTCATGCTGCGCTGGCTCGGCTCCGGCAAGCTGGATCACATTCCAACCGACCTGATCGAGACTGTGGCGCCCAAGCTCGGGGCCTACCTCGACCGGATCGGCGGGATGCCTGCCATCGCGCAGTATTACCAGACGCACGGCGCGTAGTGATCAAGGTCGCCGCTGGTGAATGCCGGCGGCCAGACTGAAGCATGATCCCTCTTTTCGCGGAGCCCGCCATGAACATCGACCTCGCCGCCTTCCGCCTCAACGCGCTTACCACCCTGACCACGGGGGGCACAGCGGCCGGACGAAACAGTGCCGGCAACACCGACTTCCTGAACGCACTGCTGAACGCCAGAAGCGCCCTCTTGCCCGGCGCGGCGGCCGGCAGCAGCGGTGCCGATAGCCTGTCGGTAGGCGAGGCTTCGCGAATGAACTCCGTGCTGGCCCAGCTGCAGGCGAGCAATACCACCTTTCTGAGGCACTACAACGCCCGTGTCGCGGAAATCGGTGACGAAGCCGAGGTACTGACACAGCTGAGCGCCCGCATGGCCGAATTGGGCACGGCCAGCCAGGGGCTGGGACGTTTCGGCACCGCCGACAGCAACGGCGAGATCAAGGCCGCACTGCAGGATTTCATCACGCGCTACAACGACTGGGATGCGGAGTTCGACCCCTACTTCGAGCACGGCGCCCTGCTCGACGACAACCAGGCCGGCGAGGTGGCCCGCTACTCCCTGCGCCGGGAAGTGGGCTCGATCGTTCACGGCGTCGGCAACGGCGGTATCGCCCAGGGCCTGACCGATATGGGCGTGAGCTTTACCGCGGACGGCCAGCTGGTGCTGGACGAAGCCGCCTTCGATGCAGCGCTGGCCGCCAACCGAAGCGGTGCGGTGCAAACCCTGACCAATGTGGCCAAGGCCTTTGGGGAGGCTGCCGCGCTTCTTGCCGCCGATGGGCACCTGCTGGATCGGCGCATCGATAACGCCGAGCGTGCTCTTGCATGGGCCGCCGACAATCAGGACGAGGTCGACGCAGAGTTCGGCCCCCGCGGCTGAGAATCTGCAAGGGCGACCCCGTAGAATCAACTGACTTCGAAGATTTCGCGCAGTCACTGTCAAATCAGGAAACCAAGCCTTGAGCGATCCACTTTTCCGCCGCCTGCTCCTGCTCGAGCGTGCAGCACCGTACGACCTGCTGCGCCACTGCCGACACGGAATCGAGAAAGAAAGCCTGCGCGTCGATCCCGCCGGCGATCTGGCGCTGACGCCACACCCGCGAGCACTGGGCTCGGCGCTGACCCATGCGCACATCACCACCGACTATTCCGAGGCGCTGCTGGAGTTCATCACCGACGCCCTGGAAGACCCCGCGCAGACACTGGACGAGCTCGATGCCATCCACCGCTTCACCTACGCCCGCCTCGGCGACGAGCTGCTGTGGACCCACTCGATGCCGTGCCACCTGCCAGACGAGGCGACCATCCCCATCGCCGAATACGGCACCAGCCATATCGGCCGGCTCAAGCACGTCTACCGCAAAGGTCTCGCGTTGCGCTATGGCAAGGCCATGCAATGCATCTCCGGCATCCACTACAACTTCTCCCTGCCCGAGGCGCTGTGGCCGCTGCTGCGGGAGGACAACGGCGACAGCCTCCCGGCGCAAGCCTGGCAGTCGGCGTGCTACATCTCGCTGATCCGCAACTTCCGGCGCTACAGCTGGCTGCTGATGTATTTGTTCGGCGCCTCGCCGGCGGTGTCCGCGAGCTTCCTCAAGGGGCGCGAGCATGACCTCGATACGCTCGGTGACGACACGCTGTACCTGCCCTGGGCAACCAGCCTGCGGATGAGCGATCTCGGCTACCAGAATAACGCACAGGCCAGCCTCACCCCCTGTTACGACCGCCTCGACAGTTACCTGGCCAGCCTTCGCCAGGCAGTATCCACGCCTTATCCACCCTATCAGGCGATCGGCACCCAGCGCGACGGCGAGTGGCTGCAGCTCAACACCAATGTGCTGCAGATCGAAAACGAGTACTACTCGACCATCCGCCCCAAGCGTGTGGCGAACAGCGGCGAACGGCCGATCCAGGCCCTGGGCGCGCGCGGCATACAGTACGTCGAGGTGCGCTGCCTGGACATCGACCCCTTCCTGCCGCTGGGCATCGACCTGACCGCCGCCCGCTTCCTCGACGCCTTCCTGCTCTACTGCGCGCTGGAAGACAGCCCCAGCCTGTCGGCCACCGAATGCCGCGACTGCAAGACCAATCTTGCGCTGACGGTCAAGGAGGGACGCAGGCCCGACCTGCAACTCAACCGCCAGGGACAGCCGGTCGGGCTGAAGGACTGGGGTCTGCAGTTGCTGGATCGCATCGAAGCCTGCGCCCAACAGCTGGATCTGGCCCACGGCGGCGACCTGCATGGACTGGCCCTGGCCAGTCAGCGAGCCAAACTGGAGGACGCCCGCCTCACCCCTTCAGCACGCGTACTGGAGAGCCTGAGTGAGCACAAGCTGAGCTTCTTCGCCTTCGCCCGGCACCAATCCGAGCGCCATGCCGAGTGGTTTCGAGACCGCCCGCTGGATGCCGAGCGCGAGGCGGCCTTCGATCAGGCCGCCCGGACCTCGCTGGCCGCTCAGGAGCAACTGGAGCGCGAGCAGCGGGGCAGTTTCGGCGAGTATGTGGCCCGCTATATGGCGGCGACCGGGACGGAAACGGAGACCGAGCACTAATCACTTTTGCTGCAGGGAGGATCTCGATCGACGGCTCCGGGCCGCGAATGCCCTGCGAGACTTGTGCTCCAAGACAGCCATGGTCCTACCGGAGCAGGACCCGAACGACTGCTTCCTGCGCGCGCCGCGACTCACCCTGTCGGCCATCAGCAGCAGTTGACCTGCTGGCCGAAGCGGTCAGCTGAACGACCGCTCAACGCTGTCACCTGCCGAGCCACCATCGAGACCCTCACCTTCTGATCAGCGAGACCGGCCCGTCACACCCCGTCGACGGCGACGTTTTTCGTAGGGCGGGCTTCAGCCCGCCACGGACGGCTGATCGGCCTTATGTGGAGTTCCACATAATCGAGGCATCTACATAATCGGCTGGAACGGCCGTTCAGCTCCCGTGTACCGAAGGGCTACAATGCGCTTCGCTGCTGTCGTTCGTCATTTCGAGTCTGAATGGTGGAGGCGAGCGGCGCGGTGGGTAACCTGTGTTCGGGGCAAGGCGCTGCAGCGATGTGGGCGTCGTTTTTCTCCTCGAAGTTCATTGGGGAAAGATTGCCGAGGGCGCAATGACGGCGGCTTGGGTTGTACCAGCCCTCGATCCAGGTGAAGCCCGCCAGCCGTGCCTCCGTCTTGGCCTTGAAACTGCGCCGGTCGAGCAGTTCGCAGTCGAGACTGGCGAAGAAACTCTGAAGACCGGCCGGTCTGCCATTTCGTTTGATTCAGATCAAATACGATTCGCGGGAACCTATTTAGTTTTTGCGCGCTGGACTAGCATGAATTAAATGATTACAACTCGGGCAGCGTAGCCGGAGTTGGTCGACGATAAGCCTTGACGTTGCGTTCGCAGCGACCATGGAGTGGGATCCTTGTGGCATTCGCCGTGCTTCTTCCGGGCTGGAGAGTAATGTTGGTCAGGTTCAGCCTGCAACGCTCGCATCGTGTAGCTGCCGGCACCAGTTCAGGACCGACCTGGTGTTCCGGTTTGCAGCTTGACCGGAGGCGCTTAGGCTTAACATAACGCTGCAATTCCGGCGGTAGGGGGATTGCAGCGTCCTGTCAAGCATCACGATGCATATGCTTTTCGAATCATCCACACTGACGAGCTGACTCGCTCTTGATCATGACATGGAGATTGCCCGTGCCTTCTACCGACCCGCAACAGAACCAGCTTCTCGCCTCACTGCCGGCACGGGACTGCGCGCGTATTCTCCCGCATCTGGAACGGGTTTCGTTGTCATCGGGCGAGACGCTTTACGACTCATGCGTCCCGGTGCATCACGTCTACTTCCCCACGGATGCAGTTATCTCGCTGTTTTACGTCCTGGAGGACGGTGCCTCGGCCGAGTTCGCGGTGGTCGGCCGGGACGGCATGGTCGGAGTGTCGCTGTTCATGGGGGGTGACAGCACCCCCAGCCGGGCCGTGGTGCAATGTGCCGGGCAGGCCTACCGGCTTTCGGGGCGAATTCTGAAGGA
>NZ_JBDGKX010000022.1:0-58622 GCF_057656155.1 Azoarcus sp. Soil_N_20 | reverse complement strand
CCGGCGCGCGACATCCTGGTCGAGATGGGCCGGCGCGGCATGGTCGGCGGGCAGGAGGACATGATCGAGGACACCGCGATGAATCTGGCGCGTGCCCGGGCACAAACGGCAAAGGGAGTGGCGGCATGAAACTCGACAAGGCAACGATAGAGCAACTGGCGATCCGGCTCGAGCGCTGCGAACTGGAGGCGCAGGACACCACCAAGATCACCGACGACCATCCGGATATGGACTGGGACGACGCCTACGCCATCCAGGACGAGATCAAGCGCCGCAAGATCGCCCGCGGCGCGCGCATCGTCGGGCTCAAGGCAGGACTGACCTCGCATGCCAAGATGAAACAGATGGGGGTGGAGACGCCGGTGTTCGGCTTTCTCGCCGACTACTTCAGCGTGCCCGAAGGGGGCGAGATCGACACCGCCAGGCTCATCCATCCCAAGGTCGAGCCGGAAATCGCCTTCGTCACCAAGACCGCGCTGAAGGGACCGGGCTGCCACATCGGCGCGGTGCTCGCCGCCACCGACTTCGTGATCCCGGCGATCGAGATCATCGACAGCCGCTACCGCGACTTCAAGTTCGACCTCAAGAGCGTGGTCGCCGACAACTGCTCGTCGAGCCGCTTCGTGGTCGGCGGCAAGATGGGCAATGTCGCCGATCTCGACCTGCGCACGATCGGCATCGTGCTCGAGAAGAACAGCGAGCCGGTGGCCTTCGGCGCCGGTGCCGCGGTCCTCGGCCACCCCGCCGCGGCGATTGCGATGCTGGCCAACATGCTCGGCGAAAAGGGCGAGGAAATTCCTGCCGGCACGCTGATCCTGTCCGGCGGCATCACCGAGGCGGTGGCGGTGCAGCCGGGCGATGCGGTGACGCTGCGGGTGCAGCATCTCGGATCGGTGTCGACGCGGTTCAAGTAAGATCGGTGTCGACGCGCGGTTCAAGTAAGTCCAGTACGGGTGGACCCACCAGGCCCGCCCGTCGCGCAACATTCAAGCCGGAGTACAAGCATGCCCTTTGCCCAGATTTACATGATCGAAGGACGCACCGAAGACCAGAAGCGCGCGGTCATCGAGAAGGTGACCGCCGCGCTGGTCGAAGCAGTCGGCGCGCCCAAGGAAACCGTGCGCGTCTGGATCCATGACGTGCCCAAGGAAAACTGGGGTATCGCCGGCACCTCGGCCAAGGATCTCGGGCGCTAGTGTCATGTTTCACCCCCGTTGAGCGATTGGATCGTAGCCGCCCACGTAGATTCTGCTATCGGAGTCAGGGACCATCCCGGGCACATCGGCGATAGGCGTTATCCGCCGGATCTTGCTATGGTGCCCGCCCGCTTGTAAGAACGACGGAATACGCTCCGCCTTTGGCTACAGCGAACTGCGTTTTCTGCCAAAGCCGTCACCACCGTGACGGTGCTGAACGTCTGTTTTCTCAACGGAATCCTGCGCCGATGACCATCGACCCGACCGCTGCAACCATCACCCGCATCGCCCGCCGCCGGGCGCGCCCCGGCCGCGAGGCCGAATACGAAGCCCAGATCCGCGAGATGTTCGGCCTGATGCGCGGGGTGCCGGGTTTCCTCGGCGCCGACCTGATCCCGCCCGAGGAACGCGGTGGGGACTACCAGGTGGTGGTGCGCTTCGCGTCGGAAGCCGATCTGCAGGCCTGGGACACCTGCCCGGCGCGCGGTGCGATCCTCGTCCGTCTGCGCGAGGTCGCCGAGGGCGAGCCCGAGTTTCGCGAGCTGAGCGGGCTCGAAGCCTGGTTCACCCCGGCGGTGGTGCCGGCCTCGATGCATCCGCCGCGCCTGCGCATGGCGGTGGTGACCTGGCTCGGCATCTTCCCCACGGTGTCGCTGGTGCTGTGGCTGGTGGCGCCGCTGTTGCAGGGGCTGCCCTTCCTGCCGCGCACCGCGGTGCTGACCGCGCTCATCGTGGCGGTCATGACCTGGGGCGTGATGCCGCACCTGACCCGGCTGATGCGGGGCTGGCTGGCGCCGCAGCGCAAGGGCTGAGCGGGGCGGGCTGCGACCCTAATTGCCCGGCCGGCGCCCGGTGATGACCACGGCGATGCCGCCCAGCACCGCGATCGAGGCGAGCACCAGCCGCGGCGTGATCGCCTCGTCGAGAAACATGGCGCCGCCCAGGGTCGCGATCACCGGCACGCTCAATTGCACCGTCGCCGCGTTGGTCGCGCGCAGGCCGGGTAGCGCCGTGTACCAGATCGCATAGCCCAGCCCCGAGGCGAGCGCGCCGGAGGCGATCGCATAGCCGATGCCTGCGCTGTCCAGCGTGGCGCGCGACAGCATCGCCAGACTGAGCGCAGCGGCAAAGGGCAGGGCGCGGATGAAGTTGCCGGCAGTGATCGCGGTCGGGTTGCTGCCGCCGCGGCCGCGCAGCGAATACACCCCCCAGGCGACGCCGGCAGCGATCATCAGCGTGGCGCCCGCGAGTGGGGGGGCCGACAGGCCCGGCAGCAGCAATCCGACCAGGCCGCCGCAGGCAAGCGCCAGCCCGAGCGTCTGACGCGGATTGAAGCGCTCGCCGCGGGCCATGCCGTAGCCGATCATGGTCGCCTGCACCGCGCCGAACAGCAGCAGCGCGCCGACCGCCGCGGGCAGGCTGACATAGGCGTAGGAGAAGGCGGCCGCATAGGCGAACAGCGCGAAGGCCGACAACCAGCTGCCATGAACGCCGACCCGGCCGTCGCGCAGGCGCACGATCAGCCACAGCATCAGTGCGCCCGAGGCGATGCGGATGGCGGTGAAGCTGGCGGCGTCGATCCCGGTTTCCTTCAACGCAACGCGGCACAGTAGTGAATTGGCGGCAAAGGCGAGCATCGCCAGTGCGGTCAGCAACACGACCCGGGTGTGGCTCATCGGGAAAAATTCCGTAAAAGTCGGACCGCAGAAGCCGGCCCGCGACCGTCCGTCTCAGGCTCGGGCGGTGCCCGTCCGGCCCCGCGTTGGCCGGGTGGGCGCCGCGTCATGCGCGCATTTCAGCCCGCCACAACCGTGACTTCGGCGTTGATCGTGTTGGCGATGAAGCAGTTGCGATGCGCGCCGGCATGCAGCTTTGCCAGCGCGGCCGCATCCGGCTGCTTGTCGCCAGCGAAGTGCACCACCGGCGACAGTTCGATGCGGGTGATCGCCATCTTGCCCTGAGCGTTCTTCTCCAGATGGCCGGTCGGGGTGTCGCGATAGTGCTCGACGGTGTAGCCCTGCAGGTCGGCGATGGCGAGGAAGGTGAGCATGTGGCAACTGCCGAGCGCACTCAGCAGCAGCTGCTCGGGGTCGGTGCACGCCGGGTCGCCCTTGTACTCGACCGAAGCCGAAACATTGACCGTCTGCCCGCCGTTGAGCTGGGCCTGGTGGTTGCGGGAATAAGTCTGCGCATCGACCGGATTGGGCGCGCGCAGCCAGTCGATGGTGGTTTGATGGATGGACATCAGCGTTCCTCGCGATAGTTATGGGGGGCAGGGCAATGCCGTCTGTATGGATCGAATCATAATCCGCATTCGTTCCTCCGCTCCGCTACCATCGCCGCTTTTGCGTTTTCCCGTCGCCATGAAGCCTGCCCGACACCCTACGGCCCTGCGCACTGCCCGCCTGCTGATCGATGCCGGAGTGGATACCCGGGTCGTCGAGTTCGAACAACCCACACGGACCAGCGCGGAGGCGGCCGCAGCGATCGGCTGCGCGGTGGCCGAGATTGCCAAGTCCATCGTGTTTCGTGGCAGGAACAGCGGGCAGGCGATCGTTGTGGTCGCCAGCGGGGACAACCGGGTCAGCGAAGCGAAGGTGGCGGAGCAGGTCGATGAACCGCTGATGCGCGCGGATGCCGACTTCGTGCGCGCGGCGACCGGTTATGCCATCGGCGGGGTCGCGCCGATCGGTCATGCGCAGCCGGTCAGGCTGCTGCTCGACGAGGACCTGCAACGCTTCGCCACCGTGTGGGCCGCCGCCGGCACGCCATTTTCGGTGTTTCCCCTCGAACCCGGACAACTCCAGCGCCTGACCGGTGCCGAGTGGGCCGACATCAAGCAGTAGCCCCGGCCGTTCGCGCCGTGCGGGCGCGATGGGCATCGTCCATGACGCCCCGCCGCGGCATTCAGCGGCGATAGTCGCGGTAATCGCGATCCCGCTTTCCATCCCCATGACGCCAGCGTCCGTAGTCGCCGCCGCCGTCATGATGTTGCCTGTCGATGTGGTGCCCATGTCCATGGCCGCTGCGATGGCCATAGCCCAATGGAGCGACGACACAGCCGCCGAGCAGGGCGCTGGCGAACAGCACGATGATGTATCGGGACATGGCGCTTCTCCTCGTCGATCGATGCGAATTCGACCGGATGGCGCGCGCTTCGTCATCGCCGGCGTTGTAAATGTGTGTACTCGGCAAGGCCGCACGGAATCGTAGCGGACAGGGTTGCCGCCACGGCGACGGTCTGCCGATGCCTCATCGCCGGGCCACCCTGTTCGGCGCATGCGCTAGTCCGGAATCTCCGGCTCGACAAGTTTCGCCAGAAAAACGAGCGAATCCTGCCAGCCGAGATAGCACTCCTCGACGGGAATGACGTCGGGGATGCCTTCCTGCACGACGTTCAACTCAGTCCCGCAGCTCACGTCCTTCAGGCTTATCGTCGTTTGCATGTCCCCGGCCAGGTTCGGGTCGTCGAATTTCGCGCTGTAACGGATACGGCTGTGTGGCTCGAGTTCGAGATAGGTGCCGCCGAACGCGTGGACATGGCCCGTGGTGAAGTTGGTAAACGACATCCGGTAGGTGCCACCGACCTTTGCGTCCATCTGGAAAACCTTGGCGGTGAAGCCGTTCGGTGGCAGCCACCTTGCCATTGCGTCCGGGTCGAGGAAGGCGCGGTAGATCTTCTCGGGGGTCGTGCGCAGTACGCGGTGCAGCCGGATGGTGTTCGTGGTCATGAGCGTGTCTCCTTACGTGCTGAGTATGGTCCGCGAAGCGGACGAACGCCTGGAGGGGCATGGGGTCGACGGACGGACAGGTCCGATATCGACAGTCTTGGAGACAGATGTCGAAATCGCAAGGGCCGGATCGTCGTAGGGGTGAAGCACGACTGTTCCGCAACCACACGCAAGGAGAGCGACATGCGATTCATGGTACTGGTCAAGGCCGACCGCAACAGCGAGGCGGGCGTGATGCCCAGCGAACAACAGCTCACCGAGATGGGCCAGTTCAACGAGGAACTGGTCAAGGCTGGGGTGATGGAGGCCGGCGAGGGCCTGCACCCCAGTTCGAAGGGCGCCCGCGTGCGCTTCTCGGGCAAGGACCGCGAGGTGACCAACGGGCCGTTTGCCGAGCTCAGGGAGCTGCTCGCCGGCTTCTGGATCTGGAAGTGCGCGTCGTTGCAGGAGGCGATCGACTGGGTCAAGCGCTGTCCCAACCCGATGCCGGGCGAGTCGGAGATCGAGATCAGGCAGATCTTCGACGCCGAGGACTTCGGCGAGGCGTTCACGCCCGAACTGCGCGAGCAGGAAGAGCGGCTGCGCGCTCAGCTCGCCGCGCAGGCCGACGATCAGTCCATGGCTCCGGGTGCCTGACCGGGAAGGCGATCAACGCGCCTTCGTTTCGCTCGCCTGGGCGACCGCGGCGCCGACGCCGTCGGGGCGGCAAGGACGGGGTGACGGGATGCCGCTCGGGAAGCCTTGGGCGGCGCGCCGTGGCGGACCGGCATGGACTCAGCCCGGAGGCGAATGGCAGGCCACACAGAGCTTGTTGCCGTCGGGATCGCGGAAGTATGCGCCGTAGTAGTGTTCGTGATACTCGGGCCTCATGCCTGGCGCACCTTCCGACGTGCCACCGTGCGCAAGTGCAACCGCATAGACCTCGTCGACGATGGCCCGGCTTTCTGCAAGAAACGCAACCATCTGGCCGTTTCCGCGCTGATGGGGCTGATCGTCGTGGGGTTTGCCAATGAGGAAGAGCGGCCTTGGACCAGGCGTCGACTGCCAGCCCGCCCAGGGACGCTCCCGTTCGCAGAAGCGCGGCTCGATGCCAAGCGCGGCCATCAACGGCTTGTAGAAGGCGAGGGCGCGGTCGAAGTCGGTGACGCCGACGAAGATGTGTGAAAACACGCTGTACGCTCGCAGGGGGTGGTTCGACGCCTGGCGTTCGACCCAGAGGACGTCTCGCCGGCCTGGCGCAAGACGTCCCCGTGACGGACGGGCTAGGTGTTGTCCTTGATCGTCGTGCTCACCCCGCTGGTCTTGACCGAGGCGATGCCGCCTTCGCGCGCTGATTCGGACGCGTACATCTGACTCGTTCCGATCACCTGGCCGTTGCCAGCCTTGAGATTGAAGTAGAACTTGCCGTTGGTGGACGCCTTCTTCTCGTATCGCTCATCGGTGGCGCAATTGGCCTGCACCGATGCGATGCCGCCTTCAACGGAAGCCTTGGTTCGATAAAGTTCACTCGTGAGTATCGTTTCTGCATTTCCCGCCTTGAGAACAAAGCGGAACTGACCATCCGAGCTCTTGCTCATTTCGAAACAACTTGCCATTTTTGTCTCCTCCCTGAATGCGGGTGGCACTCGGCGCCGCTTGAAGAAACCGGGACACCCGACGTTAACGTAAGCGGATGGCAAGATGCGCCGACCTTCAGTGGGTCCGCTCGACTGACTGCAAAGAGACTTCCCGTTTCCGCCGGTGCGCTGTTCAGCCCGGCAGCGAAGTGCCAGGACCGGGTTGTTGACGTTCAATCCGGAAGGGCGAAAGGGCAAGTCCAAATGAATGCTACGACGATTGGAATCGATCTGGCAAAGAACTTGTTTGTGCCGCGCAGCCCGCGTCGTCTACTCCCTGGGAAACGGCAGGTATCCCTTGCGGGCGAGTATCCAGCAGCTAGCGCCGTAGCCGAGTCCCAGTCCTGCGTACACGCACAGCACCCATCCAAAGCCCATGCGCGGTGACAGGGCGCCCACGATCGTACCGGCGAACAAACAGACCACCAACGCGACCGGCACAAAAGCCGACGAGCCCGGGGGGATGGCGGCCTTGAAGTTCTTTTCCGCGGTCGCGGGCGAACGATCGCGCTGCAGAACCCGCAGCACGAGTCTTCGAACCGCAGCAGGGATTGCCGCCCCTGCCCAGGCCATCATGCCGATGACAAATGCGGCAGGGAGGGTGAGGAAGCTGACGAATTCGGCCACTCCCGAGTCAGGGGCCAGCACGCGCGACACCTGTATTCCGAGGTAGCCACCGCCAAAAAAGAGCCCGAAGAAGATTGGCACGGTGAGCCATTGAGAAGGGAGGCTATCGGGACGCATGGATTCTCCGCAATCGTTTCAGGGCCCTCGCTCGCGTTTTGACGCCGGCGGCGACCGTCAGGCGCAGGCCGAACGCCGTTTGCCGGACGGGCTTGCGGTCGGCTTCATTCCGCCCCCAGCGCCTTGCCGCCGTCACCCTTTGCCTGCGCGATGAGGACGATGCCCACAACCCCTGCGACGACGAGGCCGAGGTCTTGCGGTACGCCGAGCAGGAAGGCCGCCTGGCCACCGACCAGAGACCACAGAACCGGCACCAACAGCGGGCTGCGCGGACAGGGACGGACGGCAAAGCTCAGTAGACCGATGGTAAAGATCGTGGTGGGACAGGGCAAGCCGAAGGTCGGCAGTTCCGGATAGCCGTGCCCCACGGAGTACGACCATGCCGGGTAAATGGCCAGCGCGAACACGACCAGCACGAGACCGACCGCCGTGCGCGCATCGGCGCCCAGACGAAACGCGAGGGCGCGGCGCACGACACCCTGCCAAAGGAATACCAGCGAACCCAGCACCGAGACGGCGGCAAACCCGTAGGCCAGGGGATTGATCGCGGTGAAAAACGCGAGGTGATAGGCGACCCCGAGCCAGGCCCACAGAAAGGCAAGGACGAGCGACACGGCCACGCCCGACCATCGCCGCGGATTGGCGACCGCGACCAGGGCCGCCAACGCGAGCACGAGCAGCGCGACCTGGGCCGGCCAGACGGTCGTGTTGTACTCACGGAATACGGCGAAAAACTGCTCGACGGTGAACGGGATCTGCATTGGTGTGACCGACGGCTCGATTATCTGACTCGGAGGCTGTCGGACTTGAGCGATCGTCGCGAGCCGAGTGGGGAAGCGAGGACAGATTCAGCCGTTTTTTGAGGCGCGTAGTCATTCTATGCAACGAAAAAACGGGCGGATATGGACCGCTTCTTTCACTGGCGCAGTAGATCAGCCTCAAGTCCGACAGCCTCCTCGGGAACAGACCATGGCTTGATTCAAACAGGATACTCGATACCGGCGCGTCATCCGGATGCGACACCATGATCGCGTGCCGGATGATCGAAGACGACGGGCTATCCAGGGTCGGTCAAGCGCGTGCTCGGTCTCGTCGGCGGATCGCAAGCGCGCTTCGCCCTCCGGTGACGGCGGACGCCAACCAGGACGTGACGACGGCGGGTCGAAGTCCGCCGCCTGGATGCATCGCCCCTGTCACCGGATGGCGGATTGGGCCACGAAACCGATGGCTGGCAATCCGCTGCGGGAGATCAGAACCTGAGGCTCGCCACGACCGACACCTGATGGGCCTCGTAACTGCTTTGATTCCACTTGTAGTCGTAGAGTCCCTTGACCGTCCAGGGATTCCCGCCGCATTTGCATGAGAGGAAGGAGACGCCTGCGCCGACATTGAACAGATCGCGGTCCTGCTTCACCCCTTCCGTGGTAAATCGTGCGCTGCCGGTGAATGTCGCGTCCTGCTCCATGCTCGTCGATTTGAAATCGTGCATCCAGTTGAAGTGCATTTCGGGGTAGAAGTTGCCCTTGGCCGACCGCATGGTGCGCTCCGCCTTGACCCCCAGGCTTGATTGAAGGAAGTCATAGTCCTGGCTCTTCACGCGCAGATTCAGGTCGCCGGCGCCCTTTTCCGTATAGCCGTCGACATGGATGCGCGTGGCCCGCAATGATGCGGTCGGCGTGACAATGGTCGTTTGATCGACAAGGAAATGCTTGCCTGCGGCGACGATGGCGGAATACTGGTGGCCGTCGTAGTCGACGCTCGCCTTGCGATTGACGCCCGGAAACACGATGGATCGCGAGCCGTCGTATTGGTCTATCCCTGCTGTCACGGCCCCGTTGATGAACCAGGGCTCCGGCGCATGACTGAAATAGCCGGTCACGTGATAGGAGTCGATCTTCGTTTTGCCGCTCGAATGATTCCCGTCGACGGTGGTGTTCGCATAGCCGGCGCCAAAACCGATGCGGGTCTCGTTGTTCAAGGGCCGGTCGTAGGCCAGCATCACACCCAGCGCTTCGGTCTTGTATCCGCTCATGTTGTCTTCGTCGCCCTGGCGACCGAAGTTTCCGAAGCCCTTGGTCCACCACTTGCCTTGCTGCTCTGCGTCCTTGCACGTGTGCGTATTGACCGACGCGGCCGAGCCCTTGGGCTCACAGTTCGTGTCACAACACAGGTTCTGGACCTCGTCGATGCGGGCCATCCACAGATCGTCGAAGAGTCGCGCGGTCTGCCCGGCGACCCGCGGCGCCGCGAGATGTCCTGTGCCCGGCGCAAGCTGCACCAGCGCGCTGTCGATCGCTGCGGTACTGGCCAGCACCGCAATGGCGTCCTGGATGATCTGCAGGTCCGAGCCCACCGGCGCATTCACCTCCAGTACCGGCGCGACTGCGGCCGCAGCCGGTGCGGTCACGAGGGCTGCCAGCGGCACGACGTTGGTCAACAGGATGTTCACGTCGCCGGTGGTGGTCGGCACGCCGGCAAAGGTATAGCGCGGGTTGTTATTGACGACATTCACCACGGCCCCGATCGTGCCGGCCGGCGCATCGACGATCCTGAAATTCGTTCCGTTCGTCAGCACGCCGGTCACGGTCGGGACCACCGTAATTCCGCCGGCATTGATGTTGGAGGTGTCGACGCGGATCTTGCCGAACACGGCATCGCTGACGAGCGTGGTCGAGATCGTCCCGCCGGCGTTGGTCGTCAATGCGCCGGTAATGGTCAGGGTATTCGCGCCGAGACTGAACCCCTGCGCCTGGACTGCGCCGGTGATTGCGGCATTGCCGCCGACCACGTTGATCTGCTTGAGCCCGTTTGCGCCGCCTATCGCACCGGTCACGCTGCTGCCGCCATTGAGCGTCAGGGTTCCGGTATTCGCGGTGGTGGTCGTGATCGCGCCGATCAGCGACCGGCCCGCACCCAGATTGATGAAACCGTCAGCGGTAAAGACAGGGGCACCGATGACGTCGCCGTTGAAGTTGAGCGTTCCCGTCCCGCTGACGCTGATGGTCGTGGAAAACACCGCCCCGTTGAAATCTACCGTCGTTCCGGCCGCTCCGGCGCTGAGATTGAGATAGTTGATTCCGGATTGACCGGTGTTGCCGGTGACCGTCGAGTTGCCGAGAAACAGGATGCTGCCTTCGTTGTTGGTGGAAGTCCTGAAGGCCCCGCCAAGGTCGTTGTTCGTGTTGATATTCTGATTGTTCCCGACGGTCAGGGTCGCGTTACCCGTCGTATCGACGCCATTCAGCTCACCTTCCGCGCCGACGACACCCGGCAGGGCGACCGCTTCGCGGGCCGAGCCGAGCGGTGCCCAGGCTGCAAGAACAGCGCCCACGGACGCCGCAATCATTCTGATTTTCATGGAATATCCGCCTGAGTAATTGAACTGCAACGGCGCGATGGGAATGTCGCGGGCGGAGGTTGCCGGAATATATGCATCGCGTCTGTACGACGGCACACATTCGGAAGCGACCTCGACCGTCGACAACCTGGCGGAATGCGCACCGCGGGACGACAGGGGCGCGAGGCTGGGTTGGACCCAGCGAAATGACACCTATCGTGCGCACGAACATCGTGATCGACGACAAGCTCATGAACGAAGCGCTCCGTGCGACCGGATTGAAGGCCGGCCCTCCGCCTTACTCCACGTAGTGCCTGGTCTCGCGCCGCCGTCCCGGTCTGACCTTCTGGATCACGACCCCACGCACCGGCGCCAGGTCGGCGCAGGCAAGCGCCGGGTAGGCCGGATTGAGCGCGCACAGCAGCCAGCCGGCGCCGTCGCGGACGAGCTGGCGCAGCATCCAGTCGCCGTCGATCCGGGCCAGGACGTAGGTGCCGTCGGTGGCCTTGCCGTCGGGTTCGATGACGATGATTTCGCCTTCGGCGAACTCGGGCAGCATGGCGTCGCCGAGCACCATCAGGGCGAAGGACTCGGCGCCGGTGCAGGCGCCATCCTCGTGCTGTGCGGCGGGCCGGATCGGGATCGTGCGGGCCATCTCAGGCGCCGCTGGCGGCAAGGTCGGGGCGGACCGCCGATGTCGCGCCCGGTGCGCCCCCGATCGCCGTGGCGACGCCATCCCAGAAGCGCAGGCGGGCGGTGATCGCGTCGTGGGCGGCTGCCCGCGCTTCGGCGCCGCGCTGCGCATCGTCGCCGCACAGGCTGTCGAGCAGGCGCAAGGACATGGGGGCGTGGAAGTCCTGGTCGAGGTGGATGTGGCGCTTCAGATAGAAGTGGAAGCGCGGGGCCTGCGCTTCGGCGACACCGAGTTCGCGCAGCACGGCGCGGAACATGCCGGGGATCACGTGCTCGCGGCCGTGGGCGAGGGCGGCGGCGACCACGTGCGTTTTGCCGGTGGCGATGAAGGCAAAGGTGGTCCGCATGAATTCGCGCGCGGGCTCGGGGATCTCGCCTTCATCGAGGGCGGCGGCGATGCCGCGGGCGGCGACCCGTTCGATGAAGCGTAGCGCCGGCCCGGGGTCGGCGCCGATCTCGCGCATGGCCGCGCAATAGAGTTCGAAATGGCTCAGAAAGGTGGTGCCGTCGGCGTCGCCGAGGTCGGATTCCTCTTCGAGCACGATGCTGTTGATGAAGCGGCGCAGCGCCGGATCGCCGCCCGGCCGCCACGGCACCCGGGTCGGCGCCACCGCCGCCTGCAGCGACTTGACCAGCGACATGAAGTCCCACACCGAATAGATGTGGTGTTCCATGAAGCGGCGCAACTCGTCCGTGGTGCGCAGCATCGCGTACACCGGGTGCCCGTTCAGTCGTGTCTGGCGCGCGAGCCCGTCGCTGCGCATCACATCGTCCTGCGTCATGAAACCTCCCGGCCGCCGGCCCGTGGATGGGAAACGATGCCGATTATGGAAGGCGGCTCAGCGGCCGACTACTACCGCTAAGGGTTAGTGTCCGTCGCCGCACGCCCGTGCTCCGCGCCCCTTACCCATGAGGGCTAGGTGGGATTACCCGATGCGGTAATAGACGCAGGCCGCCCCCCGCCAGCCTAATAGCTGCGTGCCCGGCGAGCGCCGAACCGACCGACATGGCGACCGGGCAGGGGATGCCGCCCACGGCACCTGTGCCCAACACTGCGACCCGAATTCAGCTCACTTCATGGAGATACCAGGATGAACCACGACAAGGAACTCGACGCGCGCGGCATGTCCTGCCCGCTGCCCATCGTCAAGACCAAGAAGTTTCTCAACGGCATGACCGCCGGGCAGGTGTTGAAGGTGATCGCGACCGATCTGGGCGCGGTCAAGGACATGGAAGCCTTCGCCAACCAGACCGGCAACGAACTCATTGCATCCAGCGAGGAAGGCAAGGAGTTCTTCTTCTATCTGCGCAAGGGCTGAGCGCCGGGTCCCCGGCGGAATGTGCCGCCGGTCCCGTCGCGGAAGTCAGCGCTAACCGGGTTTGCCGTAACCGACGCAGCGGCCGCATGACGGCCGGCGCGCAAGGAGAGACTGTGGAAGCAAAGAAGATGGCCATCATCGCGACCAAGGGCACGCTCGACATGGCCTACCCGCCCTTCATCCTCGCCTCGACCGCGGCGTCGCTCGGCTACGACGTGCAGGTGTTCTTCACCTTCTACGGCCTGCAACTGCTGCGCAAGGATCTGTCGAGCGTGAAGATCAGCCCGCTCGCCAACCCGGCCATGCCGATGCCGGTGCCGATGCCGGTCATGGTGCAGATGCTGCCGGGCATGGAATCGATGGCGACGATGATGATGAAGAACAAGCTCAGGTCCAAGGGCGTGGCCTCGCTCGAAGAACTGCGCGAGCTCTGCCTCGAGGCCGACGTGAAGTTCATCGCCTGCCAGATGACCGTGGATCTGTTCGAGTTCGACCGCAAGGAGTTCATCGGCGAGGTCGAGTACGGCGGCGCATCGACCTTCATGGAGTTTGCCGGCAAGACGGATATCTGCTTGTTCGTCTGACGCCCGCGACAGAAGTCCCCGCCAACGTAGCGGGAGGCGACGCACAGCAGCAATGAAGACATGGAAGGAGACCGTCGATGAATACGCACTTGCTCACATTCCGCGGCAGCCCGGCGCCTGCCTGTTTCCCGCCACCGTGCCTGTCGCGGACCTTCCGGGGAGCGCGCCATGGATGACATCCAGATCGTGGCGCCGGCCACCATTGCATGGCTCGGTGCCGGCCTCGGTGCGGTGTTCGGCCTCGTCGGCAATCGCAGCAACTTCTGCACCATGGGGGCGGTGGCCGACGTCGTGAACATGGGGGCGTGGATGCGCATGCGGATGTGGATCTTCGCCATTGGGGTCGCCATTCTCGGCACCGGCGCACTGCAACTGAGCGGCGCGATCGACGTCGCCAAGACCATCTATACCGCGCCCCGCCTGCTGTGGTTGTCGCACATCGTCGGCGGGCTGCTGTTCGGGGTGGGGATGACGCTGGCCGGCGGCTGCGGCGCACGGACCCTGATCCGTCTCGGCAGCGGCAGCCTGAAGTCGCTGGTGGTGTTCGTGTTCGTCGCGATCGCCGGCTACATGACGTTGAAGGGGCTGTTCGGGGTGTGGCGGGTGAGTCTGATCGACCCTGTCGCGGTCACGCTGCCGGCCCAGCAGGACCTGCCCTCGCTGCTCGCCGGCACCCTCGGCGTGGAGCGTCCGACCGCGCTGATGTTGTTGATGGCGATCGTCGGCGGCGGGGCGGCGGCGTTCGCGCTTGCCGGGCGCGAGTTCCGCAAGGCCGATCCGCTGCTCGGCGGCCTGCTGATCGGACTGGTGGTGGTCGGCGGCTGGTACGTCAGCGGCCACCTCGGCTACGTCGCCGAGCACCCGGACACGCTGGAGGAGGCCTTCATCGCCACCAACACCGGCCGCGCCGAATCGCTGAGCTTCATCGCCCCCTACGCATTCACGATGGAGCTGCTGACCATGTGGAGCGACACCAGCCGCATCGTCACCTTCGGCATCGCGTCGGCGCTGGGGGTCATCGCCGGCTCGGCGATCTATGCGCTGGCCTCGGGCCGGTTCCGCGTCGAGGGCTTCCGCGATGCCACCGACCTCGGCCGCCACCTCGTCGGCGCGATGCTGATGGGTTTCGGCGGGGTCACCGCGCTGGGGTGTTCGATCGGGCAGTCGATCACCGGACTGTCCACGCTGTCGATCGGCTCGCTGCTCACCGCCCTCGCCATCGTGCTCGGGGCCACGCTTACCGTGAAGTGGGATTACTGGCGGGCGATGGCGGACTGAGGTCGATGCCTGAGGTCGATGCCACAGGCCGCGACGCGGACTCGATAACGACTATGCGGCCGGCGTCGTTCCGGCCGCGCCCCAGGAGGATCGCATGTATCGTCTTGCTTCGACGGGCACGCTGCTGGCCGTCACTTTCAGCCCGCTGTGCCACGCCACCCACGGCATGAACCTCGATGCCTACGGCGCCAAGGCCGGCGGCATGGGCGGTGCCGCGATGGCCTACGATTCCGGCAACTCGGCGGTGATGAACAACCCCGCGACCCTGGGGTTCAAGCCCGCGGGCCGGACCGATGTCGGCATCGGCCTGACGGTGCTGAGACCGGACGTGAAGGCGAGCCATCCGGTCGCCGGCAAGTCGTCCTCCGACGGCGATGCCTACTACATGCCTTCGGTATCGTGGATTCACCGCCAGGAGGATTTCACCTACGGCGTCGCACTGCTGGCGCAGGGCGGCATGGGCACCGAATACGGCGAGGGTGCCGCGCTGTTCGCCGGCGGGATCTCGCTGATGGGGAGCCCGGCGCCGCTGTCGGGCGAGGACATCCGCTCCGAGGTCGGCTTCGGGCGGCTGATGTTCCCGCTCGCGTGGCAGGCCACCGAGCGGCTCATGCTGGCCGCCCAGTTCGATGTGGTGTGGGCCACGATGGACGTGCGCATGGATATCGACGGTCGCACCTTCGGACGCCTGGTCGCCGCGGAACCGGGCATCGGCAGCGCCTCCGGCTCGCTGGTCACCGCCTTCCAGGGCGCGATGGGCGCGGGCATGATCACCGACGTCAATTACGCCCGCTTCGACTTCTCCGACAGCAACGACTTTTCCGGCGAGGCCAGGGGCGCCGGTACCGCGTTCAAGCTCGGCATGGTGTACCGCGCGAGCGACACGCTCAGCGTCGGCGCGTCGTATCACAGCAAGACGCGGATCAGCGATCTCAAGGGCGATAGCGCCACCGTGCAGATGGGCGTCGAGACCCCCGGGGGCACGATGGACGTGCCGGTGAGCGGAAAGATTCGCGTGGTCGATTTCCAGTGGCCGGAGACCTACGGCATCGGCATCGCCTGGAACGCCACTCCGCGCCTGATGCTGGTGGCCGACGTCAAGCATCTGCGCTGGTCCGAGGCGATGAAGGATTTCACCCTGCGCTTCGACGCCGACGCCACCCAGGCCAACCCGCTCGCCGCCGGCCTCGTCGCCATGGGCGGCACCCGGCTGCTGGCGACCATGGTGGAGGACTGGAAGGACCAGACCGTGGCCATGCTCGGCGGCCAATACATGCTCACCCCGACCTTTGCGCTGCGGCTCGGTGCCAGCCACGCCGACAATCCGGTGCCGGCCCACGACCTCAATCCGCTGTTCCCGGCGATCATCAAGACCCACTACACCGTCGGCTTCGGCTGGCGCAACGGCAGCGCCCACAGCTTGTCCGCGGCGCTGTCGATCTCGCCGCGGGTCAAGCAGACCAACTCGGAAACCGGAATCACCGCCACCCACCGCCAGCAGACCATTCGGCTGAACTACAACTACAGCTTCTGATCCGGAGGTGCATCGGCGTCGCCGGTTTCGTAGGGCCGGGTTCATCCGGCCGCCTTTGCGCCGGGGGGGGCGCAACACTACACGAGGCCGTGCCGTTTCCGCGCAGGGGCGCAGACGCGATCAGGGATGCACGACCAGCACCGGTCCTTCGGCGAGGCCGATGACCTTTTGCGCGGTCGCGCCCAGCAGCGGGCGGTCGAGTGCGGTTTCGCCGCGCTGGCCAATCACGATCAGGTCGGCGCCGTTGCCGCTGGCGTGGCCGAGGATCTGTTCGAAGGGCTTGCCGACCAGGACCCGGGTGGCGACCGCGGCGCCGATGGCGGCGACGCCCCGCGCCAGCGCGGCCGCGGCGCGCTCGCGCAGCGCCGGCACGTCCTCGCTCGCCACGCTCACGAGCAGCAGCGGCAGGCTGCAGCGCGTGGCCACCGCGGCCGCCACTGCAGCCACCTGCCCGGTGCAGTCCGATCCATCCACCGCCGCCACCACGCCGCGGCGCCACATCTCGCCATTGCGCGGGGTCATCAGGACCGAACAGGGCGCGTGGCCGGCCACCTTACTCACCATGTCGCCGACCAGCAGGCGGGCGAGAAATCCGCGTTTGCCGCGACGGCGTACGATCACCAGATCGGCCTGGCGTTCGCTCGCCTCGGCGACGATGTCGCGCCATGCCTCCTCTCCCCGGCGCACCCGGACATCGAGGACCACGCCGGCCGCATGAGCGGCCGCACGCAGCGCGGCAATGTGCTCGGCGGCACTGCGATCGGCACGTGCCGACAGGGCGGGGGCAACCGCCTCGTACTCCGGATTGCTCACCACCGGCACCACCGCCATCAGCGGGATCTGGCAGCGATGGGCGAGTTCGAGCGCGACGCGTTCGGCGCCGGTGTCGAACTCCGTATGTTCGGTGGCGAGCAGGATGCGATGGAAGGGATGGTCCAAGGGGAGTCCTCGAGCAGGATCGGGTGCGTCGCGTACGGTAATGGTTCAGTGTGCCGCAGTCAGGATCCCCGATGCGGCCAGGGTGAGCACCAGCACCTCGGCCACGCACACGGCGAGGTAGGTCCGGTCGCGCTGCGCCGCATACAAGGGCATGACCGCGATCAGGCACAGCACCGAGACGCCTGCCAGCATGCCGATGCCGATCAGGTTCGCGATATCGCCCTTGCCGACCAGCGCCAGCCAGCCCCAGCCGGTCGGCACGCCGGAGGCGCGCAGATAGTCGTCGACCGGCAGGCTCCACAGTTGCGCCAGTTGCTCGTGTCCGACGTGCGCCGGCAGCCAACCCGCGACATAGGCCAGGTAGCTTGCGGCGAGCACCATGAAGCCCACCCGCGTGCCCCACTCCAACACCCGCGCATAGCGCAGCTGCTCGCGCGGGGCATAGACGCTGGAGGTGCCGACCGCTCGGTGGTCGGTCCTCGCGGGTTCGTCCTTGGTGTCGGGTCTATCGCTCAGATCCATATGCCCAGCCCCTTGAGGATGGCCCGCAGGCCAGCGAACAGCAGCAGCGTGATCACCAGCCGCCGCACCACCGATGCCTTGAGCACGTGCAGCAGGCGCGCACCGATCCTGGCCCCCAGCATCATGCCCATCACCGAGGGCACGGCGATCGCCGCCAGGACCGCGCCCTTGTTCAGATAGACCCACGCCGCCGAGGAATCGACCAGCGACAGGATGAAGCTCGACGAGCCCGCGGAGATCTTGAGCGGCGCGCCCATCAGCAGGTTGAGCACGGGCACGTTGGCCCAGCCCGCGCCCAGCCCGAACATGCCGGCGAGCATCCCGATCAGCACGAACAGGGCGAGACCGGCCGGCGTCCGGTGCACCTGCCAGGCGATGTCGCGCGACGACGCCACGTCGTGGAAAATGCCGTGCATGCGGAACGCCGTGGCCAGCCGGTCGGGCGCGGGCACGTGCGGAAACTCCGATTTCTTCGCCAGCGCCATCAGCACCACGATACCGAGGATGGTGGTGCCGAGCGCGACGTTGATCACATTGGTCGGCAGCGCCAGCCCGATCATGGCGCCGCCGATCGAGCTCGCCGAGGCCAGCAGGGCGAGCGGCAGCGCAAGGCGCAGGCTGGCCAGGCCGTTGCGCAGCAGCGACGGCCCCGCGGCCAGCGCGCTCGCCAGCGCCACCATCAATCCGGCGCCGCGCACGAAGTCGAGGTGAAAGGGAAAGAAGCCGCCGACGATGGGCACGAACAGCACGCCGCCGCCCACCCCGGCCGGTACCGCAACGATGCCGAGCAGGAAGCACACCACGAACAGGGCGAGAGGCCAGATCCACCACGCGGTCGCGACCGCCGTGGCGGCAAGGGCGGTGGCACCTGGTGCGACCAGCCCCGACACCGTGGTCGCCGCCGCGCCGGTGCCCACGGTAACCGCAACCTTGGTCGCCGCGATGGCTGCGGGGGCGGTGGCCGCGGTGCCGAGCTCGGCCGCCGCTGCCGGCGCGAGCAGCAGGGTCAGCGTCATCAGTGCCGCGCCGGCCAGGGTCAGCGCGCGAGAGGGGGGAGCCGGATTGTTCACGTCAGGCGATCGAACGGTAGTAGATATTCTGCGGATGGTTCGCCTGGGCGAAGAAATACCAGCGCTCGGCGAGCAGGCCGAGGTACTGGACGACGAAGGCGGCGCCGAACAGCGCCGCCGAGGCCGGGGCCCAGCCGAGCGCGAGCAGCAGCAGCGGCAGTGGAAAGGCGAGCAGCAGGAAGGTCCACTTGATCGCACGGACCTTGCGGGCGGTCGCGCCATGGAAGAACTCGCGGGTGTTGTAGCTGCCGCCCATCGCCCCCTGCGCCTTCTGCACGATGCGCGGGTGTTTGATCCCGATCGCGCTTTGCGGCGTGGACCGGGGGCGCAGCCGCGCATTGCGCGCCAGGCTCGCGCCGCGCAGGGCGAAGGCCGCCACCGTGAGCACGCCGGCGGCGATCGCATAGGGCCGCGCGAGCGCCTCCAGCATGAGGCCGGCGAGCGCGGTGGCGAGGGTGAAGCCCGAGGCGGTGCCGAGCACGAAGTAGTTGGCGACGGTGAGCGGGCTGGCCCATTCCTGGATCACCCTGACCGACGCGTAGATCATGCCGGTGCACACGAACAGCGCCGCGCACAGCACGGTCGCCAGCGCGCCCAGCACCAGTGTGCCCGCGGCGCCGGTGTAATGCGCGAGGCCGTAGGCGAACACCGCGGCCATGAAGGCCGGCAGCACGATCACCTCGCGCGACAGCCACGAGGTGCGCCAGCCGGCCGCCGCCCGCCACGCGCGCTCGGGATGGCCGAGGTGGAAGAAGGAGGCGATCAGCCCGAGCCCGTTCAGCAGCAGGGCGAGCGCGCAGCCGGCGAGCACGAAGCGGCGCAGCGCGGGGTCGGGTGCGGCGACCGCGCCGTCGAGCACGCCGAGGAGCTCGGCCGCGTAGCTGCCGAGGAACACACCCTGGCCGGCGCCGATCAGGGTGGTGAGGAAGATGACGGATAGGGCCGGATGCATGGGGTGCTCCTTCAGTGTTCCCTTAGTGTTCCCAATCGGCCCCGAGGGGCTCCAGGTGTTCGTAGTCCGGTTCGCGGCCATCGACCTTGAGCGGGTTGTCGCGGCGCACCAGCTGGTCGTCGCGGATAGCCATCACGGTGGGGCGCCGCGGCAGGTAGTGGTTGGCGGGCTGGGTGCCCCATTCGGGCATCAGGGTGTAGCCGCCGCGCTCGCGGATCGCCTTCGATACTTCGGACTCGGGGTCGTGCACATCGCCGAACAGGCGTGCATTGGCCGGGCAGGCGAGCACGCACGAGGGTTTGCGTTCGGCCTCGGGCAGTGCCGGGTTGTAGATGCGGTCCACGCACAGGGTGCATTTGGTCATCACCTTGCGCACCTCGTCGAACTCGCGCACGCCGTACGGACAGGCCCACGAACAGTACTTGCAACCGATGCATTTGTCGTAGTCGACGAGCACCAGGCCGTCCTCGGCGCGCTTGTAGCTGGCGCCGGTGGGGCACACCGGCACGCACGGCGGATCCTCGCAGTGCAGGCAGGACTTGGGAAAATGCACCGTCTGGGTGGCCGGGAACTCGCCGACCTCGAAGGTCTGCACGCGGTTGAAGAAGGTGCCGCTGGGGTCGGCGCCGTAGGGATTGAGGTCGGCCAGCGGGCCGGCCGCGCCCGAGGTGTTCCACTGCTTGCAGTTGGTCACGCAGCTATGGCAACCGACGCAGACGTTGAGATCGACGACGAGGGCGAGCTGGGTCATTTGGCCTCTCCCTTCCATGCGCCGCTGCCGGCGAAGAACGCGCGCCAGCGCGACGGTGGTCGCTCCATCCCGGGCAGGCGCTGCAAGGCCTCGAACTGGGGCCAGGTGTGGCGGGGCTCGCTTGCGTCCGCCTTGCGGATGCGCACCTTGACGTCGAACCACGCGGCCTGGCCGGTGACCGGATCGGAGTTGGAGAAGCGCTGGCCGTCGCTCCCGGCCGGCAGTTCCTCGCTGATCAGGTGGTTGAGCAGGAAACCCTTCTGCGATTCGTCGGCGTCGGCGTCGAGGCTCCAGGCTCCGCTCGCCTTGCCGATCGCGTTCCAGGTCCACACTGTGCCGGGCTCGACCGCTTCGGAATGGCGGCACATGCAGCGCACCTTGCCCCAGCGCGATTCGGCCCACATCCAGTCGCCGTCGCCGATGCCCTGGGCGTTCGCGGTGCGCGGATTGACGAACAGGTAGTTGTGGCTGTGGATCTGGCGCAGCCAGGCGTTCTGCGAGTCCCACGAGTGGTACATCGCCATCGGGCGCTGGGTGAGCGCGTTGAGCGGGTAGTGGGCGGCATCGGTCTGTTGCGCCTCGATCGGTGCGTACCAGAACGGCAGCGGATCGAAGTAGGTCGCCACGCGTTCGCGCAGGCGCTCCGGCGGTTGCTTGCCGGCGCGTTTGCCCTGGGCGGCGAGGCGGAAGCGCTGGAGGAACTCGGAATAGAGATGGATCACGATCGGGTCGTTGTCGCGGCGCAGTCCGACCTGCTGGGCCCACTCCAGGTAGCCCTTGTTCCAGTTGCGCATGTACTGGTGCGAGGGCGGAAGGTGATGCTGATGCACGCAGTTGTTGGCGGCGTACATCTCCCACTGGCGCGGGTTGGGCTCGCCGCGCATCGACTTGTCGCCGTCCTTGCCGCGCCAGCCGCTGAGAAAGCCGATGCCCGAGCCCGGTGCGGTCTCGTAATTGACGATGAAATCGGGGTAGTCGCGGAACTTGCGGCTGCCGTCGGCATGGGTGAAGGCGGGCAGGCCGAGGCGGCCGCCGAGTTCGATCAGCACTTCCTGGAACGGCTTGCATTCGCCGCGCGGCGCCACCACCGGGATGCGCACCGCGTCCACCGGGCCCTCGAACTCGGAGATCGGGCGGTCGAGCATCGACATCACGTCGTGGCGTTCGAGATAGGTGGTGTCGGGCAGCACCAGGTCGGCGAAGGCGGTGGTCTCCGACTGGAAGGTGTCGCACACCGCGATGAAGGGGATGCGGTAGTGGCCGTCGGCGTCCTTGTCGGCCAGCATGCGGCGCACTTCGCCGGTGTTCATGCTCGAGTTCCACGCCATGTTGGCCATGAACAGGAACAGGGTGTCGATCGGGTAGGGGTCGCCGCGCCAGGCGTTGGTGATGACGTTCTGCATCATGCCGTGGGCCGACAGCGGGAATTCCCACGAGAAGCCCTTGTCGATGCGCACCGGCTCGCCGTTCTCGTCCACGAACAGGTCGTCGGGGCTCTCCGGCCAGCCCAGCGGCGCGCCGTCGAGCGGGGTGTCGGGCCTGACCGCCTGCGGCCCCTTGGGCGGGCGCGCGTTGGGCGGAACCGCGCGCGGGTAGGGGGCGCGGTGGCGGAAGCCGCCCGGACGGTCGATGGTGCCCAGCAGCGACATCAGGATCGCCAGTGCACGGATGGTGTGGAAGCCGTTGGAATGGGCGGCCAGCCCGCGCATGGCGTGGAAGGACACCGGATTGCCGGTGACGCTCTGGTGCTCGGCGCCCCAGCAGTCGGTCCATGCGATCGGCAGCTCGATCTTGTGGTCGCGCGCGGTGACGCCCATCTCGTGGGCGAGGCGGCGGATGGTGGCGGCAGGGATTCCGGTGATCCCGGCCGCCCACTCCGGCGTGCATTCGCGCACGCGTTCCTCGAGCAGCTGGAAGGCGGGCTTGGCCGGGGTGCCGTCGGGCATGGTGAAGCTGCCGAGCAGCGCCGGGTCGGTGCCGTCGGCGTGGTCGGCCACCGCGCGATCGGTGAGCCGGTCCCACCAGTAGAAGTTGTGCGGGCGCAGCGGGTTGACCACGTCGCCGGCGAGGTTGCGCAGCATCAGGCCGAACTCGTCGCTCGCCTCGTCGAGGTTCACCAGCTGCCCGGCGTTGGTGTAGCGTGCCAGGAACTCGCGGTCGTACAGGCCCAGCGCGATGATCTCGTGGATGATCGCGAGCAGCAACGCGCCGTCGGTGCCGGGCTTGATCGGCACCCACTCGTCGGCGATCGCGGCGTAGCCGGTGCGGATCGGGTTGATCGCGACGAAGCGGCCGCCGTTGCGCTTGAATTTGGCGAGCTCGTTCTTGAGCGGGTTGGAGTGGTGGTCCTCGGCGGTGCCGATCATGAAGAACAGTTTCGAGCGCTCGAGGTCGGGGCCGCCGAACTCCCAGAACGAGCCGCCGATGGTGTAGATCATCCCGGCGGCCATGTTCACCGAGCAGAAGCCGCCGTGGGCGGCATAGTTGGGGGTGCCGAACTGGCGCGCGAACAAGCCGGTGAGGGCCTGCATCTGGTCGCGGCCGGTAAACAGCGCAAACTTTTTCGGATCGGTTGCGCGCAGGGTCTTGAGCCGGGTCGCGAGGATGGAGAACGCCTCCTCCCACTCGATCTCCTCGAACTCGGCCGCGCCGCGCGCGCTGCCCGGCTTGCGCCGCAGCGGCCGGGTGAGGCGGGCGGGCGAGTACTGCTTCATGATCCCCGACGAGCCCTTGGCGCAGATCACGCCCTTGTTCAGCGGGTGCTCGGGGTTGCCTTCGATATAGCGCACCTCGCCGTCGCGCAGATGCACGCGGATGCCGCAGCGGCACGCGCACATGTAGCAGGTGGTGATCCGCGTCTCGGTCGCGGCGTCGGGCAGCGGTGAGCGGATGGGGTCGTGCAGGGGAGTCGGGGGCATAGTGTCGTCCGCGTAAGGGAAGTCATGCGCGCGTTGGAATATGAGCAGGCCCTTATTAGGCGCAAGCAGGCGGGGCAGCGTCTATAACCGGATCGGCGTGGCGCCACTCCCCCATCCGGGTAGCTTTGTTCCCCGCGGCGCCAACGCGGTACACTAGGCGCGGATTTCATCTCTGTTAGACAGAGCTAAAGTAGTCAGGCAGTAGTAGCCAGAGCCGTCGCCGTGCTGCGCAACTTCCTGCGCGTGGTGGAGCGCTGCCTGCGGGAACACAGCCCCGGATGCAGCACCTCGGCGCGCATCGGGGCGGTGGCCTTCATCCACCGTTTCGGGTCGTCGCTGAACGAGCATTTGCATTTCCGCTGCGGCATCATTGATGGCGTGTTCGAGCCCGCCGCCGACACGGACGACGAGGAGCGTGTGGCTTTTCATGCCGCGTCTGGCCTTGATGCGGTCGCTATCGCCGACGTGCAAACTCTCGTGCGCAAGCGGATTCTGCGTGCCTTCGTGCGGCGCAGCCTGATCGATCCCCCCAATGCATCCTTGCGGGCAGCCGTCACGGCCCTGGGACCGGTGGCGGTGATCGTGCCATCACCTGGACCGGCCACCAACGCCGCCGCGACCGAGGAACCACCGCACCGCGCCGCGGCCCGATATCTGTGGGCGATGTTGCTGGCGCGCATCTATGAAGCCCTGCCGCTGAGTTGCCCGATCTGCCCCAGTCAGACGCGCATCATCGCCTTCATCAACGAGGTCGGCACAGTAAACAAGATCCTAGACCACATCGGCGAATCCACTCGGCCGCCGAGAATCGCCCCAGCGCGTGGGCCACCGTTGGGGAGGTGGCAGCGGCGGCTGAACAGGCGCGCGACGACCCGCAGTGGGATTCGTCCGCCCAGCCTGCACCCGAGATCGAGTTCGATCAGCGCGTCGCCTGGTAGGCGAAAACAAGACGAGCTGCCGCTTGTCATGGGGTGACTCATGCCTGTGGTGCCATTCGGGGGGTTTCTGCAAAACTTGACGCATGGCGGCCCGAAATCGACGGTTGACTGCGGCCCCCGGCGTCAGCCCTACTCCTCCCCCGAAGGTCTTTTGGATTTCCTATCCTTCCCAAGGCATTGTCGTTTGATCTGGCGCGTCCGGAAATCATCAAAATGAGCGGTACGCAATTCGATCCGGTGGTGGTGCAGGCATTTCCGGCAGAAGAGACTATATTGCGTGAAATGGTCGCAGCCAAATGCATGCAGCCGAACGTTCCCGATATTTTCGAAGGAACAGAGCACTTGATTCACACACTTGAAAGGAATAAATCATGAGCGTCAGCACCGATCCGGTATGCGGCATGAAAGTCGACAGCGATTCTGGACGCAGCATGGAGTATGCGGGTGAGCGCTATTATTTTTGTTCGCAACATTGCCTGGAAAGATTTCAGGAAAATCCCGCTGAGCACCTCAAGGCGGTTGTGGCGTTCACCGCGACCCAAGCAGCAGGGATGTACACCTGCCCGATGCATCCAGAAGTGCGTCAGACCACACCCGGTTCGTGCCCGAAGTGCGGCATGGTTCTTGAGGCAGTATCGGAAGTATCGCCAGATGGAGTGGCAACGCAAATCGCCGGGCCGCTCCTGTTTGGAACCGGAGCGCTGGTGTTATTGCTCGCCATCTATTTCGGGGTGGTCAGCCTGATTTCCGGGATGGAATTCGCGCTCGGGCAGTTCGCAACGTTCTGGTATTTCATTATTCCTCTTGCGCTGGGCTTCGGCATTCAGGTCGGGCTTTACACCTACCTCAAGAATCTTGTCGGGCGACATGGCGCGTCAGGCAAGGTGGTCGCGGTATCCGGCACGACATCTACAGTCGCGATGGTTTCATGCTGCTCGCATTACATGGTCAATCTCTTGCCCGTACTGGGGGTCACCGGCTTTCTTGCGGTGGTTGCGGAATATCAGATCGAGTTGTTCTGGGTTGGCCTGGCATTTAACGCTGCCGGGATTTTGTATGTTTCGTCGAAAGTCGTTAAAGCTACCAGGGAGCATAAAAATGCGTAAACAATTCATAATCGGTTTGTTCTTTGCGGCAATTTCCGCTTATTCCTGCATCGACGGCATTGAGTTCATTGCGGTGAGCAACGCTGCGGAGCCTGGGTATGCCCCACAGGTGAGCAATGAGCGGGAAATAAAAGTTACGGCCACATTGCAACGCATCCCGAACGAAGCGAAAACATGGGACTTCGAGGTGGTGCTGGAAACCCATACCAAGGCCTTGAACGATGACATGGCCAAATCTTCGGCGCTTATTGCGGATGGCAAAAAATACATGCCCTTGGGATGGGAAGGCGCGCCGCCGGGTGGCCATCATCGCAAGGGCAAGCTCCGCTTCAAGGCGATTTCCCCGTCACCGGCGGCAGTGGAATTGCAGATACGTCTGGCAGGCGACCCGTCCCCGAGACGTTTCAAATGGTTGTTGAAGTGAGCGTGGGGCCAAGCGGCATGTTTGTCCACCATTTGAAAGGAGCATGAAATGGCAACCGATCCCGTGTGTGGTATGACGGTATCCCCCGATAGCCGCTTTCGCCATCTGCATGATGGGCAGGCCAGGGCAATCGAACCTACTTTGCATAGCATCACATGAAATCCTGTTAACTTTCCTTATCTTGCGAAGCCCCTTTTCACAACGTTATAAGTTGTGTAGTTTCCTACCTTTTTTTTGGGCATCCCATGAAGGCAGGAAACGTCAGCATAAAGACCAAGCGGCTGCTTGCCGCCACCTCTGACGAGTATCGCGACGAGTTGCTTGGCTTCGACATCGAGAAAGAGGACGACGATGATTGATGTCATGTGCGTAGCTGCGGGAGCCCTGTGTTCCCCTGCTGATTTCTCCATACAGCTACTCCACCTATCACGGTAGCTGACCACGACAGTACGCGGCGGAAGCTTCTCAGGCGCTACGCTCGCTGCTCAAGGCCAAAGGACACGCGACCGCCGTCGGTGATGAAGGCGTATTCGCCCCCAAGCTGCCCTGCAATGCGGCCGCTTGCGAGCTGATCGTGACTGCAATCGAGCGGGCCGGTTACCCATCTTATGGAAAGCTTTCCATAAGATGGAGTTATGTCATCTCGCATCGATCGGGGGATACCGAAAACACGTTCATAGCCGACTTCGTCGTAGCCATGCCCGGTAGGCAGATTAAAGCAGGCTCGCTTTGTCGAGGCGAGCGGATTGCCAAGTACAATCGTCTTCTCGAGATCGAATGGCAGCTTGGCAGCGCCGCCGTGTTCGGAAACCTGCTCGTGCAGCACCATGCTTGATTTCGACACGTCGCGGCCGCGCGGGCGGCTGAACGTGGTGCCGATTGAGTCGGCGTGCTGCTCGTGGGCTAATATATAAATGGCCCACATGCTTAATCGAGATTAAATAAAGGGATAGAGCGCGGCTGCGATCATCTTCTGGCAACGACCTCGGCATGACGGGCAAACGGCGCCGCTCCCGCGGAGCCAAGCAGTGACCACGTCTGCGGCAACGGTGTGCACCCGTGCCATATGCGGCGTCGAACACTGGGAGGGAGGACCGTATGACCGCCGACGCTCCACACGTGATCTGGTTCGAGGCCCTAGGGCGCGGCGACGTGGCGCGCGTCGGCGGCAAGAATGCCTCTCTCGGCGAGATGGTGGGCCATCTCGGCGCGGAAGGCGTCAGTGTGCCGCCCGGATTTGCGACCACGGCCGACGCCTATTGGCGCTTCGTCGAGGCGAACCGGCTCAAGGAGACGATCGAAAGGGCTCTGGTCGACTTCAAGGCAGGCAAGGCGTCTCTCCAAGAGACCGGCCAGGACATCCGGCGTGCCTTCCTGCGCGGCGACTGGCCCGACGCGACTGCCCAGCAGATCCGCGAGGCCTATCGGCAACTCTCCAAGCGCTCCGGCGCCGCCGACACGGACGTGGCGGTCCGCTCGAGCGCGACGGCCGAGGACCTGCCGGACGCGAGCTTCGCCGGCCAGCAGGAGTCCTTCCTCAATATTCACGGCGAAGCGGCACTGCTCGATGCCTGCCGGCGCTGCTACGCCTCGCTGTTCACCGACCGGGCGATCAGCTACCGCGAGGCCAAAGGTTTCGAGCACCTCAAGGTGGCGCTGTCGGTCGGCGTCCAGAAGATGGTGCGGTCGGATCTCGGCGGCGCCGGCGTCATGTTCTCGATCGATACGGAGACCGGTTTCGACAAGGTCGTCGTCCTGGATGCCGCCTGGGGGCTGGGAGAGAATGTCGTGCAAGGGACGGTCGACCCGGACGAGTACCAGGTGTTCAAGCCGCTCCTCGGCGATGCGGCTCTCGCGCCGATCATCGAGAAAAGGCTCGGCGGCAAGACGCTCAAAATGCTCTATGCGACCGGCGCCGAGCACGCCACGCGCAACGTGCCCACCTCGAAGGCGGAACGCGCGTCCTTCGTGCTGGACGATCAGGAGATCCTCCAGCTCGCGCGCTGGGCATGCACGATCGAGGCGCATTACGGCATGCCGATGGACATGGAGTGGGCCAAGGACGGCAACTCAGGCAAGCTTTACATCGTCCAGGCTCGGCCCGAGACCGTTCAGTCGCGCAAGGAGGCGGGGGTCCTCAAGTCGTACCGCATCAAGAGTAAGGGAGCGAAGCTCGTCGAAGGTCTGAGCATTGGCGACGCCGTCGTCACCGGGAAGGCCTGCCTCATCCGCAGCGCCCAGGAGATTGAGCGGTTCGTGGACGGCGCCATCCTCGTCACCGAGTCGACGGACCCCGACTGGATGCCGATCATGAAACGGGCAGCCGCGATCGTCACCGACCACGGCGGGCGTACCTCGCATGCGGCGATCGTCAGCCGCGAACTCGGACTACCGGCGATCGTCGGCACCGGCAATGCGACCGAGATCCTGCATGACGACCAAGACGTGACGGTTTCCTGCGCCGAGGGCGATGAGGGCTTCGTCTACGCGGGTATCGGCGAGTTCGAGGTCAAGACCCTCTCGCTCGACGACATCCCGAAAACCCGCACCGCGGTCATGCTCAACCTGGCCAACCCGGCAGCCGCGCTCCGCTGGTGGCGGCTACCGGCCGACGGTGTCGGCCTGGCCCGGATGGAGTTCGTGGTGAGCAACCACATCAAGGTTCACCCGATGGCGCTTGTTCGCTTCGACACACTGCGGGATGAAGAGGCCAAGCGCCGGATCGCCGAGCTGACGCGCGGCTACGCCGACAAGACCGAATACTTCGTCGACCGGCTCGCACGCGGGCTGGCGCGGATCGCGGCCGCCCATCATCCGAAGCCGGTGATCGTGCGTATGAGCGACTTCAAGACCAACGAGTATGCCAATTTGATCGGCGGCGCCGAGTTCGAGCCCAAGGAGGAGAACCCGATGCTCGGCTTTCGCGGCGCCTCGCGCTACTACTCGCCACGCTACCGTGAGGGCTTCGCGCTGGAGTGCCGTGCCATTCGGCGCCTGCGCGAGGCGATGGGCTTCACGAACGTCGTGGTGATGATCCCCTTCTGCCGCTCGACCAAGGAAGCCGACCGGGTGCTCGAGGTGATGGCGGAAAACGGGCTCAGGCGCGGGGAGAACGGGCTCGAGGTCTACGTCATGTGCGAGATCCCCTCCAACGTGGTGCTGGCCAAGGCGTTCGCCGAGCGGTTCGACGGCTTCTCCATCGGCTCCAATGACCTGACCCAGCTCACGCTCGGCGTCGACCGCGACTCGGTCGAGCTCGCCGAGCTGTTCGATGAGCAGGACGAAGCGGTCAAGTGGATGATCCGCACCGTGATCGAGGCCGCGCACCGCTCCGGCGCCAAGGTCGGCCTGTGCGGTCAGGCGCCCAGCGACCACCCGGCCTTCGCCGAATTCCTCGTCGAATGCGGCATCGACTCGATGTCCGTGAGCCCCGACAGCTTCATGGCCGTCAAGCGCCGCGTCGCCGCGGCCGAAGAGCGACAGGACGCGCAGGCTGGCTCGACGCAGGCGCCAGCGTCGTGAAGAAGTCGGCCCGACCCTCACCACGGCGCTGCGCGACTATTGCCCGCCCGTCTGCCAAGGCGCCATCCGCTCGGGCCGCGGGGCGGCAGGGCGTGCCTGGCGCCGATACCGGCGTGCGTGTGGAGGATTTCGCCGCCGCCATCTTCGACCTCGACGGGGTCGTGACGCGGACCGCCCGGGTGCATGCCGCAAGCTGGAAGCGCCTCTTCGACGAGTACCTCCGCCAGCGCGCCGCGAAGACCGGGGAGCCATTGCGCCCGTTCGATATCGAGCGCGACTACCGGCGTTATGTCGACGGCAAGCCGCGCTACGACGGCGTCGAGAGTTTTCTGCAGGCCCGCAGCATAACCCTGCCGAGAGGAGAGCCGTCCGACCCGCCCGACCGCGAGACGGTCTGTGGCCTCGGCAATCGCAAGAACCAGTACTTCCACGAGAGCCTGCAACAGGATGGGGTCGAGGTCTTCGACAGTGCCGTTGTGCTCATCCAGCAGCTGCGCAATCGGCGCATCGGCACGGCGCTGGTGTCGTCGAGCCGCAACGCGCGCGCGGTGCTCGAGGTCGCCGGCCTGGTGGATCTGTTCGACATCTGCCTCGACGGCAACGACGTCGCGCGACTCGGTCTGAAGGGCAAGCCGGCGCCGGACCTGTTCGTCAAGGCAGCCGAGCTCCTCGGCGTCGATCCGCAGCGCGCCATCGTCTTTGAAGACGCGGTCAGCGGCGTGCAGGCGGGACGCGCCGGCGGCTTTGGCCTGGTGGTCGGCATCAGTCGCGCAGACCAGGCAACCGAGCTCAAGGCGAAGGGGGCGGACATCGTGGTCGCTGATCTCGCCGATCTCGCCGATCTGCACCTCCATGTCCCTCCGCACGCGGTCTTGCGCGCCGTGGCCGTGGTTCCGCGGGCGCTCGAACAGTATGCGCAGATCGAGCGCGAGCTGAGCGCCAGGCGGGCGGCGGTGTTCCTCGACTATGACGGGACGCTGACACCGATCGTCGAACGGCCGGATCTGGCGGTTCTATCCGAGGCTATGCGGGCGACCGTCAAGGCACTTGCCGGCCTTTGTCGCGTGGCCATCATCTCTGGGCGTGACCGTGCCGACGTCAAGCGGCTCGTCGGTCTCGACGAACTGGTCTATGCCGGCAGCCACGGCTTCGACATCGCCGGGCCTGACGGTCTCGAGCTCCAGCACGAGCAAGGCGAGGCGTTCGCGGCAGTCGTTGATCGCGCTGCCGAGCGCTTGCGTGAAGCGGTCGCGCCGATCCAAGGGGCGCTTGTCGAGCCGAAGCGCTTCGCGGTTGCCGTTCATTACCGCCAAGTTGCCGAGGGCGAGGTAGCGAGGGTCGAGGCCGCCGTCGACCAGTTGCTCGCCGAAACGCCCGATCTGCGCAAGACCCTCGGCAAGAAGGTCTTCGAGCTCCGCCCTCGCTTCGACTGGGACAAGGGCAAGGCCGTGTCCTGGCTGCTGGAGGCGCTCGGGCTGCACGGCCCCGACGTGCTGCCCTTCTACCTCGGCGACGACACGACCGACGAGGACGCCTTCGTGGCGCTGGCCGAGCGCGGCATCGGCATCCTGGTGGGGTGCTCGGCGCGTGAGACCGCCGCCCGCTACGTGCTGGACCGGCCCGCCGACGTCCAGCGCTTCCTGCGTAATCTCGTCGGCACGCTGGAGGGCAGGCGCCATGGTGGATAGCGGCTGGAAACTCGCCTATGAAGGATTCGAGCCCGCGCAGGAGGGACTCCGTGAGGCGCTTTGCACCCTGGGCAACGGCTACTTCGCGACGCGCGGCGCAGCGGGAGAGGTCGAGGCGGACGACGTCCACTACCCCGGCACCTATCTCGCCGGCGGCTACAATCGGCTGCAGACCGATATCGCCGGGCGAGTCATCGAGAACGAAGATCTCGTCAACCTGCCGAACTGGCTGCCGCTGACCTTCCGCCCCGAGGACGGCGACTGGTTCAACCACCGGCGCATCGAGATCCTCGCCTACAGGCTGGAGCTCGATCTTGAGCGCGGCCTGCTCGAGCGACGCATGCGGGTCCGCGATGCCCAAGGCCGGGAAACATCGCTTGTGAGTCGCAGGCTCGTGCACATGGGCCTACCCCACCTCGCGGCGATAGAAGTCACCCTGTGTCCGGAAAACTGGTCGGGCAGGATCGTGGTGCGAACCGCGCTCGACGGGCGAGTCATCAATGCCGGGGTCGAGCGTTACCGGCAACTCAACAACAAGCACCTGACTGCGCTGGAAAGCCGCACGTTGGGCGAAGACGCGATCCTGCTCGTCGTCGAGACAAACCAGTCGCGGCTGCGCATCGCCGAGGCGGCACGTACCCGTATTGTGCAAGGCGGCGAACCGCTCGCAGCCACACGCGCGGTACTCGAAGAGGAGGGGTTCGTCGCCCAGGATATTACGTTCGCCGCGACGAAGGGGCAGGCGGTCACGCTTGAGAAGGTGGTCGCGCTCTTCACCTCGAGGGACCGCGCGATCTCCGAGCCTCTCGACGCGGCGGCCAGAGAAATCAGCGAAGCGGGATCTTTCGATGATCTCCTCGGCTCCCATGTCCGAGCGTGGCTGGCGTTGTGGGATCGGTGCGACGTGGTCATCGAAGGCCACGCGCGCACGCAGATGATCCTGCGGCTGCATATATTTCATCTTCTGCAGACGGCTTCGCCCCATACGGTCGACTGCGACACCGGAATTCCTGCCCGTGGCCTGCATGGCGAGGCCTACCGTGGTCACATCTTCTGGGACGAACTGTTCATCTTCCCGTTCCTGAACTTCCGCCTTCCCGAGATCACAAGGGCGCTGCTGCTCTATCGCTACCGACGCCTCCCCGAGGCGCGGCGGCTCGCGCGGGAGGTGGCCTGCCGCGGCGCGATGTACCCCTGGCAGAGTGGCTCCAGCGGGCGCGAGGAGAGCCAGGTGCTGCACCTCAATCCCCGCTCGGGTCGCTGGACGCCGGACAGTACGCACCTGCAGCGGCATGTGAGCGCCGCCGTCGGCTACAACGTATGGCGCTACTGGCAAACGACTGGCGACCGGGAGTTCCTGTCTTTCTACGGCGCCGAGATGCTCGTGGAGATTGCCCGCTTCTGGGCGAGCGTCGCGTCCTACAACGAGGAACTTGGCCGCTATGAGATCCGCGGGGTCATGGGCCCCGACGAGTTCCACGACCGCTACCCGTGGCGGGAAGAGCCTGGCCTCGACAACAACGGCTATACCAACCTCATGGCGGCCTGGGTGCTGCTTCGCGCGGCGGAAACCCTCGACAGCCTTGGGGGCGAGCGCCGTCGTGAGCTCGAAGTCCTGCTGGGCCTGCAGGTAGAAGAGATCGCCCATTGGCAGAACGTCAGCCGCAGGATGCGGGTCGACTTTTTGGACGACGGCATCATCGCCCAGTTCGAAGGTTACGACCGCCTGGAGGAGCTGGACTGGGACGCCTACCGCGAGAAGTACGGCGATATCCACCGGCTCGATCGCATCCTCGAGGCCGAAGGCGATACGGTCAACCGGTACAAGGTGTCCAAGCAGGCCGACGTGTTGATGCTCTTCTATCTCTTCTCCTTCGAGGAACTGCGCGAGCTGATGAGCGAGCTCGGCTATCCCCTGGAGGCGGATACCGTTCGCAAGACGATTGATTATTACGTGCCACGGACCTCCGATGGCTCTACGCTGAGCCGCGTCGTTCATTCCTGGGTGGAGGCCCGCAGTAACCGGCCCCGGTCGTGGTCGCTGCTTGCCGAGGCGCTGGAGAGCGACATTGCCGACATCCAGGGCGGCACGACCCCCGAAGGAATACACCTTGGGGCCATGGCGGGCACCATCGACCTGATCCAGCGGGGCCAGACCGCACTCGAGTTCCGCGATGACACGATCTGGATCAGCCCGTGCCTGCCGACGGAACTGCAAGGGCTTCACCTCAAGCTGCTTTATCGCGGCTATTGGCTTTACCTGGACATCGGCTGCGACAAACTGACTGTTTCCGCGCCGCACGGATGGGCCGGACCGGGCCGCATTGGCGTGCACAACCAGGTGCGTCTGTTCAAGGCAGGCGAAGTCCTGGAGTTTGGCTGTCACCTCGGCGAAGGCGGCTGGCGCCCGGGCTCACGGGCGCCTACGCATGCCCCGGCCGGCGCATCGGACGCGGATGTCGCGCCCGCGCGCAACGATACGGGAGACGCCGTGCCATGAAGATCGCCGTGTTCGAAGCAGAGGCGCTCCGATACGCCTTCGTCGGTTCCGGCGAGACCGGCTTGCCAACGCTGAGGATCGCCTGGAAGAACAGGGACGGACGACGCCGAAGAGAAGACGAGGACAGATGCAAGCGCGCCCACCAACCACGGCGTGGCCGGCATCAAACCGAGCGTCTCGCGGTACAGGAACAGTGAGCCGGCAAGCCCCCCGAGACCCGTTGCGCTTGAGGCGGCGATCCATAGTCCTTGCGCATGGCGTACCGCCTGCGGCGAGTAGCGCCCTACGGGTCTGGCCGCCCTGCGGGCGCGGAAAGGTTCGGTCGCCTCAGCGCGTGGCCATCCAGATCAGCAAGCCGGCCTGGAACATGAAAAACGCCACCAGGCAGGCGATGGTGAAGCGCAGGCTGCTGTCTTCGCGGCGGAACAGTTCGAGGCGCAATTCCAGCTTGCGCAGCCTGACGTCCTGCCCGCGCAGGTTGTGGTCGGCTTGTTGCAACATGGCCGCGGCATCGAGCAGGTCGACAACCTTGACCTTTGAAGCCCTTGTCGATGCGCACCGGCGCTCGCCGTGCTCGTCCACGAACAGGTCGTCGGGGCTCTCGGGCCTGACCGCCTGCGGCCCCTTGGGCGAGCGCGCGTTGGGCGGCACCGCGCGCGGGTAGGGGGTGCGGTGGCGGAAGCCGCCCGGACGGTCGATGGTGCCCAGCAGCGACATCAGGATCGCCAGCGCGCGGATGGTGTGGAAGCCGTTGGAATGGGCGGCCAGCCCGCGCATGGCGTGGAAGGACACCGGATTGCCGGTGACGCTCTGGTGCTCGGCGCCCCAGCAGTCGGTCCACGCTATCGGCAGCTCGATCTTGTGGTCGTGCGCGGTGACGCCCATCTCGTGGGCGAGGCGGCGGATGGTGGCGGCGGGGATGCCGGTGATCCCGGCCGCCCACTCCGGCGTGCATTCGCGCACGCGCTCCGGATCGGCGTGACGCAGCTCCCCCATCCGGGTAGCTTTGTTCCCCCCGCGGCGCCAACGCGGTACACACTCGGCGCGGATTTCATCTATATTAGACAGAGCTAAAGTAGTCAGGCAGTCTTAGCCAGAGCCGTCGCCGTGCGTCGCACGAGCAAAGCGGCCAGCGTGGAGGAGATGATCGATGAGCATCCGGCTGCAACCTGGGCGGGAGATTCGGCCGCCCGCCGAGCATGTGCACGCCGGCGATCCGCTGGCGTGCATGGACGGTGAAGCGGAACTGCGAGGGCCGCTCGAACAGCTGCTCGGTGCCGTGGTCGCACTGTGCGGCGCGAGCGCTGCGAGCGTGCGCGTGCTCGAAGACGACACTCACCAGCTCCGGCTGGTGGGCGCGGTGGGCATCCCCGCGAGCCTGTGGGAGTGCAGCCGCAGCGTGGCCGACTCCTGTGGCGTGTGCGGCGACACCATCGACAGCGACGATGCGCGCTGGTCGCCCGCGGCCTGCGACTGCGTGCGCGAGATCCGCAAATGTGCCGGTGCCGGGCAGGGCCATCGTCATCGCGTGTTTGCCGTGCCCCTGCACTACCGGGGCGGCGCGTGCGGCGTGCTGAACCTGTTCCTGCCCGACGAGCGCGAGCCGCCCGCCGCGCTGTCGCCGCTGCTCGCCGCCCTCGGCAACATGCTCGGACTGAGCCTGGAAAACGCCCTGCTGACGCAGAAGAACCTGCAGGCGAGCGTCACCCACGAGCGCCAGATGCTCGCCAACGAGGTGCACGATTCGCTGGCGCAGAACCTCACCTCGATGCGCATGCGCACCGTCCTGCTGCACGATGCCATCGAGCGCCACGACGACGGGCGTGCGTTCAAGTACCTCGGCGAGATCCATGATGCGCTGGCGGTTTCACATCGGCGGGTGCGTGAGCTGATCACGCATTTCCGCAGCCAGATGGATCCTCGGGGCCTGCTTCACGCGCTGCATGAGGCGGGCGCCGCACTCGAGGAACCCGGTGGCACCGAGTTCCGTTTCGACAACCGGATCGACCAGCTGCAGCTGTCGTCCGAGCAGGAAATGCAGGTCTTCCATATCGCCCGCGAAGCGCTGGCCAACATCGCCAAGCATGCGCGCGCGCGCCACTGCCGCTTGAGCCTGGAAGAGCAGCGCGGGGTCTTCCTGGTCACCGTGGAGGACGACGGCGTCGGCCTCGTGGCCAATCGCGACGCGCTCGGCGAGCAGGGCCATTTCGGTCTCAACATCATGCAGGAGCGTGCCGAGCGGCTGGGCGGACGCATCGACATCGACAGCCCCGGGGGTGCGGGCACCCGGATACGCCTGAGCTTTCCCGTCGCGACATCCCACAGGAGGCAAGACCATGAATGAACAGATCGGCGTCGTACTGGTGGACGACCACGGGCTGTGCCGCCGTGGCTTGACGGAGCTGCTGGAACGGCGTGCCGACATCCGCGTGCTGGGCGCCACCGGCGACCCGGCGCAGGCGATCGAGCTCGTCCAGCAGCAGACCCCCGACCTGGTGGTCATGGACCTGCGCATGCCGGCGATGGACGGCATCTCGCTGCTGCGCAAGCTGCGCGACGAGGGCTGCGACGTGCCGGTGGTGATCCTCAGCATGAGCGACGCCCAGGAGGACATGGCCAATGCGCTGCGCGCCGGCGCGCGCGGCTACCTGCTCAAGGACATGGACCCGGACGACGTGATCGACTCGATCCGGCGCGTGGCGCGCGGCGAAATGGTGGTGGCGCCGGTGATGTCGGCGAAGCTGGCCAAAATCCTGCAGGGCGGCGAGCCCGCCCGCCACGGCGAGAAGACGGTCAAGCTCACCGCGCGCGAGCAGGAGATCCTGCAGTACCTCGCGAGCGGCAAGAGCAACAAGGTCATCGCCCGCGACCTCAGCATCAGCCACGACACGGTCAAACTGCACGTGCGCCACATCCTGGCCAAGCTCAACTTCACCACCCGGGTCGAGGCCGCGGTGTTCGCCGTCGAGCACGGCGTCGGCAGCTGTCCGGGCGCGCCCGGCAGCGGGCGCGCCACCGAGTATCCGATGCCGACTGCACGGCACACCGCCGCCGCATCCGGCTGAGCCCGCCCGGCGCCGGTCGGGCTCCCCGCATGCCGACCGCGGTCGCGGATCAGCCGAAGGTGTCGGCAGTGATGTTGCGGAACCAGGAGTGGGCGTAGGCGACCTCGCGCCGCATCGCCTCGTCGCTGGCATCGGCCGGGGTCAGGCCGCCCGCACCCTTCACCGCGGCAATGGCGCCGTCGCCGCCCAGTTGATATACGGCCGCGACCGAGATCGCCTGGTCGGGGGTGACCATGCTGTAGCAGGTATTGACGTAGGCCGGCTCCGGCACCGGCTTGCCGTCGAGCAGGGCCACGATCGCCGCCGCGCAGACCTTGGCCTGCGAATTGGCCGAGTAGCCGGATTTCGGCATCGGCCCGGCCATGCTGGCGTCGCCGATGACGTGGATGCCGGGGCGGATCGTGGATTCGAAGCTGGCCTGATCGACCGGGCACCAGCCCTTGGCATCGACCAGCCCCGCCGCAAACGCGATCCTGCCCGCCTTCTGCGGTGGAATCAGGTTGATCACGTCGGCCTGGTAGCGCTCGACCGTGCCCTGCACGCTGCGCCCGGCCACGTCCACCGACTCGATCCGGCCGCCCTTCGAGGCGCTTACCCACTCGATCATGTCCCCGTAGTGCTTTTTCCAGCCGGCGACGAACAGCCCCTGTTTGGCGAAGTCGTCCTTGCCGTCGAGGATGAGGATCTTGGACCGCGGCTTGTGTGTCTTCAGGTAGTGCGCGATCAGCGACGCGCGCTCGTACGGCCCGGGCGGGCAGCGGAAGGGATTGGCCGGGGGGGCGACGATCACCGTGCCGCCATCGGCCATCGCCTCGAGCTGTTTGCGCAGGAGCAGGGTCTGCGGGCCGGCCTTCCAGGCGTGGGGCAGGGTCTCGGCCACCTTCTCGTCATAGCCGTCGATCGCATCCCAGCGGAAATCGACCCCGGGCGAAACCACGCAGCGATCGTAGGCGAAGCTGTGCCCGCCGGCGGTGGTGACCGTGCGCGCGGTGGCGTCGATCGCGGTGACCGTGTCGGTGACCACCCGCACGCCGTGTGCGGCGAGCGCCGTGTAGTCGAACCTGAGCGACTCCAGCTTGCGCTCGCCGCCGATCACCTCGTTGCTCATGAAGCAGGTGAAATAGTCCTTGTTGGGCTCGATCAGGGTGACCTCGATCGACGCGTCGGTGCGGCGCAGGTATCTGGCCACGGTGGCGCCGCTGATGCCGCCGCCGACCACCACCACCTTGCGTACCGCGCCGCCATGGGCGACGAACGGGAAGCCCAGCGCGCCGAGGGCGACGGTGCCGCCGGCGATCCGGATGAAATCTCTGCGATTGATGTGACTCATGATCTGCCTCCTCCCCGTGCTCACTTCTGGCTGCCGTAGAAATGGACGAGCTGTTCGATGCCGTCCGTGCCGGTCTTCTGCAGCATCTCGTCCACCTTGGTCTTCATCTTCTCGGGCATTTCCCGCCGGCCACTGGTGAAGTCGTCGAAGCTGTAGCGCAGATAGGGCATCCACTGCCCGGCGAGGATGCCGCCGTCGTCGGCCTGGCGCCCGCCGTCCTCGTGACACTTCTCGCAGTAGCGTTCGTGCACGCGTTTGCCCTGGCGTACCAGTTTGGTATCGGTGTCCTGATCGACGCGGACGAACTTCTGGCCGGCGAAGAAGTCCGCCATGCGCTTGATCTCGTCGTCGCCATAGCCCTTGGCGATACGGCTCATCACTGTTGCCGGCCGTCCGCCGTTCTTGTAGGCGGTCATCGACTCGATGAAGTATTCGCTGTTCATGCCGGCCAGCGACGGCGTCGCCGGCCCCAGGCTGGCGCCGTCGGTGCCGTGACAGCCCGCGCAGGTGTTGCCCAGCATGGCTGCGCTCGGGCCGGCGGCCACGGCGGCACCCCCGCTCGCGACGGCGCCTGCCAGGGCCAGCTGGCCCAGGATCGTGTTCAGTTTCATGTCACCTCCTCCGTTCTGCTCTTGTTGTGAAGCTTCCATCGCACTGCTCGTCACCGCCCCGTTGCCGCCGCACACCCGGCACCTGCCGGTCCGACAGCCTCCTAGGCCTCGTCGTCCTGCGCTTCGTCGCCGTCCGCGACCTCGCCGTCCGTTTCATCGGGCTCGTCCGGCAGTTGATGCACGACGCCCTTGTGGCAATCGATGCAGGTCTTGCCGTTCGCCGGTGCCTGCTCGTGGCGCTTGCGTGCGCTGCGGCTCTGCTCGCCCAGCGCCATGTTCTGCAGCTGGTGGCAGCTGCGGCATTCGCGCGAGTCGCTCGCCTTCATCCGCGCCCACACCCGGTTGGCCATGTCCCAGCGCCGCGCTTCGAACTTGTCCCGGGTGTCGACCGTGCCCACCAGCTGGTGGTAGATGTCCTTGACCGCATTGACCTTGGCCGCGAGCCGGGGCAGGAAATCGACCGGAACATGGCAGTCGGCGCACTGCGTTTGCACGCCGGACCGGTTCTTGTAATGGACGGTTTCCCGATACTCGTCGTGGTTGCCCTGCATGGTGTGGCACGAGATGCAGAATTCCGTCGTATTGGTATGGACGAAGAATCCGTTGACGCCGGCCAGGGCGAGGGCGCCGGTGGCGAGGAGGGCGAGCCCGACCAGATACTTCTTCATGCGTGCCCGCTCGTCGCGGCCACTTCTTCCGACCCGAACCAATGCAGTTTCTCGCGCAGGCGCACGACCTCGCCGACGATGATCAGGGTGGGCGACTTCAGGTGCGCCCGCGCCACCAGGTCCGGCAGCGTGGCCAGGGTGCCGGTGACCACGCGCTGCCTGCAGGTGGTGCCCTCCTGCACCACCGCGGCCGGCATGTCCGGTGACTGGCCGTGTTCGATCAGCCGCGCGCACAGCGTCGGCAGGCCGAGCAGGCCCATGTACACGACGACGGTGTGATGCGGGCGGGTCAGCGCGGGCCAGTCGAGGTCCATGCTGCCGTCCTTGAGGTGGCCGGTGACGAAGGTGCACGCCTGGGCATGATCGCGGTGGGTCAGCGGAATGCCGGCGTACGAGGCCACCCCCAGCGCCGCGGTGATGCCCGGCACCACCTGGAAGGGGACGCCGTGGGCGGACAGGGTTTCGATCTCCTCGCCGCCGCGACCGAACACGAAGGGGTCGCCGCCCTTGAGCCGCAGCACCCGCCGGCCGGCGCGCGCGAGGCGCACCATCATGTCGTTGATCGCCTCCTGGCGGAAGGTATGGTGGTTGCGCTCCTTGCCGACGTAGATGCGCTCCACCCCGGGTGGCAGCAAGTGCATGATCGGGTCGGCCACCAGATGGTCGTACAGCACCACGTCGGCCTGCTGCATCAGGCGCAGCGCGCGGATGGTCAGCAGCTCCGGATCTCCGGGGCCGGTGCCGACCAGGAAGACCTCGCCGCGGCGCGCCGGGTCCGCAGGGCCGTTGAGGAAGTTCAGTACCGTGCTCATGTCCATTTGGTCACTCCTGGTGGTCGCTCCGGGTGGTCGGGCCGTGGGGTGTCGCGGCGGTCGTTCAGCGCGTGCCGCTGCAGCCGCTGCAGCCGCCGCCGGCGCAGGACGAATGCGGCGCGGACGCGTCCTGCGCGTCGGACGGGATGAAGATGAAGCGGAAGTCGCCGGGTTCGTACTCGACGTAATCGAGCACGGTGCCGACCAGGAAGACACGGCTGGGCGCGCCGATCAGCAGGTCCACGCCCTCGACGCAGAGGGCGAGGTCGCCCTCGCGCTCCTCGTCGAAGCCCATGCCGTAGTCCACCGAGCCGTCGGGCGCCGGCCACGCCGCGACGCGCAGTGCGAGTTCGTTTTCGGCGGCGGCGTCGTCATGGTCGCGATCTTCGCCGTGGTGGCGGGCGGCGAGCTGGATCTGTCGTGCTGCGGCCGGGGTCAGTTCGATCATGGGGAGGCTCCTTCAGAGGGTGGTAACTGCCGCGGGCAGGCAGCAGGCGAACTCGGGGCAGGCCTGGTCGTCGCGCTGCTGCCGGACCTGGCGCGCGAAATCGACGAAGCGCCGGGCCCAGTCGCAGCCGCCGACGCTGCGCAGGTGGGTGTAGGAGGCGAGCACGTTGCGGTGGATCAGTCCGTCGTGGTGACCGTCGATGCCGTGACCACGCGTGACCCGCCACGCGAAGCGCACCTCCGGGCCGAGGTTTTCGAGGCTGGAGTAGTGGAACTCGTGGGCGCGCACGCGCGCGTCCGCGTCCGAATCTGCCCGGCGCGGCCACGGCGCGGCGGCGGTTTCGACCAGCTCGACGTAGCCGCGCCCGACCGGGCGGCGGTGCATCACCACGTCGCCCGGGATCGCCCCGACCATCGCGTGGCGGCGGCCGTCGGCCTCCAGTGTGCGGGCGAGATATATCAGCCCGCCGCATTCGGCATACACCGGCAGGCCGTCCTCGACCGCGGCGCGGATCTCGGCGCGCAGCACGGCGTTCGCTTCCAGTTCGGCGGCGCAGGTTTCGGGAAAGCCGCCGCCGATGAAGAGCGCGTCGACCTCGGGCAGTCGCCGGTCATGCAGGGTGTCGAAGGGCAGCAGCTCGGCGCCCGCGGCGCGCAGCGCGGCGAGATCGTCGGCGTAGTAGAAGCCGAAGGCGCGATCCATCGCCACCCCCACGCGCACCCGGCGCGCGTTGCGTTGCGGCAGTTGCGCGATCGTCGCGGTGGGCGCGAGCGGCGCCGAGTGACAGGCGACGTCGAACAGGCGATCGACATCGACCTGGTCGGCGATCGCGCTGCCGATGGCCGCGATCCGCGCCTGCGCCTCGCCCGCTTCGTTGGCCGGGATCAGGCCGAGATGGCGTTCGACGATCGCCAGGCGGTCGTCGCAATGCACCGCGCCCAGCACCGGGATGTCGGTGTAGTGCTCGACCACCGCGCGCAGCTTGGCTTCGTGGCGCGCACCACCGAGCCGGTTGAGGATCACCCCGGCGATGCGGATGGTCGGATCGAAGGCCTGGTAGCCGAGCAGCAGCGGCGCGATCCCGCGGGTCATGCCCTGGGCGTCGATCACCAGCACCACCGGCAGCCCGAGCTGGGCAGCGAGCGCGGCGTTGCTGTTGCTGCCGTCGAGCGCGAGGCCGTCGTAGAGCCCCTTGTTGCCTTCCACCAGGCACAGGTCGCTGCCGGCGGCGTGGCGGCGGAACAGGGTGTCGATCTCGCAGGCGCGCATCAGGAAGGGATCGAGGTTGTAGCAGTCGCGCCCGCAGGCGCGCGTGAGCCACATCGGGTCGATGTAGTCGGGGCCCTTCTTGAACGGCTGCACCGCCAGCCCGCGTGCGGCGAGCGCGGCGCACAGGCCGATGCTGACCGTGGTCTTGCCCGAAGACTTGTGTGCGGCGGCGATCAGCATCCGGGCCATGGCGGCATCCTCCGGTGGGGGTCAGGCAGCAGATTCGGCTACGGCGGCGGCAGGGGCGGCGGGGAGGTCGGCCAAGCCGGCGCCCCCGGCGCTCGCACGTTGCCGCCACAATTCGCGGGCGAGCGCCTCGGCCGCGGCGACGGTGGTGGCCTTGCCGAGGGTGCGGAGCGCGATCGCGGCGCTGCCGATCACCGCCGCCTCGCCGTATTCGTCGCTGCACTCGCCGCGCCACACCGCGGCCAGGTGGCGCACGTCCATGGCCTCGTCGCGCAGGTGGCGCGGACCGTCGAACATCGGCGGCCATTCCTCCGCCTTCATGTGGCCGTCGATCACCGAGCGCACCACGCACGCGCCGTCCGGATTGCGCTCCGCCTCGCCGCCCTCGCCCTTGAACACGGCAGTGCGACCGATGCCGAGCAGGCTCGCCGCACCCTGGTGGATGTCGGCGTAGCCGGGGTGGAAGATGCCCTGCAGCACCGCCCGGGCGCGCAGCGGATTGAGCATGCGCACCACGCTGTGCACCGGCGAACGCAGGCCCAGCAGCGGGCGCAATTGCATCAGCCGGTCCAGCGCCGGGCTCAGGTCGGTAAGTGCGATAAAGGCAAAACGGTGGGTGGCGATGCGCTGTGCAGCTTCGCCGAGCGAGCGCGATTGCGCCACCCCCAGCGCGTCCAGTGCCTGCGGCACGAACACCCGGCCGGGGTCGAAGCCGGCACTGCCATGCATCAGCACCGGCATGCCGTGGGCCGCGAGCAACAGCGCGGAGAGCACGAACCATGGCAACTGGCGGCGCTTGCCGGCATAGGCGGGCCAGTCCAGGCGCACCGCCGGGGCTTGCGGCGGCAGCGCGATCGAGGCCTGCGCGGCGCGCGCGAAGCCGGCGAGCTCGGCCGCGGTTTCCTCCTTGACCCGCATCAGCATCAGGAAGGCGCCGATCTGCATCGGCTCGGCCTCGCCGGCGAGGATCATGCGCATCGCCTCGAAGGCCTCGACCTCGCTCAGTGCGCGGGCGCCGTTGCGGCCCTTGCCGAGGGCGCGGATGTAGGGAGCAAAGGGGTGTTCGACTGGATGTTCAACAGGATGCACATTGTTCATGGCGGGTCTCGGTGGGGAGTCGGTGGTTCGTCGATGCGGCTCTGCGATCAGTGCCCGTCCGCCGCGCCGGCTGGGGACCGGACGTCGGGCTGTACGTCGTGCCGAACGTCGTCCTGCGGCATGAAGCGGAGGACGCGCACGCCCACCGCCGTGGCCAGAAAGGCGAGGCCGAGCCCACCCACGCCGAGCAGGATCTCGGGCAGGCTGGGGCGGTAGCCGGTCACCGCGCCGTCGAAGAAGCTGCTGCTCGCGCTGAAGCCGGGAAAGAGTTCGAGCGGCCAGGCCTGCCCGCCGATGATGAAGACATACAGCTGGGCGAAGGCGCCGAGCACCACCAGCGCGGCGGCGGCCACGGTCGCGCGCGGCCCGGCGAGCCGCGGGTGATACAGCAGCGCGAGCGGCAGCACGCTGCCGGCGAGCACATAGCCGCCCCAGAACAGCAGCGGGTGGACGCCGCCGTCGACCAGGATGAAGCGCTCGAATTCGGTTTGCTGGGCGAAGTACAGGTTGGTGAGGTGATGGACCGCCACCAGGTACATGACCCCGGCCACGAACACCCCGAGCAGCCGCGCCATGCGGCGCTCGATCGCCGGGTCGGGCTCGATCCGGTTCCACGCGAACAGGGACGCCTGCACGATCAGGAACACCGCCAGCCCCCAGGCGAAGGACATGACGATGAACAGCGGCGCCAACAGCGCGCTGTGGTAGGCCTGGCGTGCGACCAGGAAAGCGAAGATCGAGCCGGTGCCGGTGGTGAGCACGAAGCGCCAGACGAAGGTGGCCAGCCCCGCCGCCTTCGCGTAGCGGTGCATGCGCCGCTCCATCAGCGTCCACAGGTACACGCCGACGATCGCGAACAGCCCGGAGTAGAGGAACACGTTCCAGGCGAACACCGAGCTGAAGTTGAAATGGGTCGCGGCCACCATCACCCGGTCGGGGCGGCCGAGGTCGAGCATCAGCACCATCAGACCACCGGCCAGCAGCGCGAGCGACAGCAGGCCGGCGAGCGGCGCACGCGCCTTGTACGCCGGCTTGCCGAATACCGAGCCGATCGAGGCCACGTTGAGCACGCCGGACGCGGCCACGATCATGAAGATCGCAAACACGTGCGGCACGCCCCATACCACCTGGTTGTTCATGCCGGTCACGACGTGGCCGTGGGTCTCCATGTAGTGCGCGGCGGCGAGGCCGATCGCCACCAGCACCGCGCCGAGCGCGGCCACCAGGTAGAAGTTGCGGGTTTCCGCGGCGGGGCGGGAAAGCGGAACGAAGCGGGATGCATCGAGGGCGGGCATGTTCATATCCCCTGGTAACGGACGCCGGAGTCGAGGCGCAGGTCGGCGCGCACCTGGGTGCTGGCTACCGCGCGGATGCGGCGGGAGATTTCGCTGTGCGGGTCGTTGAGGTCGCCGAACACGATGGCGCCGTGCCCCGCCTCGGCGCAAGCCTCGACGCAAGCCGGTTGCTCGCCGCGGTCCACGCGATGCACGCACAGCGTGCACCCTTCGACGCAGCCCTTGCCGCGCGGCACCTCGGGGTTCTGCGCGGTGAGCGGCGCATGCACGAAGGAGCGTGCCTTGTACGGGCAGGCCATCATGCAGTAGCGGCAGCCGATGCAGATGTGGCGATCGACGAGCACGATGCCGTCGGCGCGCTTGAACGAGGCCCCGGTGGGGCACACGTCGACGCAGGGCGGATGGGCGCAGTGCTGGCACATCATCGGCGCCGACACGGTGCGCCCGGTGCGCACCTCCTTCAGTTCGATCTTGCGCAGCCACTGCGGCCGCTGGGCCTCGCCGACGTTCGCGGCGGTGGCGGACTCCAGGGCGTTCTCGCGCTCGCAGGCGCTGATGCAGGCGGTGCAGCCGGCGTCGCAGCGCGTGGTGTCGATCAGCATGCCCCAGCGCACCGTGTTCGAGGCCGCTTCACCGGCGGGGCGTGCCGCGGCGATTTCGACCACGCGGATGCCCGGTGCGATCATGACCCCGGCCAGCGCCGCGACCGACGCGGCGAAGAAGGCGCGCCGCGACGGCACCGGCGCCTGAGGGGGGTTCGTGTCGGGCGTGCTCATTTCGCCCCTCCCGAAGTGGGGCGGAAAGGCGCAGCGCCTTCCGCCGCATTGCCGATCGCGCCCGCCGACTTTCCCGCGCTCTTTCCCGGCGTCGCCTGGTGGCACTCGAAGCAGTCGAGCTTCACCGCGGCAAAGCTGTGGCAGCTCTGGCAGAAGTTCTCGCCGGTGCCGATCACCGAGCCGTTCTTGCTGCTCGCATGGCAGGAGATGCAGCCGTTGAGGCTCACCGGTGCGCCGCGCACGCCCTCGCGCAGGGTCCGGTCGCGCTGGTGCGACAGCAGGTCCATGTGATTGCGGCGCATCTCGGCGGGCGAGGCGACGCAGCCCTCCTGCTTCTCGATCACCACCGCCGGCTTCGGCGTACGCCCGCCGTCGAAGGCGAACGCCGCCGCGGCGGCGGTGCCGAGCAGCACGGCGAGAAGGAGGTGGCGGGGTCTCACTCGCCGAGCCCCATCTGGATGTAGCCGGTCGGGCACACGTCGTGACAGATGTGGCAGCCGATGCAGCGACTGTAATCCGTATAGACGTAGCGCCCGGTGGTCGCTTCCTTCTTCGGCACGCGCTTGACCGCGGTCTGCGGGCAATACACCACGCAGTTGTCGCATTCGAAGCACATCCCGCAGCTCATGCAGCGCTTGGCCTCGCCCACTGCCTCCGCTTCGCTCAGCGCCTCGATGCGCTCCTCGAAGTTGCCCAGCGCCTGCTCGCGGCTGAGGGTGACGATCTTGCGCCGGAAGCGCGGGGTGTAGGCGAAGTGGCCGAGGAAGAGCTCGTCGTGCGGGATGATGTAGCGGTCGGAGCGGTTCTCGTAGTTGTGGATGCCGACGTCGCTGTCGCAGGTGCCGCGGATCGGCTCGGACACGCCGGAAAACGACAGACCCTTCTCGACCATCTTGCGCCGCAGGTCGAAGGCGTGGACGTCGATCTTCGGCCGCTTCTCGAGGTCTTCGCTGCGCACGTAGCGGTCGATGCCGTCGGCGGCGATGGCGCCGTGGCCAATCGCGGTGGTGAGCAGGTGGGGGCGGATCACGTCGCCGCCGGCGAAGGTGCCGGGTTTGCCCTGCACCTGGTAGTTGCGGTCCGCGGTGACGGTGCCGCGGCCGTTGTCGAATTCCTCGAGGCCGGTGAAATCCACCGCCTGGCCGATCGCGGACACGATCAGGTCGGCTTCGATGTCGTGCTCGGTGCCCTCGATCGCCTTGATCTCGAGCTTGCCGCCGGCCAGCGTTGCCTCGCATTCGACCACCCGCAGCGCGGTGGCGCGGCCGTCCGCATCGCGAACCAGTCCGGTCGGCATCAGGCCGCCGCGGATCGCGATCCCTTCGGCCAGCGCCTGCTCGATCTCGTGGCGGTTGGCCTGCATCCGGTCTACCGGGAAGACCGAGGTCAGGGTCACTTCCGAACCCTGTTTGGCCGACACCTCGGCCACGTCATGGGCCATCCGCCCGCCGATCGCCTCTTCGAAGTCGGTCGGCTTGGCGTGCTCGATATGGCCCAGGCGGCGGGCCACGGTGGCGACGTCGATCGAGGTGTCGCCGCCGCCGACCACCACCACGCGCTTGCCCACGTATTGCAGCCGGCCGTCGTTGAACGCGCGCAGGAAGGCGGTGGCGGTGACCACGTTGGGCGCCTCCCCGTCCTGAAGCGGCAGCGCGCGGCCGGATTGCGCACCCATGCCGAGGAAGACCGCGTCGAATTCGTCGCGGATCTGCTCGAGGCTGAAGTCGCGGCCGACGTGGCAGTTCATCCGCGTGTGCACGCCGAGATCGAGAATGCGCTGGATCTCGGCGTCGAGCACATTGCGCGGGGTGCGGAAACCCGGGATGCCGTAGCGCATCATGCCGCCGAGCAGGGCGTGCTCGTCGAAGATGGTGACCTCGTGGCCGCGCAGCGCGAGCTGGTAGGCGCACGACAGGCCGGCCGGGCCGCCGCCGAGCACCGCCACCTTCTTGCCGCTGCGGGTCTGCGGGGCGACAAACTTCAAGTTGTTGGCGATCGCATACTCGCCGAGGAAATGCTCGACCGAATTGATGCCGACATGGTCCTCGACCTCGTTGCGGTTGCAGCCGGTCTCGCACGGCGCCGGGCACACCCGGCCCATCACCGCGGGGAAGGGATTGGCCGCGGTCAGGCGACGCCAGGCGTATTCCTGCCATGGCACGCCTGCGGGCGGCTTCTCGGTACCGCGCACGATGGCGAGGTAGCCGCGGATGTCCTCGCCGGCCGGGCAGCTGCCCTGACAGGGCGGGGTCGACTGCACGTAGGTCGGGCACTTGTGCGAGTAGCTCGCCTGGAAGATCTTGTCGCGGAAGGACTCGACCGCCGCATCGCCTTCGCGGTAGCGGCGGAACGTCAGCCTGTTGTCGGGGGTTTCCGTAGTACCTGACATCGCTTGTCTCCGAATGCGCGTGTGCGGGTTAGTCGTTCGCGTCCAGCCGGATGGCGGTGCTCACCAGCTGGTGCACACCGCCGACCATGCTCATCTTGAAACCGTAGTAAGGCAGCACCTTGCTGAACTGCGCCTTGCAGATCGCGCAGATCGTGGCCATGAAGTTCACGCCGTGGCCGTCGACGACCTGCTGCAGCGTTTCCATGCGCGGCAGCGCGCCCTTGACCCGCAGCTCCATCAACTCGTCGGTGAGCAGGCCGCCGCCGCCGCCGCAGCAGTAGGTCTTCTCGCGGATCGCCTCGGGCGCCATCTCGACGTAGTGGTTGGCGACCGCGCGGATGATGTTGCGCGGGATCTCGAACTGCCCGCCGGGCAGCTCGCCCATGCGCGAGCCGCGGGCGACGTTGCACGAGTCGTGGAAGGTGACGATGCGGTGGTCGTTCGCCGCCTTGTCGAAGCGCAGTGCGCCGCGCTCGATCAGGTCCCAGGTGAATTCGCAGATGTGCATCGGCTGGCGGTAGCGGCCGTCGAGCTGGCGCTGCAGCTGCACCGCGAACGGGTCGTTTGCGCCGGCGCCGATGCCGACCAGGGTGTTCCAGAAGCTGTAGGCGACGCGCCAGGCGTGGCCGCATTCGCCGACCACGATGCGCTTGACGCCCAGTTCGAGCGCCGCCTCGCGGATGCGCAGCGCGATCGTGCGCAGCTGCTCGTAGTTGCCGATGAACATGCCGAAGTTGCCGGCTTCCGAGGCCTTCGACGACAGTGTCCAGCTCACCCCGGCGGCGTGGAAGACCTTGCCGTAGCCGATCAGGCTCTCCACGTGCGGCTCGGCAAAGAAGTCGGCCGAGGGCGTGATCAGCAGCACCTCGGCACCCTTCTGGTCGAGCGGGTAGCGCACGTCGGCGCCGGTCTCTTCCTTGACGTCCTCTTCCAGCCCGAGCAGCGTGTCGAGCAGCGCCGGTCCGGGCAGGCCGAGGTTGTTGCCGATACGGTGCACCTTGCCGATGATCTCGTTGGAGTACTTCTGGCCGATCCCGACCGTGGCGAGGATCTCGCGCCCGGCCATGGTGATCTCGGCGGTGTCGATGCCGTAGGGGCAATACACCGAGCAGCGCCGGCACTCGGAGCACTGGTGGTAGTAGTTGAACCACTGGTCGAGCACTTCGCGGGTCAGGTCGCGCGCGCCGACCAGGCCGGGCACGAGCTTGCCCGCCAGGGTGAAATGGCGGCGATAGACGCTGCGCATCAGGTCCTGGCGCGCCACCGGCATGTTGTTCGGATCGCCGGTGCCGATGAAGTAATGGCATTTGTCGGTACAGGCGCCGCAATGCACGCAGGCGTCCAGATAGACCTTGAGCGAGCGGTACTTGCCCAGCAATTCGCCCATCTTGGCGATCGCCTTGTCGTGCCAGTCGTCGACCAGTTCGCCCGGAAAGCCGATCGCGGTCTGGATCTTGTCGCTGGCGAGGTAGGGCCGGGACGCCTCCATCGCACCCGGCTGGAGGGTCGGGACGACGGGGAATTCGCGCAGCGCGGGGGCTTCGACCTTGGCTGCCATCTCATTTCTCCGTATCGAGGCGTGCCGCCCACGGGGCGAGGTGACGTGCCTCGCGCGGGTTGTCGGCCTGGTTGCGGGTGGGCGAGAAGAAGATGCCCGGGGCGTGGAGGAGCTTGCTGAACGGGAACACGATCATCAGCGCCGCCACCAGGGCGAGGTGCACCAGCAGCGCCGTGTCGCCCGGCAGCGGCTGCAGTTCGAAGCGCAGCAGGCCGAGGAAGAAGATCTTCACCGCGACGATGTCGGTGTGGGCGACGAACTTCATCATCAGCCCGGAGACGCCGATCAGCAGCAGCAGGACCAGCATCAGGTGATCGGACGGGGTCGAGATGTAGCGGATCCGGGCCACCGCGAGGCGCCGCATCCACAGCCCGGCGAGGCCGGCGACCATGGCGACACCGCCGACGATGCCGAAGGGCTGAAGGAAGGCGACCCAACCCCACACCGGCTCGGTGAAGTAGCGCAGATGGCGCACCAGCACCAGCGCCAGGCCGACATGGAACAGCCAGCCGAAGGCCCAGATCCACAGATTGGCCTTGAACAGGCTCTCGAATACCAGCACTTCGCGCGCCAGGCGCAGGGCCACGCCGCCGCGGGTGATCGGCGCTGGGGTGGTCGGAATCTTCAGTGGTGCAGGGGTGCGCGCGTAGTCGGCAATCCTGTACGCCAGCGCGCCCACCAGGATCAGGGTGGCGGCGTAGTACAGCAGCGCGTAAGCGTAACTGGCGACGGTCATGGCTCTCTCGTTCGGGCTTCGGGTGCTCGGCTCCCTTCCATTCAAGGGCGCGGAGCAGGGAATTCGGCGAGCATCGCTCGCCGCCTGCGCAGCGGCGTAGCGCAGCGGAGATTCCCGGGTTGGGGTGGGGATGGGTTTCGACGGGCGTCAACGACGGGCGTCAACATCAACCCATCCCCCTCCTGTCCGAGCAGTGCTGGCTTCGCCAGCCCGTTCGGTCGGCGCAGAGCAGTGCTCTGCGAAACCCCGCCCTCACCCCCTTGAAGGGGAGGGAGAGGTCAGGGCCCTACGGGCCGTTCGATCACACGCAGCCGGTCGGCTTGGGCAGGCCGGCGATCTTGCACGCCTGCTTGGCCGGGCCGTAGGGGAACAGCTCGTAGAGGTACTGGTTGTTGCCCTTGTCCGCCCCCAGGGTCTTGCCGATGGCCTTGGTCAGCACCCGCACCGCGGGCGCGATTTGGAATTCGTCGTAGTACTGGCGCAGGAAGTTGACCACCTCCCAGTGCTGTTCGCTCATCTCGATGCTCTCGGTCTGGGCGATGTGGTCGGCGACCTCGGCGTTCCAGTCGGCGAGGTTGAGCAGATAGCCTTCCTCGTCGGTCTCGTAGTTCTTTCCGTTCACTTCGATGGTGGTCATGATGTCTCCTCGGTTTTATCGTGGCAGCGGCGTCATTGCCGTGCGGGGGGCAGGTGGATCGGGGGCGTGTTGGTAGGGGGGCTCAGATGAGGGTTCTCAGAGCCACGAATGGCAGGCCGGGTGCTCCGCGACCAGACCGACGAATCCGCCGTAGTCGACCGCGGTGACGCCGTCGATCAGGCGATCGCCGATGCCGCGTGCATCGAGGTCGGCCTGCAGCGCGAACACCTTGAAGCGGCCCAGGGCGTCCTCGATCCGCGCCGCGCTCGCGTGGCCACGGGTGGCGGCATAGACCGCGTCCTCGATCAGCAGGATGCTGCCGCTGCGGGCGACCCGCAGGCAGGATTCGAGCGCGTTTCGTTCCAGTGGCGACTTGTTGATGATGTGCAGCATGTCATGCCTCCTGCAGGGCCGCCCCAAGGGAGGCATGCGCCCCCTTGGGGGGCAGCGAACGAATGGGAGCGTGGGGGTTCATATTTCCTTGGTCAGAAGCTCAGGACGACGTTCTGGCTTTCCATCAGCGCACCCATTTCGGCGTGCGACAGTACCGTGACCGGCACCAGCAGATCGTCCTCGGTGAGCGCTCGGGCCTCGAGCGATTCGCGCTCGACGTAGAGCTTTTCGATGTCGTAGCCGTCGAGCGCGCGGTAGGTCGGCGAGAAGTTCTTGGTCTCGATGCCCTTGGTCTGCTGGCCGCGCTTCAACTGGTACACGCCGTCGTCGAGGAAGGCGAGCGACACGTCCTGGTCGAAGGCGGCGCTGATCAGCACCACTTCCAGCGCTTCGAGGGCGTAGATCGTGCCGTGGGGTGCCTTGCGATTGACGAACATGAATTTCTTGACCTTGCCGGGTGCGTTCATGTCGTCCTCCTCAGTCGCCGAACACCACCAGTCGATCGGCCTTGATGCCCGAATCGACCAGTTGCCCGAGGCCGGCGATGCGAAAGCCCGGCGCCAGGTTCTCGTCCTTGATGCCGCGACGCAGGGCCGCGGCCACGCACACCACCAGATCGGTGCCGTGCTCTTCGGCCAGCGCGCTCCAGCGCTGCACGATGTTGCGGTCGTCCTGCGGCGGTTCGGTGAGCTTGTTCGCGTTGTTCACCCCGTCGTGATAGAAGAACACGCGCTGCAGCTCGTGCCCCGCCGCGAGCACCGCCTTGCAGAACTGGAAGGCGGTGTCGCTGGCCTGGTGCTGGTAGGGCCCTTCGTTGATCATGATGCCGAACTTCATGGCTCCTCCTTGCTGCGGCTCAGAAGCGGATGTGGGTCGACGCGTTGAGGTTGGCGCGCGCACCGCGCCAGTCGTCGATCAGGTACTTGGTGAAGGGCAGCCCGGTCTTCTCGAAGAAGCGCGGCCAGCCGATGCGCTCGACCCAGTCGGACAGGCGCTCCCACGGGCGGGCGTCGTCCTTGTAGGTGTACAGGATCTTCTTCACCGCCTCGGAGACTTCCGGCCAGCGCGGCGGGTTGTTGGGGATGCCGGCGGCGACCATCTTCATGAAGGTGGGCTTGCCGCGCGCGTTGGAATTCTTGCCCCCGACCCAGATCGCGAACTTGGAGTGCTCGGGGTCGTTGATCTGCATCGGCGGGCACGGCGGATAGCACGCGCCACAGCAGATGCACTTGACCTCGTCGACCTCGAGCGAGGGCTTGCCGCCGACCAGGGCAGGGCGGATCGCCGCCACCGGGCAGCGCGCCACCACCGTGGGCCGCTCGCATACGTTGGCAACCAGGTCGTGGTTGATCTTGGGTGGCTTGGTGTGCTGGATGATGATCGCGATGTCGGCCTGGCCGCCGCAGTTGATCTCGCAGCACGAGGTCGACAGGTGCACCCGGTTGGGCATCTCCTCGCGCCGGAACTCGTCGTAGAGCTCGTCCATCAGCGCCTTCACCGCACCCGAGGCGTCGGTGCCGGGGATGTCGCAGTGCAGCCAGCCCTGGGTGTGGGCGATCATCGACACCGAGTTGCCGGTGCCGCCGACCGGGAAACCTTCCGCCTCGAGCTTCGCGATCAGCGGACCGACCTTGTCGTACGACGACACCATGAACTCGATGTTGGAGCGGATGGTGAAGCGCACATGCCCTTCGGCGAACTGGTCGGCGATGTCGGCGAGCTTGCGGATGGTCCACACGTCCATCTGGCGCTGGGTGCCGGCACGTACCGACCACACCTGGTCGCCGTCGTGCGCGGTGTGGTGCAGCACGCCCGGGCGCGGCCGATCGTGGTGCTTCCAGTTGCCGTAGTTCTTCGCCAGCAGCGGGTGCAGGTACTGCTTGTTGTCGGGTACGCCGCACTCGATCGCGCGGCGCATGGGGGCTTGGGCCATTGTTAAGGTCTCCTCAGGCGTGCAGCTTCTTCGCGTTGATCTTTGCCACTTCCTCGTCCCAGCCGTCCATGCGGACATAGGGGTTGGTGCGCGGGCAGGCCACCATGTTGGCGTCGACGTCGAGCTCCAGCGCCTCGAGGAAATTCACCAGGCCGATGCGCTCGATCATCTCGCCGGTGCGCTCGTGCTCGAGCGCGTTCTCGGCGAAGAAATCGATGATCTTCTGCGCCAGTTCGACGAGGCGGTCGAAGTCCTCGTCGCTGGCGAGCTTCATGAACGGCACCACCACGGTGCCCATCAGGTCGCCGATCTTGAGCGTGCGCTTGCCGCCCACCAGGATGGTCGCGCCCTTGTCGACCCCCGGCGCGAGCCCGCCGGTGATGACGTTGATGCAGTGCATGCAGCGCACGCAGTCGCGGTTGTCGATCTCGAGCGCCTGGCTGTCGTTGACCTTCACTGCCGAGAGGTGCGGGCTCGCATCGACGTCGGCGGCGTCCTTGATCCGGATCGCCTTGGTCGGGCAGCGCGCGACGACGTCGTTGACCAGGTCGTTCATGCCGTGGCGGTCGAAGTACTGGCGTACCAGCGCCTCGTCGGTGCGGATGTTGTCACGCCAGGTGCCGATGATCGCCATGTCCGAGCGCTGGATCGAGTTCATGCAGTCGTTCGGGCAGCCGGAGAACTTGAACTTGAACTTGTACGGCAGCGAGGGGCGGTGGATGTCGTCGAGGAAGTTGTTGATGATGGTGCGATGCGCCCGCGCCTCGTCGTAGCACGACTGCTCGCAGCGCGCCGCGCCCACGCAGCTCATCGCGGTGCGCACCGCGGGGCCGGCACCGCCGAGGTCGAAGCCCATCTCGTTGATCTCGTCGAAGGCCTTCTGCACGTTCTCGGTGGTGCAGCCCTGGAACATGATGTCGCCCGACTGGCCGTGGAAGGCGATCAGGCCGGAGCCGTGGCGCTCCCACACGTCGCACATCTTGCGCAGCAGCTCCGAGGTGTAGTGCATGCCCGGCGGCGGCATCACGCGCAGGGTGTGGAATTCCGCGGCGTCCTTGAACACCGGCTGGCCATGCTCGTCCTTGAGCTCGGTGAAGCGCGGGATCACTCCGCCGCCGTAGCCGATCACGCCCACCGTGCCGCCTTTCCAGTAGCCTTTGCGGGTGCGGTACGAGGTTTCGAGCTGACCGAGCAGATCGACGACATAGTCCTTGTCCTTCGCCAGCCGTTTCAGCCCGGTAACGAAGCTGGGCCAGGGGCCGGACTCCAGCGCGTCGAGCATGGGGGTGGGGTGAGCCTGTTTTGCCATTTTTTGCGTCTCCTCGTCATCCGGCGCCGGCGCCGGCAATGCCGTTCGGGAGGACCGGGTCGCTGCCCGGATCCGCCCACCGACTTTCGACGCAAATGCTACGGATCGCCGCCGTGCTCCACTATCCCTCCGGTCGGTAAGCCTGCCCAAGCCATCCGGGGGAGTCCGGCAACTACCCGGAGGGGGTAGTGTTTCATCCCTCCCCGCGGCTATAGACCTGGCCGCCGCGGCGCGCGCTAAATGGCGCATCCCGACACCGATCGGGGCGCTCCTGCAGGCGGCCGGATCCAGGGCCGGGGGCACGACACGCAACGAGGAGACATCTATGGCGCACATCGTCATCATCGGCGCCGGCATCGGCGGCTTGCCCATGGCCTACGAGATGCGGGAGCTGGCGCGCCCGAGCGACCGGATCACCGTCATCGGCAACTCGCCGCGCTTCCATTTCGTGCCCAGCAACCCGTGGGTGGCGGTCAACTGGCGCCGCCGCGAGGACATCGAGATTGACATCGAGCCGGCGCTCGCCCGCCGCGGGATCGGCTTCACCGCGGCCGGGGCGAAGCGCGTGCATCCGGCCGAGAACCGCGTCGAACTGGGCGACGGCAGCAGCCTCGACTACGACTACCTGGTGATCGCCACCGGTCCCAAGCTCGCTTTCGACGAGGTGCCCGGCCTCGGTCCCGCCGCGGGTGGCGGACACACCCAGTCGATCTGCCACGTCGATCACGCGGTCGAGGCCGAACGCCAGTGGCGGGAATTCGTCAAGGCGCCGGGGCCGATCGTGGTCGGGGCGGTGCAGGGTGCGTCGTGCTACGGCCCGGCCTACGAGTTCGCGATGATCATGGATACCGAGCTGCGCAAGCGGAAGATCCGCGACCAGGTGCCGATGACCTTCGTCACCGCCGAGCCCTACGTCGGCCACCTCGGCCTGGGCGGGGTGGGCGACTCCAAGGGTCTGCTCGAATCCGCGCTGCGTGAGCGCCACATCAAGTGGATCTGCAACGCGAAGACGACCCGGGTCGAGGCCGGCAAGATGTTCGTCACCGAACACGACGACGGCGGCCAGCCGAAGAAGGAACACGAGCTGCCCTTCGCCTATTCGATGATGCTGCCGGCGTTCAAGGGGGTGGACGCAGTGTTCGGCATCGAGGGCCTGACCAATCCGCGCGGCTTCATCCTGATCGACCCGTTCCAGCGCAACCCGCGCTTCAACAACATCTACTCGGTGGGCGTGTGCGTCGCCATCCCGCCGGTGGAGGTGACGCCGGTGCCGACCGGGGCGCCCAAGACCGGCTACATGATCGAGTCCATGGTCACCGCCACCGCGCACAACATCCGCGCCGTGCTCGACGGCCACGAGCCGTCCAAGAAGGCGACCTGGAATGCGGTGTGCCTGGCCGATTTCGGCGACTCCGGCGTGGCCTTCGTCGCCCTGCCGCAGATCCCGCCGCGCAACGTGAACTGGATGGCCGAGGGCAAATGGGTGCATCTGGCCAAGGTCGGCTTCGAGAAGTACTTCCTGCGCAAGATGAAGAACGGCACCTCGGAACCGGTGTACGAGAAGGCGGTGCTGAAGATGCTCGGCATCATGAAGCTCAAGGCCTGAGGGCGCGCGCCATGAGCGACACCATCGCCACCCTGACCGTGCCCTGGGGCCGGCAGCAGATCGAGCTGCAGGAGCAGGCCTTCGACGGCACCGGGGTCAGGTTGCTGCGGGTGCGCATCCGCGAAGGCAAGCGCTTCACCATCTTCGACATCGATGCCGTCACCGCGCACGCCTGGGCCGAGGCCATGGGTGCCTGGGCGCTGCGCCAGGGCGCGGTTGCCGGCCACGGCGACTGAGGGCGCACGGCGATGGACGCGAACGGCACGCCGGCGATGATCGACCTGGCCTTCGACGTGGACGGCATCGAGGTGCCGGCCGACTATCGCTACGCGCTGTGGGACGCGCTGCGCCGGGCGCTGCCATGGCTCGACGACGAGCCCGCCGCCGGCATACACGGCATTCGGACGGTGGCCACCGACTACGGCATGGCACTGCTCGCCCGCCGCGCCCGGATGACCCTGCGCCTGCCGGTCGGGCGGGTGGCGGCGGCGCGGGCGCTCGAAGGAAGGCAGATCGACGTGGCGGCAAACCGGCTGATGATCGGCGCGGCCCACGTTCGTGAGCTGCCCGCGGCCAACACCCTCCATGCCGACTTCGTCACGACCGGCGCGGACGACGAACTCGCCTTCGGCAAAGATCTGGCTGCCGCGCTGGCGCAGCTCGACGCGCCGTGCCGCTACATCTGCGGTCGGCGCCGGACGCTGTGTGCCGACGGGCGCCAGCTCACCGGCTATGCGGTGGCGGTGCATGGCCTCGCCGCCGCGCCCTCGCTGCGCCTGCAGCACGCGGGCCTGGGGGCGGCACGCAAGCTGGGCTGCGGCATCTTCGTCCAGCACAAGGCGATCAGCGGACTCGACTGAGCGCCCAACATCGCGCATCGGCGCCGCGGGCGCCCCGAACGGAAACGGAGGAGACACCCATGAACTACACCATCGACGGCATCGAACTGGAGGCGGACGACCAGGGCTACCTGATCGAAGCCAACTACAGCGACGCGGCGGCGCGCGCGATTGCCGCCGCCGAGGACGTCGAACTGACCGACGCGCACTGGGACGTCATCGCCTACCTGCGCGACAGCTACCGCGAGCACGGTCACAGCCCGAACTTCCGCGCCATGCTCAAGGACCTGCAGGGCATCAACCCGGCAGTGGACAGCAAGTATCTGTACGACCTCTTTCCGCTCGGGCCGGCGAAGCAGGGCGCACGCCTGGCCGGCCTGCCGCAGCCGTACGGCAAGGGCGGATATTGAAGAGCCCCTGGCGGGCAAGACCCGGTTGGCGAGGGGCCTCGGCCCCCGTTGCGGACGACCCGGGCGAAGGCGGGCATGTCCGGTGCAGGTTTCGAGTGCCCCCGTTGCGGGGGCGGGGAGGCGGATCGTGCGGATCAAGAGCCAGTGGTTCAGGAGCGAGCGGGCGAGGAGCACCGTCGAGATCGCCGGCGCATCGGCCTTCATCGCCTGGCGCCTGGCCCAGCACGTGCTGCGTAACATGCGCCGGGCCGATTTCGAGATCGAACCGGGCGCGCAGTACTTCGACTTCCTCGCCGAATGGCTGGTCTTCCTGGTCCTGGTCGCCGACCGCATCGCCTATGACGGCCTCGGGCCGGAGCAGCGCGCGGCCTTCATCGGCGCGATGGCCAACCGCGTCGGCGAGATCCTTGCCGACAACCGCGACGAGCTGCTCGGCGCCCCCGACGACAGCGACGACGAGGGCGAGCGCGAAACCCACAAGGGCCGCTTCATCGACCTGCTCAACCTGCGCGCGGCCGACTATGCCGATTTCGATTTCAGCGAGCGCAGCATCGACTACGGTTTCCTGCGCTACCTCGCCGACCGGCTCGGCCATGTGGTTGGCGAGCGCGATGCGCTATGGGTGCGCGACCAGGTGATGGAGATCGAGGCCCCCGACGCGGTGGCCCTGATCCGCAAGGGCATGCGCGGTCTGTTCGACGACACGCCGCGCCCCGCCGCGCGGCGCATGTCGATGAGCGGAGACTGAGCATGAGCTTCGTCGTCGCACCGCGCCCGGCCGCCCTCGGCCCCGGGGGACCCTTCGATCTCGCCGACCACGAGGCCTGGCTGCGCTGGCGCGAGCGCAAGCTGCGCGAGCACCCGCGCAGCGCCGCCGAGCTGATGGTGGAGGTGGCCGACCCGCGGCGCCTGAGCGCCGCCGAGCGTGGGGCGATCGCCGAGCGCTGCCGGCGCGCCAACATGGCGATCTACGTCAGCCCGGTGCGTGACGCCGACAAAGACATCCCGCGCGCACTCGGCCGCCAGTTCGGCCTCACCCGCCTGGACGGAAACTGGCTCGCCGACGAGGACGGCGTCAGCAGCCTCGAAGTGAGCGCGGGCGGCACCCGGGGCGACTACATCCCGTACACCGACCGCCCCATCCGCTGGCATACCGACGGTTACTACAATCCGCCGCAGCGGCGCATCCGCGCCATGGTGCTTCACTGCGTGCGCGACGCCGCGCGCGGCGGCGACAACGCGCTGCTCGACCACGAGATGGCCTATCTGCTGCTGCGCGAGCGCGATCCCGGGCATGTCCGCGCGCTCATGGCCGACGATGTGATGTGCATTCCGGCGCGCACCGACGCGCGCGGCGCGCTGCGTCCGGCCGAAACCGGACCGGTCTTCCATGTGCTCCCCGGCGGCCGCCTGCACATGCGCTATACCGCGCGCACCCGCAGCATCGAATGGAAGGACGACGCGCCCACCCGGGCCGCGGTCGCCGCACTGGAGGAGATCCTCGCCGGCGCGTCACCCTTCATCTTCCGCACCCGTCTGGTGCCGGGCGCAGGCCTGATCTGCAGCAACGTCCTGCACGACCGCTCCGGCTTCGAGGACGATCCCGCGCGCCCGCGCCTGCTCTATCGCGCCCGCTATTACGATCCACTCGTGTGCGTCTGATGTTCCTCGCGATTTAAGTCGAAAACGCCTTCGTTCCGCGACCGCAGCACCTAGCCGATCGACCCGCCACACCTACGATGGCCAACCGAAGCAAACGCAGACTTCCGCTTACGACCCCAAGCGGAAGTAGCGACTGCATGAAAGCTGCCGCTCAACGACGGTGTAGAAAAACCCGATCTCCGGGCATGCGGTTCCTGTCGGCGATAACCGACGATGTCTTGTTCATCATA
>NZ_JBDGKX010000021.1:0-65802 GCF_057656155.1 Azoarcus sp. Soil_N_20 | reverse complement strand
AAGGAGCGCGCCGACCACCAGTACCGCTTCGACCGGGTGTACAAGCCGCTGTGCCTGCACGGGTTCAACGACTGCGACCTGTATGCGCGCGAGGCGATGCAGAACTTCTACGCCGACGGCACCGGGTGGGACGACGAGCAGCTGGTGGCGACCGACATCTCGCCGATCACCTGGCGCAAGCTCGCCTCGCGCTGGAACCGGGGGATCGCCAAGCCGGGCAAGGGGGTGGAGGGCGCAGTGAAGGCTCACTCGATCCGCTTCAAGAAAACCGCCGAAGGCAAACCGCCGGCCTACTTCGTCGAACCGATCGAAGACTGAACCCACGGGCACTTCCCCCGGCCCGGCGCTGCCGGCATGCGGTGCGTGCGCTCGTGCCGGTCGTCCGGCCTTTCCGGAGAGCAGAGAGAAAACATGAAGACAATGAATACGGTCACGCTTCGATTTGCCGACGGCGCCAGTCGCGCGATCGAGGTCGGTGACGACGAAGTCGTGCTGGATGCCGCGCTGGCGGCCGGGGTGCCCTTGTTGCATCAGTGCCGGTCCGGCAGTTGCTCGAGCTGCGCGTCGCAGCTCGTGGAGGGAACGGCCGTCGCGCGGCCCGGGTCGAGCTCGACCCTGCTGGCGAGCGAGTTTCAGGCCGGCCAGCGCCTGCTGTGCGTGACCCAGGCCCGCGGCGACTGCACCTTCGATCTCTCCTACGGCAGCGAGGACGGCGGCGTGGTGCCGACCGAGGTCCATGCCTTCGTCAATGCGATCGAGCCCATTGCATCCAACGTGGTCAAGCTGTCGCTCGAACTGGCCGAGGATAGCTGGCTGAACTTCAAGCCGGGCCAGTTCGTCCAGGTCGAGGTTCCCGGGGTCGGGGCCCTGCGCAGCTACTCCCCGGTCAGCACGGAGGCGGATCTGCCGCGGCTCGATCTGCTGATCCGGCTGCTGCCCACCGGCGTGATGACCTCGTGGCTGAGCTGCAAGGCCAGGCCGGATGACGTGGTCAAGCTCAAGGGACCCTATGGCGCCTTCTTCCTCCGTGAGAAGACGCGCGCGCCGCACATCTTCGTGGCCGGCGGGACCGGATTGGCACCGGTCCTGTCGATGATCGACCGCATTCGCGCACTCGGCGGACGCAAGCCGCCCATGTTGCTGAACTTCGGCTGCGCCACGCCCGACGTGCTCTTCTATCTCGACGAGATCGGGCTGCGCGAGCAGTGGCTGCCCACCCTCGAGACCCGGATCTGTGTCGATCGCGGCGCCAACGGCAGCTTTCACGAAGGCAGTCCGGTGTCGGCCCTGACCCCCGCGGACGTTACCGACCCCGACACCGTCGCTTACCTGTGCGGACCGCAGGGCATGATCGATGCGGCCACGACCCGGCTTGTCGAGCTCGGGGTGAGGCCGGCCAACATCTTCAGCGAACAGTTCGTTCCCAGCAACTGAACCCGACACGGAGCGCATTCACGATGAGCCAGACCATCCCGGTCCCGCTTTCCCCCGAGCAGCTGCAGTGGTACGAGCAGGCCTGTGCCCGCATCGACCCGGCCCGCCTGAAACGGCTGCTGTTCAGTCTCACCGACATTCACAGTCCCACCGGCGCGGCGCGGTCCGCGAGCGAATTCATGGCCGGGACGCTGTCCGCCGCCGGGCTCAGGGCGCGCTACCAGCCGATGACGGAAACGAGCGGCAACGTGCTTGCCGAGTATCGCGGCCGCGGCGGCGGCGCGACCCTGATGCTCTACGCTCCGATCGACACCCATCTCGAATGCGATGACGCCGAGCGCGCATGGACCGGCGGTGAAGACAGCATCGACATGCAGCCGCGTGCGGTACTCGAGGGGGACTGGGTCTATGGCCTGGGCGCCTCGAATCCGAAGGCGATGGTGGCTACCCTGACCGAGATCGCCACTGCGCTGATCGAGGCGCGGGTGCCGATCGTCGGCGACCTGCTGGTCGGCATGGCCGACGGCGGCATGCCGGTCGATGTCGGCGCCCGCGGCCACGCCGGGATGTCCAACGGCGTGCTGCACATGCTCAATCGCGGCGCGGCGGCCGATTTCGCGGTGGTGATGAAGCCGTGGAACTGGGTCTATCACGAAGAGCCGGGCATGGGCTGGTTCAAGCTGCGCGTGCATGGGACCCTGGGCTACGCCGGGGTGCCGCGCGGCACCCCGGGCTTCCGGAGTTCGGTGGTGCCGGCCGCGGCGGTGGTCGGCGAACTCGAGCAATGGCTGGTCGCGTACGCCGAACGCAACACCTCCGGGGTGGTGGCGCCGCACGGCTGGATCTCCGGCGTGCATTCCGGCGACGCCGAGCGTCCGGCCTTCCCGTCGGCGATCACCGAGATCTTCTTCGATGTGCGGATCAGTCCGCGCACTACCCCGGCCGAGGTCAAGGCCCAGTTCGCCGCCTTCGTCGCCGACCTGCGTGCGCGCAGGCCCGATCTGGTGCTGGACTGGGAGATGTACGGCTCGGTGCCGGGCGGCACCACCGATCCCGACAACTGGGTGATCCAGTCCGCGCGCCGTGGCTGGGAGTTCATCGAGCAGCGACCGCATGGCCAGCCCGACCTGCTCGGCGGGCAGACCGACGGCACCGCGCTGCGTCGCTACGGCGTGCCCACCGCCCGCATCGGCTGGCCGTGGCCGGCCCAGGGTTCGCCGCAACCGGTGGCCGAGGGCCTGGGCGGGATGGGGGCGACCTATATCCCGGACCTGCTGCCGTGCGCGCGAAAGATCATGTACATCGTGATCGACACCCTGACCCGGACCCGCGCGGACCTCGGGCTTTGACCCGTGACCCCGAGCCCGCTGCTGGGGGCCGGGGCCGCAATGCTTGTGGAGGCTGTCGATGAGCAAGCGAATAAAGATGATTTTCCCGGTGCCGCTCAGCGCGGCGACCCGGCCGATGGTCGAGGCCCAGCTGCCCCCGGGTATCCGCCGGGCGGATATCGAGGTCGCGTTTGTCGGCGCGGGACAGGTCCTGACCCTGGCCGACAGCTATTACGACATGGCGCTGATGGAGATGGCCGTGATCGAGGCCGGGATGCGTGCCGAGGAGGAGGGGTTCGATGCGGTGTGCATCAATACGGTCAGCGATTCGGGTCTGAGCGCGCTGCGTTCGCGCCTGTCGATCCCGGTGCTCGCGCCCGGCCAGAGTGCCTTCCATGTTGCATCGATGCTGGGCCACCGGTTCAGCATCCTCACCATGTGGCCGCGCTGGTATCCGCTCTACCGCAAGACCTTGAAGGAGTACGGCCTCGAATCCCGGCTCGCGTCGATCCGCTCGATCGACGTGCGCCCGGATGCGGAGGCCCTGCTCGCGGGCAAGGAGGAGGTCGTGTTCGCCAGGCTCGAGGCGGCGGCCCGGCTGGCCATCGAGGAGGATGGCGCCGATGTCATCGTCCTCGGCTCGACCACCATGCACCAGTCGCATGCCTACCTCGCATCGCAGCTGCCGGTACCGGTCCTGAACCCCGGTGTCGTCGCCTACAAGATGTGCGAGCTGTTCCTCGACCTGGGGCTGGCGCACAGCGGCGTGGCCTATCCGGCGCCGGAGCAGAACAAGGACGACGCATTCAGCCATCAACCGATGAAGGTGAAGCCGTGACCGTATCCTCCACCCCCGCAATGGGCCCCGCAGCTCCCGCCAGTCGGTTCGTGACCGTCGACGGGGTGCGCATGCACTACCGCGAGGTCGATGGTCCGGCGACCGCCATGCCGGTGATCTTCACCCATGGCGGCGGCCCCGGCAGTACCGGCTGGAACAACTTCCGCCTCAGTGCCGCGGCCTTTTCCGCGCACCATCGCTGCTACTTCGTCGACCTGCCGCAGTTCGGCCAGTCGGACATGGTGCCGATCGACGGTCCGATCTTCTCCTGGCACGCCGCCCGACTGCTGGGTTTCATGGATGCGCTGGGGATCGAACGCGCCCACCTGGTGAATCAGTCGCTCGGCGGTTGCGTGGCGATCCGGCTCGCAGTCGATCATCCACACAGGGTGGGCCGACTGGTGCTGATCAGCTCGCAGCCGGTCGATCGCGGCGTGCTGGCACCACTGCCCCTGTTCAGCAAGCACGGCAAGGCGATCATTCGCGACTACTTCGTTGCCGATGGCGGGCCCAGCCTGCAGAAGATGCGCGAACTGATCGCCCGCTTCGAGTTCCACGACGACGACAAGGTCGACGACGAGAATGTCAGACTGCGCTTCGAGGCCAGCGTCAATCCGGCGTTTCAGGCCTTGCTCGCCACGCCGGGAGCATTCGGGCGCGGCGAGAATCTTGCCCCGCTGCTGTCCCGGGTGAGCACGCCGACGCTGATCTTCTGGGGGCTGCACGACTGGTTCGGCGCCATCGACGTGCCGATGTTGATGCTCAATCACTTCGCCGATGCGCGCCTTCACGTCACCGGCAAGGCGGCGCACCACCTGCAGACCGAATGCCCGGACGAATTCAATGCGACCGCGCTCGCGTTTCTCGAGGGGGCCGCCGCATGACCGACCTGCACTATCTGGAAGTCGCCGAAGTGGCGCCGCTGCTGGCGGGGCGCGAACTGTCCCCGGTCGAACTCGTGCGCCACATGCTGGCGCGGATCGAAGCCGTCGACGGACAGCTCCGCGCCTATGCCCGGGTGATGGCGGACGAGGCCCTGGCCGCGGCCGCCACGGCGGAGGCCGAGATCGGCCGCGGTCACTATCGCGGTCCGCTCCATGGGGTACCGATCGCGGTCAAGGATCTGTTCTGGACCGAGGGAACGGTGACCGCCGCAGGGACGACCGTGTTCAAGGATTTCGTGCCGCGCGAGGATGCCACCGTGGTCCGGCGCCTGCGCGAGGCGGGTGCGATCGTGCTGGGCAAGCTGCAGCTGACCGAGGGCGCGTTCGCGACCCCCCACCCCCTGATCGAGCCGCCATCCAATCCGTGGGGGCGCGAGCATTGGACCGGCGCTTCGTCCAGCGGCTCCGGGGTGGCCACCGCGTCCGGACTGTGTTTCGCCGCGCTGGGCACCGACACCGGCGGTTCGATCCGCTTTCCGTGCGCGGCCAACGGCGTCACCGGGCTGAAGCCGACCTGGGGTGCGGTCAGCCGCCATGGATCGTTCGAACTGGCCGCCACCCTCGATCATGTCGGCCCGCTCGCGCGCAGTGCGCGCGACGTCGCGATCATGTACGAGGCGATCGCCGGTGAGGATGCGCTCGATCCGACCTCCTTCCTTGCCTGTCGCACCGCGGGCGATGGCGGTGGACGCGGGCTCGCCGGGCTCAGGGTGGGGATCGATCGGGACTGGAACGCGATGGGCTCGGATGCCGCGACCCTGGCCGTCATCGATCAGGCGATCCGGACCATCGCCGGGCAGGGCGGCGAGATCGTTGACATCGCCGCCCCCGATGCCTGGCATATCGCCGGCGAGTGGGAAGTGCTGTGCGGCGTGCAGACGGCACTTGCCCATGCCGCGACCTATCCGGCGCGGGCGGCGGAGTACGGCCCTGCGCTGAGTCGGCTGATCGAGGTCGGCCGAAGCATCGACGGGATGCGCTACCAGCGCGCAATCCTGGACGCGCTGGCCTTTTCCGGGCGGATGTCCGCGCTCCTGGGCACGATCGATCTGCTGCTGGTTCCGGTTCAGCCGTTTGCCGCGCCGACCCATCAACAGCTGGGCCAGCTCGCGCAGGATCCGGTGCTCAACCAGCGCCTGATCCAGTTCTCGTCTCCCTTCAATGTCAGTGGGCACCCCGCGCTGACCTTGCCCGGCGGCATGACGGCAGGGGGCATGCCCATCGGTTTCCAGCTGATCGCGCGCAAGGGCGCCGAGGCGCTGTTGTGCAGCGCGGGCGAGGCCTTCCAGCGCGCGACCGACTGGCATCGGCAGCATCCGCCCGCCTGAACAAGGACCGGGGGCCCGGTCCGCGGGCAGACCACATACGCATCACGACGAGGACGATACATGACTGAACAAACAGTGACCGCCCGCCCCGAGCGTCGGGCCGGCGAGGCCGCCAAGGCGGCCCTTTCCGACCTGACGATCGCCGAGGCGACGAGCCTGTACGCATCGGGCGAGCTGCGCAGCGAGATCCTGGTGGCCGATTGCATTTCCAGGGCCAACGCCCGGGCCGACCTGAACATCTTCATCACCCTGGATGCCGAAGGCGCCCTGGCCGAGGCTCAGGCGGCCGACGAGGCGCGCGCGGCCGGCAAGCCCACCAGACCCCTGAGCGGCATTCCGCTCGTCATCAAGGACAACATCCACGCCGCCGGCCTGCCGGCCACCGCCGGCACGCCGGCATTGGCCAACTTCGTGCCGCGCGGCGATGCACCGGTGGTGCAACGCTTGCGTGCGGCGGGCGCGATCGTGCTCGGCAAGACCAACATGCACGAGCTTGCGTTCGGTGCGACCGGATACAACCATGCCTTCCATCACCCCGACACGGTCGGCGTCCGCAATCCCTACGATCCGGCGCACATCGCCGGCGGCTCGTCGTCGGGTAGCGCGGCTGCGCTGGGGGCGAGGATGGCGCTGGCAGCGCTGGGTACCGACACCGGCGGCTCGATGCGAATTCCCTGCGCGCTCAACGGGTGCGCATCGCTGAGGCCGTCCTGGGGGCGCTACTCAGGCCAGGGCGTGATTCCGATCGCCAACAGTCGCGACTCGATCGGGCCGATGGGCTTGTGCATGGCGGACGTGGCTTTGCTGGACGCCATCATCAGCGGCGAGGCCGCACTGCCGCCGGTCAGCTTCGATACCTTGCGACTTGGCGTGGTGGCAGGATTCTGGGCCAATCTCGACGACGATACGCAGGCCGTCGCGAGCGCGGCCGTCCGCAAGCTCGAGGCGATCGGGGTCCGGTTCATCGAGGTTCCCGACGCCCGCTTGCAGGAAATGAACGAAGCCATCGGCTTTCCGGTGGTGATCTACGAAGCCTATGACGACATGGTGGCCTATCTGCGCGAGCAGGGGCCGGGCATCTCGATCGACGCCTTGTACGAGCAGATCGCCAGTCCCGACGTCAAGGGCATCTACCGTGACCTGGTGCTGCCACGTCGGGTGACGGGCCCGGGCGGTGCCCTCGTCGATGCCGCGCCGGTTTATGCCGAAGCCTTGAAATATGGCCGCCCGGCACTGAAGGCGCATTATCGCGAGTTGTTCGCGCGCCACCGCCTCGATGCCTTCGTGTTCCCGACCACACCGGTGGTGGCGCCCGTCGCCCGGCCCGAAGTCAGCCTGCCGCAGAACTTCCACCTGCTGATCCAGAATACCGAGCCCGCGGCCAGCGCCAATCTGCCGTCGATCCAGCTGCCGATCGGTCTCGGACCCTGGACCGGGCTGCCGGTCGGCCTGGAGCTCGACGGGCCGGCTGGAGCCGATCGGCGCATGTTGTCAATCGGCATCGCGCTGGAAGCGGTGCTCGGCCGTATCCCCGCAGCCGCATAGCCCGCCGCCCCGTGCGGCTTGAAGCCCGTCTCGCCGCTTTACGCGCGAGGCGGGCTTTTCGCTTGAAGAGCGTGTCCGGTACTGATCTGGGTGTAAAGGCGATCGCGTTCGCCGGCTGTGGCGGCGACATGAGTGCTTGAGAGAAACGCGGGGGAGACCGTCGCCTCCCGTGCCGCAAACGGGAAAGGCCCGGTGGCGGATTTTGTTCCGCCAGCGGGCCTTCGATTCTGCCTGCGACGCACATCGGCCGGGCACCACCGTAGTGGCACCCGGCGTCGCGCTCAGCGTCCGGCCGACTGCAGGGTCTGCAGGGTCAAGTCCTTGGAGCTCATGCCTGCCACGTTGGTCTTCCAGGTCGGCGAGTCGACCAGGAACACGGTGGCGTGGTTGCGCTGGAAGTCGATGATGGCGCCGCCGGCGGTGCGAATGTCGGTGAAGCCGTCCTCGGCCTTGGCCGCGTAGGAGTGGAACTCCATGAACTTCCAGAACTCGCCCTTGCGGTTGTAGGCCTCGCCGTAATAGATGCGCGGGTACTTGGTGTCCACATACAGCACCTTCTTGCTGTACGGATGCTCGGACGGGGTGGTGGCTTCGATCACGTACACCTCGCGCGGTTCGAAGCGGTTGTTGTTCATGTTCCAGAACGGGGCCTGATCGTCGAGTACCGGGTATTTGTCGGCGAAGTCCTTGCCGTTCTTGTTCCACAGCGGGGTCTTGCTGTTGGCCACGGCCAGCACCCAGCGCTTGCCCACCATCTTGTATCCGGGGTACCAGCATGGACGCGCGTTGAAGATCTCGAGGTCGTCCTGGAGCTGGTCGGAGGACCCGATCGGATCCATCCACGCACCCCCGGAGAGGCGGCGTACGCGGCGTACGGCGGGGATGTAGGCCCACACGTCGTTCACCTTGATCGAGTCGTGCATCACGGTGAAGGTGCCCAGCCCCTTCATGTCGGAGGGCGCCTTGAAGTACAGCAGCTGGCGCCCGCGCTCGTTGCCGTCGCCCTCGACCATCTCGCCCGAGAGCCGGCCCTTCATCGCGTAGCGGGTGAATTCGGCCACCGGCTCGGCATGGACGCCCTTGGTGCCGTCGATCAGCACCTGGGTGAAGAAGGGGACGTAGGCGACATCGCCGGTGAGCTGGCCCAGATGCCAGTTCCAGATCACCTTCTCGGCGGCCTGCGGATCCTTCATGTCGATGTCGGGGAAGGGCTGACCGGCACCCCAGCCGTCGATCTGACAGGTCTCCGCGTTGATCCGGGTCTTGCCCGCATTGGCCTGCGACGCCTTGACCCACTTCGGGTCGAGCGCGATCTCCTTCGATTTCGCCAGCGGAATCTTCCAGCCGTTGTTACGGATGCGCCATTCCATGCGCTCGCTCAGCAGGCTGGCGATCGTGTGGCCTTCGAAGGTGTCGTTCCTGAGCTTGTCGATGTTGTCGGCCGACAGCACCGTGCCCTCGGGAACTTCGGCGGCGCGGGTGCCGAAGCTCGTCACCAGCAGTGCAAGGGTCAGCGCACCGAGCAGGGGTTTATGCAGTTTGATCATGGGATATTCTCCGTTCGAAGGGTCAGAACAAGTAGGTCAGGCTGGTGTAGAGCTGATCGCGCTTGTGGAAGTAGCCGAACAGGCTGGCGCTGTCGCAGGTGTTTGCGTTCGGCGCCTGGCACTTGTTGGCGTCGCGCCACTCGTCGTTCCAGAACTTGTCGTACTCGACTTTCCAGCGCCAGTTCTTGGCCAGCTCCACGGTGACCGAGGGCACGGCAAAGCCGCCGCCATAGCTCAGATCGGTGCCGACCACCAGTTCGGGCCGGATGCGGCCGTTGTCGTAGCTCATGCTGAAGATGCCGGTGAGCAGGAAGGAGTGCTCCTTGGTCCTGGCGCCCCAGCCCACCGAATTGAGCAGGCGGTCGTCGCTGTCGTAGTTCTGGATCCACTTGTCGAACAGCTGGGCGGAGAAGAACATCGGCTTTTCGGTGCCGAGCAGCGACTGGGTGAGCGCGATGTTCTTGTCCATGCGCAGCATCCAGGTGATCACGTCCTTGCGCTCGAAACCGTCGAAGCCGGGGGCCACGACCTGCGACGCGAGCGAACCCGGGATCGCGGAGAAGTTGTACGGCGCATCCTTGACGTAGGCCACCTCGGTGCTGAATACCGCATCGGCCCACCCGGCATAGCCGCTGGCGGTCATGCCGAAGACGTCGACGATGGGGTAGATGATGTTGCCGAACAGGCCGGTGGTGTCGGCGCGGCCCTGGGTTTCGACCGAGCTGAAGCCGGGTATGCCGTTGAACTTGCTGGTGCCGTTCATGATCGGCGTGGGCCAGAAGGTCTTCAGGTAGGACAGCGAGTAGTTGATGTCGCCGGCCATGCCGCTCCAGCGCAGGCCGCCGGTCACGTCGCGGTGATCGCCTTCGTCGTTCTCGTAGTCGTAGGGGTCGATGTTGCGGAAATCGACACCCGCATAGGGCTGGCTCGACCAGCGCCCGCCGTAGACCTCGAGTTCGGTACCGATATCGCTCTTGCGGTCCCAGCCCGGGCGAATGAACATCTCCAGGCCGCCATCGTACTCGGGCACGTCGACGTTGAGCTTGACCATGATGTTGGTCTTGCGCAGCTCCTCGTTGGCGGGCTCGAGAAAGGAGCGCCAGGTGTAGTCGAAGCCGTGCACGAGGTCGTTGGCGGCGAAGAAGTCGGTTTCGCCCCAGGCGATCTGCTGCTTGCCGAAACGCACGCGGGTGCGCTCGCCGAGCGGGAAGTCGATGTACAACTCGCGGACCACGTCGCTGATATCGTTGCGGTTGTACAGATCCATGATGTCGCCGTCGCGATAGTTGTGCGCGCCCTGTTTCTCGAGCTGGCGCAGGAACGGCGTCTGCACTTCGCCCACGGCGCGCAACTTGGCCACCACCGACACGTTCTCGGTGGCCTGCCAGTCGAGGTTGAGGCGGGCGGTGGTGCGCGCCATCGACAGCTTGCCGCGGTCGTTGTCGTCCGGCGTGTCTTTCCAGTCCATCGTGTTCCACGACAGCTCCTGGCGCAGGTAGCCGTCGACCTTGAGGGCGTCGTCGGCCGCATGCAGCGGTGCGCCGATTGCCGCCAGTGCAACGGCCAGACTGAGCTTCTTCAAACAGGCGCGCGCGCCGGCGCCCTGCATCCCGTTCTTGTTCATGGGTTCTCCCTTGAGGTGGATCGAAGAGGTGCTGCGTGGTAAAGAAATCGGGGTCGGAGGGCGGCGAGCGTCATGCGCCCCGGGCCGCGGGGCGCAGCGCCGCGAGCACCGGCTGCTCGCGCTTGCCGAAGATGAACGCGGGACGGAACACGTAGATCACCGAGGGCATCACGAACAGTGCCGACATTGCCGACACGCCGAGCCAGATCGCCATCAGCAGGCCCATCTCGGCCTGGAAGCGCAGCGACGAGGCCCACCACAGCAGGGTGCTGAAGATCAGCACGCTGGCGGTCACCACCACGCCCATGCCGGCCGAGTGCAGCGCCTCGTGGATGGCGTGCTCGGGGGTGCTGCCGGCGGCGATCTCTTCCTTGATCCGGTCGGCGATGTAGAAGGCGTAGTCCACGCCGAGGCCGATCCCGAGCGCGGCCACCGGCACCGTGTTGATGTTCATGCCGATGCCCTTCCAGGCCATGAAGCTGAAGGTGAGGGTGTTGGAGATGATCACCGGCACCATGAACAGCATGCCGGCCACGGTGGAGCGATAGACCACGGTGCAGATCACCACCAGCACCAGCAGAGCGAGTGCCACCGCCTCGATCTGGCTCGACAGGATGACCTCGTTGACCGCGGCCATCACCCCGATCAGCCCTCCGGCGAGTTGCCACTGGCCCTGGGCGAGCGGGTTCTGCTCGATGAATTCCTTGATCCGGGCCACCGCGGTGCGGATCGTTTCACCCTGGCGATCGCGGAACATCATGGTGACCGCACCGTTGGCGTACTCGTGGTCGGCGAAGCGGTCGATGTCGCCCGGTTCCGAGACCGTGTCGAGGATCGCCATCAGGCTGCCATTGACGGTCTGGCTGTCGCCCAACTCGAGATAGCGCGGGTTGCCCTCGCGCAGCGTGCTGTTGACAACCGGCAACACGTCGGCGATCGACACCGACCCGCCCACTTCGGGCTGGGCCTCGATGAAGCGCTGGAAGCGGTTCATCGACTGCAGGATGTCGTTGGTCTTGACCAGGCCTTCCTTGCCGTCTTCGCCGAGGACGATGAACATCCGGTCCACGCCCTGGAAACGGGCATTGATCGCGGCCGAATCCTGGTTGTAGGTGGACTCCGGCCACAGGATCGGCGACCCCGGATTGGCGTCGCCGATTTTCAGGTTGAATGCATACAGGCCCGAGACCACCATCACCACCACGCTGCAGCCGATCACGGCGAAGCGGAAGCGTGAGGTCGCCATCCACACGCCGAGATCGAGCACCTTGCGCAGCAGCGGGGCGAGGTCGACGGGGTGCACCGTGCCGTGAGGGCGGCGGATGTACGACAGCAGCACCGGGGTCAGGATGACCGCGCTCACGGTCAGCGTCGACACCCACACCACCGACAGCACGGTGAGCTTCTGCAGCATCGGGATCGGGCTGAGGGCGACCACCGCCATGCAGGCCGCATCGGCGACCACGCCCAACATGCCCGGACGGAACAGATCGGCGAGCGCCACCTTGGCGGCATGGCGGGCGCATCCTGGCCCGGCGGCAGTGGTTTCGAGTTCGTCGTCGAAGCGGTTGACGATCTGCACCGAGTGCGACACCGCGCGCGAGGTGATCAGCATCGCCACCACGATCACCAGCGGCTCGAAGTGGATGCCGAGCAGGCGACAGATGCCGAGTGCCCAGATCGCGCTGACCACGCCCGCCAGCAGGGGCAGCAACACCCCGCGCCAGGTCCGCAGCAGCACGAACAGCATCACCAGGGTCACCCCGAGCGCGGCCGCGACCAGGTTGACCGTTTCCGGCACGTAGTGATTGACCCAGCCGTACAGGATCGGGTCGCCCACCACGCGGATGTTCACGGTGCCGTCGTCGACCGTGGCCACCAGGGCGCGGATCTCGGCGAACACCTTGGCGTAATCCACTTCGCGGTCGATGAAGTCGACGGTGATCAGCGTGGCCTGGAGGTCCTTGGACACGTACGGGCCATAGACCAGCGGATTGCGCAGCACCGATTCCTTGAGCGCGGCGCGCTCCTCGGCGTTGGTCGGCAGGTTCGGCCACATCAGCGGCCGGGTCTCGATGCCGTCGGTCGAGGCGAGCACTTCCTTGAGCTTCTTGGACGCGAGCGAGGTGATCTGGTACGGGTTGACCGCAGACACTTCGCGCAGCCCCAGGGTCACGGCCCGCACTTTCTCCAGCACCGCGGGTTCGAAGATCTCGCCCTCGCGGACCTCGAACATGATCGTGACCATGTTCGAGCCGCCGAAGGTGTCCTTGAACTTCTCGTGGGTCTTCACGTATTCGTGGCGCGAGGGCAGCATGTCCTCGAAAACCGTGCGCACTTCGATGTGCAGGGCGAACCAGCTAAGGACCAGGGTGAGCAGCGCAAGGCAGCCCACGACCCAGCCCCGCCGGCGTATGCAGAACTCGGCAATTCGTTCGATCATGGTGTTCTCTCTGGAGGAAGGGATGGGGTCTGACGCCCCGGTGTCAGTTGCCGACCGGCATCCAGCGGCTGCCGTCCCAGCGGCCGACATTGGCACCGGCGAACCAGGTCAGCTCCCCGGCCGGGACCACCCGGGTGTGCCACGACAGATCGCGTTCATCGAGCCGCCCGGTCTCCCATGCGTCCGCCGCGGCATTGGCGCGGACCCAGCGGCCCAGCGCGCCGGCACCGATCCAGCGCTGGCCGGCGGTGTCCCAGGCGATGTCGAAGAGGTGGTCATGGGCGCCGAGCTCGGCCGTGCGCCAGCTCGCGCCGCCGTCCTCGGTCACCAGCACCACGCCCTCCAGGCCGACCGCCACGCCATGCACCTCGTCGCGGAAAGCCACCGCCATCAGCGAACTCGGTACCGGGGCCTCGCTCTCGCGCCAGCTCGCGCCGCCGTCGTCGCTCGCGAGCACCCGGCCGAATTCGCCGACCACGCGGATGCGGTCGCCGCCCAGCAGGGCGACGTCGTTCCAGGCGACGTCTTCCTCGGGGCGCAGGCGGGTCCAGCTGCGGCCGTGGTCGCGGGTGAGCAGCAGCGCACCCATCTCGCCGGTTGCCACCGCCACGCCGCCGGGCGCAACGCGTACCCGGTTCAGCTTGTTGGCGACCTCCGAGCGCGGCACGTCGGCCGCCGCCATCCAGCTCCGACCGCCGTCCGCGGTATGCAGGATCGCGCCGTCGTTACCCACCGCGACCGCGTGGGTGGCGTCCCACACCGCGAGATCCTGCAGGGTGCGCTCGGAAGGGGTCGGCAGGCGCTCGACCTTGCCGTCAGCGTTCAGCGCGACGATCTTGCCGCTCGATCCGGCGAGCCAGACCTGGCCGTCGGGGCCGAGGGCCAGCCCGTAGTAGTGATCGCGGCGCTCCACCACCGGCGGCTGCACCGTGGCGCCGACCGGCTCGGGCTTGATGAACAGGCCGGCCCACAACAGCCCGCCGATGATCAGCCACGGCAGGATCATCACCGGCGCGCGGGCGAGCGAGAACGAGGTACTTTTGCCGCCGGTGCGTGGCGGTGCGGCAGGCGAAAGCCCGGGCAAAGGGCTGGCGATGCTGTCTGGAAATCGGTCCATGGGAGGCGGGCTCTGTGGTGTTGATCTGGGCATGTCGTATGCACGGCATTTCATGTCCGTAAAGCTAGAGCCTCACCCGGTCGCGGACTATCCATCCAATGCAGTCCCTATCCCGTGCGTGCAGTTCAATCCCGCTTCGTGACTTTCTCCACCGAAAGGCATAGCCGGGAGGCCACCTGAAACGGCCGTTTTCCGGTGAAAGGGGCCGCGATGCGTCGGCAGGTCCTTTCCCGCGCGCTGCGTGCGGACAAGAAAATGCCCGAGCGCAGCGCGGTCGGGCATCGAGGGGGTGGTGCGGTACGGGAGTGGACCGGAGGGTCGGGAGTGGGGAGGTGATCCCGGGGGGCGACGAGCATGGTTCGCGGGCGGCGAGCAGCGCCCGCGCGATCAGGTGCTCACCGGAGCCTAGCCGCGGGCATCGACATAGACCCAAGCGGACCGCCCGGAGGCGAGATCTGCTGCGACCCGCTTGTAGTCCGAAACTTCATACCGGTCGGCGTTCGCAAGTTCTTCGTCGCTCACTTCGAACGCGGTCCCGGCAACCCTGTCGTCCGGACTGCCGGTGAATTTCACGATCGGATGATGGGTCTTCCCGCTGGTCCTGAGCACTTCGGGGTCCTCGATCCTCACCATCGACTGATGAAAACCGACAAGCTGATCCGGTGTGCCGACCAGCTCGCGTCCGAAGGTGGCGAGTTGCACATCGCGCTGCTGCAGGGTGCCGTAGGAGAAGAGGAGTTGGGTCATGGCCGTGGGGTGGATGTCGAAGAGGTTTTGAGCTGCCGGGCGCGGCGGTGTGCTTGCGTCGCAGTTTGACAGCCCATCGGCTTGTTTCCAAACTGGGGCTCAAGCACTAGCTGCGATCGGACCAGGCGCGTGTCGAAGTAATTGCGCCGCCTCGCGGGCGAGCCAAATGGCGCAATGGGTGTCCCATGGCCGTTGGCTGGTCCGGCTGATGCAGGTTTGGGGAGATCGACGATGAGCGGATGGCGGTTCGGGGTGGTGTCGGCGCTGGTGTTGGCGGCAGGGTTTGCGACCTTGTGGCGACCGGGCTCGTTCGACGAACGCCTGGTGCAACTCCAGGTGGAGCGCGTGTGGCCGCAGCAGGCGGCGGCGCTGTCCGAGGCGCCGGTCGAGCTGCGCGCGCTGCTGGTCGACTACGCCGACGACGCGGTGCTGCTCGCCAAGGCCCAGGTGGCGCTGATGCGTTATCCGGAAATGGCGCGCGAGGTATTGCTCGTGTTCGGCGACGAACCCGATTTTCGCGCGGTGCTGCGCGAGTATGGCGAAGGCGTGATCGCCCCGGTGTATTACTTCATGCACAACGAGGTACGCACCGTGGCGGTGCTGAAGCAGGCCGGAATGGTCGCCGACCGCCTGCGCGTGCTGGGCGGAGGTGCGGCCGAACCGTCCGCGGTCGAACTCACGCCCGCGGTCGAGCGCGGCTGGTACGCGATCGGCTTCGTCCGTACCGAGGGGCACGACTTCATCGGGCAGTTCGTGGTGCGCGACGACGGCGAGGCGGGCTGGCTGCAATCGGAACGCGTTCTGGAGGGGATCAACACCTTCTTCGCCGGCGGCATCCGGGGACTCGAAACGAAGCTGCGGCTGGATCAGCCGATCGGCATCGGTGATGTCGGGCAGGCGGGCATCGATGTCGCGATCGGCGTCGGGGTTTTCAAGTTGGTCAAGGCGGCCCGCAGCGGAAGTGCTGCCACGCGCCAGGCCGGGCTCGCCAAGCGTTCGGTGGCGCTCGCCCCGGTGCTGGTCAGGCAGAGCGCGGTGGCCACGCGCCTGCTTCGCATCGGTACGCCACTGGCCGCGGCGTATCTGATGATCCGCCACCCGAGTCTGATCAACGCCGGATTCGGATGGATCGCGGAACGCCTGGGCTGGCCGGCAGGCCTGGTGCAGTTCGGCGGCTGGGTCTTGCTGCTGCTGCCGGTCCTGATGCTCGCCAGCGCCTTGCTGCGCCCTCTCGGCACGGCGCTCGCCCTGCTCGGCAGCGCGGCCCACGCAGCGGCCGGACTGATCCACGGCGGACGCAATCGTCCGCCTGGATTCAATGGAATCCGACCCGATTGATTCGCAGGGGCTCGGGTGATCGGACGGTCACAAGGATCGTTGATCGTCCGAGGCCGCGGGCTGAGTCTTGTGGCGAAAGTGGAAGAAGATACGAGGCGCAGCGGCGATCCACAGCACCACGACAACCCAGACGCGCCCTTCGAGGATGTCGTAGTTCGAGCGCAATTCAGACCATGAATGGCCACCGACAAAGTGGAAGAACAGAAACTCGAAGGCCACGGTAAGCGCCGCCCATCCCAGGCCGATTGCGACGGCATGACGCGCAGAAGCCGGCGGATGGAAGCGCGTGAAGGCCCAGATCAGCAAACCGAGTGACAGCACGCTTGTGACTGTCGATAGTTGATGCGCGGCAAGTTCGCTCATGTGCTTGCCATAGGTGAATTCGCGCACGATGCCGTTCGCGACCGAAACGAGCAGCATGCCGATCCAGGCCAGAAGGTATTTGCCAGCGCCGAAGATGTCCATGATGGATGCTGAATCCAGCAATTCCCAATCGTGCCCTCAACCGCCGCTCAACGCCTGCACGATCGCGACCTGGTCGCTGCCGCGCTTCTCAAAAGATCGAACCTCCCGCAAACCCGGGGAGCCTCGAGCCGTGGTCTGAAAATCATCTAGCCGGCCTCCCGCCGCCGCGGTCGGTTCTGGACGGCACGCGAGACTGACGAAAAAATGCCGCAATCGGGGCAGGCGCAGCGCGCCTGTCAATGTGCCCTCATTGCCCGCAGTGGCCACGGTGCCGTCTTCGCCCAGTGCACGAATTCGTTCATCGGTATCGGCGGGCTGAGGAGGTAGCCCTGCGCTTCGTCGCAGCCGAGTGCCGCCAGGCGTTCGCAGGTCGCGGCGTTCTCCACGCCTTCGGCGGTCACCGTGAGGCCGAGGTTGTGCCCGAGTTCCAGGGTGGAGCGCACGATGGTGGCTGCGTCGCGGTCGTCCATCATTGGCATCACGAAGGACTTGTCGATCTTGATCGCATCGACCGGCAGCTTCTGCAGGTAAGCGAGCGAGGAGTAGCCGGTTCCGAAGTCGTCGATGAAGAGCCGGAAGCCGAGCGCATGCAGGTGTTTCAGCGTGTCTAGCGCGATCTGTGGCTCGGCCATGATGGTGCTTTCGGTGATCTCCAGCCCGATCCAGCTCGCATCCGCGCCCCAGGTCACCAGCGCGCTCTGGAGGTGGTCGACCAGCTTGGGGTCGGCGAGGTTGCGCGTCGACAGATTCACTGCGACCGGCACACGCATGCCGGCCTTCTGCCAGCTGTGGCACTGAGTCACCGCCGCGTCGACGATCCAGCGGGTGAGCGGGCCGATCAGACCGGTGCTCTCGATGTAGGGCACGAACTGGTTCGGCGCGATCAGGCCATAGGACGGATGCTGCCAGCGCACCAGTGCTTCCATCGCGACGATCTCGCGCGTCTTCAGGTCCAGCTTGGGCTGGCAGTAGAGCACCAGCTGGTTTTCCTCGATCGCCGAGCGCAGTTCGCCCATCAGCTGCAGGCGGCGTGGTTTGTACGAATCCTGCTCGGCGGCATAGAGCGCGTAGCCGTCGGCGGACTGGTGTGCGTGGCGCAGGGCGATCTCGGCGCAGCGCATCAGTGCGGCGGTGTCTTCGCCGTGGCCGGGGAAGACGGCAATGCCGAGGTTGGCGCCGACCTCCAGCGTGAAGTCGACCACATCGAAGGGGCGCTCGATGGCCTTGAGGAGGCGCACGGCAGCCTCGCGTGCCGCCTGGGCCCCGGCGCCAGGCAGCAGGACCGCAAAATGGCGGCCACCGAAGTGGGCGAGCAGGTCCGCATCGTTCAGCACGGCGTGGAAGCGCGGCCCGATCTGCAACAGCAGCAGATCGCCATTGGCCTGGCCCAGCGTGTAGGTGATCTCCTTGAACCGTTCGAGCGCGAGGATGAGCACCGACACCGGCTGGCGGTCGTGTTGTGCGCTCGCGATCGCTTCGCCGAGGCGCTTCTCGAAGTGGACGCGGTTGGGCAGGTCGGTGAGGGCGTCGAAATAGGCGAGGTGCCGCACCCTGTCTTCGGCGCGCTTGCGTTCCGTGATGTCCTCGATGATGGCGACCAGCATGCGCGGCGCGTCCGACGTGCCGGGGATGAGGGACACGCTGGCGTTCGCCCAGATGGTGCTGCCGTCCCTGCGCTGGTAACGCCGCAGCGCGTGGTACTCGCTGATCTCTCCGGCCACGAGTTGCGCCACCTGTGCGCGGATGGCCTCACCGTCCTCGGCACTCAGTTCCGTTGGCGCGCGGCCGCGGAGTTCGTCCTCGCTGAAGCCGAGGATGCGCTGCAACGCCGGGTTGGCCGCGAGAATGCGGCCGTCGGTGTCGATCAGTGCGATGCCGGCCGCCGAGTTCTCGTAGACCGCCCGCCAGCGCTGCTCGGATTCCTGCAAAGCATCGTGGCTGTGTTGCAACGCCTGGCGGTTGTCGATGAGTTGCTGCGTCAGTTGCGCGAGGTCTTCGCTGCGGCTGGCGAGCGCCTTCTGCAGTGCGTCGCGGGCGCGCTTCGTGGTCACCAGGTTGCGCACCCGGGCGCGCAGCTCGTGCGGCGAGAACGGCTTGGTGACGTAGTCCTGGACTGCCTCGACGAGCAGCTTCAGCCGCAGCGCCTCGTCGCCTTTGGCCGAGAGCACCAGCACCGGCAGTTGTGCCAGCGGCGCGCGGGCGCGCAGTTCAGCCACCAGCCCTTCGCCGTCCAGGCGCGGCATCATCAGGTCGGTGACGACCAAGTCGGGTGGGGCGGCGATGGCGCTTGCCAGGGCTTCGGCGCCATCGGCGGCGGTCACCACGCGGTAGTCCTCGCCCAGTACGTCCGCGATGAAGCGCCGCATCTCGGCATTGTCCTCGGCGACGAGCACCACCGGCCGGCCGGCCGCCGTCACCCGTCCGCTTGGGCTCGGTATGCCGCGTTCCAGTTCTTCGACCGCGGCGTCGATGGCGCCGACGTCTTCGTCCTGGCCGGTGTCCGCGTCCGCCGGCCGCACATAGGCATCCGCCGGCGCATACCGTGGCAGCTCGACCTGGAACAGCGCGCCGCCGGCGGGCGCGTCGGTGACGGTGATCGTGCCGCCGTGCAAGCCGACGAAATCGCGGGCGATCGCCAAGCCGAGCCCGGTACCGCCGAAGTCGCGCGCCGTACCGCCTTCGGCCTGGCGGAAGCGGTCGAAGATCGCGCCGCGCAGTTCCGCCCGTACTCCGGGGCCGCTGTCCTGCACGGCGAGCAGCACCCGGGCGGTGTCGACCACGGAGAGGGTGCAACTGATGCGGCCGCCGGCCGGTGTGAACTTGAAAGCGTTGGACAACAGATTTACCAACACCCGGTCGAACTTCTCCGGGTCGACGTCCGCCTCCAGTGTGTCGGGGGTCGACACCACGTAGGCCAGCGAGCGCTGCGGCGCCAGCGCGTCGAAGTGAGCGGCGACCGCCCGTACGGCGCGCGCAAGGTCGATCCGCGCATGATGCAGCGTCAGCTTGCCGGCATCGACCTTCTCGAGGTCGAGCAGGTCGTTCACATGCTTCAACAGCGTTGCCGCATTGCGGTGGATGACGAAGAGGTCATGGCGCTGGCGTTCGCTCAGCGGTTCGGCGCCGGCAAGCATCGATTCGGCCGGCCCGAGGATCAATGCCAGCGGTGTTCGCAACTCATGGCTGACGTTGGCGAAAAATTCCCGCTTCATCGCGTCCAGGCGCCGCACGGTGTCGAGCAACTGCTGCAGTTCCTCGTTCTTGCGTGAAATCTCGGCCTCGGCCCGCTTCATCTCGGTGATGTCGCGGCCTTCGGCGAGCAGGAAAACGATGCTGCCATGTCGGTCGTGGACCGGTAGCAGCGAGAAGTCGACGACGATGGTTTCCTCGCCGGCGGCGCGGCCGTAGTTCTCGACGTGGCAGCGCACGAACTCGCCGGTGGCGGCGCGGCGGACGGCGTCCTGCGCCACCCGCCGTGTTTCCCGCGAGACGGCCCACCAGCGGGTTTCCCAGAAGGGCCGGCCCCGCACGTCCGCCAGCCGCAGGCCAGCCCCCGCAAGCGCTGCCCGGTTGATCTCCAGCGTCATGCCCCGCGCATCGAGCAGACCGACGAACTGGTACATCTCGTCGAGCACGATGCGCGCGAGTTTCTCCGTTTGGCTCTGCGCATCGTCGGTTGCGGCGAGCGTCACGTCGCCGACCCGCAGCGTCGCCGCGTGCCCGAACAAGCGGCGGTCGAGGACCGCGGTGCCATGCGTCCGGCGGCTGTCGGCCTTCTTCTTTCCTGTCTCGGACTTCATGACCGAACCCCTTGGTGTACTCGACACGGCCACCGGATCGAACAGCCGCGATGCTGCTATGAGGTTAGTTCCATGAGGTACAGGCTGCAAAGTGTGGATCTTGCTGCTGGTCACAGCGCAGTCACGGACAGGCGTGGCCTATTCTTCCGGCGCATGGATCGAACCCCGCCGACCGGGGAAAGGCAGCGGATTCCCGGTGCTGAGGGTTCCAAGGTGTGGGGGAGTCTGGCACGGGACCATGGAAAGGCGCCGCGCACTGGCGGCCTGGCCGGTGTTTGCACTAACGCGCCACCCAACCGCCGCAAACAGGAAATACCTGCCCGACAAATCAACTCGCCGGTTCGCTGCAAAGGTAGGCAGCAAATTCAGCGTCTTCCCTTGCGCCCACGAGGCGCCCCAGAGGAAGCTTACGCTTCAGTCGGTGCTGGTATGGCCAAGTTGGCAATGAGGATGTCGACGTGTGCTGCCGGAGCAACGATAGCGCCGGTCGCGTCTGCGCTCAAGAGCGGTTCGGTACCGGGAAAAGTGTGGCACCGTGATTGGCAAACATCTCGCACAGAACTGCGCAGGTAGGTCCCGCCCATTCTGCGAAATGCGTTTAACCGGTCGTGCGTGATCCAGTTCAGGGAAAGGGGTCTAGCCTTTCAGGTGGCGGGCAAATACTGCCAGTTCTCGGTAGCTAGCCCGGGCACGCGCATGAACTCGCGCAGGTTGCGGGTGACGAGGGTTAGTCCGCGAGCGCGGGCCTGACCGGCCATCTGCACGAAAAAAAATCCCGGTCGCTTGCACGACCGGGATCGAACCGGCGGGGAGGACTGGACGGGGTCCAGGAGAGGGTACTACCCCGCCCGGGGCAGAGAGGCGATGGGTCAGTGGCCGACCAGGGCGAGCACGCGCAGGGGGCTGCCGGAGCCGTTACGGATCTTGAGCGGGGCGGCGATGATGATGGCGCCCTGGGACGGCAGTTGGTCGAGGTTGGTGAGGCACTGCAGGCCGTAGCGGTTGTTGCCGTGCATCAGGTAGTGACAGGGGAAGGGCGTCTCCCAGGCGTAGGACTGGCCGGCGTCGGTGTTGATGGATTCGACGCCGAACCCGAAGGCGTCGCGCTCGTCGATCAGCCATTGCACCAGGCCTTGCGCCGGCCCGGGGGTGTGGGGGCCGTCCTCGCGGGCGTTCACATAGTCTTCCGGCATCTTGCGTTTGGACCAGTCGGTGCGCAGCAGCACCCAGGAGCGCGGCGGAATCTTGCCGTAAGTGGCTTCCCACTTTTCGACGAAATCGACGGTCAGCAGGAAGTCGGGGTTTTCGGCGGCTTCGCGGCTGCAGTCGATGACGCAGGCGTGGGCGATGAAGTTGTCGGCGGGGATGGTGTCCACCGCGTTGTTCGGATGGTCCTTGCCGCTGACCCAGTGGATGGGGGCGTCGAAGTGGGTGCCGGTGTGCTCGGACATGGAGAAGTTGTTCCAGTACCAGGCCGGGCCGCGCTCGTCGTAGCGCGAGATTTCTTCCATGCGGAAGGGCCAGCACTGGCCGAGCTCGGGCGGCAGCGTGAGCGACGGGAACTCGGGCGACAGGGTCTGGGTCAGGTCGATGACGCGGATCTTGCCGGCCAACAGGTCGAGGGCGAAGCGGGAAAGCGAAGAAGGCTCGGTCATGGAAGTCTCCCAAGGGTTGAGCGGTCATTGTCGGGGGCGGGGCGGGCGGGGGAAAGCCGGAATCCGCAGCCGCCTATCCGGATCACGCATCTGTGCGGCGTGCGTGCGCCGCACCGTCATGGATGGCCAGCCAGCGGGTGGCCGCGGCGCAGCTTGTTGCCGAGCGCATAGCCCTGGACCTGGGCGGCGCGGGTGATCAGCACGCCCTTGAAGTACCAGCCGGCACCGAGTGCGGCGAGCGCGGCGGCGCTGCCGGCGGCCACTGCCAGCGCGGGCTGGGCCAGCGCGGCCAGCAGCAGGCCGCCGGCCAGCAGGGCGCCCACCGGCACCAGCACGCGGTCGCAGGCCTGCAGCGCGCGGCGGGTCGATTGCGGTGCGTCGGAGGCGAACATGCGGCGCTTGTAGTGCAGCCAGGTGGCCAGGCGCAGCACGCACAGCGCGAGCAGCACGGCGAGCGCGAGCACGTCGGGGGTGCCGAACAGCGTGCCGGCCAGCACCAGCAGGGCGCAGCCTTCGGTGAGGCCGGTGGCGACGATCAGCCACACGATGGCGGGCTCGCGCCAGGCCGGAATGCCGCGCGCGGCGCGAAGGATGCGGCCCTGGCAGTACAGGAACAGCAGGCCGCCCGCACCCGCGGCCCAGGCCAGCGGCGCCAGGCCGAACAGCAAGCTGGCGATGCTGAGCGCGCCGATCACGCCGGCGACAAAGGCCTCGCGCGTCATCCACGAGGTTTGCGGATGGAACAGCACGTTGAACGCGCGCCACGGGCGGCCGATCTCGGCCCATACGCTGAGCAGGCCGACGCCGATCAGGGCCAGCGCCAGCGCCACCAGCGGCAGCGGCGGGGCGGCGGGAAAGTGACGGGCCACGGCGAGCGCGAGCAGGGCGCTGCCGCTGCCGCCGCCGATGAAGTTGACCGCGGCGCGCCAGTCCCAGCTGGTCTGGTGCTGGGTGCCGAAACGACCGGTTTTGGATTGGATCATTTTTCGTTCCAGAGATAGAAGAAGCCGGGGTCGGTGCCCAATTCCTCGTGCATGCGGAACCAGGTGTTCTCGGTCAGCAGTTTGGAGACATTGCTCTCCGGGTCCTCGAGGTCGCCGAAGGTCAGCGCGTTGGCGATGCAGGCGTTGGCGCAGGCCGGGGTGGCATCGGGATCGATGCCGGGCTTGAGCCCCTGGGCGAGTCCGGCATCCACCCGATCGGCGCAGAAGGTGCACTTCTGCGCGACCCCGATCCGGCCCGCGTCGAAGCGGATGGCTTCGTTTTCGGTCGGCTCGGCGCCATAGGCAAAGCGCGCTTCCTCGACCTTGTAGCGGGCCTGGTAGGGACAGGCCACCGCGCAGTAGGAGCAGCCGATGCAGATGTCGTAGTCGATGGTGACGATGCCGTCCTTGCGCTGCCCGGTGGCGGTACTGGGGCACACCTCCATGCACGGGGGATCGGAACAGTGCTGGCAGCCGACGGGCATGAACAGGCGTTCGACACTGGGATATTCGCCCATCTCGATGTCGAGCACCTTGCGCCACTGCACCCCCGGCGGGGTCGCGTTGGTGTGCTTGCAGGCGGCGGTACAGGTCTGACAGCCGACGCAGCGGTTGAGGTCGGCGACCATGACATAGCGGGTCATTTCTTGCTCCCGATCTTCTTGATCTTGACCAGAACGGCGTCGACCGCCGAGCCGGTGCCGTCGACCAGGTCCATGTTCATCGGCACCAGGTTGTTCAGGCTGGGCATGTCGAGATCCTTGGCGTAGGGCGTTTTCCAGTGGCCGAACTGGCCGACCATGACGATGGTGTCGGGGCGCACGCCCTGGCGCAGCAGCGCGCGGCCGCTGGTGATGCCGACCGGCGAGGTGACCTCGATGCGGTCGCCCTGTTCGATGCCCATCGATTCGGCGACCTTGCTGTTGATCATGATGCCGTCGTGGCCGGCGACGTTGGCCGCGACCTCGCGGATCATCTGCAGGCTGACGTTGCCGCCCCAGGCATACTGCATGCTGCGCGCGGTGAGCAGCCAGAACGGATAGTCGCTGGCCTTGATGCCGTAGCTGCGCTCGTAGGCGTCGGCCCACAGTTTGTTCAGATCCTTCCAGGTTGGCAGCGGCTCGTATTCGTGCAGCTGTCTGTCCCACCAGGTCACCCCCTGTTCGTGCAGGCGGGCGGAGAGTTCCTGGCCGATGCGCAGGACTCTTTCCTGATAGGGCAGCTCGAAGCGCAGCCCCATGTCTTCCATCTTCGGATACAGGTACCAGTTGATCTTGGGGAAGGGCTTGACCCGGAATCCCTTGTCCTTGAACCAGGCCAGGCCGTCGCTTGCGGCGCCATCGGTGACATCGGCACTCGCCGCGCGGCACACCGCGTCCCAGGTTTCATCCACCGAGTGCGGGCGGCTCACGTCGAGCGAGAAGTCGTATCTGTCGGTCTTCAGCGGCAGGCCGGCCGCGCCCATGTTGATCATGGTGTTGTAGGCCTCGAGCAGGCCGGTGCGCTTGGCCAGCTCGGTGGAGATCCAGGTGAAGTCCTTCGCATCGCCGCGCGGCTCGACCACCGGCTGGCGCAACACCCAGCCCTGGCTGTCCCAGAACTGCTCGAAGTAGTGCGTGCCACCGAGGCGTATCAGCTGGGTGCTCTCGAGATCGATCGCCTCCGGCAGCACCAGGTCCGCATAGTGGTTGGTCTCGTCCTGGGTGTAGGAGAAGGCGACCGTGAACGGGAAGGTCGCCATCGTGTCGCCCATCCGGTCGGTTTCGGAGAAGGAGATGTTGGGGTTGCAGCGATAGACGAACCACAGGTCGGGTGGCTTGGGCTGGCCCCAGGTGTCGGCCGCGCGGCCCTGCAGACGCATCCAGGTGAGCACGGTCGAACCCATCAGCTGGCTGGTGAGACCGCCGCCGATGATCGGGATCAGCGTGGTGTGGCCGTGACGGAACAGCGGCTGGGCGGCCCAGTTTTCCTTGTCGGTCGGGTTGAAGGGGTAATCGAGGAAGCCGTCCGGATGGGGGGCAACCGAGCCCATGCGGTCGAAGTCCATGCCGGAGATGTGAACCGTGCTGCCGAGCAGCCCGCCCGGCACTTCGAGTCCGCCCACCAGGATCATCAGCATGGTGCGCGCCCACACGCATTCGTAAGCACCCCAGCCATTGTTGACGCCCTTGCCGAGCATCACCGCGACCGGGCGGAAGGGCAGGGTACGGCCTTCGAACTCGACCGTTTCGCCGACGCGGGCGTGGTCGATGAACTCGTTGGCGATGCGCCGTATCGTGTCGGTGGCGACGTCGCAGATCGGTGCCGCCCACTCGGGCGAGTGCGTCGCCACCAGTTGCCGGGTGACCTCGAACGCGGTCGTCGCCGGGATCGTGTCGTGGGCCCACTCCTTGCCGTCGGCGCCCACTTCCACTCCGCTGACGGTGAAGCTGCCGAGCAGGGCGGGGTCGATGCCGGGGGTGTCGAAGGGGCGTGCCTGCGCGCTGACGGTGTCCCACATCAGGGGTTTGCGCGAGACCGGGTCGCGCAGGAAGAAGCCGTTGGGGCCGATCAGATAGGGCGAGCCGGTGCGCGCCTTGAGGAAGGGCACGTCGAGATCGGCGAGCGGACGCTCGTGCAGCAGCACGTGCAGCATGGCGTAGAGGAAGGCGGGATCGGTCTTGGGCCGGATCGGCACCCATTCGCTGGCCGATGCGCCGGTGATCGACAGGTGGGGCTCGATCTGCACCCGCTTGATGCCGCGCGCGCGGGCGTCGGCATGGCGGCGCACGCTGGTGACCCCGCCCGAGGCGTCGATGTTGTTGCCGAAGGAGACGATGTATTCGCAGCGCGGGGTGTCCGGGCACACGGTGAAGGCGCGGTGCCACAGCTCGCCATAGACGTGTTCGGTGTGATAGCACTTGACCGTGCCGCCCGCGCCCAGGCTCTGGTCCACTGGCCCCCAGGCGGCGAGGAAGGAGGCGAAGGTGCCCATGTAGAAGTAGGGGGTGGCCGCGCCGCCGGTGGTGAAGGCGACGCGCGGATAGCCCTCTTCGTCCACCAGGCTGGTGGCACGGATCGCATTCAGGCGGCCTGCGATAGTGTCGAGCGCTTCTTCCCACTCGATCTCGACCCAGCGCGGATCCTCATTGCGGCCCTTGTTCGGGTTGGTGCGCTTGAGCGGCTTCAGCAGCCGGTTGGGGTTGTAGATCTTCTGCACCAGGCCGTAGGGTTTGACGCAGACCTTGCCGTCTGCGGGGTGGTAGCCCTTGGCATCGAAGTTGGGCGCAACGGTCGTTGCCACGCCATCGGTCACCTCGACGGTGAGCATGTCGGGGCCGTTGACGCACTGATAACAGTAGGTGGAGACCTTGTGCGTGCTGCTCATGATTCTTGCGTGCTCCTTGCAGGTTCACTCGGGTGCCGCGGGGTTTGCTGCGCGCCGCCCGGAGGCGTTGCGGGCAAGGCGATAGATGCAGATTAGGGCGGCCGTGGTGGGGCGACTATCCGATAGATGCAGCACTTGTCCCGCTAATGCATGTTCCGCCTGCACGGCGATCGGGCCTGCAGGGCGGACGTAGCAGCGCGAGATAGCGGCAGATGAAATCGGCGATGGGGCCGTAGGCATCGAGGGCGAACGCGGGCAGATGCGTGTTCTCCGGGCGGTCGCTCGCCAGCGCGACGATCCAAGGATCGCCAGGATGCAGTGCCGCGGACGGGCGTGCCGCGCGGCGTACCTCCATCTTCGGAATCGGGGTGCGCTTGTAGCCTTCCACCAGCACCAGATCGCAGGGGGCGAGCATCTGCACCAGTTCTTCGAGCGCGGGCTCGGGAGCGTCGCCCAGCTCACGCATCAGGGCGACCCGTTTGTGCGAAGCCACCACCACTTCGGCGCATCCGGCCTTTCGATGTCGCCATGAGTCCTTGCCCGGGTGGTCGATATCGAAGTCGTGATGCGCATGCTTGATCAACGCCACGCGCAGGCCGCGACTCACCAGCCCGCGGGTGACGCCCTCGATCAGGGTGGTCTTTCCCGAACCGCTGAACCCCGCAAATCCGAATACTTTCATCAAAACCCCCGGCCTGTTGTCCCCACCATTCGGGGACGAGTTCGAGTACAGACTAGAGTCGGCAGCGCCGGCTGCCTATCCGAAGTCTGCACACGCTATCCGCAGACTGCAGGGGAATGCCCGGGGTCCCGCCGCCGTACGGACAAGTACTGAAAAATAGATAGACGCGAGATACTTAGGTCTGTTTTAATTTAGACATAAATAAAATTCTGCGCAGGCAGGAGACACTGGAGGAGGGCTCCATGGAGACAAGGCACCATTTCGGACGGGATGCTTCGGGCCCGACCCTGGCAAACTTCCCCTTCTTCCGCACTTCGGATCTGGAGGAGGCACGCAATCATGTCTCCCGCGTGTTCTGCGACCACCGTTTGCGGGTCATGGGCAGCGGTGGGAAACTCGGCGCCGAAATGTACTATCGGCCCATCCGTGGAATCGGCGTCGGGCGCATGCGCTACGGCGCGAGCGTGGCGATCGATCCGGGATGTCTGCAGAGCTTTGCCCTGATCCAGATGCCGATCTGCGGGGGGGAAGTCATCGAGCATGGCCGGCACACGGTCAATTCCACGCCGGACGTCGCTTCGGTGCTGAGCCCCACCCTGTCATTGAGCATGTGCCACGGAGCCGACACCGACAAGCTCTTCATCCGGATCGATCGCGAGGTGCTCGAGCGCCATTGCCGTCAGCACCTGGGCGGGGAGCTGAAGCAGCCGGTCGAATTTCTGCCGCACATGTCGCTGCTCGAGCCGCGCTGCCTGTCGTGGGTGCGCCTGATGAACTGGCTCTACGAGGAGGTCGGCCAGGAGCGCGGGGAGGGCGCGGCCATTCTCGATTCACCGCTGTTCTCCGCCCAGATCGAGCAGATGGTGATCACCACCTTGCTGCTCAGCCAGCCTCACAACTACTCCGAACGTCTGGGCGACGACGGTCCGACCGTTGCGCCGCATTTCGTCAAGCGGGTGGAAAGGTTCATCGAAGAAAACGCGCAGGAGCCGCTGACCATCGGCGAACTTGCCGAGTATGCGGGCGTGAGCACGCGGTCGCTGTTTGCCGGGTTCCGCAAGTACCGCAACACCACGCCGATGCAATGGCTCAAGGACGTCCGCATGAAGCGGGTGCGCGAGGATCTGCTCAGGGCATCGCCGGATACCACCACGGTGACCTGCATCGCCGTACGCTGGGGCTTCACCCATCTGGGACACTTTACCGTCGATTACAAGCGCAGCTTCGGTGAAAGTCCGTCGCTTACCCTACAGCGCTGACACCATGGCGCTTGTCCAACGGGGTGTGCCGGGCGTGCGGCGCGCGACCCTTCAGCCGAGCTTGTGCTGAAGCACGTAGCGGGTGATTTCGGCGTTGGAATGCATCGCCATTTTTTCCAGGATGCGGGCGCGGTAGGTGCTGATCGTCTTCACGCTCAGGTGCAGCTGCTCACCGATCTTGGTGAGCGAAACGCCTTTGCTCAGTAGCAGCAGGACGGCCATCTCCCGGTCGGAGAGGGTTTCGTGGGGCTGGCGGATGCCGGTCGATACCGTGCCGGCGAGCAGGCGCTCGGCGAGCGCCGGACTCACATATCGGGTACCGCCGACGACGGTCCGGATGGCGATCAGGATTTGCGCCGGCGGGCTGTCCTTGTTCAGGAAGCCGGAGGCGCCGGCATTGAGCGCGGGCAGCGCGAATTCGTCTTCCGAGAACATGCTGAAGATCAGCACCGGCAATCCGTGTCGGGTCTGCTTGATGCGCTTGAGGACCTCGAGCCCGTTCAGGTCGGGCAGGGTGATGTCGAGCAGCACGACGTCGGGCTGGACCGACTCCAGCAGTGCGAGCACTTCGCCACCGGTGGCGGCCTCGGCAGCAATCTCGAAGTCTTCGGTGGCGGCAAGGAACTGGCGCAGACCGCTGCGCACCACGGCGTGGTCATCTGCAATCAGGATCTTGATCATGCTTGGCTATCTCGTTGCGGATTGGGTGTTGTGCCGCCATTGAGCGGGATACGCAATGTCAATTGGGTTCCGATCAGTCGCGTTCCGGTCAGCGACAGTTGGCCGCCGAGATTCTGAGCACGTTCGCGCATGCCGATCACACCGAATGAATCATATCTGCGGGTGCTGTCGTCGGGCAGTCCGATGCCGTTGTCGGCAATGCGGACGATCAGATGTCCCTTGTGCTTGAGCAGGGTGATCTTCACCTTGGTCGCACCCGAGTGCTTGGCCACATTGGTCAGGCCTTCCTGGACGATGCGGTACACGCCCATATTGCCGCTTGCCGACAGGCGCACATAGTCGGGCATGTGCAGGTCGACGGCAATCCCGGTCAGGCGCGAAAACTGTTCGGCATGCCATTTGATCGTGGGGATCAGCCCGAGCGCGTCGAGCATTGCGGGACGCAGATTGGACGCGATGCGCTTGACCGTCTGCAGGGCGGAATCGACCTGCTCGAGCATGCCCTGTACGCGCGCAATCATGGGCGCCGATTCGCTCAGGTCGTCCTTGGCGGTGGCCAGGCTGAGCTTGAGCATGGTCAGGGTGCCGCCCAGTTCGTCGTGGATTTCGCGTGCGATGGTGGCACATTGTTCCTCGCGCACCGATTCTAGGTGGGCGGCGAGGCGCTTCAGCCGCGCCGCGGTTTCGCGTTGCTCGGCCGCCAGCAGTTTGCTCTCGGTAATGTCGTCGTGTACCACGACCAGGCGCACCGGCCCTTCGCCGGCGAAGCGCGATATCGTCATTTCGAACCAGCGCTGCCTGGACTGCGAGCTGCACTCGTACTCCAGTACGAGCTCCCGCCGCCGGCCGGCCAGAATTTTACGGATGGCGTTCGCAACTTCGCGCGCGGTCTCCTCCGACTGGCTCACCGCAACATCGCACACGGCGAGATAGTCGGCGCCTTCGCTGACCTGATCGGGGTTGCCGCCGTTGGCTGCGGCGAACTGGCGCCAGGCCTTGTTGACCGCAACGATGCGGCCGCGCTCGTCGAGCACGCACAGGATGGACGGGAGGGCGTCGATCGTCGCGCGGAAGAAACGCTCGGATTCGAACAGCGCCCGGGCCCGCTCCTCGGCTTCCGCGGTGCGCTCGGCGACCTGTTCCTCGAGGATGTCGTTGACGCGCAGCAGGCTCTCCTCCGTGCGCTTGCGGGCAGTGATTTCGCGCGCGAAACCCACGGTGCCGAGCAGACCGCCACGATCGTCGAATACCGGCGCCTTGTAGGTTTCGAACCACTTGGCCGAGGACGGGTTTTCTCCGGGGATCTTCTCCTCGAGCGTCACCTGCTGGCGTGAGGCAAGCACCTGCTGGTCGGTGGCCTGGTAGCCCTTGGCCACGTGGGCCGGGACGACATCGAAATCGGTCTTGCCGACCAGACTGTCGGCACTGTCGGCGCCGAACATGCGCGCAAAGTGGTCGTTGACGGCCAGAAAATGGCTTTCGGTGTCCTTCAGCCACACCAGGAATGGAAAGTTGTCGAGCAGGGCGCGCTGGTAACGCTCCTTCTGCGCCAGGGCTTCTCGCGCGACCTTGCGCTCGGTGATGTCCTGCACCGTTCCAAAGCCGCTGACCAGCCTGCCTTCGGCGGAGAATTCGAGCTCGCCCCGCTCCCGTACCCATCTCACGTCGTCGCCGACGATGATGCGATGTTCGATGTCGTACGGTTCGCCGCGCAGCGCGGCTCGCCACGAATTGTCGACAAAGACACGATCCTGCGGGTGAACGGTGTCGAGGAAACGCTCGTAGCTCAGCTTCGTTCCCGGGGCGATACCGAAGATCAGATAGCTTTCGGTGGACCAGGTCAGATTGCCGCTGCCGACTGCGAAGCGCCAGCTTCCCACCTGCGCCACCGCCTGCGCACGCTGCAGATCGGCGGTGGTGTCGCGCAGCGCCTGCTCCAGTTGTTTGCGTTCGGAGATGTCTTCGAGGCCGAGTCGCACCACCGCGCGGCCGCCCGGCTCGGCGAAACGACAACCGGCCAGTCGTGCCCAAAAGGCGTTGCCGCCGCGGCGGAGCTGCAGGTCGCAATACCGCCGCCCCTCCTGGCCGATTTCATGGTCCACATAGCGGCGCCAGCGGCTGACCGCCTCGGGCAGCAGAAAATCGGTGAATCGGCGCTTGAGCAACTGGCTGCGGTCCTCGCCGAGCAGTGCAGCGCCCGGAAGGTTGATCTCGGAAATCGTGCCCGCTTCGTCGAGCATCAGATAGGGAACCGGGGCGTTGTCGAAGAGACTGGCGTAGCGATCCCGGGATTCCTGCAGCGCCTGCTGGATCTCCAGCAAGGCTTCGTTCTGCGCGCCGAGTTCGAGCCGATGGATGTCCAGTTGCTGCACCAGCGCCTCGGCCGATTCGGCCACCGACGCAGGGCCGCAATCCGCAGGGTTTGCACCGGGTTCGGTGGTGTGCAAGGGCGAAACAGGGTCCAGGCGGGCGTGCTTCGTGGTCATGACCAAACTCCATCGGACGCTGTGGTATGCAGCGATGCCGCATGCAATTCGACGACCGACGGTGGAACTGCAACGACACGGTTTTAGGGTACTGCAATGTTCGATGCAAGAGAATCCGTCGTGGAAAGTCGGAGATGGCTGTAGGAAAATTCTGATGTCTGCTTACGCTGATTCTGATGCAGATTCAGCGTTGACCCGACAGACTCCGATGCCCTGAGGAACCAGAATTCATACGCGGGCAAAAAGACAGCGATCTGCACAACGGCAGTACCGAAGCTGACCCCCGCAACAGGGCCGAGCGACGCCGAACAAGGGGTGTCGAAGGCGGCCGGATCAGATACGAGACAGAGTGCCCACAGAGGCGCCAGGTGGAGGAGACACATCTTGCAAGGCTTACAGAACAGGTTCGTCGCGGTCGCGCACCAGGATCGTCCGGTTCATGAGCAGAGCGGCCCGGATTCGCCGCTTCCCGGCTACTACCTTGTGGTCCCCGGGGTGACCAGAAGATCCAGCCAGAAAAGAGTTCGCGGACGGAGCAACCCGCAGCCCGTGTTGCTCGGCCCGTTTCGCAGTGAGGTGGAGGCGCGTTTCATTCGGACCAGCGCACTGGCGCTGGGCTTGTTGGTGGAGCGTGCCGAACCGCCGCCGGTGCGGTCAGTTGGATGGATACGTTCGGCACAGGCATTCGTGCCGCATTTTTCTCACCAGTCCGTCTTCTCAATGACGGCGGCGTAGGAAGAGTTCGGTGCATGGTGCACCAAGGACACTGCGCGACGGGAGTTGTAGGGCGTTGATGCTTGGCTGAAGACCTGCTGTCTGGCAGGTCGTCAAAACCGGGGGTCTCGGCAGGACCGGATGTTGTCCGGAAATGACGGGCTCCCTTCACTTTTCCAGATGAGGAAATCGCATGTTCAAATCAGTTACTCCCTTGCAAGAAAAGTTCTCTGAAGTGGCCAACGCCAACGGAGAAGCGCTCAAGTCGATGGTCAATGTCGCCCTGAATGCATCCGAGCAACTGCTTGCGCTCAACCTGAACGTGCTTCGCTCGTACACGGCGAACATCGCCAAGCCGACGAGCGGCAGCACGGTCGAGCAGATGACGGCGCAGTTCAAGTCGCCGGCCAAGACGCTGGAACTGACCAGCGACTACCTCCGGAACGTGAGCGGAATCTGCCTGAAGACCCAGTCCGAGTTCGCCCAGCTCAACGTCGAGCGGATCAGCGAGCTCAACCAGTCGGTGAGCGCGATGCTCGACGACATGGCGAAGTCGGGGCCGAAGGGTACGGCCGAGGTCGTCGAACAGGTCAAGAGCGCGCTCGGCACCATGACCGAAGCCTACGAGAACATGATCCGGACGACCAGCGAGATTGCCGAAAGCAATCTGGCCGCAGCGAGCAGTGCCCTGGAGCCGATGGTCGCGGTTGCCAGGTCGGAATCCAAAGTGTCGAAGAAGGCCGCTTAAGCGAGCGGTTTGATCGGCCTGTGCTTTGAGCCCCTGATCGACAGGGGCTTTTTTTTCTGCTCTTTTTGGGACTCTGTGCCGCATTGCGGACTAAGAGGGAGCGGAGGGGGCGACGTGAAACCGGATAGCGCATCCAATACCACCGCGCAGCATTACGGCGCGAGACGAAGTGTTGCCGACCGGAGCGTCCCGCCGGGTCTCGATCGTGAGCGATGCGCCAGCCCGATCGATCTGGACAGACAGGACAAGAAAGTGCGCAAGGCCAGAGGGCAGAGAAACGAACGGATGTCGCCCGCGCCCGGACTTCGGGAGTTCGCGCCCGCGGGGCACTTCACGCTGAAACGGAATGGCGCCGTCACGCGAGCGAATCCGGGTGGCGCCCGCCTGTTGAACGTGGAGCCGGCGCGCTTGACCGGACGATGCTTCGGGACATTCGTGGTCCAGGCCGACCTGAAGATCTTCAATGCGTTTCTGGAAGCCGTTTTTGCTGCCCGGGCCGATCGTCCATGCGAAGTGCGGCTGGCGGCAAAGGGTGCACCGGGACGGACCGTGCGCATCGAGGGCGAGCTGTCAGCCGACGGCCAGTCCTGCTATGCAGTCGTGGTCGACATCAGCGCACGGATTCAGGCCGAAATGCAGACCCGGCATCACAACCGCGTGCTCGAGATGCTGATCGCCAAGAAGCCGCTGGTGATGGTGCTGGACACCATCGCCGGTCAGGTGGAGGAGGCGAATCCGGGAATGGTCTGCACTATCTTCCTGCTCGACGCGGAAGACACCCACCTGGAGCACAGCGTCGCGCGCAGTGCGCCGGCCCGCGACGGCGTGATTGTCGACGGCCTGTTCATGATCCCGGGCGTCTGGTCCTGCGGCACGCCGGCCGGCAAGCGCGTCGTTATCGTGGACAGCGAAACCGACCACTATTGGGCACCGCTTCCCGATCACGCCCGGAAGGCAGGGTTCGGGGCGAGCTGGTCACAGCCCATCCTGTCGGGCGACGGCACCGTACTCGGCACCCTTGCCGTTTACTTCAGCCACGCCACCCAGCCGTCGGACGCCGAATTGAAGCAGGTCGAGGACCAGGTCCGGCTCGCCGCGCTCGCGATCGAAAGAACCACGGCAGAAGATCATCTGCAACTCGCCGCCCGTGCATTTTCCCACGCCAGCGAAGCGATCATGGTGACCGACGCCGAGGGCACCATCATCGAGGTCAACGAGGCCTTCACGCGGATCACCGGCTATCGCCGCGACGAGGCGCTGGGTCAGAACCCGCGCATGCTCAATTCCGGACGGCAGGGGCCGGAGTTCTACGCCGAGATGCGATTGGCGCTGGCGCGAGAGGGCCAATGGTGTGGCGACATATGGAATCGGCGCAAGAACGGTGAGTTGTACGCCGAGATGATGACCATCCGCGCGGTGCATGATACCAACGGCCAGGTGCATAGCTATGTCGCCCTGTTCTCGGATGTGACCAGCATCAAGGAGCAACAGCAGCAACTCGAGCGTATCGCGCACTACGATTCATTGACGAGGCTCCCCAATCGCCTGCTGCTGGTCGACCGCCTGCGCCACGCCATGGTGCAGAGTCAGCGCCATGGGGACTCCGTTGCCGTGGTCTATCTCGATCTGGACGGATTCAAGGCGGTGAATGATGAATACGGACACCATGTCGGCGACGAGATGTTGATCGCCCTGACCCAGCGGATGAAGGCGGCGCTGCGCGAAGGCGATACGCTGGCGCGCGTCGGCGGTGACGAATTCGTCGCGGTGCTGGTGGATCTGAAGCAGTTCGCAGACTGCACGCCCGTGCTCGACCGACTGCTTCAGGCGGCTGCCGACCCGGTGGACGCGGGCGGGACGGCGTTGCAGGTTTCCGCCAGCATTGGCATCACCCTGTATCCGCAGGATGGTGTTGAGATCGACGAGTTGATGCGCCACGCCGACGAGGCCATGTATCGGGCCAAACAGTCGGGACGAAATCATTACCAGGTGTTCAATGGAGGCAGCGACCGATCCTGAGGGGCGCAGGGACCGAAACGACTGCGCCGGTCTGTGTTCCGGCAGGACGGGTTTCGACCCGCCTCAGGTGGTAATTCGCGCAGCCAGGTCCTGGCTCCTGCGGCCGAGCGGGCAGCCCTGCAAGCTGCCAGGCGACGCGGAGTCTTGCCCCCACGGTTGCAAGCATCCGATGCGATCGGTGTGCGGGCAGCGGCCTTGCGCAGAAGGCAGCTCGGTCGCCGGTTGCGCCGCTGGTAGATATGTTCCCGGGTCAGCGTCTGGCCAGCGCGTTGGCGACATGGAAGCCCGATGCGCCCGACAGGCCCGGCCCCGGATGAGTCGAGGCGCCGATGTGGTACAAGCCCTTGACCGGCGTCGTGTGGTCCTTGACCCCGCGGATCGGGCGCCAGAACAGGTACTGGTCCACCGAACACTCGCCGGAATAGGGGTCGCCGCCGACCAGGTTGATGTTCATCCGCTCGAGGTCGGCGGGCGAGATCACCTTGCGCCCGACGATGCAGGCCCGGAGGTTCGGCACATGGGCGGCGATGCGGTCGATCGCACGGTCGGCGTAGCGGTCGGCGATCTCGGCGGTCCACCGGCCCTCGGCCGGCGTGACGATCTCGCCGGCGGCGTCGCCACGGATCGTGCGTGGGCACTCGGGCAGCTGGATCCACATCACCCAGCCGCCTTGCGGCGCACGTGTAGGGTCGACCGCACAGGGCTGGCACACGCACACCGTGCCCTCGGCCGGCAGCAGGCCGCGCTCGGCTTCGTTGACCGCGCGCGACACCCCGTCCAGCCCGGGCGTCAGGTGCAGGTAGATGACATCACCCAGCGCCGGGTCGGCCCACTGCGGGCGCTCGGACAGCGCGAGGTGGATCTGCATGTTGCCCTTGCCGTAGCGGTACTCCTTCGCCTGGCGGCGCAGCGGCGGCGAGGCGTCGCCGTTGGTGAGCAGGCGGCCGTAGAGCTGGGTCGGAGTGACATTGCAGATTACCTGCTTCGACTCGAACACGCGCCCGTCGCCAGTGCGCACGCCGCGCGCCTTGCCGCCTTCGACCAGGATTTCGGCGACATCGGCATCGGTCTCGAAGCGGCCGCCGGCCTGCTCGACCAGCGTACGGAAGGCATCCACGGTGCGCGCGTTGCCGCCCTTGACCAGCGGCAGGCCGACGCCCTCCAGGGTGAAGGCGATGACGCGGGCCATCAGCGCCGACATCGGGCTCTCCGGCCCGAGCCCGGTGTGCAGCACCCACGGCGCGAGCAGGGCGCGGACGAGCTCGGACTGGAACTGCGTCTCCAGCCAGGCGCGGCAGCTCTGCATCGCCGGGCCGAAGAAGGCCAGCGTCTCGTGCGCGCCCTGTTTCCACACCTTGCCGAGCATCATCTTGCCCACGCTGGAGCTCCACAGCTCGTTGCCGAGCAGCGAGAAGATCAGCTCGGCGTTGTGCTCGACGAAGGCCATGCCTTCGCCCCAGGCGTCGCCGTCGCCGGCGACGAGCGCGTTCATCGCCGCGATGTTGGCCGCGCGCTCGCGCCCCATCACCAGCGAGCGGCCGTCGGGCAGCAGCACCCCGGTGGGGGTGGCGTTGTTGGCGTAGGCCAAGCCGTTGGCGTGCAGCGCGTCCTTGAGCTCGGCATAGCCGGGCGAGGTGACGAACAGCGAGTGGGCGGTGGACAAGGTGTCGTGCAGGTAGCCGGGCGCGGTCAGGGCCTCGCTGCGGATACAGCCGCCGAGCACCGCTTCGCGTTCGAGGACGAGGACCTTCTTGCCGCGTTTGGACATCACGCCGGCGCAGACGAGGGAGTTGATCCCGCTGCCGACGATGATTGCATCGTATTTGCTCATCGCTCAGATCTCATTGGGTGGCACTGCGATCAGAGTGCCGCCGCGGGCGCGAGGAAAATATCCGTTACCCGCCGATCTGTATCCGCTTTTCGCACATTCCCGGGTGCAGGTCGCTACCGCGTGTGGCGTGTCGGGTGTTCAGTGCCGCAGCGGGCCGGTTTGCCGCGGCAACTCGCCGTAGCGTTCGCGGTAGTAGGCGGAAAAACGGCCGAGGTGGCCGAAGCCATACTCCAGCGCCACCTCGGTGACGCTGACGCCCGGGCTGGATTGCAGCTTGTGGCGGGCGGCTTCGAGGCGCAGATTGCGCAGCAGGATCATCGGGGCCACGCCGTGGTGGCGGTGACAGAGCACGTTCAGCGTACGCGGGCTCACGCCTGCGGCGCGGGCGAGATCGGCCAGCGAGATCGGTGCGAACAGGCGGCTGCGGATGTAGTTCTCCAACTGGTCCAGGCGCGCCTTCGCCGCGCCGGATGAGACTGGCAGTTCGCTCAGCTCCCCGGTCGCGCGGGTGTCGCGTTCGAGCACGGAAGGCTGGTGGGCTTGCAGGAACAGGGCCGCGGTTTGCTCGAACTGATTGAGCCAGGCCGGATGGAGGTCTTCGGGCGCTCCGGACGGCAGCAGCGACACAAGTTGTTGCAGCAAGGCGTGCCACTGGGGGGCGATGCCGGCCCCAATCTTGAACACGGGGTCGATCCATGGGTCACAGCCCGCCTTGGCTGGGGGACAGTGACTGAGCGCGCAGGTGTGACAGGACACCTGGCGCAAAAGCGCGGTCGGAAGCTTCAGGATCAGTTGTTCACAGCCCGGCTGCCACAACAGGCGGATGCTGTGTTTCGGGGCCACCACGGCGGCTTCACCGCTGTTCAGGCAGATGCTGATCCCGTCGGATTCGATCTCGGCCATGCCGCGCAGCGGCATCTGGACCAGTACGAAGTCCTTGAACGCATCCGGCTGGACTTCGACCTCGGCTCCGTAGCTCAGAATCATCAGGCTGATGCGGCTGAGTTCGCGCCGGTAGAGCGAGGTGGAGACGTCGCCGCGACCCCAGCGCAACTCGTGTGCGGTGATCGCCTTGCTCAACTCTTCACGCGACTCGATTGCCGAATGCGAGCGAAACACAGGATGGCCATAGATTTTCGACAGGTCCAGGCTCGGCGAAACATTCATTATCGGTCTGCCTCCAGTGTCAATGTTGCCGACGTTCCGCGTGAATTCGGCGGGTGCGTAAAAAGATAATACGTTATTAATTTAGATGTAAATAAAATCTGCATACCTTTTGGTCCGACGAAGTTAAAAAGCAAGAAAAGAGCCCGTTGCACCGCCCGGCTGTGGGCGGTGCAACGGGCTCGCTAACATCCGGGCCTCGCTCGGGTGCGTGTGATCACCTCATCGGGCACTCGGCGGCAAAGGGGTCGGCGTGATCCTCGAGCACCGTGCCCACCGTGCGGTTGCTCACCTTTCCGCTCGCGTCCTTGTACACCTCGCGCATGTACAGATTCTGGATGGGGTACTGGTTGGTGTTGAAGCGGAATTTGCCGCGGATGGACGAGAATTCGGCGGCCTTGAGCGCGCTGCGGAAGGCTGCGGCATCCTCGATGCGCCCGCCGACCTTGGCCACCGCACTGTCGATCAGCAGGGCCGCGTCGTAGGCCTGGGCGGCGTACATGGTCGGGATGCGGCCATAGGTCTCTACGAAGTCGGCGACGAAGCGCTTGTTTGGTGCATTGTCGAGATCTGCGGCCCATTGTGATGCGTTGTAGAGCCCGACGATCGATTCGCCCACGGCCTTGATGGTGTCCTCGTCGGCCGAGAAGCCCGGGGCCAGCAGCGCCATCTGTCTGCCCAGGCCGGCACCGTCGAACTGCTTGATGAAATTCACCCCCATGCCGCCGGGGAGAAAGAAGAACACCGCGTCGGGTTTGGCGACGCGGATGGTGGCGAGTTCGGCCGCGTAGTCCAGCTGCCCGAGCTTGGTGAAGATCTCCTCCACGATCTCGCCCTTGTACAGGCGCTTGAAGCCATCGAGCGACTCGCGCCCGCCGGGGTAGTTGGGCGCGATCATGGCCACCCGCTTGTACCCCTTCTCGGTGGCGAACTTGCCCATTGCCGCGGGGATGTCCTCGTTCTGCCAGGCGAGGGCGAAGAAGTTCGGATCGCACTTTTCGCCGGCGTAGTCGCGCGGACCGGTGTTGGTGGACAGGTAGACGGTCCCGTTCTTCAGGATCTCCGGCAATACCGGCAGCAGCACGTTCGAGAATACGACGCCGGTGATCAGATCGACCTTGTCACGCTTCAGGAAACGCTCGACATTCTGGCGACCGGTCTGCGGGTTCTGTTGATCGTCCATGACACTGAGGGCGACCGGAAGACCGCCGAACTTGTCCCCCGTATGGGTCAGGGCGAGCTTGAATCCGTCGCGCACGTCGGTGCCGAGGGCGCCGCCCGGCCCCGAGAGCGTCGTGAGAAAGCCTATCCGGATCTCGTCTGCGGCCAGTGCGGGTGCGCCGAGCAATCCAAGCGCAGCAAAGGTGGCGGCAAGACGGGCGAGCTGTGTTTTCATGATGTGGCTCCTGGGGTTGGGGATGAACGGGCAGATGTTTGAGTTTCGGCGTTCGACGTCGCGGCCTGCGGGTGAGCGATTCAGATGCCCATATAGCGATGCCAGAGATCACGGTTGGCATCGAGTTCGGCGGAACTGCCGCTCCACACCACGCGACCGCGTTCGAGGATCAGGTGGCGGTCGGCGAGGCCGACCAGCCGTTCGACGTACTTGTCCACGATCAGGATGGTCTGACCGCGGGCCTTGAGCGCAGCGATGCAGCGCCAGATCTCTTCGCGGATCAGCGGCGCGAGCCCCTCCGTCGCCTCGTCGAGGATCAGCAGGCGGGGGTTGGTGGAGAGTGCCCGGCCGATGGCAAGCATCTGCTGTTCACCGCCCGAAAGCTGGTCGCCCATGTTCTGCGCCCGCTCGGCAAGGCGCGGAAAAAGCGCGTAGATGCGCTCCAGCGTCCACGGTTCGGCGAGGCCGCTGCGGTTCTCGGCGAAGGCGGTCAGATGCTCGCGCACCGAGAGGTTGGGAAAGCACTGGCGACCTTCGGGCACGGTTGCCACGCCCAGGCGGGCGATCGCATCCATCTTCATGCCGCCGATCTGCCTGCCGTCGAAGCGGATCTCGCCCTGGGACGGCGCGAGGGCGCCGATGAGGGTCTTGATCGTGGTGCTCTTGCCCATGCCGTTGCGTCCGAGCAGGCCGATCACCTCGCCGGGCCGGATCGCGAGGCTGAGGTCGAAAAGAACCTTGCTGCCGTGGTAGCCGGCCTGGATGTTGCAACAGGTGAGCAGGGCTTCACTGTTCATGCGTGTTCTCCGGTGCCGAGATAGACGGCCTGCACATCGGGATCAGCGCGGATCGCATCCACGCTGCCGCTGGCCAGCACCCGGCCGTAGACCAGCACCGAGATACGGTCGGCAAGCCGGAACACCGCGTCCATGTCGTGCTCGATCAGCAGGATGGCCATGCCCTTGCGCAGCTCGCCGATCAGCTCCACGACTCGCGCCGATTCGTCGGGCCCCATGCCCGCCATGGGCTCGTCGAGCAGCAGCAGCTTGGGGCGCGCGGCCAGGGCGAGGGCGATGTCGAGCTGGCGCTGGGCCCCGTGCGGGAGGCTGGCCGCGCTGCGATCGAGCGCGTGTTCCAGCCCGACCTGACGGGACAGGGCCTCGGCTTCGGCATTGATCCCGGATTCGGCATCGCGCTGGCCGAAGACGGAGAAGCTGCTGCCGCGATGCGCCTGCACGGCCAGCCGCAGGTTGTCGCGAACGCTCGCCTTGTTGAACAGGTTGGTCACCTGGAAGCAGCGCGACAGCCCGGCGCGCACGCGCTGGTGCGGAGCGAGGCGGGTGAGCTCGATGCCGTCGAGCACGATTCTGCCGGCGTCGGCGGGTAACATGCCCGAGATCAGGTTGACCAGGGTGCTCTTGCCCGCGCCGTTGGGGCCGATCAGGGCGTGTACTTCCCCATGGGCGACCTCGATGCTGACGTGGTCGGTTGCGCATAAGCCGCGGAATTGCTTCACCAGACCGGTGGCGGAGAAGAGGCTCATGCCGATCTCCAGCGCAGGAGGAGGCGGCGTCTTGGCTGCCCCGAGCGGCGTCCTGTCAGCGCCGACAGGCCGTCGGGGGCAAACAGGATGATGGCGATCAGCAGCGCACCCAGCGGCCAGTGCGAGTATTCGGTGAGCTGGCGCAGCAGCTCCTCGAGGCTGACCCAGACGGCGGCACCGACCACTCCGCCCCAGCGGTGGCCCAAGCCCCCCAGGACGACGATCACGATCAACACGGCCGACTGCGACCAGTGCAGGCTGGACGGGCTGATGAAGCCGTTCTGCGTCACCATCATGGCCCCGCCCAGCCCCGCGATGGCGGCGGTGAGGACGAAGGCCTGAAGTTTGAGCAGGTAGGTCGGGTAGCCGAGTGCGCGCATCCGGCCTTCGTTGTCGCGAATGCCGATCATGGCCTGGCCGAAGCGGCTGCCCACAAGCCGGTAGAGGAAGGCGAACAGCAGCGTACAGGTGATCAGGACGGCGAGGTACAGCACGCGGTCGTCGGCGACGTCGAGCCCGGGACCGAGCGAGGGGCGCACGGCAAGGTTGTAGCCGTCGTCGCCGCCGTAGCGGCGAAGCGACACCGCGACGTAGTAGAGCATCTGGGCAAAGGCGAGGGTGATCATGATGAAATACACGCCCCGCGTCCGCAGCGAAATGGCGCCGACCGCGAGGGCGACCACCGCGGCCGCGGCCATTGCGCCAGCCCACAGCAGCCAGGCCGACGAGATGCCGGCTTCCATCAGGGCAACCACGGCGTAGGCGCCGACGCCGACGAAGCCCGCATGACCGAGGGCGATCAGGCCGCCATAACCCATCAGAAAGTTCAGGCTGGTCGCGATCAGCATCACGATCAGCATGCGCATCGCAAAGCCGATGTAGTAGTCCAGCCCCAGCGCCGGGGCGAGCAGCGGCACCGCGGCGAAAAGAGCCAGCAGCGCGGCCAGGGGCAGCATGGCCGCGCCCGGACGACCGGGGAGCGGCGGGGAGGTCGGGTTTGCTTGCATGTTCATCCTCTTGCGGGAAACAGACCGGAAGGTTTGAAGCTCAGCACCAGGGCCATCAGCACGTACATGGCCACGCTCGACAGCGCTGGACCCACGTCGGCCGCGAGTGCCGGCGAGGCGATTTCGCGCAGCAGGGGCGGAATGAAGGCCCGCCCGGCGGTGTCGACGATGCCGACCACCAGCGCGGCGATGAGCGAGCCGCGCACCGAGCCGATGCCGCCGATCACGATCACCACCAGCGCCGGAATCAGAATGGACTCGCCCATGCCGACCTGCACCGAGGTCAGCGGCCCCATCAAGGCGCCGGCTGCTCCGGCCAGCGCCGCACCGATGACGAAGATCAGGGTGAACACCGAGCTCACCCGCACCCCCATCATTTCGGCCATGTGCCGGTTGGAGGCCCCGGCACGGACCAGCATGCCCACCCGGGTGTGGTTCACCACCAGGTAAAGCAGCACCGCGGCGAGCAAACCGGCGCCGAGAATGAGGATGCGGTAGGCCGGGTAGAGCAGGTCGCCGCCGAGTTCGAGCGGTCCGGCCAGTCCGGGCGGGGTCGAGGCCATCACCGGCGCCGGGCCCCATGCCCATTTGACGAAGTCGTCGGCGAGCAGGATGACGCCGAAGGTGGCCACCACCTGGTTCAGATGGTTGCGTGCATACAGGCGGCGCATCAGCAGGAACTCGAGGAGCGCACCCACGGCCATCGTCAGCAGCACGCCAAGCACCACTGCGAGGACGAAGGAGTCGCTGAGCCCATGTACGGTCGCCGCGAAGTAGGCGCCGAGCATGAACAGGGTGCCGTGGGCCAGGTTCATCGTGTCCATGACGCCGAACACCAGGGTGAGCCCGGCGGCGAGCATGAACAGCATGAGGCCGTAGCCTACCCCGTTCAGCAATTGCTCGATGACGAAAGTCGTTTCCATTCGAGAATCCTGCCTCCACGTTCCGTTTCGCCGCGAATCCTCGCAGCCCGGAACCGATTCTTCGGCAATTCGGGTGCGGGAACTATCCGGAATAGGCATGCAGGGGCTGGCGGCTGTCCGAATCAGGCAATTCGGCGCGCAAATGCAAAATACGGACAGGTCGTGCCAGCACTGGCTATTGCCGACGTCCGCGAGTGAATAGATTGGTCCTCGCCGGCACTTTCTCGTGCCCGGCTGACATCACGGAGTCTTGCAATGTCCACACTGGAACTGCGTGTCGAGCGGATCGATCAGCTCGCACCGCGCATCCGTCGGCTGCAGTTGGTCGCGGCGGACGGGGGGGCGTTGCCCGGTTACGATCCGGGCGCCCACATCGAGCTTCACGTGCCCGGCGCCACGGACGGGATCGTCCTGCACCGCGCCTATTCCCTGGTCGCGCCGGCCGCGGGCGACCGCTGCTACGAGATTGCGGTCCAGCTCGAGGAGCAGGGCAGTGGCGGCTCGCGCTGGGTGCATGCGCTACGGCCGGGCGATCGGCTGCTGGCGTCGACGCCGCGCAATCATTTTCCGCTGGCGCAGGACGCCGCCAGCCACGTGCTGCTGGCAGCCGGTATCGGCATCACCCCCATTCTGTGCATGGCGCGCGCGCTGGCGCAACAGGGGGCCGTGTCGGCGCTGCACTATGCCGCCCGCTCCGCGGCGCAAGCCGCCTATTGCGCCGAGGTCGAGGCGCTGCCGAACGCGCGCTGCTGGTTCGACGGCGGCGATCCCGAGCGCGGCATGCCGCTTGCCGAGGTGATCGGCGCGCCGGTCGAAGGCCGTCATCTATATGTCTGCGGCCCCAAGGGATTCATCGGCGCGGTGCTGGATGCCGCGCGCGCCGCCGGCTGGGACGAAGCCTGTCTGCATTGCGAACTCTTCGCCGGCACGCTCGATGCGGCTGGCGACCGGCCGTTCAGCGTCGAACTCAGACGCAGCGGCGTCACCCTGGAAGTACCGGTCGGCAAGACGGTGATGGACGTCATCGAGGCAGCCGGCCTGGACACCATGTTCGACTGTCGCCGTGGCGAATGCGGCATCTGCGTGGCGCAGGTGCTCGAGGGCGACGCCGATCATCGCGATATCTGCCTGTCCGCGCGCGAACGCGACGCCGGCGGCTTCTGTACCTGTGTTTCACGGGCCCGGTCGGCGCGACTGGTGCTCGAACTTTAACGACCCGAGGAGAGCAGCATGACTCTATCCAACGATGCGCTCGCAGGACTGGTGCGCGCCGACAGCGTGCACAAGCGCGTCTATACCGATCCCGCGATCTTCGATCTGGAGATGGAACGGATCTACGGCCAGGCGTGGGTCTACGTCGGCCATGAAAGCCAGGTCGCGAACACGGGCGATTACCACACCACGCGAATCGGCGACCAGGACGTGATCATGGTGCGCGCGGCCGATCGCAAGGTGCACGTGGTCTACAACCGCTGCCCGCACAAGGGGGCAAAACTGGTGGCCGACGGCGACGGCTGTGCGGGCAAGTTCTTCCGCTGCCCGTACCACGCGTGGACCTTCAGACTCGACGGCTCGCACCTGGCCCTGCCGCTCAAGAACGGACTGGAAGGCACTTGTTACGACCCGGCCAACCCCGACTTCTCGATGAAGGCGGTGGCCCGTGTCGACAGCTACCGCGGCTTCGTGTTTGCCAGCCAGGCGGCCGAGGGGCCCGATCTGAAGCACTTCCTCGGCGGCGCGGCGTCCTCCATCGACAACCTGTGCGACCGTTCGCCCGAGGGCGAGGTGGAGGTGGCCGGCGGCGTGTTCCGGGTAATGCAGAAGTCGAACTGGAAGGTCTTCTACGAGAATCTGCACGACACCATGCATGCCCGCATCACGCATGAGTCGTCCTTCGTCGCGGCGCGCGAGGAAGCGAAGGAAATCGGCGAGATGCCGTTCGAGCTGTTGATCATGGACGGTAACGGCGAACCCTACGCGTTCTGGGAAAAGCTCGAGCTGAGGGCCTATCACAACGGCCACGGCTACATGGAGGGCATCTTCGATCCCGCTGCCGCCACCCGTGACCCGGTGTCGCGCGCGCATTTCGCGGTGCTCAGCCAAGCCTGGGGCGAGGCGCGGGCGACCGAGATTCTGGGCATGAACCGCCACAACACCATCATCTACGGCAGCGGTTCGCCGCATAACGTGTTCCAGCAGTTCCGCGTGATCCGCCCGGTCAGCGTGGACCGCACCTTGATCGAGATCCAGACTTTCCGCCTAAAGGGCGCGCCAGCGGAAGTGTTCGACCGCGCGCTGACCTACGCCAACCTGATCAACTCGCCGTCGTCGAACGTGATGCCCGACGACGTCGAAGTGTACAAGCGTTGCCAGGAGGGCAACCGGACCCGCGGTGGCGACTGGGTCAGCCTGCACCGCTACCTCGGGACCGACCGCGCGACCGAGGACGGCATGGTGTCGACCAATGGCACCAGCGAACTGCCGATGCGCAACCAGTTCGCGGCCTGGAAGCAGTACATGACCAACCCGCCCGGGCAACCGTCCGGCATCAAGGCGACGAACAAGGAGGCCGGCCATGCAGCTGCTTGATCGCGGTTTCGATGTTTCCACCCGCCCGGTCGCCGGTGCCAGCCTGTCGGCCGAGGCCGTTCGCGGGGTCGAACAGTTTCTGTTTCACGAGGCGCGGCTGCTCGACGAACGCCGCTTCGCCGACTGGCTGGCGCTATGGACCGAGGACGGCCGCTACTGGGTGCCGCGCTTTCACGACCAGGCCAACCCCTTCGAGCAGGTGTCGCTGTTCTGGGAGGACAGAATGCTGCGCGAAGTGCGGGTGCGCCGGGTCGAGAACGCGCGCAACTGGTCGCAGCAGCCACTCACCCGCAGCGCGCACCTGATCGGCAACATCGCGATCGAGGGCGTGGACGGCGGCGGGCGGCTGATCGTGCGTTCCACGCTGCAGCTCACCGAATGGCGGATCGAGCAGCGCCAGCTCGCCGGGGCGGTCTATCACAAGCTCGAAGCGACCGAAGATGGAGGCTGGAAGATCGCGCTCAAGCGGGTCAACCTGGTTAACTGCGACGATGTCTTCGCCAATCTCGAGGTCTTCATCTGATGTCGGCGCCGGTTGTCCTCGCGCTCCATTATCAGAACGACGTGCTCCATCCCGAGGGGCACATCCGCGTCGGCCTCGGTGACGGCGACCCGGCGCGTGCGGCGCTGATCGCTGCTGCCGGACGGCTGCTCGCCGGCGCGCGGGCGCGTTCGTGGCCCATCGTCCATGTGCGCATCGCGTTCCGCGCCGACTACGCCGATCTGGCGCGCAACACGCCCATCTTCAGGAAGACGGCGGAGATCGGCGCGGTGCGCGAGGGCGAATGGGGCGCCGCCTTCTTCGACGCCCTGGCGCCGCTGCCCGATACGCGCGAGTTCGTGGTCAAGCACACCCGCATCAGCGCCTTCTACGGTACCGAGCTGGAGCCCTTGCTGCGCCTGCTCGACGCCCGCCGGCTCGTCATTGCCGGCGTGGCGACCCACTCCGTGGTGGAAAGCACCGTACGCGACGCGGCGGACCGCGGCTTCGAGGTGAGCGTGGCCGCCGATGCCTGCGCAGCCGCCGATCGAGCCGTGCATGAAGCCTCGCTCGCGAGCATGCGGCTGATCGCCGAGGTCAGCGAGGTGGATCTGACATTCGCGCACTTCGACCAGGAGGCAGGCACATGAACCCGGCTTCGATCCATCCCCGGCTTGCCGGCAAGGTGGCCGTGATCACCGGCGCCACCCAGGGCTTGGGTGCCGACATCGCCCGTTCGCTGGCTGCGGCCGGCGCCCGGGTCTTTCTCGTCGGCCGCGGCTGCGAGGCGGGGGAGGCCGTGGCGGCCTCGATCGGTGCCGCGGCCACCTTCGTCGAGACCGACATCACCGACGATGCGGCGATTGATCGCTGCATCGACAAAGTGTTCGACGCCTGCGGCCGTCTCGACCTGCTGGTGAACAACGCCTGCAGCTACGACGACCAGGGCCTGGCCTCCAGTCGTGCCCAGTGGCTCGCCACGCTCAACGTCAACCTGGTGTCGGCGGCGATCTTCACCCAGAAGGCGGCCGAGCGGATGAAGAGCGGCAGCGTGGTGGTGAACCTGGGCAGTACCGGTGGCAAGTTCGGCGCCGACGGGCGGGCGGTCTATCCGGCATCGAAAGCGGCCATCATCCAGGTGACCCGGAATTTCGCCGTCAGTCTTGCCCCGCGCGGCATTCGGGTGCTGTCGGTGTCGCCCGCATGGACCTGGTCGCCGGCGGTCGAGCGCATGAGCGGAGGCTCCACTGAGGTGGCCGACGCGGTCGGGGCCCACTTCCACCCGCTCGGACGGGTCGGGCGCGGTGACGAGGTGGGGCGAGTCATCGCCTTTGTCGCCAGCGAGGATGCCTCGTGGATGACCGGTGTGGATCTGGCGGTTGACGGCGGCTTTTCCATTCTGGGCCCGGACCAGGGGATCTCGCCGCGTACCTGGTTCGAGCGGCTCGCGGTGCGCGACGGCTCGCCGTAGCGCGACGGGCGGGGGAGGTGATCCTGCGCCGGCCTCCTGTCCGCGCGCCCTCGGGGATGCTCAAGCAGCGATCGGCGATCGGCTTGGCGTACCCTGGCGCAATGCGCCTGACGGTTCGGCCTCGGGCGTCGCGTCGCGACCGTGATGAAAGAGCAGCGATTCGAAGCCGCGCCTGCGACCCGATCTCACATGGTGCCGGGTGGGGCGTTCAGGCGGCGAGCGATTCCACGTCGCGCGGCATGACTTGCTCTGCGTCGGCAGCGTTGAACGTGGGAGTGAGCGGCCTGCGCGGCTCTTGGCGCAGGTCCGCTCGACTGCCACCTTCGCCGTCTTAGCGCTCACTTGAGAAATTTCTCGTAGTCGGCCTTTACGCCGCTTGGAACACTCGCTGGATCGATGAGTGCCAAGTTCTGTTTGAATCGTTGGCGGCAAGATGGAAAGCTGTTGAGACGCTGCCCTAATGTGGTTGCTGGTGACGACGCGATGCGAATCATCGTAGCGATTTCGCGGGGCGAGAACGACTTTATGATCTGGTCGTAGCTCGTAGCAGCGGCAAACGAAACACCGTATCTGTTGCCGACATTGCAACAAACGACAACCTGAACAAATGTCTCTTGCACTGTTTCTGGAACTGCGCCTTGTCGTGAGAGTTCGAGCAAGCGCTCAGCAAATGGAGGTTCGTTGTAGAAGTTGTTCGTCCCGTTGTGAACGTTCCAAAGACGTTCGACCGCACGATGGAAGACCGCATGTTGCTCGGATTCATTCAGTAATGTAAGAAGCCCGAGCTTCTCGAAGAACTGTAGCGACGCTGTATGTCGCGGCTCGTCACCTTTGGCGGCATACTCGCTGTGCTTGTTGATGAGATCCGAACGCAACGCGGCGGTGAATCCCGCTTTTAGCGAATTGCAGATATCAAACGCATTTAGTCGAGAAGGCTCGGAAGTATTTGGATCGCAGTAGATGCCATGAATCATCCCAACGAGCATTTGGCGTTGTGCGTCATGGGTTTCACCCAGTCGATGAACCCAGACACCGGACTGGTTTGCGTTGAAGCGTGCACCCTTAACCGCCGAAATAAAGGCGCCGATGTCGACGCCCTTCGGCGACGACGCATCAGCGAGCGCATAGCGAACACAACGATTTAAAAAGGTGGTGAACTCGCGGTCGTTTACCGTTCCGAGGGTGGGATGTGCGGCCGAAAAATTGTTTCGGACGTCGCGGCATTGATCCAGAAAAAAGAAACCGTCCTCATTGACGAGATTTAGTTTTAAGCACAGTTCTAGCAGTCGACTGTCTTGAAGTTCCAGCAGATGCTTTTCTTCGAAGTCTGACTGAGTAATCTGGGCAACGATTGGCAGGCCGAAATTTATTACCTTCGTTCGGAGTTGAAGGATCGCTGCATTCCAGATGTAATTCATTGCTCCATCAAAGAGCCCTGTACTTACAGCAACGCACATTCTGGCTACGAGTTCACCTCTCAGCGCTATAGGCACATCTCTAAGCTCACGTGGCAAATCGCGCCAAGCGTATTGAATTTCCTCATCACTCGCGAGAACGGTTCGCGGAATCCCCAGAGATGTAGTGAGCGCAGTGATCGCCGGCAGAATAGTTGTTGGTAGTGCCGGAAGCATAGGTTCAAGTGGATGTGGGACTATTGCGGACACAGGATCATCTCCAATGGTTGTAAGACGGCGAACGTTCAAGGTCAGGGCGCGGCGCGGAGCGGCTTCATCGCGCGGCGTCCAGTGACCGAAGGAGGCGGGGTCGAGCGGCAGTTAGGGCGCGATAGCTGGGATTCACGTTCACAAGACTCTATGCTTCTTGATTGCGCCAAGCCTTGAGTACAGCCGCGAAGTCAATGTCAACGGGATCGGTGATCCAGTGCTTGTAGAACGAAGCATCATCGCTGGCTGGCTTTGGGTCTGGGGTGTCGATGCGTATACGAGTAGGCATGAGGACCGAGTCCCCCAACAGCACGCATTCGCCTCTCCGAAGTGTTGAGAACAGGCTCGCTATTCCTCGCACCGAGTCTGGAAGGAGGCTCTTGACGTATGACTGGTCTTCGGGATTCGAAATGCGGAGGCATAGAAAGCTGTTGCACTGCGAGAGTATGGTTGACGAGACCTCTCGGGGACGTTGACTGATGACGGTAAGGCTTACACCGTATTTGCGCCCTTCCTTTGCTATTCGCTCAGCAGAGTGGCGGGCAGCTTCTGAGTCGGCATCGCGTTCGTTGAGATAGATGTGGGCTTCGTCAGCGAAGACCGCAATTGGATGCCGAGCCTTGTTGACCCGTCTGTACCAGTAGGCGAAGTCAAATATGCATCGGAGAATCAGAGAAATGACCGAGCCGCGAACGTCAAATGGAACAGGGCTAAGATCAATGACGACTATCTTCTTTCTGTCGCCTTGTCGTTCACCTAGTAGGCGACGGAAAAGGTCTTCCATCGAAGCGCTGGTTAAATAGGTCTTTGGCTTGAAAATAAGATCATATCGACGGTCGTTAAGCCGTGAGTCGATTCTCATGAGCAACCGAGTAAATTGACCGAAGAGTGGCCCTTGTTTCTCCTTTCCGGCAGCGCCGGGCACCATCTGAGTGTCTAGCTCTCTAAACTGCTTGAGTATTGCGTTGAAGTCGAAGAAGACAGGGGTGTCAATGGTGATCTTGGTTATCCCAAGCTTTCTATTCTCGTCTGGAGTTTCCTTGGCGGACTGAAGCACTTCCTTGAATTTAGCAATCTGATTAGGTGCAGCTGATTCGCTGCGATCTACCATGAGGCCAAGAATTTCTTCCGAATTCATTAACCAGTAGGGGAGCTCAAGGTCAGCAGCTGAAATGATGTCAGCGTCTTTCGCGAAGGCATCTGAATATTCGCCATGAAGATCAAATAGTACGACAGTTGCTTGTTTGAAGCTTGAGACTTTCTGGAGCAACGAGGCGACTGTCCATGACTTTCCGCCTCCCGTTTGGCCTAGTATTGCTGCATGTCGGGACAGAAAGGAATCGAGGTTGATTTTCGCCAATTGATCAGGTTGCAGTGACAATGTGCCAAGAGCGAAGTCGCCCTCAGCGTAACTGGCGAACACGGAACTGACTAGTTGCGGTGACGCAGCAAAGACTGGAGCGTTTACGGTGGGCAATACATCCGTTCCTCGTTCAAAGGTGCCTTTGCTTCCAATAGTACCAACAGGCACGGTCACCAGCGCTCGTGAAGTTGGATCGAGAAGAAGGGCGCCCGTCAGTGCTGCTTCCTTTGATTCTCCCGCGGAGTACCGCCCCTCCTTCATCGTGATCCCTACTACCATGCAGAGCAGGCTGGCGGCAGGTAGTGCAACCACTACAAACGTTCCTGGTTGGCCAATCACTACCGGTACAGGACCCAAGTCGCTCGGGAGATGAACCGTCATGTTCTCGGGTACGCCTGCTTCGCCTGTTTCGTCAGTCTTGTGGTCTACAACATTGACGAGAATCTCATCGCCGGATACACCGCAGACTTTACCGATCTGGTAGTTCATTTCTTCCTCCCTCAGTTAGAAAGCTTGAGCGAATTGATCGAATTGCCAAAGCGTCGTGGTATCAGTGGTTTGCGCTGCACCAGACCACGCGTGAGTTGGGAATGCCCCAGAGAATGTTGGCAACGCCTTGAATTCAGCCAACCCCGGTGGGTCGAATCCGCAAAGTGCCGTCAGCCGGCATCTGCCGGCGCGGAGTGCAGGCAATAAGATATTTTGGTTTATGTGCTCATCGCCATAGCTAAAACCGCAACTGATGAGGTATCTGCACTCACTACCGATAGTTCGACTTGTCAGTGCGAACAACTGGTCGTACGGTGGGCTCAGGGTATCCATTACCTTTCGTCGCCGTGGTAGCACCATCGTGCGCGGCGAAGTCGGAGCGAGTGAGGTGGGGTGTTGTTCCAGCACTTGGCCCCCGTCGACATACCACGATAAAGAGCCATGCAGTTTTACGAGCTTTACGACTAGACCTGCGTAAGGAACGAATCGCTGCGCATCACTGGCTCCGTGCAGCTGTCCGAAGCGGCCAATATCCAGGAAACCGGTTGTTGTTCCAGAGAAGCCATTCTCCAAGCGAACGCCAGCCATCGCTGCGGCAGTCTCAAGCAAAACGTCATAGTTGGTTGTGAATATCCAGACAGTGCTTGGTAGGCCAAACGTCCTGCGTTTTAGCCCCTGGAAGAATCTGACGTGATGATCAAAGTTTGGCGAGGACACTGACAGTAGCGCCTGGACAATTAGGTCCCTGAGGCGCCGTTCGAGGTTTGTGTATCTTGCATCTCCGGAGTTGAGCGCGTGCGCGATTGTCAGATCGGCAATCTCTTCTATGTTCGGCGTCGCTGTTGCGTCGTCGTACGTTTTACCGGTGGCATTCAGTGCGGCTGTGAGATCGGTCCTCTCGGTAGCTGTGAGTCCAGCGACGACCTGACGCGTCAATGTGGTCATCAGCGGGTAGCCCGCCTGAAATGAAGCGCCTGCTCCAAACAGGAAGCCAACTCCGTTTATCGACTGATTCATGCTGGGTAGCAGTTGCTCAAGAGTCAATGTCAATTTCGGATCCCCCTACATTCTTATCTGACTCTGATGTGCGCCCAGCTGTGCAAACAGCAGCTCGTGAGTGAGTGTAGACATCTTGAGCGGCGCAATTGAGCGGCGGAAGTCCGTAGCGGATGAATTCGCGCCCTAACGCGGAGGTCATCGGCGCAGCGCGGCTTTATCACGCAGCGTCCGGTGGACTGCAGGGTTATGCATTTTTCGCATACGCAGCAGATGTTTCATGGTCTATGACCGTCACCGTGTCTCCCTTGGTGAAAATGAAGTCCGGATGCACTGACTGGTTTGAGAAGTAGTTGTGCACACCCCGGAAACCACGGTGTGCGGTAACGAGTTCAATATCTTCATCGATAATGTACCCGTAGCAATCAAGGCCTTTCCCATAGAGGCCATCGCCACCGAGAGGGTAGTTCTCGTATTTTTCTTCGTTGTATTTGCTATCCAGGATTTTCACGAAAGCTTTTTCGGCGTCGGCAACCAACCATTCCTTTGGAGTTGCCGTCGGTAGATCAATTTCATCTCCATCCCCGAAATGTGAAATACCCAAGTCTTCTACATCAAAGAAAAATATGAATATTTCATCCGTTAGCCTGGCAGTTGGGGCTATCTGTGTTTCGTTACTCAGAATTCGCGCCCTATTTTTGTGCCCATTGTTAAATAGGCGAGAAAAGCTGTCTTGTTTCTTGGAGATGCCCACGTAGTACAACTGGTACTTCGTAAAATCTCTCACATCGAGGGTGCCAGAGACAGAAAAACGCTTGCGCCATAGATCGTAAAGAAATTTGTCCGTAGTGGCCCAGTAAAGGGGTTCTTTCATTTCCTCCCCATTCTCGAAGGCCCATATACGGAAAATCTGAGGCCCAATCTCGAACTCAACTTCTTTGTCTGAGCACATGGCGAGATCGTCTAGACGAACGGACAGACCTGTTCTTGTGATATCACCACACGACAAGGAAAACTCGAACCGATAGCTTTCTTCGTCAATGCGATAGTCACGAAAGAGTACTTCCTGGCGTTGGGCAAGCATATACAGCTTGCTACGACTTACGAATTCTCTTACGACGGGGTTCTTCCATAGCCATTCGGCGCATTGGTTTGATACAGGTGGATATACAAGCTTCAGGAAGTTGATGGACGATTTCATAGGATCAAAATGCATAACGTGTTTTGGGTACTGCCCCTTGCGCATTAGCCATGGTGCTTTCGTCTGTGGCAGTTTGGGCAAAGGGCCTCGGCATTCGCAACGGTGTCTTCACCGTCATTCGCCAGGAAGACTTTGTGATGCACTTCAAGGTAAGGGCTGTTATCCGAAGCCTTCAAAAACGGGGCCGGCTTACCGCAGCTTTCACATAACCCCTTGGCGCGGCTCAATACTTCCGCAACTACATCTGGATTTCTTAAAAAGGACAAACTCGTAACGTACTTTACCCGTGGTTTTGCTGGTGCATTTCTAAGCCTTCTTCTCCTGCCCGAAGGATCCCGAAGGGATTTGCGAACCCGCTCCTCAAAATCTTTGTTCGCATCGCGTTCGGCCTTCAAACTATGGAAAGTGAGGCCCAAATGCCTCATCGCCCTCTTCATCTGGTCCGTCGTGTATTGAATTGGCGGCACGTCGACGGTCAGAGCGTAGGTGTACTTCAATGGGTAAGGTTCGTTCTCGAAGGCAATAAACCAGTCAACTCTGTTCAGAGTCTGTCGCCAGGGTCGTTCGCCCGCGTTGTAGCGACGGACACCTCTGCGAATATCCGAGATATCAACTTTCGGAGCAGGCATAGATCCTTGCCCAACGTAGAGCTAACCGGCGCTGCGCGGCTTTATCGCGCAGCGTCCAGCAACCGGAGGGAGCGAGGTTGAGCGCCATGTTATGCCTTGCCATAGACCTCAGTAAGCTCCAAGACCCGCCTGAGAAAAGGCTCTGGCTCAAAGAAAGGCTCGTTGCCTCGAATGAGAATTGGCTCCGACGCAGCAGCTTCAAACACGCATTCGCCAACCATGTGCGAGCCATCGGGAGCTTGGGGTAAGACTCCATGAGGCAAAGCAATTTCTGCAATAAGCGCCGACATGGCCGTAAGACGGTAATCGGCTGCCATCGCACGGTAATGTTGCCTCGGAAACCGCTTGGCCAGAAGGAACATTCTGCCTTCCCAGCCTCGGTTTTCTTCTGGAATGTCGTGAACCGCATCTGAAATCTCAAGCAGATCATCAGCGGAGAATCGATCAGAGTTGAGGCGAGCAATCATATCCAGTTCGGTTTGTGTGATCGGCTTCTGTTTAGACATCAGGGTGGATTCCAAAAAGCATAACGAGTTGCAGACCGCAAATCTGCAAACTTCCCTGTTTCCACGCTGCATATCCGGTCAAACCCTGCAGCGCTATATGTCTGTAAATTATCGGTTTTCATGGCATTCGAGTTTTATTGACCTTCATAAACAAACCACCAAACCCGGCAGACCGCTCGCATGTCCACCGACCGCCTATTGCCCTTGACCTTCATCCGGGTTCGAGTATCCAGTGCGCGTTCATTTCACCTGACCAGCAGCTGGTTACACACACCTCAGTGCATGCTCCGTCAACGTCGAATCTCCCCCGTCTGATACGTTCGGGCACGCCGTACCGCTGATTGCAGTGGACAGTGCCTTGCTCAGCTTCGCGTGCAGGGTGCTGTACGGCGGGGCGCCTAGCTTGGGGATTCAGTATGCACGAGCTGTAACGTTTATTTACAACAATTATGCAGAGGGCGCTGCCGTACTGACAAGCGCATAACACGTTGGCAATGTGATTTTTATCACCACTTGGCGCTGCACGTTCGTAATGGTGCCGATCAGCCAAGAGCGATGGCGCTTCCACGTCAGGCCTGTGGCAGCCCGCAACGGTAGGACGATCGGGATGTTGGGGGGCATTGCGTGATGCCGGTAGCAACTGTGCCGTGGGCGGGGGAGGGCGGAACCGCCTGTGCTGTGGGCTTTGGGGTTTCGCAGAGCGTCGCCCTGCGCCGCCGGAGAGGTGTCGTGCGGCGGAGAATCTGGGCCGGGGTGGGGGCAGCGCCACGCCTCTACGAAACCCATCCCCACCCCAGCCCTCCCCTTGAAGGGGAGGGAGTCGCCGTGCCGTGATCCGCTCGGTATCGCCTAATTGATTACGGGGTTAATGGAAGGACACCCATTCCGCCGCGAGGTGGTCCTGCCGCCGAGCCTGCTTCGAGAAGTCTCTCAGGCCGCCACCGGACTCACCGCGCGCATCAGACCGGAGAACGACATCGTCTCCGGCTCCGGTGCGGCGTAGCGGCCGCGGTAGAAGAGCAGGGGGGCGCGGTCGTGTACGTCGAAGCGCTGCACGCGGCCGACCAGGATCAGGTGGTCGCCGCCGTCGTAGCGGTGCTCGGTCGAGCATTCGAACACGGTGGCGCAGCCGTCGAGCAGGGGCGCATCGCCGATTCCGGAGCCGAGCTCGAGGCCGGAGAATTTATCGCTGGCGGCGCGCGCGAAGCGGTCGGACAGGCCCTGTTGCGAGCTGGCGAGCACGTGCACGGCAAAGTGGTCTGCGGCGCTGAACGCGGCAAGGCTGTATGAATTCTTCGCCAGGCTCCACAGGATCAGCGGCGGATCGAGCGAGACCGAGGCGAAGCTGTTGACGGTGACGCCGACCGGCTCACCTTCGGTGCCGCGGGTGGTGACGATGGTGACGCCGGTGGCGAAGTGGCCGAGCGCGCCGCGGAAGTGTCGGGGGTCGAACATGTTGGGTCTCCTCTGGGGGGAAGGCCGCCGCCCGGGGCGTGCCCGGGGCGGGGCGCGGGCTTATGCGGCGACCGCTTCCATCTCGCGCTGCATCAGGCGTTCGGCGGCGGCGGGGTCGAACCAGTATTCGGCGTAGTCGCGCGGGTCGTTGAAGCCGTTGGCGATGCGCGAGGCGAGCGCGGGGGCGTGCTGCGCGGTGGCGAGCAGCTTGACGATGTAGTCCGGCGGCGGGAACAGCAGGCTGTTGGTCCAGCGCACCACCTTCTCGGCATAGCCGTTGTACAGCGCATCGAAAGTCTGGCGCATCCAGGCCTCGTCGAAGGCGGCGCCGCCGCGGGCGAGGATGGCGTCGTAGTAATGTTTGGCGCCCTTGGTCGCGTTGTTCGAGCCCTGGCCGGTGATCGGGTCGTTCACCAGCACCGCGTCGCCCATGCCGAACACCTTGCGCCCGGAGGGCAGGGTGAGCACCGCGTTGCGCACCGTCGGCGTGATCCGGCCGGCGAGGATGCCGTTGGCGTCGGTGAGCTGGCAGTCGCGGCTGCGCTCGTATTCCCACGGGGTGAAGGTCTTGAGGATCTCGAGGCTCTTCTCGAGGTGCTGCTCGGGGGTCTTCACCTCGCTCCAGCAGTCCATCGGCCCGCCCGGCACGCCCTCGAACACCATGATGTCGCAGGCCTGGGTGCCGCTGGCGCCGTGGGTGGTCAGCGCCGGAAACACGAAGTACTCCCCCACACCCGGGATCAGGTTGAAGTTTACGCACTCGTAGTAGTCGTGGCGCTTCATGCCGGTGACGTAGGTGAGGGCGAGCTGGCGCATCGGCTGGCGCACCGGCGAGCGGCTGTCGTCGCGGCCGAGCAGGTTCACGATCTCGCCCTTGCCGCCGGCGAGCAGCACCAGCTCGTGGGCGGCGGTGAGTGCCTCGAGCTGCGGCACGCCGACATCCTCGAAGCGCAGTTCGCCGCCGCGGCGCACGAACTCCTTCATCCAGCCCGGCATCTTCACCCGCTGGTCCACCGACTGCCCCGGCGCATGCAGGCGGGCGTGCCAGTGGATCGCCTTGTTGCCGCTGCCGTCGGGGGTCGGGATCGAGAAGCCGATGCCGTCGGTGTTCGGACAGTCCTGCTCCCACTGGTTCATGCCGAAGTCGCGCTCGATCTGCAGCGCGGGGTCGAAGATGAACTGGGAGGACATCACCTTGCCGTTCCAGATGTCTTCGGCGCTGCGGTTGGTGACGATGGTCACCGCATAGCCCTTGTCGAGCAGGGCGCAGCCGAGCAGCAGGCCGGCCTGGCCGGCGCCGACGATGGCAACGGAACGGGGGGTGATCGAATCGTGGTCGAGTTGCATGTGTGTCTCCTCTGGTGTTGGGGGCGGGGCGGCAGGTTGAGGGCGGGCGCTCAGTCCATCAGCCGGGTGATCGCGGCCGCCCGGCCTTCGGGGCCGAGCGCGGTGTAGCCGCCGTCGCAGGCGTAGTCGCTGCCGGTGACGAAGCTGGCGTGGTCGGAGAGCAGGAAGCTCACCACCTGGGCCACCTCCTCGGGCAGGCCGAGGCGACCGAGCATGTGGTAGTCGGCGGCGACGCGGTCGGCCTTGGCCCTGTCGCCTGCGGCGAGGGTTTCGATGATCGAGGACCAGGTCCAGCCGGGCGAGACCGAATTGACCCGGATGCGGTCGGCGGCCAGGTCGTTGGCGGCTGCGCGGGTGAGCTGCTGCATCGCGGCCTTGCTCACCGGGTAGAGCCAGCGCCCGGCCTGGGCCGCGGTGGCCGAAATCGAGGCGAAATTCACCACCGCACCGCCGCCGCGCTTGACCATCTCCGGGCGGCAGGCCTGCAGCATCATCGCCGCGCCGACCAGGTTGACGTCGAGCGCCTGGGCCCACTCCGCGCGGGTCGACGCGGCGCCGTTATCGACATAGGTGCAGGCGCAATTGACCAGGTAGTCGATACCGCCGAACGCGGTCACGGTGTCGGCCACGCATTGCGCGATGCGGCCGTCGTCGGCGACGTCGGTGTGGTGGAAGCGGGCGGCCGGCCCGAGGCGGTCGGCTGCCGCCGCGCCCTTGTGTGCGTCGATGTCGGCCAGTACGACGCGTGCGCCATGGGCGATCAGGTCGCGTGCAACGGCTTCGCCGATCATGGTGGCGCCACCGGTCACGATGGCGACCTTGCCTTGGATCCCTTTCATCTGCTGTGTCCTCCGGTCGGTGACGCCACCGCGGGCGTCCTTGGGACACAGTGTTCATTTCAGGGGTGTGACCGGGTATCCGCTTTGCGCGATTGTCTTGTCCGGATCGCGCAGAGTTGGGGGGTGGGGTTCAGTTGCACCGCTGACGGCTGGCGGTCTGCGACGGGGTTTCGCCGAAGCGCGCCTTGTAATAGGCGGAGAAGCGGCCAAGATGGGCGAAGCCGTAGCGGTGTGCGAGCACGGCGACCTTGTCCGAGCCGGGCGCGGCGCCGGCCAGCGCCTTGCGCACGCGGTCGAGCCGGACTTCGCGCAAATACACCAGCGGGGAGCTGTCGCAATGCCTGCGGAAACCTTCCTCGAGCGCGCGGATACTGACGCAGGCGGCGCGGGCGATGTCCCCGACATTGATCGCATCCTCGAGATGGCTCTCGATATAGTCGATCGCGCGCTGCACGTGGCGTGGCAGCGCGGCATCCTGCGGCTGGTTGAGGCGCTCGCTGTAGTTGTGGCGGTGCAGTTGCAGCAGGCCGCGGATCAGGCAGTCCTCCAGCCCGGCGACGGTGGGGCGAAAGCGCAGCCAGTCGGCGCCGCACTGGTCGATATTTTCCGCGAGGTCGATCAGCATCCGGCACCAGCTTCGGGTCATGCCTTCGCGTTGCGACAGCGCGACATCGAAGCTGAGCGGCGCCTTCAGCGGTTCGCCGAGGTGTTCTTCGAGCCGCCGTTCGAGCGAATGACGCGGTATCCACAGCATCAGCTGGCGGTTGTCGTGCTGCCAGCGCATCCGGGTGGGTTCGTGCGGGTTGAGAATGCTCGCCGTCGCCGGGGAGGAATGGACCTCCTGCGTGCCGCAGCGGATCCGGGCGGTGCCATGGAGCGGGATCTGCACCAGGTAGAAACTCTCGAGGCAGCCCGGAAGAATGTCGACCTCGGTACCATAGGTCAGGTAATTGAGCGCGGTCTCGCCGAGCTTCACCATGTTGTGGCGCGAGGCGAAGGGGGTATGGGTGCTGACCGGGCGCAGTTCGTGCGGACAGAACACGCGCGCGACCTTGAGCCGCGCCTCGTCCGCGTCGCGCGAGCTGAAGAAGGGAAAGGCCGCGAGCGGCTCCGCGAGGCGGAAGGTCTCGGGCGCGTTCATGCCGCCTCCCGGGCGGGAAGCGGAACAGGCGATGGCTGTTTCGGGAGGCGTTCGGTCATCACTGGCTCCGACAAGCTGCGTGCTGGGCGATTAACGTATAGTTATAAACAATTTATAAGCAAACTTGCGTGATTCGCAAGCTGGTTTTTTTTATGGCGTGCGTGCCTGCTGGTCGAAACGAGACCCGGAGTGTTCTATGAAGGGGCATGGGAGTGGTGAAACGATGACGGACGACTCGCCCGTGCAGGCGGTACCGGCCGAGGGCCGGGACGGACGCTTTGTCGACAGCTATCTGGCCTTCCTGCTCGCTCAGGCGAGCAGCCGGATCTCGCGCGAGTTTCATCGCGAGGTCGAGGCGGTGGGCCTGTCGGTGACCGAGTGGCGGGTGCTGGCGAGTCTGGAGGGTAGCGAGGGCGAGAGCATCGGCGTGCTCAGCCAGCTGACCCTGACCAAGCAGCCGACCTTGAGCAAGGTGGTTCAGCGCATGGAGGCGGAGGGCATCGTCGCCCGTACCCGGGTGCGCACCGACCGACGCCAGACCGTGGTGCGGATCACGCCCAAGGGACACCGGCTGACCGACGCCCTGCGCGAGCGCGCCATCGAGCATCAGAAGCTGGTGCTCGAGCCCTTCGGTCAGGACAACGCGCGGATGTTGATTTCCATGCTGAAGGCGCTGCTCGCACTTCATCCGCCAGTCGTGCCTGTCGACGACTAAGCTACAGCAAGATCGAGCAAGGACTGGTCAGTACGTTTCTTTCGAAGTGCTTGTTGACTTGATAGTTTAGATATGAAATATTGCGCACTAAACAAGAACGCTTGATCTCGCCGGTTCCGGCCCTTTCCCCTAGGGTGTCCGGGCGGCTCAACACTGAAGGAGCAACAGCATGCGCATCGTGTGTATTGGTGGCGGCCCGGCGGGTCTGTATTTCGCGATCCTGATGAAGAAGCTGAACCCGGCACATCAGATCACCGTGGTCGAACGCAACAAGGCTTACGACACCTTCGGCTGGGGTGTGGTCTTTTCCGATGCGACCATGGACAACATGCGTGAGTGGGATCCGGTGACGGCGGACGCGATCCAGGTCGCGTTCAATCACTGGGACGACATCGAACTGCATTTCAAGGGGCGGTCGATCCGCAGCGGCGGCCACGGCTTCGTCGGTATCGGGCGCAAGAAGATGCTCAACATCCTGCAGGAGCGTTGCGAGCAGATGGGCGTCGAGCTGGTGTTCGAGACCGACGTCGATTCCGATCTCGAGTACCCGGATGCGGACCTGATCATCGCCTCCGACGGCATCAACTCGAAGATCCGCAATCGATATGAAGAGGTCTTCAAGCCCGACATCGTTGGCCGTCCGAACCGCTACATCTGGCTCGGCACCAACAAGCTCTACGACGCCTTCAACTTCATTTTCGAGAAGACCGAGCACGGCTGGTTCCAGGCCCACATCTACAAGTTCGACGACACCACGACCACCTTCATCGTCGAGTGCCCGGAGCATGTGTGGCTGGCGCACGGCCTGGACAAGGCCGATCAGGCCGAATCGATCGCCTTCTGCGAGAAGCTGTTCGAGAAGCATCTCGACGGCCATGCCCTGATGACCAACGCCCGCCACCTGCGCGGCTCGGCCTGGCTGAATTTCCAGCGCGTGAAGTGCGACCAGTGGCATCACTACAACGGCAAGAGCCACGTGGTGCTGATGGGCGACGCGGTGCACACCGCGCACTTCGCGATCGGCTCGGGGACCAAGCTGGCGCTCGAGGATGCGATCGAGCTCACGCGGCTGTTCAAGGAAGAGGGCGACACCCGCGAACACATCCCCGAGGTGCTGGCGAAGTACCAGGAAGTGCGCAACGTCGATGTGCTGCGTCTGCAGAATGCGGCGTGGAACGCGATGGAGTGGTTCGAGGTGTGCGACGCGCGCTACTGCGACACGCTGGAGCCGGAGCAGTTCATGTACTCGATGCTGACTCGTTCGCAGCGCATCTCGCATGAGAACCTGCGCCTGCGCGACGCCGGCTGGCTGGAAGGTTACGAGCGCTGGTTCGCACAGAAGGCCGGGGTGCCGGTGGCCGCCGACCAGCCCGCACCGCCGCCGATGTTCACCCCGTTCAAGCTGCGGGGCCTGACCCTGCCGAACCGGGTGATCATGTCGCCGATGGCGATGTACTCGGCCGAGGATGGCACGGCCAACGATTTTCACCTGGTCCATTTCGGCTCCCGTGCGCTGGGCGGCACCGGCCTGTTGTACACCGAGATGACCTGCGTGTCGCCCGACGCCCGCATCACCCCGGGTTGTGCCGGCATGTACAAGCCGGAGCATGTCAATGCGTGGCGGCGCATCGTCGATTTCGTCCATGCCAATTCGAACGCCAAGATGGGCATCCAGCTCGGCCATGCCGGACGCAAGGGTTCGACCAAATTGGCGTGGGAGGGCATCGACCAGCCGCTCGAGGCGGGCAACTGGGATCTGATCTCGGCGTCGCCGCTGCCCTACCTGTCGCATTCGCAGGTGCCGCGCGAGATGGATCGCGACGACATGGACCGGGTCAAGACCGATTTCGTGCGCGCCACCAAAATGGCGGTCGAGGCCGGCTTTGACATCCTCGAGTTCCACTGCGCGCACGGTTATCTGTTGTCGAGCTTCCTGTCGCCGCTAACCAACCGGCGCAAGGACGAGTACGGCGGCAGCATCGAGAATCGCGCCCGCTATCCGCTCGAGGTGTTCCGTGCGATGCGTGCGGTGTGGCCGGCGGACAAGCCGATGTCGGTGCGCCTGTCGTGTCACGACTGGTTCCCCGGCGGCAACACCGCCGACGACGCGGTGGCGATCGCGCGGCTGTTCAAGGAGGCGGGCGCCGACATCATCGACTGCTCGTCGGGTCAGGTGTGGAAGGGCGAAAAGCCGGTGTTCGGGCGCATGTTCCAGACCCCGTTCGCCGACCGCATCCGCAACGAGGTCGGGATTCCGACCATCGCGGTGGGCGCGATCTTCGAGGCCGACCATGTGAACAGCATCATCGGCGCGGGCCGCGCCGACCTGTGCGCGATCGCCCGTCCGCACCTGGCCGACCCGTCCTGGGTGCTGCACGAGGCGGCGAAGATCGAGTACAAGGCCCAGGCGTGGCCGAAGCAGTACATGTCGGCGCGCGGGCAGTATGAGAGCAATCTCAAGCGCAGTTACGTTGCGCCTGGGAAGTGATTGGCTTGATCGGGGCATGGGGGGTGAGAGCTTCGTTGTTCTCGACCTGCGTGCCTTGGGGAGCGGGGCGGGGTGTTTTCTCCGCGGGCTGCGGAACTCGCCCTTCGGGCTCAGACAGTCCTCACCCGCTGCGCAAACACCTCACCCCACTCTTCGAAGTGGGGTGCAGGCGCGGCGTATGAGGCGAAGTCAAAACCAAATACTTGGGAAGGTGGGGTGCAATGAACGCAAGCCCTGAAAGTAACAGTGAGATGGCTCTGCCGCTCGCGGGTCGCCACGCCGTGGTGACCGGTGCTGGTAGCGGTATCGGTGAGGCGATTGCGGTCGAGCTTGCAGGTCTCGGCGCCAGGTTGACGCTTGTCGGGCGCCGCGCCGAGCCGCTGGAAGCCACCCGCGCGAAGTTGGCAGGGCAGGGGCATGGCGTTGCCGTGGCGGACATCACCGACCACGCCGGCATCGTCGCGGCGCTGGCCGGGGCCGCAGAGGAGCGTGGGCCGATCGCGATCCTGATCAATAACGCCGGTGCGGCCAAGAGCGCGCCCGCGGGCAAGACCACGCCAGAACTGTGGAACGAGATGCTGACGGTGAATCTCACCGGCACCTTCAACTGCACGCACGCGGTACTGCCCGGCATGCAGTCCGCACGCTGGGGGCGCATCGTCAATATCGCCAGCACCGCCGGACTGGTGGGGTATGCCTATGTGTCGGCCTACTGCGCCGCCAAGCACGGCGTGATCGGCTTCACCCGCGCGGTGGCGCTGGAGGTGGCGAAGCAGGGGATCACCGTGAATGCGGTGTGCCCCGGCTATACCGACACCCCGCTGCTTGGTGGTGCCGTAGACAACATCGTGGCCAAGACTGGCCGCAGCAGCGACGAGGCCAAGACCACGCTGGCCGCGAGCAACCCGCAGGGCCGCCTGGTGCAGCCCGAGGATGTCGCAAGAACGGTGGGCTGGCTGTGCCTGCCCGGGTCGGAGGCGATTCACGGGCAGTCGATTCCGGTTGCCGGCGGCGAAGTCATGGCCGGATAGATCTACGAATGAACATGCACGCCCATGAACAGGCACCAAACAAGGTGAGTGTGCCGGGTGTTTGCGCAGCGGCGAGGACTGTCTGAGCCCGAAGGGCGAGTTCCGCAGCCGCGGAGAAAATACCCGGCGCGCTCACCGAAAGCGCAGGCACATCAGCCCGGCGCTGTAGCAACGAGAGGACCACGGACCCACCACCCCGCGGCGACCCGCAAGACAGAGAAACACGAAGGAGCGAGACCATGGCAGAACTTTCGATGAACGATCACAAGCGCCAATTCAAGGACTATCCCGCACGCCACTTCAAGTGGGAATGCTCCGACGATGGCCGGGTGGCCACCATCACCCTGAACCGCCCGGACAAGAAGAACCCGCTCACCTTCGACTCCTACGCCGAACTGCGCAACCTGTTCCGCGACCTCACCTACGCCAGCGACGTGCGCGCCGTGGTCATCCAGGGCGCCGGCGGCAACTTCTGCTCCGGCGGTGACGTGTTCGAAATCATCGAACCGCTCACCAAGATGAGCATGCACGAACTGCTCGAATTCACCCGCATGACCGGCGACCTCGTCAAAGCCATGCGCCGCGCCCCGCAACCCATCATCTCCGCCATCGACGGCATCTGCGCCGGCGCCGGCGCGATGGTCGCGCTCGCCTCCGACTTCCGCATTGGCACCCCCGAGACCAAGACCGCCTACCTCTTTACCCGCGTCGGCCTCGCCGGCGCCGACATGGGCGCCTGCGGTCTCCTGCCGCGCATGATCGGCCAGGGTCGCGCCACCGAACTGCTGATGACCGGCCGCGCCATGAGCGCCGACGAAGGTCTCGCCTGGGGCTTCTTCAGCGCGTTGCATCCCTCCGCCGACGTGCTCGCCGAAGCGCAGAAACTCGCCCGCAACCTCGCCGACGGCCCGTGGTTCGCCCACACCGTCACCAAGACCATGATCAACCAGGAATGGGCCATGGGCATCGAGGAAATGATCGAATCCGAAGCCCAGGCCCAGGCCATCTGCATGATGACCGGCGACTTCAAGCGCGCCTTCGAAGCCTTTGCATCGAAGCAGAAACCGAAATTCGAAGGCAATTGATCGCTTGACGCCCAGGGTAAAAGGAAAAGGCCCTCTGATGGACAGAACAATACTCGACCTGCCGTTCTACGGCCCCGAACACCGCCAGCTGTCCGACGCGATCTTCGACTGGGCATCGTCCGCAATGCCGGCGATCGATCACCACGACACCGACAACGCCTGCCGCCAGCTCGTCGCCGCGCTCGGCAAGGCCGGCTTTCTGCGCTACGCGGTGCCGGCGGCCTACGGTGGCGCGCTGACCGAACTCGATTCGCGCTCGCTGTGCATCGCCCGCGAAACGCTGGCCTACCACGACGGCCTTGCCGACTTTGCCTTCGCCATGCAGGGCCTGGGCACCGGTGCGATCACGCTGTCTGGCAGCGAAGCGCTCAAGCACCATGTGCTGCCCAAGGTGGCAGCCGGCGAGTGGATCGCCGCCTTCGCCTTGACCGAGCCGGAAGCCGGGTCGGATGTCGGTGCGATGGCCTGCGAGGCGCGGCTGGAAGGTGACCACTATGTGCTCAACGGCGAAAAAACCTGGATCTCCAACGGCGGCATCGCCGATGTGTACTGCGTCTTCGCCCGCACCGGCGAGGCGCCGGGCACCCGCGGCATCTCCGCCTTCGTCGTCTATCCCGAGATGCCCGGCTTCGAAATCGCCGAGCGGCTCGAGGTGATCGCCCCCCACCCGCTCGCACGCCTGCGCTTCACCGACATGAAAGTGCCGGTCGCCAACCGCCTCGGCGCAGCGGGCGACGGCTTCAAGGTCGCGATGCGCACGCTCGACATCTTCCGTTCCTCGGTCGCCGCGGCTGCACTCGGTTTCGCCCGCCGCGCGCTCGACGAAGCACTGACCCACGCCCGCAGCCGGCCGATGTTCGGTCATACCCTGGCCGACTTCCAGCTCACCCAGGCCAAACTGGGCGACATGGCCACCGACATCGAGGCCGCCGCGCTGCTCACCGCGCGTGCCGCATGGCGGCGTGACGTGCAGAAGCTGCCGACCACCCGCGAAGCGGCGATGGCCAAGATGACCGCCACCGAGAACGCCCAGCGCGTGATCGACGCCGCGGTGCAGATGCACGGCGGGCAGGGCGTGCGCGTCGGGGTCAAGGTCGAGTCTTTGTACCGCGAGATCCGCGCGCTGCGCATCTACGAAGGCGCGACCGAGGTGCAGAAGCTGATCGTCGCCCGCGAATTGCTGAAGTAATCCAGCCCGCCACCCATCCCCCAACGGAGCCAACAGAACATGAGCAAGATCCACTTTGACTGGGCCGACCCCTTCCATCTCGACGGCCAACTGACCGAGACCGAGCGCCTGGTGCGCGACGCGGCCCGTGCCTACAGTCAGGACCGGTTGCTGCCGCGGGTGCAGGA
>NZ_JBDGKX010000020.1:0-70519 GCF_057656155.1 Azoarcus sp. Soil_N_20 | reverse complement strand
CCAAGGCAGCCGCACCCAAGGCAGCCGCACCCAAGGCAGCCGCACCCAAGGCAGCCGCACCCAAGGCAGCCGCACCCAAGGTAGCCGCACCCAAGGCAGCCGCATCCAAGGCAGCCGCATCCAAGGCAGCCGCACCCAAGGCAGCCGCACCCAAGGCAGCCGCACCCAAGGCAGCCGCACCCGAGGCAGCAGCGTCCACCCCGGAGGCGGACAAGGCATAGCCGACGCGTCGTTGCCGCCGTCTCGCCGCGGTCCGCGCGCGGCGGCGACGGATGGTTACGCTCGGCGCGCTGCGGTCAGTCCGGAAAGAAGCGCCTGGCAGCTTCGGCCGGGATCGCCATGCCGGTGCTGCGTGCGCGCTGCAACAGTTCCCAGTAATAGCGGTAGGACGCGCGGTCGTGCAGGCGCCCGTTATGCTGGATCGGGCCCCAGGCCGCGTCCTGCGCGCCGCTCAGTATTCCGACTGCGTCTTCGACTTCCGAGAAGTCGGGTTGCATGGCTTCGACGATCGGGCGAATCTGATTCGGATGGATACTCCACATCCGCAGGTAGCCGAACTCGCGTCGCGCGCGCGTGGCGTCGGCGTGAATGACGGCGAGATCCTTCAGCTCGGTGGTGACGTTGTGGGAGGGGATCACCCCGTTCCCCAGCGCGGCGGCGGCGATCTCGGTCTTGGCCCGCACGATCAGCGGATGTTCGAATTGTCCCGGACTCTTCATGGCCGAGCCGGGGATTGCGCCGTGGTGACCGGAGACGAAATCCATCAGGCCGAAGTCGAGTGATTCGACGCCGTCGAGGGCGGCGATGTCCCACACCTCACGCAGCGCGCCGTGGGTTTCGATCAATACATGGACCGGTAGCGGGCGCGGGCAGCCGGAGCGCTGCTCGATTTCGCGCAGCATGCTGATCTGGGCGCCGGTATCCGCGGCCGAACGGACCTTGGGCAGGGTGATGAAGGCGAGGCGCCCACCGGCCCGCCCGATCAGGATCTCGAGATCGCGTTGCCAGTGCGCGTGGGTGATGTCGTGGATGCGCGCGCCGACCCGGCCGTAGCGGTTGTGCGGACTCATGACCTGCGCGGCAACCATCTCCGCGTGTTCCGCCTCGGCGCCAGCCCGCGCACCGTCCTCGCAGTCGCCGGTGACGTCGAAGATCGGCCCGAGTTCCTGCTGCAGGGCCAGCGCCTTGGTGATCAGCTTCTCCGAACCTGCATAGTGATCGACTGCCGGCAGGGTGGGGAAGGGCTTCTCGCCGGCAAACAGGACGTCGTGCGGATGGGCGTTGGGGCTTGCGGTCATGTGCTGCATTCCGATTGAAAACGCCTGTCAGCATAGCAGCGGGACGGTAAACGAAAAAGGCGCGCAACCGCAGTCGCGCGCCCTGGCAGGTGGTGCAGACCCGCCGCTGGCGGGTCCTTGCGGACGATCAGCCCAGCAGGTCCTTCACGCCTTCGCGCTCTTCGAGGAGTTCGTTCAGGGTGTGGGTCATGCGCTCGCGCGAGAAGGCATCGATCTCGAGGCCCTGGACGATCTTGTACTCGCCGTTCTCGGTGGTGACCGGGAAGCCGTAGATGATGCCTTCCGGAATACCATAGGAGCCATCGGACGGGATGCCCATGGTGACCCATTCGCCCTTCGAGCCGAGCACCCAGTCACGGATGTGGTCGATGGCGGCGTTGGCCGCCGAGGCGGCGGACGACAGGCCGCGCGCTTCGATGATCGCGGCGCCGCGCTTGCCGACGGTGGGCAGGAACACGTCACGGTTCCAGGCCTCGTCGTTGATCAGGCCCTTGACGTTATCGCCGCTGGAGGTCACGAAACGGTAGTCTGCGTACATGGTCGGCGAGTGGTTGCCCCACACCACCAGGCTTTTGAGGCTGGAGACTTCACGGTTGGACTTGGCGGCCAGTTGCGACAGCGCGCGGTTGTGATCCAGGCGTAGCATGCCGGTGAAGTTCTTGGCCGGGACACGGCCGAATTTCTGCGCCACTTCCTTCGCGATGTAGGCGTTGGTGTTGCACGGGTTGCCCACCACCAGCACCTTGCAGTCCGGATCGGCATACTGGCCGATGGCCGCGCCCTGGACGGTGAAGATCTTGGCGTTTTCGGTCAGCAGGTCCTTGCGCTCCATGCCGGGGCCGCGCGGACGGGCGCCGACCAGCAGCGCGACCTTGGCGTCCTTGAAGGCGACGTTGGGGTCGTCGGTGGCGACCATGCCGGCGAGCAGCGGGAACGCGCAATCCTCGAGCTCCATCATCACGCCCTTGACCGCCTTCTGTGCCTGGGGCAGATCAAGCAGTTGCAGGATGACGGGTTGGTCCTTGCCCAGCATTTCGCCACTGGCGATGCGGAACAGCAGGCTGTAGCCGATCTGGCCGGCTGCGCCGGTTACTGCGACGCGTACGGGGGCTTTGCTCATTTGGTGACTCCCTCAAAACAAGACGGTCTGGGTGATTTGTTCGTGCTCTGGATGCGATGCCCGGAGGGCAAGGAAGCATGATGTCGGACGGTGTTCCGGCACCAAACCCAAAGCGTGGAAATGTTAGAAGTATCTGTGTCCCCTGTCAAATCATGTCTTTTGTCTTATATAAGACAAAAGACGCCCCATAGACGATCGAAAATTTTTGTGATCAAATGCGCGGATGGCACAGGAATCCCCCACTTTCAGCCCGCTCTACCGTCAGATCAAGACCCTGATCCTTCAGGCTCTCGAGGCTGGCGAATGGCGTCCCGGTCAGGCCATTCCGAGTGAGCAGGAGCTTGCGGCCCGCTTCGGTGTGTCACAGGGTACGGTCCGCAAGGCCATCGACGAAATGGCGGCAGACAATCTCCTCGTCCGCAAGCAGGGCAAGGGGACGTATGTGGCTTCCCATAACGATCCTCGAGCATTGTTCCGCTTCTTGCGGTTGGTGCCGATGGATGGTGATCTGTCGCATCCCCAGAGCGTACCGCTCGATTGCTGGCGCGCCAAGGCGGGTCAGGAGGCTTCGCGGATGCTCGCCATCGAACCGGGCGCGTCGATCATCATTCTCCGCCGACTCTTGAAGTTTGCCCAGAAGCCGGTCGTGATCGACGAGATCTATCTTCCGGGCGAGGTGTTTCAGGGGCTCAATCTCGAGACGCTGCAGGACTGGAACGGGTCGCTGTACAGCTTGTTCGAAACTCGCTTCGGCTTGCGCATGATCCGTGCGCAGGAACGGATCCGGGCGGTGGCTGCGGACCGTTCGACCAGCGAGGCGCTCAAGGTGCCCGAAGGCACGCCCTTGTTGTCGGTCGAGCGCGTTACCTACACCTATGGTGACAAGCCGGTGGAATGGCGCCGGGGCCTGTATTCCACGGCCGAACATTTTTATCTGAATGAGTTGAATTGATGGCGCGATACGCAGTGGGGGGCTGCGTTTCGTCGCTATAATCCAAGGTCTTTTGGGAGTCTGCGGCGGATTTTCGCCGCGCATGTTGAGGGGAGTCTTCATGTCGGAAGTGACAGTGCGCAAACAGAGGCCGAAGCATCTGGCCCTGCACGAAATTCGGTTGCCGTTGCCGGGTATCGTATCGATTCTTCATCGGATCAGCGGAGTGGGGCTGTTCCTGATGCTGCCGTTCCTGCTGTATCTCCTTGATAGCAGCCTGGGTTCCGCCGAGTCTTTCGAGACCTTCTCGGCCGTGGTCGGGCATCCGTTGGCCAAGTTGCTGCTTCTGGGCCTGCTGTGGGCCTATATGCATCATTTCTGTGCAGGTATCCGTTTTCTGTTCCTCGATCTGGACAAGGGGACCGATCTGCCCGCCGCACGCAACTCGGCACGCATTGTTCTGGTCGTGAGTCTTGTGCTTACCGTGATCATCGGGGTGAAACTATGGTGAATCGTGATGTTGTGGGTGCGCATTACGGTCTGAAGGACTGGATCGCGCAACGTGCCACTGCCGTCTATATGGCGCTGTACACGGTCATTTTCGCGGTCTGTGCGCTGACCTTGCCCGAGTTCAGTTTTGAGGCCTGGTCCGGCCTCTTCTCCGGCGGACTGTTCAAGTTCCTGAGCTTCCTGTTCTTCATGTCGGTGTTCTATCACGCATGGATCGGCGTTCGCGATCTCTGGATGGACTACGTCAAGCCGACCGGTGTGCGCCTGGTGCTGCACATGGTCACTCTCTTCCTGCTCGTCGGCTACGCCGGCTGGGCAGCCCAGATTCTGTGGAGGCTGTAAGCGTGAACGTCGCGAAGCGTACCTTTGATGCGGTTATCGTCGGTGCCGGTGGCGCCGGTTTGCGGGCGGCCTTGCAACTTTCCGAAGCCGGCATGAAGACGGCAGTGTTGACCAAGGTATTCCCGACCCGCTCCCACACTGTGGCAGCGCAAGGCGGGGTGGCTGCCTCGCTCGGCAACTCGACCGAGGACAACTGGCACTGGCACATGTACGACACCGTCAAGGGGTCGGACTGGCTGGGTGACCAGGATGCCATCGAGTTCATGTGCAAGAAGGCAAACGAGGTCGTGATCGAGCTCGAGCACTACGGCATGCCCTTTGACCGCACCGACAACGGCAAGATCTACCAGCGCCCGTTCGGCGGCCATTCGATGAACTACGGCCAGGCGCCGGTAATGCGCTCCTGTGCCGCTGCCGATCGTACCGGCCACGCGATGTTGCATGCGCTGTATCAGCGCAACGTACGTGCGAACACCCAGTTCTTCGTCGAGTGGATGGCGCTCGACCTGATCCGCGATGTGGACGGCGACGTGCTCGGCGTAACCGCGATGGAAATGGAGACCGGCGAGGTCTCGATCTTCCACGCCAAGGCGACGATCTTCGCCACCGGCGGTGCCGGCCGCATCTATCACTCCTCGACCAATGCCTTCATCAACACCGGCGACGGCGTGGGCATGGCGGCCCGAGCCGGCATCCCGCTCGAGGACATGGAGTTCTGGCAGTTCCACCCGACCGGCGTGGCCGGTGCGGGGGTGCTGATCACCGAAGGCGTGCGCGGCGAGGGCGGCATCCTGCGCAATGCCTCGGGCGAGCGATTCATGGAGCGCTATGCGCCCAACCTGAAGGATCTCGCCTCGCGCGACGTGGTCTCGCGTGCGATGACCACCGAGATCAACGAAGGTCGCGGCTGCGGTCCGGACAAGGATCACGTGCTGCTCGACATCACCCACCTCGCGCCCGAGAACATCATGAAGCGCCTGCCCGGCATTCGTGAAATCTCGATCCAGTTCGCCGGTGTGGACCCGATCAAGGCGCCGATCCCGGTGGTGCCGACCTGCCACTACCAGATGGGCGGTATCCCGACCAACTACAAGGGCCAGGTCGTGGTGCCGAAGGATGGCAATCAGAACACCCCGGTGGTTGGTTTCTACGCCGCCGGCGAATGTGCCTGCGCCTCGGTGCATGGCGCGAACCGCCTCGGTACCAACTCGCTGCTCGACCTGCTGGTGTTCGGCAAGTCGGCGGGCGAGACCGTGGTCGAGGACTTCCAGTCCGGCAACCTCAGCCTCAAGCCGCTGCCTGCCGACGCGGCCGACGCTTCGCTGGCGCGGATCGCACGCCTCGAAACCCAGACCGGCGGCGAAAGCGTGTTCGATGTCGGCCTCGAGATGCGCCGCACGATGCAGAAGCACGCGGGCGTGTTCCGCTTCGACAATCTGCTCAAGGAAGGCGTGCAGAAGATCGGCGAAGTGGCCGAGCGCGCCAGGCGCACGCAGATCGTCGACAAGTCCAAGGTGTGGAATATCGCCCGCATGGAGGCGCTGGAACTCGACAACCTGATCGAGGTTGCACGCGCAACCATGGTTTCCGCCGAAGCACGCAAGGAATCGCGCGGTGCACACGTCCGCGACGATGCCCCGGATACGGCTGAGAATCCGAACGGGCGTGACGACGCGAACTGGTTGAAGCACACCCTGTGGTACAGCGAGGGCAATCGCCTGGACTACAAGGCGGTGAACCTGAAGCCGCTGTCCGACGATGTCGAAGCGATCGCGCTGGCCAAGCGCACCTACTAACGGCGCGGGAGAATATTCGTGATAAGCAAGCGTAGCGTTCAATTCAAGATCTACCGGTACGATCCGGACAAGGACGAGAAGCCGTATCTGCAGGACATCACCGTGGAGCTCGAGCCGTCCGACAAGAAACTGCTCGATGCGCTGGTGCGCCTGCGGGCCAAGGACGATTCGATGTCCTTCCGGCGCTCGTGCCGCGAGGGTGTGTGCGGTTCGGATGCGATGAATATCAACGGCAAGAACGGCCTGGCCTGTCTGACCGACGTCGACAGTCTGGCGCAGCCGATCACCTTGCGCCCGCTGCCCGGCCTGCCGGTCATCCGCGATCTGATCGTCGACATGACGCAGTTCTTCAAGCAGTACCACTCGATCAAGCCCTATCTGGTCAACAACGAACCGACGCCGGAGCGCGAGCGCCTGCAGTCGCCGGAAGAGCGCGAAGAACTCAACGGGCTGTACGAGTGCATTCTGTGTGCCTGCTGCTCGACCTCGTGTCCGTCGTTCTGGTGGAATCCGGACAAGTTCGTCGGCCCTGCCGGCCTGCTTGCGGCCTATCGTTTCCTGGCCGACACGCGTGACCAGGACACCAATGCGCGACTCGACAACCTCGAGGATCCGTATCGGTTGTTCCGTTGTCACTCGATCATGAACTGTGTGGATGTATGTCCGAAGAATCTGAATCCGACGCGTGCGATCGGCAAGATCAAGGACATGATGGTCCGTCGTGCGATCTGATGCGCTGATCATCAACAGAGGGCGCGTGCGCTGGCAGTGCCGACGGGCATTGCTGGAGCTCGATCTGGTATTCACGCGCTTTCTGGAACGGGATTTCGATCGTCTGACCGACGATCAACTGGCGGATCTGGAAGATCTCCTGCGCGCCGATGACTATGACATCTGGGGGATAGTCAACGGCAGCAAGGCGTGCGAGGTGGACCGCTGGAAGGAGATGGTCGGACTGCTGAGTCAACGATGACTGTGCAGACTGATCATGAATCAGGGAGTTGGAAGTTAAACGGGCAAGCAAGAGGGACGACCTATGAGCACTGAACGCACTGCAACCCTAACCGTCGATGGAAACACCTTCGACTTTCCGGTAATGACCGGTACCCATGGTAATGACGTCATCGACATCCGTACCCTGGGCGGCAAGACCGGACTGTTCACTTATGATTCCGGCTTCCTGTCCACCGCGAGCTGCAAGTCCAAGGTCACTTTCATCGATGGTGACAAGGGCGAGCTGCTGTATCGCGGCTATCCGATCGAGCAGCTGGCGGATCAATGCAACTTCCTCGAAGTGGCTTATCTGCTCAAGAGCGGCGAGCTGCCCAATGCCAAGCAGAAGGTCGAGTTCGAGAACACGATCAAGAACCACACCATGGTTCACGACCAGCTCACCCGCTTCTTCAACGGATTCCGCCGCGATGCGCATCCGATGGCGATCATGGTCGGTGTGGTCGGCGCGCTGTCCGCGTTCTACCACGACGCGATGGACTTCTCTGACCTGGAGCATCGCAACATCTCGATGAACCGGCTGATCGCCAAACTGCCGACCATCGTCGCGATGGCATACAAGTACAACACCGGGCAGCCGTTCATGTACCCGCGCAACGACCTCGACTATACGTCGAACTTCATGCACATGATGTTCGGCACGCCGTGCGAGGAATACAAGCCGAATCCGGTGCTGGTGCGCGCGCTCGACGTGATCTTCACGCTGCACGCCGACCACGAGCAGAACGCATCCACCTCCACGGTGCGTCTGGCCGGTTCTTCCGGTGCCAACCCGTTCGCCTGCATCTCGGCCGGTATCGCCTGCCTGTGGGGCCCGGCGCACGGTGGTGCGAACGAAGCCTGCCTCAACATGCTCGAAGAGATCGGCGACGTGTCGCGCGTCAGCGAGTACATCGCGCGCGCCAAGGACAAGAACGACAGCTTCAAGCTGATGGGCTTCGGCCACCGTGTGTACAAGAACTTCGATCCGCGCGCCACGCTGATGCGCAAGGTCTGCAACGAAGTCCTGAAGGAACTCGGCCTCGAGAACGATCGCCTGTTCAAGCTCGCGATGGAACTCGAGAAGATCGCCCTGGAAGATCCGTACTTCGTCGAGAAGAAGCTCTACCCGAACGTCGACTTCTACTCCGGCATCGTGCAGAAGGCACTGGGCATCCCGACCTCCATGTTCACCTGCATCTTCGCGCTCGCGCGCACGGTGGGCTGGATCACCCAGTGGGAAGAGATGATCACCGATCCGGAATACAAGATCGGCCGTCCGCGCCAACTCTACGTTGGTGCCGCACGACGCGACGTTCCGGCGATCGCGCAGCGTCCGTAAGAGACGGTGGAGAGGGGAGGGAGACGGGACCGGCACTAGCCGTAACGGGATGGTCGCATGGATGGCGACCGTCCCGTTTTTGCATCTGACGGCGTGTGCGATCCGGGATACCCAAATTTGCGCAAGCAGGGACACAGAACATAACAGGTGGCTTTCATCATGAAGCAGCTTCAAAACACGTCTCACTTGTTCGGTGCCAACGCACCGTTCATTGAAGAACTCTACGAGAATTATCTTGCCGATCCGGCCTCGGTCTCGGATGCCTGGCGCGATTACTTCGACAAATTGCAGGCCCAGGCCGGCGCTGCGGTGCGCGACGTCGCACACGGGCCGGTCATTGCCGCGTTCGAACAGATGGCCAAGCGCGGCCCCGTTCGTACCGTGGTCACCGAGGCGGGTGAGGACAAGCTTCAGGTCGCTGTGCTGCAGCTGATCAATGCCTATCGCTTTCTCGGCAACCGGTGGGCGAATCTCGACCCGCTCAAGCGCACCGAGCGCCCCCAGATTGCCGAGCTCGAGCCCTCCTACTACGGCTTTACCGAGGCGGATCTTTCGCGCAGCTTCAACGTCGGCTCCTTCCACGCGTTCTCGACCGAGCGCGCGACCCTGCGCGAGATTCTCGAGGCCGTGCGTCAGACCTACTGCGGACCGATCGGGGCCGAGTACATGTACATCTCCGATATCGCGCAGAAGCGCTGGATCCAGAGCCGTCTGGAGAGTGTGCGCGGAATGCCGAAGTTCTCGGTGGAAATGAAGCGCCGGATTCTGGAGCGGACGACGGCGGCGGAGACGCTCGAACGTTACCTGCACACCAAGTACGTCGGCCAGAAGCGTTTTTCGCTCGAAGGCGGAGAGTCCGCCATCGTCGCCATGGACGAATTGATCCGTGTTGCCGGCGGCCTGGGCGTGGCGGAAACGGTGATCGGCATGGCCCACCGCGGTCGTCTGAACGTGCTGGTCAACACCCTGGGCAAGTCGCCGTCGATGCTGTTCTCGGAATTCGAGGGCAAGGCAGCGGTCGATCTGACCGCCGGCGATGTGAAGTACCACATGGGTTTCTCCAGCGACGTCATGACCCCGGGTGGCCCGATGCACCTGACGCTGGCGTTCAACCCGTCGCACCTCGAGATCATCAATCCGGTCGTGGCCGGCTCGGTGTATGCGCGTCAGGTTCGGCGCAAGGATACCGCCAAGGGGCAGGTGCTGGCGGTTCTGGTCCATGGCGATGCGGCCGTTGCCGGTCAGGGCGTCAACCAGGAGATGCTCAACTTCTCCCAGACCCGTGGTTACGGTACCGGCGGCACGGTACACCTGGTGATCAACAACCAGATCGGCTTCACCACGTCCGATCCGCGCGACTACCGCTCGTCGCTGTACTGCACCGACATTTTCAAGATGGTCGAGGCGCCGATCTTCCACGTCAATGGCGACGACCCCGAAGCCGTGGCCTTCGTGACCGCACTGGCGCTCGAGTTCCGCCAGGAGTTCAAGAAGGACGTGGTCATCGACATCGTGTGCTATCGCAAGCTCGGCCACAACGAGCAGGATGAACCGATGGTGACCCAGCCGCTAATGTATCGCAAGATCCAGCAGCACCCGGGTACCCGCAAGCTCTACGCCGACCGGCTGGTGGCCGAAGGGACGCTGGCTGCGGACGAGCCCGAGAAGATGATTGCCGAGTACCGCGAACATCTCGACAAGGGCGAACTGCTCTACAACCCCGTCCTGTCCGGGCACAACCGCCAGTTCTCGGTGGACTGGTCTCCGTTCCTCAAGCAGGAATATACCGACGAGGCCGATACCTCGATTCCGGTTCAGGAAGTCAAACGGCTGTCCGCGCGTCTGACCGACATTCCCGAGCGTTTCTCGCTGCAGTCGCGGGTCAAGAAGATCATCGACGACCGCGCAGCGATGGGCCGTGGTGAACTCCCGCTCGACTGGGGCATGGGCGAGAACCTCGCCTATGCATCCCTGCTTGCCCAGGGCTATGCGGTTCGGGTTTCGGGTGAGGACGTCGGTCGCAGCACCTTCTTCCACCGCCATGCGGTCTTGCACGACCAGAAGCGGGAGCGCTGGGACGAAGGCATCTACAAGCCGCTCGATCATATCCAGGATGGCCAGGCGCACTTCCAGTGTTTCGATTCCGTGCTGTCCGAAGAGGCCGTGCTGGCTTTTGAATACGGCTACTCGACCGCCGAACCGAACGAACTGGTGGTGTGGGAAGCGCAGTTCGGCGACTTCGTGAACGGCGCTCAGGTCGTGATCGACCAGTTCATCAGCTCGGGCGAAGCCAAATGGGGGCGCCTCAGCGGCCTGGTGATGATGCTGCCTCATGGCTATGAAGGCCAGGGGCCGGAGCACTCCTCCTGCCGTCCGGAACGGTTCATGAACATGGCGGCGGAGAACAACTGGCAGGTCTGCGTGCCGACCACGCCGGCGCAGATCTTCCACCTGTTGCGTCGGCAGATGATCCGCAAGCTGCGCAAGCCACTGATCATCGTCACCCCGAAGTCGCTGCTGCGTCACAAGGAAGCGATCTCGTCGATGGACGAACTGGCCAACGGCAGCTTCCAGACCGTGATCCACGAGGTCGAGACGCTCGATCCGAAGAAGGTCAAGCGTGTGGTGCTGTGCCAGGGCAAGATCTACTACGAGCTGCTGGCCTATCGCCGCGAGCAGAAGATCACCGACACCGCGCTGATCCGCATCGAGCAGCTCTATCCCTTCCCGGCGGAAGAGTTCGGTCGCGTGATCAACCAGTACCCCGGCGCGAAGGAGATCGTGTGGTGCCAGGAAGAGCCGCGCAACCAGGGGGCGTGGTACTGGCTGGCCTCGCGTCAGCATCTGGTCAACGTCCTTGGTACCAAGCGCAAGCTGTTGCTGGTCAGTCGTCCGGCGTCCGCGTCGCCCGCGGTCGGCTACTACTCCAAGCACAATGCCCAGCAGAAGGCGATCATCGAGAACGCCTTCGGTCCGATCCAGGACGCCACACCGCCGTCACCCAATCTATAAGCACAAGAGGGAGAGAATCAATGCTGATCGAAGTCAAAGTACCGCAGTTGTCCGAATCGGTGTCCGAAGCCACGCTGGTGGCATGGCACAAGAAGGAAGGTGATGCCGTCTCGCGCGACGAGAATCTGATCGACATCGAGACCGACAAGGTCGTGCTCGAGACCCCGGCGCCGGCCGATGGCGTGCTGGTGAAGATCATCAAGGGCGACGGTGTGACCGTCGGCTCGGGCGAGCTGATCGCGCAGATCGACACCGAAGCCAAGGCCGCGGCCGGCGCGGCTGCGGCGCCGGTGCAGGCGGTCACGCCGCCGCCGGCAGCGCCTGCCTCTTCCGGCGGCGCGGGCGCGGCCAGCCCGGCCGCCCGCAAGATTCTGGACGAGAAGGGCATTGCATCCGCCGACGTTGCCGGCTCCGGCCGCGGTGGCCGTGTGACCAAGGAAGATGCGGTTGCCGCGCAGCCGAAGCCTGTCGCTGCGACGGCGGCCCCCACGGTGGTGATCGCCGGTGAGCGTCCGGAAGAGCGTGTGCCGATGACCCGTCTGCGGGCGCGTATTGCCGAGCGGCTGCTGCAGTCGAAGAACGAAAACGCGATCCTGACCACGTTCAACGAAGTGAACATGGCGCCGGTGATGGCGCTGCGCAAGCAGTACGGCGACAAGTTCGAGAAGGCGCACGGCGTGCGCCTCGGATTCATGGGCTTCTTCGTCAAGGCCGCCGTGGCCGCACTGAAGAAGTTCCCGATCCTGAACGCCTCGGTCGATGGCAACGACATCGTCTATCACGGCTACATCGACATCGGCATCGCGGTCGGTTCGCCGCGTGGCCTGGTCGTGCCGATCATCCGCGACGCCGATCAGATGTCGATCGCCGACATCGAGAAGAAGATCGCCGAGTTCGGCGAAAAGGCCAAGGCCGGCAAGCTGTCGATGGAAGAGCTCACCGGCGGGACGTTCTCGATTTCCAACGGCGGCGTGTTCGGTTCGATGCTGTCCACCCCGATCATCAACCCGCCGCAGTCGGCGATTCTCGGCATCCATGCCACCAAGGACCGTGCCGTGGTCGAAAACGGTCAGGTCGTCGTGCGTCCGATCAACTATCTGGCGATGTCCTACGACCATCGCATCATCGACGGCCGCGAAGCGGTGCTCGGTCTGGTGACGATGAAGGAAGCGCTGGAAGATCCGGCCCGCCTGATCCTCGACGTATAACGATACGCCGTCGGGGCGCATTCGATCGGGGGTGACCCCCGGGTACGGGTGCGCCCCGTTTTCGACTCTGCAAGGGAGAAACACATGTCCAAGGAATTCGACGTTCTCGTCATCGGCGGGGGCCCCGGTGGCTACGTCGCCGCCATCCGTGCCGCGCAGCTCGGTTTCAAGACCGCCTGCTGCGAATCCAACCCCTACGCCGATCCCAAGGGCGAGCCGCGCCTCGGCGGCACCTGCCTGAACGTCGGTTGCATCCCGTCCAAGGCGCTGCTGCATACCTCGCACCTGTTCGAGGAAGCCGGTCATGCCTTCGACGCACAGGGGATCAGCGTCGGCACGCCCAAGATCGACGTCGGCAAGATGGTCGGGCGCAAGAGCACCATCGTCGATCAGCTCACCGGTGGCATCAAGGGCCTGTTCAAGAAGAACAAGGTCACCCTGCTCAACGGCCATGGCGCCTTCGTCGGCAAGTCCGACGCCGGCTGGCAGGTCAAGGTCGGTGAAGAACTGGTGACCGCCAAACAGGTGATCGTCGCGACCGGTTCGTCGCCGCGCCATCTGCCGGGCATTCCGGTCGACAACAAGATCGTGTGCGACAACGTCGGTGCGCTCGATATCGATGCCGTGCCGAAGAAGCTCGCGGTGATCGGTGCCGGTGTGATCGGCCTCGAGATGGGCTCGGTGTGGCGCCGGCTGGGTTCCGAAGTGACCGTGCTCGAAGCCCTGCCGGATTTCCTCGGCGCTGCAGACCAGGACATCGGCAAGGAAGCGCTGAAGCTGTTCACCAAGCAGGGGCTCAAGATCAATCTCGGCGTGACCATCGGTGAGGTCAAGATCGGCAAGAAGGGCGTGGTCATCGCCTACAAGGACAAGGATGGTGCCGACCAGAAGCTCGAGGCCGATCGTCTGATCGTGTCTGTTGGCCGCGTGCCCAACACCGAGGGGCTCAACGCCGAAGCGGTGGAGTTGAAGATCACCGAGCGCGGCATGATCGACGTCGACGACCACTGCCGCACCAATCTGCCCGGCGTGTGGGCGGTGGGCGACGTGGTGCGCGGGCCGATGCTGGCGCACAAGGCGATGGAAGAGGCGGTGATGGTCGCCGAACTGATGGCGGGTCAGGCCGGCCACTGCAACTTCGATACCGTGCCCTGGGTGATCTACACCAGCCCGGAGATCGCCTGGGTCGGCAGGACCGAGCAGCAGCTCAAGGCTGACGGTATTGCCTACAAGGTCGGCAAGATTCCGTTCATGGCCAACGGCCGGGCGCTCGGCATGGGCGACCCGAGCGGCTTCGTCAAGATGCTGGCCGATGCCAAGACCGACCGCATCCTCGGCGTGCACATCATCGGCGCCAATGCCTCGGAGCTGATTTCCGAAGCCGTGGTGGCAATGGAGTTTGCCGGCTGCTCCGAAGATCTCGCGCGTATCTGCCATGCTCACCCGACCCTGTCGGAAGTGGTGCACGAAGCCGCACTGGCCTGCGACAAGCGCCCGCTGCACTTCTAAGCCGTGGTCTGACGGAGGGGCGGGCGGCAGGGAAGGCTTTCCTTGTTGCCCGCCCCTTTCGCGTTTCCGGCGCGCAGTTCGCACCAATGCTGCGTACCATTCCCGAATCCTCTCATTCCGGTCATTGCGATGCCTCACCGTACCCTCAACGTTCCCGAGCGCGGCATGCTCGACGCCTACGAGGCGCAACTCAAGGCTCGCGGTTACCGGTCCGATCCGGCTCAGCGCGCCGCGGTGCAGCGCCTGCAGCGGCTCTACACCGAACTCGTCACCTTCAAGGCTGCACGCCGTACCGCGCTGCGCAAGGTGTTTGCCCGTCCGAACCTGCCACGAAGCGTTTATTTCTGGGGCGGGGTGGGGCGCGGGAAGAGCTTCCTGATGGATTGCTTCTACGATTCGGTGCCGTACCAGCGCAAGCGCCGGGTGCATTTCCATGCCTTCATGCAGGAAGTGCAGAACGATCTCCGAAACTTCAATCACGAACCCGATCCGCTGCAGAAGGTGGCCGACCGGATCGCGCGCCAGACCCGGCTTCTCTGTTTCGACGAATTTCACGTGTCGGACATCGCCGATGCGATGATTCTCGGTCGTCTGCTCGATGCCCTGATCGCACGCGGCGTCATTTTCGTGATGACCTCGAACTATCCCCCCGACGGCCTGTATCCCAACGGGCTGATGCGGGTGAATTTCCTGCCGACGATCGACATGATGAAGCGCCGCTTCGATGTGTTCGAGGTCGATCATGGCACCGACTATCGTCTGCGCACGCTGGAGAGGATCGAGATCTATCTGGTTCCGGCCAACGAGGCGGCCACGCTCAAGATGCGGGAGGATTTCCGCAGGCTCGCAGCAGCGGATCCCGAGCCGGGTCAGATCGAAATCATCGGGCGCCAGCTGCCGGTGCTCGGCTGTGGTGGTGGCGTGATCTGGTTCGATTTCGAAACGCTGTGCCGCGGCGCGCGGTCGCAGAACGACTATCTGGAGATCGCGCGCGAGCATCACACGGTCCTGCTGTCGGCGGTGCCACGGATGCGGGCGGGCGAAGCCTCCGAGGCGCGGCGTCTGACCTGGCTGATCGATGTGCTCTACGACCATCGGGTCAAACTGATCATGAGTGCCGAAACCGAAGCGCACGACCTCTATACCGAGGGGCACAACGCGCACGAGTTCGTGCGTACCGTGAGTCGGCTGATGGAGATGCGCACGCGTGACTATCTGGCGGAGGCGCACCGGGTGGATTGAGCCCGGCGACGCTCAGGGCAGGCGCAACCAGACCACGTCCACACGGTCATCGTTCCGTGCCAGCAGCGCCTGCAGCCGCACGGTGGCGACGCCGTGGTTGGCGCTGATGTCGGCCAGAAAATAGTCGCTGCGCACGTCGAAGCGCCTGGGGTCCGGCATCAGGACGCCGTCAGGCAGCAACAGGGCGAGTTCCGCCACCGTGTCGGCCGCATCGGCGCGCAAGGCGTTCGCCAGTTTCGCAGCGCCCTCGCGGCCGAGACCCGGAAGGGTCGCCGCGAGTACCGCGGGCGGTGCGGTATTGATGTTGATGCGGGCGGCGGCCGGCAAGGCCGCGGCGACCCGGGTCAGGTGTGCGACCGTGGTCGCATCCAGTCCGCCGATCGTTCGCACGGCATCGACATGGGCCAGCGGGCCGTATTGCCGCAGATGCGCCTGCACGCTGGCGGCGGCCCGCGCAGCGCTTGCCGCATCGGCGCCGAGGAGCTGCAGCAGTGCGCTGAACTGAGCACTGGCGTCGGCATCGGGCTGACTGCCGCCGACGAGCGCATTGACATCGAAACGCCCCGCCATGTCCTCGATCTGCAGGCTCACGCGCGCGTCCCGGTGCAACTCAGGGTGGAGCAGCTGAGCCCAGGCCTCGCCGCGGCCGTCGATCCGCGTGTTGCGGACGTCATCGGCAAGCATCAGACGTGCGAGTTCGACCGCGCTGCGGGCCAGTTGTCCGGCCTGCTGGTGCTGCTGCCGCCCTTGGGCCATGTCGAGCGCGGCGCCGACCCGGGTGATCGCGATGCTGGCCATGCCCGCAACGAGCGCGACCGCAAGTAGCGCGACGATGATCGCCGAGCCCTGCGGTCGCTCGAGACGCCACCCCGTACGGGGTGGCCGGGGAAGGTGATGCATCAGGTCCCGATCACGCCGCCGTCCTGCTTGGTGATGATCACGGTTGCCGAGCGCGGCCGGCCGCCCGCGGCTTCCGGCCACTGGCTGAAGGCCAGCGGATTGGCGGCGATGAACTCGTCCATCGACAGGCCGGCGGTCGGAGTCGGCGCGTTCGGATGGCTGCCGACTTCGCCCGGGTGCTGGACGTTGATGAACATCGACTTGCCGTCGGGGGTGAAGGTGAGGCCGGTGATCTCGCAGCCTGCCGGGCCGACGAGGAAGCGCTTGATCTCGCCCGACACCGGATCGGCACAGAGCATCTGGTTGTTGCCCTGGCCGGCGTAGTGGCTGGCGTTGCTGAAGTTGCCGTCGGTCTGGATCCACAGCCGGCCGTCGGCGTCGAAACCGATGCCGTCCGGGCTGTTGAAGGTGTTGTCGGCGGTCACGTTGGCCGAGCCCGAGCGCAGATCGCTGCGGTCCGGGTAGGCGATCGGGTTGCCGGCGACAACGAACAGATCCCATTCGAAGGTGGCGGCCGAGGCGTCATTGCCCGCTTCGCGCCAGCGCACGATCTGGCCGTAGCGATTGGCGGTGCGCGGGTTCGCGTCGTCGGTGACGCTGCGGCCGCTGTTGTTGGTCAGCGCGCAATACACCTCGTTGGTCTCCGGATGCACCGTGATCCACTCCGGGCGGTCCATCTTGGTGGCACCGACCGCGTCGGCGGCGATCCGGGTCTTGATCAGCACCTCGCCCTGGTCGGCGAAGCGCGCATCGGCAGCCAGCACCGGGTTCGCGCTCTTGTCGAGCAGGATCCACTCGCCGTTGCCCATGAAGTCGCCACTGGCGGCGCCGTCGGCGAAGCGGGCGACGTAGAGCTTGCCATGGTCGAGCAGGCGACGGTTGGCGGCATCCTTGCCGGGAATGAAGCGGCCCTCGGAAACGAACTTGTAGATGTAGTCGTTGGCCTGGTCATCGCCCATGTAGACCACCACCCGGCGATCGGGGGTGAAGGCATAGGCCGCGTTCTCGTGCTTGATCCGGCCCAGGGCGGTGCGCTTGACCGGGGTCGAGTCGGGATCGTAGGGGTCGATTTCCACCATCCAGCCGAAGCGGTTGCTCTCGTTCGGCTCCTTGACGTAGTCGAAGCGGTCGTCGAACTCTTCCCAGCGATAGCCGGTGCCGCGGGCGTTGATGCCATAGCGGCGCATCGCATCGTTACGGCTGTCGGCGCCGCTGGTGGTGCCGAAGTAACCGTTGAAGTTTTCCTCACAGGTCAGGTAGGTGCCCCACGGGGTGAAACCGTTGGCGCAGTTGTTCAGGGTGCCGAGCACACGGGTGCCGCTCGGGTCGGCGTGGGTGCGCATCAGCGGATGGCCGGCGGCCGGGCCGCTGATCGTCATCGGCGTGTTGCCGGTGATGCGGCGGTTGTACTTCGAACTGAGCACGATGTCCCACTTGCCCTTGTGCTGGCGGATGTGCAGCACCGAGGCGCCATGCGCGTTCTGCGCCTTGAGCGCCTTTTCGGCAGTCCACGGCGTCATGAATTCGGCACCGAACAGGTACTCGTAGTTGGTGTATTCGTGGTTCATCACCAGCAGGCCTTCCTTGCCCGACTTGCCGTGCAGCGGGAAGAAGTGCATGCCGTCGTGGTTGTCGCCGATCTGGCGGCCCTGCTCTTCGCCGGTGTTGCTGCCGTCCGGCTGCCACGCGGGGGAGTTCGCGAACAGGGCATCACCCCAGCGGGCGAAGATCTGTGCGTTGTAGCCTTCGGGCACGACCACGGCGTCGCCCGAGGATGCGGCGACCGGCTTGAAGCCGATACGCGGCGCCTTGCGGGGGCCGTCGTGGCGGTGCTGACCACCGACCGCCTGGGCGACGAGCGGCGACCCGAGAAAGGCCGCGGCGCCCAGGCCCAGCCCGCTCTTCAGAAACCCGCGGCGCGATACCGCGCGGCCGACGATCTCCTGGAAGTGCTCGTTGTCGGACAGATTGCTGGGCAGATCGTCGTGGTCGAAATCACTCATCTGGTTGCTCCGTTATCGTTGGGTTGCAGGGGAGACAGCATTCTCGACAGCGAAGGTTGCAGCGTGGTGACCGGCATATGTCAGCGAGTTGGGGTGATGTCCCCAGGGCTGATGACAGGAGCGTCAAATTGATCCGGATCGGAGCGCGGTCGTCAGGGCTCCGCGCGCGGGATCAGCGTGCCGCTGACTTCGTCCCGGTCCGCTCGGGTCGTGATCGACAGGGTGTGAACCGCCAGCCCGCGTTCGCCATGCAGCGCCGCCAGCCAGTCGAGGACGACGCCTGCTTCGGCCCGGCCGCTGAACGCGATGCGGTCGTCGCGTCCCGGATTCACTGCCAGCGTCAGGCCGAGCTGTTGTGCGCCGAGTCCGTCGATGCCGAGAGCATCCGCGGGCGGGGTGCCGGCTGAGGCGTCGGCCGCGATCGGTGGGCGCTGGCGCAGTTCGGCAATCTCGTTGGCAGCGGCGTGCAGCCGGGCGAGTTCGGCCTGTTTGGCCGGCAGGCGGACGGCCAGCCGTTGGCGCTCGGCAAGCAGACTTTCGAGGAACCCGCCCGCCAGTCCGATAGTGGCGACGGCGAGGGCCAGCTGCACGGATCGGCGCTCGCGCCGGCCGAGCGCATGCCAGCGCTGGGCGAGGGTGTCGCGCAGCGCGCCCGGACGAAGGTTTGGGAGGAGACTCATCGGTCCGCTCCGGCCACGATCTCGATGCCGGGACTGGTGCCGTGCATGCCCTGAGTCGCCGTCTGCCGCTGCCGTGCGAACATGCCGTTCAGCGCAAGCCGCTCCGTGTTGGTGACTCCATCCAGGTCCAGCATCAGCCGTCCACGGTCATAGTCCAGCGTGGTAATCGACGCCGCGGGAAAGCGGCTGCGGGCCTGACTGAAGATCGCCAGCTGCGCGAACAGGTCGTCCTCCCGCAGCCGCCCGTGGCGTGCACGCAGGGTGTCGCGGTGACGCTCGAGCTGGGCCAGCGGCATCACCGCGGGGACGCCGGGCAGGGCAGCGGCGAAGATCCGGTCGATCTCGGCTTCGGTCCGGGCCAGCAGGTGGCGTTGCCACAGCAGGTCACCGACTTCGATCCCCCCGACCACGGCGAGGCCGATCGCGGCGAGGGTCAGGGGCAGTCGCAGCCGCCGGCCGAAGGCGCTCGCGACCGCGGGCGGCGTGAACATGCCGTGCAGCAGGGAGCCTGCGGCGGTCCCGGTCCACCACGCCCGCGTGTCGGCGTGCTCGACATGCAGCGCGGGCAGCGCGTGGCGGAGGGTGCGGGTCGCATCGTCGCTGTCGGAATGCACGATCAGTTCGCGGGCGGACGCGTCCTCGGCGGCAAGGGCCGCGAGCAGGGGGCCGTCGAGTGGTAGGGGGCCGGCTGCCGTCGGCGCGTCGAGTGCGACCGCCGAAAACACGCCCCGGCGCAGGACCATGGTGCCGGGGCGCAGGCTCAGGGACCAGGCGCCGTCCTGGTGCGGGGCGAGCTCGAGTTCGCTGAACAGCGTGCGCGGCATCCGCCCGTACCCCTTGAGCGCATCGAGGACCGCCTGCAGGCGGGCACGGTCGACCGCCACCACGGCGGCGCGCACCGCATCGCCATCGGGCTGGCGATGGAGCACGGTGAGATGCTGGGTGTCGGGGGGCTGGAGGAGGGCATCCTCCATCGCGTAGGCCAGCACCCGGGGCTCGCTTCCGCGCCGGCCCCGTGGCAGGCGCACGTCGTGCAGGCTGGTCTGCCAGCCGCCGAGCACGATCTGGAGCGTGTCCGCCTGCGGCCAGTCGCCGGGTGCGCCGCAACCGTCGGCGATGGAGCGGCCGTCGCCGTCGAGCAGGGCCCAGCGCGCCGCGGGCAGCTCCGGCCAGGCTTCGTCGATCAGCACGACGAGGCGGCTGTCACCGGGCGACGGAGGCGTGCTGTGCAGGGTCATGTCGGGTATTCAACGAGGGCAGGCGGGAGCGTCATCGTGGCTTGTACTGTCAGTGCAGCGCCACGATGCGGGTAAGGGTGCCGAGGTCCGGCAGTTCGAGCTGGAGCTCGACGCCTGCCGGCAGTACGGCCGGATCGACCCCGGGCGGCGGCCAGCTGTCGATCCGCCTGCCGCCATGAATGAAGCGCCAGCGCAACTGGCCGATGCGATCGAGCAGCAGATCCTGCGCAGCCGTCGGCGCGTCGCCCGTGGGCGCCCGGCGCGCGCGATACAGCTGCTGCTGCGAGAAGCGCAGACTGACCTGCGCGATGCGCCCGCCGTCGAGGACGTGCAGTTGCAGTTCGCTGCCGCCGCGGGCCAGCGGCAGCAAGCGGATCGCAGGCTGGCCGGCGGAAACAATGGCGAGTTGCAGCAGATCGGTCTCGATCCGGTGCGCACTGCGCTCCAGATCCCGCCAGCGCTGCTGACGTTCGCCGACGTGGGTGTCGAGCAAGCTCATCTGGCTGACCGCGCGATAGCTCAGTACGCCGAGCACCGCGAACACCGTCAGCGCGACCAGCAATTCGACCAGCGTCAGCCCCTGGGCATGCGGCGGAACGGGGCTGCGCCGTCCGGGTGATCGATGCTGCGTCATCGGGGGCTCCCGCGCAGGGTGGCGACATGACCGGTCAGATGGGCACGCGGCTGATCGTCCTCGGCGAACACGGTGACCTCGATGGCCCGCAGGCCGGGCATCGAGGTGTCGGTGACCTGTTGTACCCAGCGGAAGCGATGATGGCCCTGGATCGCCTCGCCCTGCTGGCGTCCCGGCGGCGGTGCGCCGATAGCGTGCACCTCGGCGAGCCGGTTGTGTGCGACCCAGGCAGCGAGGGTGCGCTCGCCCAGCGCCTCGACCGTCTCCGCCGCGCTGCCGCCGGCACGCAGCGCAGCGCCGATGGCGACCGCCAGGATGGTCAATGCGATCAGGTTCTCCAGCAGGGTGAAGCCGCCGTTGGCGGGTCTCATCGCGCGACCTCGGCTTCGACCAGCGTGACCTTTCCGGCCGTGCTTCCCAGCAGATGGCGGTCGCCCTGCGGGGCGGACAGGGTCAGGCGGAAGCTCGGCGCGGCGGCTCCGAAAACCAGGGGCTGGGCTGCCGCAAGCTGGCGGCCCTCGACTTCCAGCGCCTGCCACTGCAGGTCCGCCGGCAGGCGATGCGCGCCGAGCACGCGGGAGTCGCGAACCGGTGCCCATTGCCCGCCGGCGTCCAGGGCGAGAAAGCGATAGCCGCCGTCGAGCCGCTCAAGTGCCACCGGCTGGCCGCGGATCCAGGCCCGCTCGGCCGCGACCTCCAGTCCGAGGCGCAGGGTTTCGAGCGCGCGCCGGCTGTCGCGCTCATGCACCCGGTCGAGGCTGAGCGTGATGCCGGTCGCGAGTGCGGCGAGGATGCTCAGCACCACCATGACCTCGATCAGGGTGAAGCCGGCAGCGGAGGCCGTGGTGGAGCGCGGGTAGCGGTCAGACATCGGCGGCGGCGAAGGAACGCGAGTGGCGGGTAAGGCGATCACAGCATCCACGAGCCGATGTCGGCATCCACGCCTTCGCCGCCGGCCTTGCCGTCGGCACCCAGGCTCAGAATGTCGATGTCGCCGTGGACGCCCGGGTTCAGGTACTGGTAGGGCGTGCCCCAGGGATCATCGGGCAGGCGTTCGAGATAGGGTTTCCAGTTGTCGGCGGCGGGACCATTGCCCGGGCGCTGGACCAGCGCCTGCAGGCCCTGCTCGGCGGTCGGGTAGCGGCGATTGTCGAGGCGGTAGAGCTTGAGCGCCTGCATCAGGGTGCCGATGTCCTGGCGCGCGGCCACCGCGCGGGCTTCGTCCGGGCGGCTGAGTACGCGCGGCACGACCAGCGCGGCGAGCACACCGAGGATGACGATGACCACCATCAGTTCGATCAGGGTGAAGCCGCGGGCCGGGCGAATGTGGGGGCGGATTTGCATGGTCGGTTCTCAGTTCATCATGGTGTTGATCTCGATGATCGGCTGCATCACCGCAAGCACGATCAGCAGCACGAGGCCGCCCATCACCAGCAGCAGTGCGGGTTCGAGCAGGCTGGTCAGGGCGGCGCTGCGGTTCTCCACGTCCTGCTGCTGCAGGCGGGCGGCGCGGTCGAGCATCTCGCCCAGGCGCCCGGTGGCTTCGCCGTTGGCGATCAGGTGCAGCAGCAGGGCGGGATACTGGCGGCTGGTGCCGAGCGCGCGTGCCAGCGACTGGCCTTCGCGCACCTGCTCGGCGGCGCGTGCGAGCGCATCGCGCAGCGGCAGCAGCACCAGCACTTGACGGCCGGCCTCGAGCGCCGCGAGCAGGGCGACGCCGCTGCCGCACAGGATGGCGAGCGTGCTCGCCAGCCGCGCCGACTCCAGGCTGCGCAGGTGGCGACCGAGCAGCGGCAGTGCGAGCAGGCGCGCATGCCAGCGTCGGCGCACCGCCTCCTGCTTCAGTGCGAGGCGGGCGGCGAGGATGGCGCCGAGCAGCGCCGGCGGTAGCAGCCAGCCCCAGTTGCGCAGCAGCTCGCTGAGCACGATGAGGCCGCGGGTCAGTGGCGGCAGGGTCTGGCTGCCCTGCTGGAACACGGTCACCACCTGGGGCACGACATAGGTCATCAACGCGACCACCACCAGCAGCGCGACGGTGGCGACGATCGCCGGGTAGAGCAGGGCCTGCATCGTCTTCTGGCGCAGGCTGCCGCGGCGCTCCAGGTAGCCGGCGAGCTGTTCGAGCACGTCGGCCAGGCGACCGGACTCGTCGCCGGCGGCGACCGAGGCGCGGTAGATCGGCGGAAAGGTGTGCGCCCAGGACTCGAGTGCCGCGCTCAGACTGTGACCGGAGAGCACCTCGGCGCGCACGCCGGCCAGCAGTTGGCGGGCCGGTTCCGTTTCCGCCTGATCGATCAGCGCGGTCAGCGACTGCTCGACGGTGAGGCCGGACGCGAGCAGGGTCGCCCACTGGCGGGTGAGCAGGGCGAGGTCGGCTTCGCGGATGCGCGGCCGGCGCGCGGGTCGCCGACCGGAGTGCGCGTTCACGCTGTCGAGCTCGAGTACGAACAGGCCGCGCTCGCGCAGCACGGCGCGCGCCGCCCGTGCGCTGTCCGCTTCGAGCACGCCCCGGCGGTCACGCCCGCCGGCATCGGTGGCCTGGTAGTGGAAGGCGCTCACGGTTGCGCGCTTCCTGCAGGCACAACCGCCGCGTGCGGCAAGGTGCGCATCGCGGTACGGGGGGTCGCATTCATTCGCGGGTCACCCGCAGCAATTCCTCGGGCGAGGTGATGCCGTCGGCCAGCAGGCGCAGGCCGTCGTCGCGCAGGCCGCGGTTGCCGTTCGCGCGCGCGGCGGCGCGCAGCACGGCCTCGTCGGCGCGGTCGTGGATCAGCGCGGCGAGCGCGGCATCGAAGCCGATCAGCTCGTGGATGCCGGTACGCCCGCTGTAGCCGGTGTGGGCGCAGGCCGGACATTCGTCTGCCGCCCACGCCTGGGGCGCGATCTGCGGGCCGAACAGGGCGCGCTCGGCCTCGCCCACCGCATGCGGCCGGCGGCAGTCCGGACACAGCCGGCGCAGCAGGCGCTGGGCCAGCACCCCGCGCAACGTGGAGGCGAGCAGGAAGGGCTCGACCCCCATGTCCACCAAGCGGGTGACCGCGGAGGCGGCGTCGTTGGTGTGCAGCGTCGCCAGCACCAGGTGGCCGGTCAGGCTCGCCTGCACCGCGATCTGCGCAGTCTCGAGGTCGCGGATCTCGCCGATCATGATCACGTCCGGGTCCTGGCGCAGGATGGCGCGCAGCGCGCGGGCGAAGTCGAGCTCGATCCGCGGGTTGACCTGGGTCTGGCCGATGCCGGGCAGGTCGAACTCGACCGGGTCCTCGACGGTGACGATGTTCAGCCGGCTCGCGTCCATGCCCTGTAGCGCTGCGTACAGCGTGGTGCTCTTGCCCGAACCGGTGGGGCCGGTGACCAGCACGATGCCGTGGGGCTGGCCGAGCAGGGCGGAAAAGCGTGTCCGGGTGTCGTCGGCCATGCCGATCGATTCGAGGCCGAGGCGCGCCGCGCCCTTGTCGAGCAGGCGCAGCACCAGGCGTTCGCCGTGGGCGGTGGGCAGGCTCGACACCCGTACGTCGACCTGGCGCCCGGCCAGGCGCAGGCTGATGCGGCCGTCCTGGGGCAGGCGCTTTTCCGAGATGTCCAGGCTGGCCATGATCTTGATCCGCGAGGCCATCGCCGCATGCAGCCCGCGGTGCGGCCGGGCGGCGTCGTGGAGCACGCCGTCGCGGCGAAACCGCACCACCGAATGGCGCTCATAGGGCTCGATGTGGACGTCCGAGGCGCCATCGCGCACCGCCTGGGTCAGCAGCGCGTTGATCATGCGGATGATCGGCGCCTCGTCCTGCGATTCGAGCAGGTCCTCCACCGCCGGCAGTTCGCTCATCAGCTGGCCGAGATCCATCTCCTGGCCGATGTCGGCGACCAGCTCGGCGGTACTGCCGTCGTGCTGTCCGTAAGCTTCCGCCAGGCGGGTATCGAAGTGCTCGCTATCCACGGCCTCGATGCGCAGCGCCCGGCCGATGCCGCGCCTCACCTCGGCCAGCGCGGCGAGGCTGGCGCCGGCACGCAGGACCACGTCGGCCGAGTCGGCGCCGACGGCAGCGACGATCACCCCGTGCTTGCGGGCGAAGCTGTAGGGGAGGGACGGTTGATTCATCGCCAATGCCGTTCTTCGGTCGGAGCCGGAGGCTGATCGTGCTCCGGCGAGTACGCCGGTGGTCCGGTTTCGGGGGCGCGGGCGGCCGGCAATGCCGGCGGCGGGCTGTCCAGCGGCGGCAATTGCGGCGGGTGGGCTTCGCCGCGCAGCAGAGTGCCGGCGACGCGCTGCTGCTCACCAATCACGTAGTCGTAACGCGACGCGGTGAGCCCGGCATAGCTGTCGGCTCCGCGCAATACCACCGGGCGCAGGAAGATCACCAGGTTGGTCTTGCTGCGCTTGCGGCTGTCGTAGCGGAACAGGGCGCCGGCCAGCGGGAGGTCGCCGAGCAGCGGCACCTTCTCCTCGCCCGCGCTGTAGCTATCCTCGATCAGGCCGCCGAGGGCGATGATGGCGCCGTCATCGACCAGCACGGTGGATTCGATCGAACGCTTGTTGGTGATCGGGCCGTTCACGCTGTCCACGCCGCTGACCACACTGGAGGCCTCGTGGTAGATCACCAGCTTCACCACCCCGCCTTCGGAGACCTGGGGGCGCACGCGCAGGGTGAGGCCGACGTCGCGCCGTTCGATGGTCTGGAACGGATTGACCGCGCCGCTGCTGCCGCCCGTGTTGGTGTACTGGCCGGTGACGAAGGGCAGATTGCGGCCGATGACGATCTTTGCCTCCTCGTTGTCCAGGGTCACCAGGTTGGGCGTGGACAGGATATTGGTCTTGCTGTCGTTCTCGAGAAAGCGCGCCAGCACCGCGAGACTGGGGATGGTGCCGATGCCGGGCAGGGTGACCGTGCCGCCGCCGATGGCGACGTTGATGCCGTTTCCGGGCAGCGTCGGCGTGCCCGCGGCGGCGTTGCCGATCAGGGTCTGTAGATTGTTGCTGCCCGAGCCGAAGCCGCTGATCCCGATCATCGAGGTCGACCCGCTGCTGCCCGCCGCCGCCCACTGCACGCCCCACTCGGCCGCCCGTTCGGCGGTGATCTCGGCCACCAGCGCCTCCACATAGACCTGGACGCGGCGGCGATCGAGCTGGTCGATCACATTGCGCAGGTTGTTGTAGATCGCATCCGGGGCGGTGATGATCAGCGCATTGCTGGCGGCGTCGGCCTGGACCATGCTGCCGGCGGCAAGACCGTTGCCCTGGGGGGCGCCCCCATAGCTCGCCTTCGTCGGCGCCGCGACGGCCATGGCGCCGGCGTCGCCGCCGCCGCTCGATGCCGCAGTGGCCACCGCCTGGCTGGGGACGGCCGCGGACAGGCTGCCCACTGCCGTGGCGGCCAGGCTCTCGCCCGACAGGATCGCGCGCAAGGTCTCCGCCACCCGGGTGGCTTCGGCATTGCGCAGGTACACCACGCGGATGTTGCCGCCGGCGCCGGGCTTGTCGATCGCGGCCACCACCTGACGGACCGCCGCCAGGCGCGACGGGCTGCCGGCGCGGACCAGCAGGCTGTTGCTCTGCAGGTCGGGGACCAGGGTCACCTCCTGGGTCGGGTCGGCGTTGGCGCCGCGCGTGGCGCCGCCGAGCAGCCGCATCACGGTGTCTGCAAGGTCGCGGGCGGCGGCGTGCTGCAGCGGTATCACCAGCAGGTCGGCTTGCGCCGTGTCGATCGATTCGATGATGCGGGCGATGCGCTTGATGTTGTCGGCGTAGTCGGTGACCACCAGCGCATTGCTCGCGGGGAGGGCCGACACGGTGTTGCTGGGCGTGACCAGCGGCCGGATCGCGGCCACCAGGCCAGCGGCCGATTCGTGCTGCAGCGCGAACACCTGGGTGACGAGGCCGGTGCCGGCTGGCGTCTTGCCGCCGCTGGTGACCGGTACGCCGTGCAGCTTGGCGTCCGCCTCGGGCACGACGCGGGTGATGCCGCCGGACTCCACCACCGCAAAGCCCTGCAGGCGCAGGGCGGCGAGCAGGATGTCGTAGGTCAGCGCACGCGGCACCGCGGTGTTGGTGACGATGTTCAAGTTGCCGGTCACCCGCGGGTCGACGAGGAAGTTGCGGCCGGTGATGCGACCGACCGCATCGATGACCGACCGGATCTCGGCATGGGCGAAGTTCAGTTCGACGTTCTCCGGCTCGGCTGCGGCCAGCGCCGGACGCGGCAGCACCAGTGCGGTGACCAGGGTCAGTGTCCACAGTGCCCGGCACAATTTGCTGGCGATGGGAAGCTTGACGACGGCGAGCTGCTGTTGCGGGGAAACGTGATTCAGGATGGGCATTGGGCTCAATCGTCGTTGGACTGCGGTTCCGGCGCCTCGCTGCGGGCCGCCGTGCCGCTCGGGCCAGGGGCCGGCGTCGAGGTCGGGTCGGAAAGGCGAAGGATGGCGCGGCGGCCATCGGCCTCGAGTTCGACGTGGTCGGCCAGAATGCGACGCAGACGCCAGCCTTCGCCGATCTGTTCACCCTCGCGATACGCGGTCGTGCTGCTCCCGGCACTCAGCAGCGCGAAGGCGCTGCCGCCGTGAAACCCGGTGGCGACGCCATGGAGCTGCGCCGATGGCAGGTCCGGCACTAGTGCCACCGCCAGCGCGGGCGTCGCGGACCGGGCGGACTGGTTGGCGAACAGTGCGGGCGACGCGAGGCGGGCCGCAACGGCGAGCGGATCGCGGTCATGGATCGCCGCCACCGGGAGCTCCGGCGTGCGGGCGGTGAGGCTGCTCCAGGCGGTGAGGCCGGCCCATAGCGCACAGCCGATTGCGAGCAGCCATGCCGGAATGACCAACATCATCTGGCGAATCGCGGCGCCGGTCAGTGTTCGGCGAAGGTGGAGCTGGAGCATGCGTTGTGCGGGGTGGCAGGTGGATGCGGAGTCCGAGTTTTACGACATGAATGTGACGGCTATTCGAGACTGTCATGTTTTGCTGCGCTCGCCGTCGATCGCGATTGCCGCGACGGCAATTGGAGGATCGGTCGGAAGTCGTGCCTGCCGATCGTCGACCTGCAGCCGTGCAGCTACCCCCATCGGGCACCCGAAGCTCAGCGCGTAGGTGCGGGGAGGCGTCCGACCACGTAGAATCGCCCACCACCGCTCACGCCAAACCACCCCTCAGCTGCCATCGCATGTCCGACCCCAGCTCGATATTCGCCCCCGACGGCCCGCTCGCTGCCGCGATTCCCGGCTTCTGTGCCCGTCCGCAGCAGATCGAGATGGCGCAGAAGATCGCGGAGGCGATCCGCGGCAACCGGGTGCTGGTTGCGGAGGCCGGTACCGGGACCGGCAAGACCTTCGCCTATCTGGTGCCGGCACTGATGTCCGGGGGCAAGGTGATCGTGTCCACGGGCACCAAGACCTTGCAGGATCAGCTGTTCAATCGCGACCTGCCCACGGTGCGCGCCGCGCTCAAGGTGCCGGTGTCGATCGCGCTGCTCAAGGGGCGGGCGAACTACGTCTGTCCCTACCACCTCGAGCGCAACGAACGCGAGGGCCGCTTCCTGACCCCCCAGGACGCGGCCGACCTGCGTGCCATTGCGCGCTTTGCCAAACTGACCCGGACCGGTGACAAGGCCGAATGCACCGACGTGCGCGAGGACTCGATGGCGTGGATCGCGGCGACCTCGACCCGCGACAACTGTCTCGGCCAGGACTGTCCGCACGTCAAGGAATGCTTCGTCATGCAGGCGCGGCGCACGGCGATGGAAGCCGACGTGGTGGTGGTCAACCACCATCTGTTCTTTGCCGACGTGATGTTGCGCGACGAGGGCATGGGCGAACTGCTGCCCGCGTGCAACGCCGTGATCTTCGATGAAGCGCATCAGCTGCCGGAAACCGCCAGCCTGTTCTTTGGCGAGAGCGTGTCGACGGCCCAGGTGCTGGAGCTGGCGCGCGACACCCGCTCGGAGGCGGTGTCCGCGGCGCGTGACTGTGTGGCGCTGATCGACGAGACTCGTGCGCTGGAGAAGGCGGCCCGTGATCTGCGCCTGGTTTTCGGCACCGAGAGCGCACGCCTTGCGGCGACGCAGGCGGCGGAAAAACAGGATTTCACCGACCGGGTTGGCGGCCTCGCTGCCGCGCTCGACAGCCTGCATGCGGTGCTCGACACCCAGGCGGAGCGCTCGGAGGGACTCGCCAACTGCCTGCGGCGCACCGAGGAGATGGTCGAACGCCTGACGCGATGGAGCAATCCCGACGAGAAGGATCTGATCCGCTGGGTCGAGGTCTTTGCCCAGTCGCTGGCGCTCAACGCCACGCCGCTACATGTGTCGGAGGTGTTCCGCCGGCAACTCGAAGGACATCCGCGGGCGTGGATCTTCACCTCCGCCACGCTGGCGGTGGGGAACGATTTCGGCCACTACTGCCGCGAACTCGGGCTTGCCTGGATGGACCCGCCGCCGATGACTTCGGTCTGGGGCAGCCCTTTCGACTATGCCACCCAGGCGCTGCTCTATGCGCCCCAGGGCATGCCGGAACCGAATTCGCCGGACTATATCGAGACCGTGGCGCGCACCGCCTTGCCCCTGATCCGGGCCGCACGCGGACGCGCCTTCGTGCTGTGTACCTCGCTGCGCGCGATGCGGCGGATCCACGAATTGATCTCGGACGGCCTGCAACAGGCCGGGGATCCGCTGCCGATGCTGTTGCAGGGCGAGGGATCGCGTACCGAACTGCTGGAGCGGTTTCGCAAGCTGGGCAACGCGGTGCTGGTCGCCAGCCAGAGTTTCTGGGAGGGCGTGGACGTGCCGGGGGATGCGCTGTCACTGGTGGTCATCGACAAGCTGCCCTTTGCCCCGCCGGATGACCCGGTGCTGGCGGCGCGCGTCGAGCACATGCAGCGGCAGGGCCTGAACCCCTTCATCCACCACCAGCTGCCCCGCGCGGTGATCAACATGAAGCAGGGCGCCGGTCGCCTGATCCGCACCGAGCGCGACCGTGGCGTGTTGTGCATCTGCGATCCGCGAATGATCGCCAAGTCCTATGGCAAGGTGGTGTGGCGCAGCCTGCCGCCGATGCGTCGCACCCGGGCCGAGGCCGACGCCGTCTCCTTTCTGGAGAGCCTGCCGGCGCCGCGCGCGGACGCCTGAGCGCGACGATCGGGCTGTCCGCAATCAAGTCGGTGCACTGCTCCTTGTTGTATCCTCTCCCTCCCGAACACGCTGGCGTCGGTACGGCGGCGCATCACGATGAAAGTCTTCGGTATCGCCGGCTGGTCCGGCTCCGGTAAAACGACACTGGTCGAAAAACTGATTCCGGCGGTGACCGCGCGCGGCCTGAGGGTCTCGGTGATCAAGCACGCGCACCATGGTTTCGATCTCGATCGTCCCGGCAAGGATTCCTACCGCCATCGCGAGGCGGGAGCGACCCAGGTGCTGATGCTGTCCAACGATCGGTGGGTGTTGATGCACGAATTGCGCGGCCGGGCCGAGCCGACGCTCGACGAGCAGCTGCGCCTGCTGGCCCCCTGCGATCTGGTGCTGATCGAGGGCTACAAGGCGGCCGCGGTGCCCAAGATCGAAGTCCACCGACCGTCCCATGGCAAACCACCGCTGTGGCCGGAGGATGAGCATGTGGTCGCGGTCGCGACCGACGCCGACATCGTGTGCCCGTTGCCGCGGCTGCCGCTCAACGACCCCGCGGCCGTCGCCACTTTCATCCTCGACTATCCGGAAGCTTCATGAACGCCAACATGCTTACCTTCGACGAGGCCTTTGCAAGCCTACTCGGCTATGCCCGACCAGTGCGCGAGATCGACGAGATCGACACCATGATGGCCGCCGGCCGGGTGCTGGCGGTGGCGCAGCACTCCCCGATCTGTCAGCCGCCGATGGACAACTCGGCCATGGACGGTTACGCGCTCAGAGCGGCCGACGTCCCCGTAGCCGGTACCCGGCTGCCGGTGAGTCAGCGGATTCCGGCCGGCACCGTGGGTCACGCGCTTGCCGCAGGTACCGCGGCGCGCATCTTCACCGGTGCGCCTTTGCCCGACGGCGCCGATGCCGTGGTGATGCAGGAACTGTGCGAGCACGACGGCGACACCGTCGTCGTCAACCATCTGCCGCGTGCGGGTGAGGCGGTGCGGCGCGCGGGGGAGGATGTGGCGCTGGGCGCCGAGATCCTGCCCGAGGGCATCCGCTTGCGCCCGCAGGAGCTGGCGCTGGCTGCATCGGTGGGGCTGGCGCGACTGCCGGTGTTGCGGCGGATGAAGGTCGCGGTGTTCTCGACCGGCAGCGAGCTGGTAATGCCGGGCGAAGCGCTTCCCCCGGGCGGTATCTACAATTCGAACCGGTTCATGTTGCGCGCTCTGCTTGCCCAGCTCGGTTGCGAGGTCACCGATTTCGGCATCGTCCCCGACAATCTCGAGGCGACCCGCAGGGTGTTGCGGGATGCGGCGCAGGGCAACGATCTGATCGTGACCAGCGGTGGCGTGTCGGTGGGCGAAGAGGATCATGTCAAGCCGGCGGTCGAGGCCGAAGGCAGTCTCGATCTGTGGAAGATCGCGATGAAGCCGGGCAAGCCGCTGGCCTACGGGCGGGTGCACGGAGCGGCCTTCATCGGGCTGCCGGGCAACCCGGTGTCGAGCTTCGTCACCTTTCTGCTGATGGTTCGTCCCTTCATTCTCGCCACCCAGGGGGTCGGCGAAGTGAGGCCACAGGCGGTGACGCTGCGCGCGGATTTCGACTGGCCGCGGCCTGATCGCCGGCGCGAGTTCCTGCGTGCGCGGATGACGATCGGCGGGACCGTGGAGCTGTTTCCCAACCAGGGTGCGGCCGCCCTGAATTCGACCACCTGGGCCAATGGGCTGGTTGATATACCGGCAAGTACCGCGATTTCGAGCGGCGATCCGGTGCGTTTTCTGCCCTATGGTGATCTGTTATGGTGAGTCCGATGAAGGTGAAAATTCTCTATTTCGCCAGCCTCCGGGAAGCGGTGGGCTGTGGCAACGAAACCCTTGAACTGCCGGCGGAGATCGCCACCCTGGGCGCGCTGCGCGCTCACCTCGCGGCCCGTGGCGAAGGCTGGCAGGCGCTGGGGGTCGGGCGCAATGTCCGTGCCGCGCTCAATCAGCGTATGGTTGGGGCCGAGGCCGCTCTCGCGGGCGGCGACGAAGTTGCGTTTTTTCCGCCGGTGACCGGAGGCTGAGACATGAGCGTCAGTGTTCAGGAAGCGGATTTCGACGTGGGTGCCGAGATTGCGGCACTCTCCGCGGGGCGGCCGGAGGTCGGCGCGGTGGCGAGCTTCGTCGGGCTGGTGCGCGACGTCAGCGACGATAGCAATGTGGCGGCGATGACGCTGGAGCACTATCCCGGCATGACCGAGCAGGCCCTGGAGGACATCGTTGCCGAAGCCGGCCGCAGGTGGGCGCTGCTGGCAGTACGGGTCATCCATCGTTACGGTCGGCTGATGCCGGGTGACCGCATCGTGTTTGTCGCGGTTGCCGGGGCTCATCGCGGCGAATCGTTCGCTGCCTGCGAGTTCATCATGGATTACCTGAAGACCCGGGCCCCGTTCTGGAAGCGCGAGGAAACGCCGGAAGGTGCGCGCTGGGTGGATGCGCGCGACAGTGACGATACCGCCGCCGCGCGGTGGACCGAGGATTGGGACGACATCGAACAGCGGCGCTGATCGCCGCCCGGCCGTTGCCGGGCCCTGGTACACGTAAAACGGCGCCCGCGGGCGCCGTTGTCACGACGGAGGCGGCTGGCTTACTTGCGCCCTTTGCCGCCACCCTGGGTGAATGCCTGGAAGGCGTCGGCCGATGCGCGGGTCATCTGCTCGAACGCGGCGCGGGTCGTGTCCATCGCGGTCTGCATCGCACCCATGGCGTTCTGGTCGGTGATCGGCATGCCCTTGAACATCTTCTCCATGGCGTCGAATACGTCATGACTGCCGGTGCTCAGTTGCTCGCCGACCAGCTTGCCGACTTCGGCCTGGGTACGGGTGGTGATCTCGGCGATCTCGCGCGCGCACGACAGCATCTTCTCGGTGGTGGCCTGGGCGTACTGGGTGCGTAACTCCACCACCTGCTTCGGGTCTTTCACCGCGGAGAGCGCCTTTGCATTCTGCACGCCCTCTTCGAACAGGGACTTGGCAGTGGCAACCTGAAGCTCCATCACCCGCTGGGAGTTCTCGATCGAGAGCTGTGCCAGGCGCATTGCGGCCTCGAGGTTCTTCTTCTGGAGTTCGTTGAAATCCTGTTTGCTTGCGGCCATGTGTTGCCTCCTCATTTGTGGATGGATTATTCAGAGGCGCATTTCACCGCCCGACAGCGCGATGATGCCACTCGGCTAGATTTCGCCGCTCCCTCGCCTCACTGATAACCATAGCACAGCAAATTTCCGCGCTGGTACCGGCGTCGGCAAGATCGATGCATTTGTCGGTGCATTGCAACATTCCGAGGAATTTCGTCGGCTATTGCCCTTCGTTCGCGTTCAACGCCTCGAGCTTCGCCCGGGCGGACGCGGAGTCGGCAAACAGGTGCGGAACGAGCTCGCGGTTGGCGAAGGCATCGCCGAGGCGGGCGCGCAGGAAGGCGCTGGTGGTGTAGCGGGTCACCGCCGAGTAGTGGCGGCTGACCAGGCCGCGAACCATGTCGGCATAGGGTTCCAGCAGCTCAGGAGTGATCGAGAAATTGTCGTAATTGACGATGGCCGCAACCCGGTGGCCCACCGGCACGAGGCAGGCCTCCACCTGTTCGCGGATGCGATCGATGTCGTCGACGGTGCGGATCGACATGCCTTCGAAATTGACGAAGAAGAGGTCCTGCTGCGGGTCGTAGCTCAGCCTGCGTTCGAGCGGGATCGACAGCAAAGCCTCACGCAGCCCCATCGGTTCGTTGCGGAATATCCGCTCGTCCATGGTGCGTAAGGTGGCACCGATGAGCGGCCGGAAACCCATGTGCGCCAGGATGTCACGCTCGATGTCGATGCCGGGAGCGACTTCGATGAGTTCCAGCCCATGCTCGCCGAGTTCGAACACGCAGCGTTCGGTGATGTAAAGCGCAGGCTGTCCGCGCTTGCGGGCGTATTCGCCGCTGAAGGTGCGTTGCTCGACCTCGTCGACGAACTTGTGGGCGCTGCCCTCCCGCGTGATCGACAACTGGCCCTGTCTGAGTGCGACCTGCAGATCGCCGGTGGTGAAGGTGCCGACGAAGACCACCTTGCGCGCATTCTGGCTGATGTTGATGAAGCCGCCGGCACCGGCGAGGCGGGTGCCGAAACGGCTGACGTTGAGATTGCCGGCACGGTCTGCCTGGGCGAGACCGAGGAAGGCGATGTCGAGCCCGCCGCCGTCGTAGAAATCGAACTGATAGGGTTGATCGATGATCGCGTCGGTGTTGACGGCCGCCCCGAAGTTCAGGCCCGAGGCCGGAATGCCGCCGATCACGCCCGGTTCGGTGGTCAGGGTGAGGAGGTCGATGATCTTCTCTTCGGCCGCCACCGAGCCGACCCCCTCGGGCATGCCGATCCCCAGGTTCACCACGCTGTTGGGTACCAGTTCGAGGGCGGCCCGGCGGGCAATGATCTTGCGCTCGCTCATTGCCATTGCCGGCAGCGCGGACGCGGGGACGCGCAGTTCGCCGGAGAACGCCGGATTGTAGGCGTCGGCGAAGGTCTGCATGTGATGTTCGGGCTTCTCGGCGACCACCACGCAGTCCACCAGCACGCCGGGAATCTTGACCATGCGCGGACTCAGACTGCCGCGTTCGGCAATCCGCTCGACCTGCACGATCACGATCCCGCCCGAGTTGTGCGCCGCCATCGCAATCGCCAGCGCCTCTAGGGTGAGGGCTTCCTTCTCCATCGTGATGTTGCCGTCGGCATCGGCGGTGGTGCCGCGGATGATGCCGACATGGATCGGGAAGGCCTTGTATAACAGATAGTCTTCGCCGTCGATCGGCATCAGGCGGACAAGTTCTTCGGTGGTGCGTTCGTTGATTCGGCCGCCGCCATGGCGCGGGTCGACGAAAGTTCCGAGCCCGACCCGGGTCAGGGTGCCCGGCTTGCCCGCGGCGATGTCGCGAAACAGATGGGTGATCACGCCCTGGGGCAGGTTGTAGGCCTCGATGCGGTTCTCCACTGCGAGTCGCTGCAGGGCGGGCACGAGGCCCCAGTGGCCGCCGATCACGCGCCGGATCAGGCCGCTGTGGCCAAAGTGATTGAGCCCGCGGTGCTTGCCGTCGCCCTGACCTGCGGCATAGACGAGGGTCAGGTCGCGCGGCCGTTCGAAGGGGCCGGGGTCGTCGGCGAGATACAGGGCTTCGAGGGCGCACGCCACGCCTTCGGCAAATCCGATGCCGACGAAGCCGCCGGTCGCAACGGTATCACCGGGACGGATCAAGCGCACCGCGTCGGCCGCGCTGACAATTTTTCCGCGCCGGGGGAGGGTGTCCGTACTCAGGATGGGGTGGGTCGCGGGGCGGGGCCTGGGGCCGTTTTCCGGCAGGTGTCGGGTCATGTTTGTCTCGCTGGTTTGCCTGTGTGCAGGCTCAATCCCATTCCGGCTCGTCGTCCACCATGATGACATGACATCCGAGCAAGGGACTCAGTTCGGCGATCCTGCGGCAGTGGTGCAGTCGTGGCCTGGATGCGGGGGCTCCGGTGATGATCAGGTCGACGCCATGGCGGATGATTGCGCCGCTCAGGGTCGGATCGATGAGGGCATACTCGGTGATCCACGACCTCTGTGGCTGCAGTTCCAGTCGAATCGCCAGGCCATCGAGCAGGATCGCAGCCGACGAGCGGTCGCAGCCGGCCGCATCATGCTGGCGCTGCGCGTCCGCCTGCAGGTGCATCAGACTCATGGTGTCGCCCAGCATATGCGCCATATGGACCAACCTGCGGTGATAGCTGTCGGTGGTTGCCGAGAAATCGGTCGCCAGCAGCACGTGGCGGTAACGACGCCCCCACCGGGGCTTGTGGAACGGCAGCATGGCGCAGGGATGCGGCGCTGCGTGCCCGAGCGGGATCGGCTGATCGGTCAAGAGTCTCCTCCTCGAAGGTATGGCGGCATTTATGGGGGCCGCTCGCATATCGCTTAGCAGACACTGTGCCAGATCTATAGGCTATTGATATGAATGAATAAAAGCGGTCTATGTCGGACTGCCTGTGGATCGCTGTCTCGTTTGTGGGATATTTGCCAGCCGATTCGGCCGGGCGAGAGGGGCGTTCAACCCCGCATGAAAGGTGTTGACCGACGGAAAATGACGGTTTGGATGAATGTCTCTTAATCGGGACGGAGTCTCTATTCAGAGATTGATGCCCAGATTGGCGATCTTGCGATACAGCGTCGCCCGACCGACTCCCAACTGGCGGGCGGTGTCGATGACCCTGCCCTGATTGGCGTCGAGGGCTTGCCGGATCAGCCGGGCCTCGTGATCGGCGAGTGCAGCGTCGAGCCTGCCGATGGAGCGGGGTGTTGGCGCCGCGCCGTCGGCAGTGCGCTGCAGGCCGGGAAAGTCCGCAATGCCGAGGCGCAGGCGATCGCTGCGCATCACCGCCTGTTCGAGCACGTTGCTCAACTCGCGGATGTTTCCCCGCCAGGGCTGGTGCTGGAGCAAGGGGATGAGATCGGGGTCGAGTTCGCGCTGGGGCGCCTGGGTCCGTCGGGCGATGTCTTCGAGGATGTGCTCGCACAGCCCCTCGATATCCTGCGGTCGCTCGTGCAGGGGCGGCAACGCCAGTGGAATGACGCTCAGGCGGTAATAGAGATCGGCGCGAAAGCGTCCCTCGTCGACCGCGCGCACGAGATCGGTACTGGTGGCGGCGATGATGCGGACGTCGACCTGCACGATCCGGTCCGAGCCGACCGGTTCGACCTCGTGCTCCTGCAGCACGCGGAGCAGTTTTGCCTGCAGTGGCAGGGGCATGTCGCCGACTTCGTCGAGAAACAGGGTGCCGCCGTGTGCGGCCTGGAACTTGCCCAGGCGCCCCTTGCGGTCCGCGCCGGTATAGGCGCCGGGGGTCGCGCCGAAGAACTCGGTCTCGAGCAGCGTATCCGGAATGGCGGCCACGTTGACGCCGATGAAGGCCTTGTCGGCACGCCGCGAGCTGGCATGGATCGCGTGGGCGAGCAGCTCCTTGCCGGTGCCGGTCTCGCCCAGTAGCAGGACCGGCGAATCGACCGCCGCGGCACGCCGGGCCTGGCGCTTGATCTCCATCGCCGCAGGGCTGGTGCCGACAAAGTTGGAGAAGGTGTATTTGCTCTGGCGGACTTCGGCGAGGCGCTTGCGGGTCTGCACCAGTTCCTGCTGCAGGGTGCCGAGCCGGGCATAGAACGGTTGCAGTGGCTGGGACTGGTCATAGAGGGCAAAGCCCACCGCGCCGATCACCTGCCCCTGGTCGTCCTTCAACGGAATGCGGGTGACGATGAAGGTTTCGTTGCCGGCGTCGAGGATGTCGAGCAGGATGGGCTCGCCGCTGTCGACCACCGAGCGCATCTGCGAGTTGGGGATGATCTCTTCCACCATCCGACCGATCGCGGCGGCGGCCGACGGCAGTCCGAAACGACGGGCGTAGCGCTCGTTGATCCATACCACCCGGGCTTCGCGATCGACCACGAGGGTGCCTTCGCACAGGCTGTCGAGGCTGTCGAACAGGGATTGCATTGCACGGCGACGAATATCGGCGTAGTCGAAACCGGGACGGACGGAAACGGGCATGGCAGGGAACCGTGTACGGGCTGGCCGTCATCTTACCCCGCTGCGCGCTGCTGCTTCCCGGACGCATGAGGGGCGTGGCGATTGCCGATGTTTTCTGTCGTGGGGCTTGAAGCGTCGGCGATGTCCCCCACATTGAAACCAACCCGTTCACAAGGATGCCCGTCATGCGCTTCGACAAACTCACCACCAAGTTCCAGCAAGCCATTGCCGATGCGCAGAGCATCGCCCTGGGTAACGACCAGCAGTTCATCGAGCCGCAGCATCTGCTGGCGGCCATGCTCAACCAGGACGATGGCGGTACCGCATCGTTGTTGCAGCGCGCCGGCGTCAACGTGCCGCCCTTGAAGGTGGCGGTGAACAAGGCGCTCGAACGGCTGCCCAAGGTCGAGGGCCATGGCGGTGAGGTGCAGGTCGGTCGCGACCTGAACAACCTGCTGAACATCACCGATCGCGAAGCGCAGAAACGCGGCGACCAGTTCATCGCCAGCGAGATGTTCCTGCTCGCGCTCGCCGATGACAAGGGCGAGGCCGGCAGGCTGATGAAGGAGCATGGTCTGAACCGCAAGGCGCTCGAAGCGGCGATCGAGGCCGTGCGTGGCGGCGCGAGTGTGGGCAGCCAGGACGCCGAGGCGCAGCGCGAATCGCTGGCCAAATATTGCATGGATCTCACCGATCGCGCGCGTGCCGGCAAGCTCGATCCGGTGATCGGCCGCGACGACGAGATCCGGCGCGCGATCCAGATCCTGCAGCGCCGGACCAAGAACAATCCGGTACTGATCGGCGAGCCGGGCGTGGGCAAGACCGCCATCGTCGAAGGCCTGGCGCAGCGCATCGTCAATGGCGAGGTGCCGGAAACGCTGAAGGGAAAGAAAGTGCTGTCGCTCGACATGGCCGCGCTGCTGGCCGGTGCCAAGTACCGCGGCGAGTTCGAGGAGCGGCTCAAGGCGGTGCTCAAGGAGATAGCGCAGGAAGAGGGGCAGGTGATCCTGTTCATCGACGAGATCCACACCATGGTCGGCGCGGGCAAGGCCGAGGGGGCGATGGACGCGGGCAACATGCTCAAGCCGGCGCTCGCGCGCGGCGAACTGCACTGCATCGGCGCCACCACGCTCGACGAATACCGCAAGTACATCGAGAAGGACGCCGCGCTCGAGCGTCGTTTCCAGAAGGTTCAGGTCGAAGAGCCGACGGTCGAGGCCACGATCGCGATCCTGCGCGGGCTGCAGGAAAAGTACGAGATCCACCACGGCGTGGACATCACCGATCCTGCGATCGTCGCTGCCGCGGAGCTGTCGCATCGCTACATCACCGACCGCTTCCTGCCCGACAAGGCGATCGACCTGATCGACGAGGCCGCGGCGCGGATCAAGATGGAGCTCGACTCCAAGCCCGAGGTGATGGACAAGCTCGACCGGCGCATGATCCAGCTCAAGATCGAACGTGAGGCGATCAAGAAGGAAAAGGACGAAGCCTCGCAGAAGCGTCTGCAGTTGATCGAAGATGAGCTGACCAAGCTGCAGCGCGAGTACAACGACCTCGAAGAGGTGTGGAAAGCCGAGAAGTCGCGCGCAGCGGGCTCGGCGCACATCAAGGAAGAGATCGATCAGCTGCGGGCGCAGATGGCCGACTTCCAGCGCAAGGGCCAGCTCGACAAGGTCGCCGAGCTGCAGTACGGCAAGCTACCGCAGCTCGAAGGCCAGCTGAAGATGGCCGAACAGGCCGGCGAGGATGCCACCCCGAACAAGTTGTGGCGCACCCAGGTTGGCGCCGAGGAAATCGCCGAAGTCGTGTCGCGTGCCACCGGCATTCCGGTCAGCAAGATGATGCAGGGCGAGCGCGACAAGCTGCTGAAGATGGAAGAGAGCCTCCATGGACGGGTGGTGGGGCAGGATGAGGCGGTGCGCCTGGTGTCCGATGCCATCCGGCGGTCGCGTGCCGGCCTGTCGGAAGAAAGCCGGCCGTATGGTTCCTTCCTGTTTCTCGGCCCCACCGGCGTGGGCAAGACCGAACTGTGCAAGACCCTGGCGAGTTTCCTGTTCGATTCCGAGGATCACCTGATTCGCATCGACATGAGCGAGTTCATGGAGAAGCACTCGGTGGCACGCTTGATCGGTGCGCCGCCGGGCTATGTCGGGTACGAAGAAGGCGGTTACCTGACCGAGCAGGTGCGGCGCAAGCCCTATAGCGTGATCCTGTTCGACGAGGTCGAGAAGGCGCATCCGGACGTGTTCAACGTGCTGCTGCAGGTCCTCGACGACGGGCGCATGACCGACGGCCAGGGGCGTACGGTCGATTTCAAGAACACCGTGATCGTGATGACGTCCAACCTCGGCAGCCAGATGATCCAGCAGATGGCCGGCGACGATTACCAGGTGATCAAGCTCGCGGTGATGGCCGAGGTGAAGACCTATTTCCGTCCCGAGTTCATCAACCGGATCGACGAACTGGTGGTGTTCCATGCGCTCGACGAGAAGCACATCGCCGGGATTGCGAAGATTCAGTTGCAATACCTCGAGAAGCGGCTGGCACGGCTGGAGATGAGCCTTGAGGTCAGCGATGCGGCGCTCGCCGAGTTGGCGTCGGCCGGCTTCGATCCGGTGTTCGGCGCTCGCCCACTCAAGCGTGCGATTCAGGAGCAGATCGAGAATCCGCTGGCCAAGGCGATTCTGGAAGGGCGCTTTGCCGCGAAGGATCGTATCCGTGCCGATGTGGAGCACGGGCGCCTGGTGTTCTCGCGAATTGCCTGAGGGGTGGCCGGCGACGGAGCGGGCTTGATGGCTTGCCCGTCGCCTAGGCACCCGCCCGGGCGCGATCGTGCTCGCCGGCCCAGACTTCAAATGCGTCTGCATCGAGCGGCCTGGCAAACAGGAAACCTTGCAGCACATGGCAGCCGCGGGCAACCAGATAGTCGCGCTGGGCAAGGGTTTCGACGCCTTCGGCGACCACCTCCAGACCGAGATCGCGGGCCAACGACAGGGTGGCGGAAGCCACTGCGGCATCCTCCGGATCGCCGGGAAGGTCCTTGACGAAGGATCGATCGATCTTCAGGCGGCCGATCGGTAGCCGCTTCAGGTAGGCGAGGCTCGAATAGCCGGTGCCGAAATCGTCGAGTGCGAGGGTCAGGCCCAGGTCGCGCAGGCGGGCGAGGCGCCCGGTGAGTTCATCGGTCGGCTGCATCAGCGCACTTTCGGTGATCTCGAGTTCGATGCAGCGAGGGTCCACGCCGGTTTCGGCCAGCACCCGCGATACCGCGTCGACGAAGTCGGCCTTGCGGAACTGCAGTGCGGAGATGTTGACCGCGACCTGCACGTTGCCCAGCGCCCCGTCCCGCCAGCGAACCTGCTGCCTGCAGGCTTCGCGCAACACCCACTCGCCCAGCGGCACGATCAGGCCCGAATCTTCGGCCACTGCGATGAACTGGTTCGGCGATACCAGTCCGAGCTCGGGGTGCTGCCACCGAACCAGCGCTTCGCATCCCGCCAGGCGGCCGGTGCCCGCGTCGATCTGGGGCTGATAGTGAAGGATCAATTCGTTGCGTTCGATCCCGCGGCGCAATGCGTTCTCGAGCATCAGGCGCTCGAACGCGCGCACATTCATCTCGGGAATGAAGAACTGGAAATTGTTGCGTCCGGCGGCCTTGGCGCCATACATCGCGGTGTCCGCATGTTTGAGCAAGGTGTCGACGTCCTGACCGTCGGCCGGATGGAGCGCAATACCGATACTGACCGATGGCGACAGGTCGTGGCCTGCGATATGCACCGGTTCGTCCAGTACCGCGAGCAGCTTGCGCGCCACCAGCGCGGCATCGTCCGGGCGCGCCAGGCGCGGCAGCAGCGCGACGAATTCGTCGCCGCCGAGACGGGCGAGCACGTCCTCCTCGCGCAGACAACTGCTCAGGCGTTGTGCAACGGCGGCAAGCAGGCGGTCGCCGACCGGATGGCCGAGCGAATCATTGACGGTCTTGAAGTTATCGAGATCGAGAAAAAGTACGCCGAGCACGTCGTTGTGACGGTGGGCCGAGGTCAGTGCGCTCTGCGCCTGGGTCATCCAGGCATTGCGATTGGGCAGGCCGGTGAGCGCGTCGAAATGGGCGAGGTACTGAATATGTGCTTCCGCTTCGCGCTCGGCGGTGACGTCCTGGACCGTACCGCGCAGACGGTGGAGTTTTCCTTCCTGCCATTCGCTCTCGATCTGGAACCGGACGATGCGAGGGGGACCCTTGTCCAGGGCGCAGTCGAAGGCAGTGCGTCCCGGCATCACCGAGATCTCGGCGATCGCCTGGATGAACCGGCCGCGATCGACCTTGTTGACGCTCGCGATCAGGTCGTCGAGCGTGGCAAGCGCTTCCGGTGCGCAATGCACCACACGATGCAGTTCTTCGGATCGGTTCAGGCCCGACTTGTCGGCGCCCGTTTCCCAACTCCCCATCCGCGCAATGCGCTGGGCCTCGATCAGCGCATCCTGCTGTTCGCGCATGCGACCCGTGGCCGCCGCCAGTTCGGTGGTTCGACGATCGACCAGCGCCGCGATCCGTCGGGTGTTGCCGGTGGTGATCAGCAGGAAGGCGCCCAGCATGCCGACCGCCAGCAGGCCGACGGCGACCGTGCTCCACGCCGCCCAACTGCGCATCGCATCGATATAGGCGCGACCTGGACGCAGCCGCAGCTCCCATTGGCGGCCGGCATAGACGATCGGGAGCGCACGGCGGAGGCTGGTCGCGAGCCAGGTATCGTCTGCGCAATCGGCGGGCCCCGACAGCCGGCGATTGTCGATGGCACCGTCGAGATCCACCAAGCATAGATCGATTCCGATCTGCTCGGCAAGTTCGCGGCCGCTCGCGGTTGAATCGTCCATGCGGAAGACCCCGGATATCACGCCTTTGAGTGATCGGGGATGGTTGCTGTCTGCCGCATGGTCCAAGGCCGCCAGATAGACCACCACGCCACGCTGCGTACCCTGCTCCTGCACCAGACGGATACCGGCAGTGGCAACCGGGAGCCCGCTGCGCCGTGACGTGTCGATGGCGAGCGCGGACGCCGCCAGCGTGAGCGGGTCCAGACCGAGCACGCTCAGATTGCCGGCGAGCGGCTCCACGTAGGTGATCGGCAGATACTCTGCCGCGGTCACGGCAGGAAAGGTGCGGCCATCCGGATCGCGGCCGAGTACGCGGAAATCGCTGCGCCCGGTATCCCGGATCGATTGTTCGAAGCGCTCGCGCTCGGCGTGCAGCACCAGCGGGCTCCAGGCGAAGTTCTGGGTTCCCGGATAGCGCTGCAGCCAGGGCGCGAGGAAGTCGCGAAATTCGGACCGGGTGACGTGGTCGCTCACCATCAGCAGGCGTTCGAGTGACAAGATCATGTCGATCTGCACCTCCAGTCGCTTGCGCACCACGCTGCCGATGTGCTCGGCGTCGCGGTTGAACTGGGTCTGCATGCGCAGCGCCTCCCAGTTGCGGACCTGATGGAAGGCGAAGGCGAGGAGCACGATGGCCAGCGCCAGCGGCACGATGACGCCAAGGCGGCGCGGCCGCCAGTCCTCGACGGGTTGACCGAACAGCACGAACATCAGCGGTGCGGCGATGATGATCCCGAGGGTGTCGCCGATCCACCAGTTCCACCAACTGAAAGCCAGCTCCGCGGCTGGAATCGTGCCCGCCGCATACAGAATCGGAATGGCGATGCTGGGGCTGATCAGGCTGCTCAGGGGGGCGACGACCGCGAGGAAGCGCAGGATGGCCCGCGGCGAGTCCAGCGAGTTGGGAAAGCCGATGAGCCACCTTGCCATCGCTGCGCCGATGACGGCCTGGAGGGTCGCGCCGCCCGCGGCGAGGAAGGAACCCCACCAGTTGGCAGCACTGCCGCCGGTCTGCTGTACGGCCAGGAACTGGACGATCAGCGAGCCGACGAATATCGCCGGCCACAGCCGGGTGCCGAAAATGAGCAGGGCGGACAGCGCGATTCCGGCCGATGGAAAAATCGGTGCGGCATAGCCGGGAGGGACGGCAAGCTGGAGTGCAATCCAACCGGTCACGGCATAGGCCAGGGTGAGGGTAGCGTGCCGGGCGAGGAGTGCAAACATGGTGCGCAGTATATCGAACTCGAAAAGCACCGGTTTGCGAGGATGAATCGAACTCGTTTGCTATCATCCCCGGATGAAACCAAGCCGAAGCCGATTCATCGACATCCGGGGCCTGCGCTACCACCTCAGGGAATGGGGGCATGAAGGTGCGCCGCGGGTGTTCATGCTGCATGGCTGGATGGACGTCTCGGCTTCGTTTCAGTTCGTGGTCGATGCGTTGGCTGCCGACTGGCATGTGATCGCGCCTGACTGGCGCGGGTTCGGGCACAGCGAGTGGCGTGGCGATGCCTACTGGTTTCCCGATTACCTCGCCGACCTGGATGCGATCCTGGACCGCTGCTCCGGCGCTGAACCTGCGCAGCTTGTCGGCCACAGCATGGGGGGGAATGTTGCGCTGATGTATGCCGGCGTACGGCCGGGCCGGGTGCGCAGGGTGGTGGCGCTCGACGCGTTCGGGCTGGTCGACCGCAAGCCCGACGAAGCCCCGGGACGCTACGAAAAATGGCTGCAGGAAATGCGCGCGCCGACCTTCTTCCGTCCTTACGCCGGGTTCGACGCCCTTGCCGCCCGCCTGCAGCGTGACAATCCCCGCCTGACAGCCGAGCGTGCGCAATGGCTCGCGCGCCATCTGGGCGAGGATGACGACAAGGGTGGCGTCCGGCTGGCCGGCGACCCGGCACATCGGCGTGTGAATCCGGTGCTGTACCGGCGGGCCGAGGCCGAGGCGTGCTGGCGCAGGGTGGCGGCACCGGTGCTGTGGGTCGAGCCGGACGACCAGGCGCTGCGCCACCGGAGCGGGGTCAATGACGACTACTATCTGTCCGCAATATCCAGTTTCAGGGCGCTGCGACGGGCGGTCGTTGCCGATGCCGGTCACAATCTGCATCACGACCAACCCGAAGCCCTGGCCGGAATCATAGAACCCTTCCTGATGTCCGAGCATGCATGAAAGGAGCGTCGCGATGAATGCGGATCTGCATTGTCACTCGACCGTCTCGGACGGCTGGCTCGATCCCGAGGCCCTCGTACGCCGCGCCGCGGCCAATGGGGTCGAGATGCTCGCGCTGACCGATCACGATGAACTCGGCGGACTCGATGCCGCGGCAGCGGTCGCAGCCGAACTCGGGCTGCGTTTCGTGAATGGAGTCGAGATATCGGTTTCGTTCGCTGGGGAAACGATCCACATCGTCGGTCTTGGCGTCGATCATCGCCACCCGGCGCTGATCGAGGGCTTGCGTCAGGTGCGCAGCGGCCGCGACGAGCGCGCGCAGCGCATTTCCGCCGCACTGGAGAAGGTCGGAATCCGCGATGCGCTCGCGGGTGCGCGCCGCTTTGCGCGCAATCCAGATCTCGTCAGCCGGGCTCATTTTGCGCGCCATATGGTGGCAAGCGGCCTGATGCCCGATGTCAGAACCGTATTCGACCATTACCTGGTGCGGGGCAAGCCGGGCTTCGTTGAGCACGAATGGGCCAGTCTCGAGGAGGCGGTCGGCTGGATCCGCGCCGCGCGTGGCATTGCGGTCGTTGCGCACCCGGCGCGCTACCGCTTGTCGGCCGCCGATCTCGAAACCCTGTTCGATCGCTTCGTTGCCGCCGGCGGCGAGGCGGTGGAGGTTGTTTCGGGTGCCCACTCCGAGGACGAAATGCGCCGCTTTGCCACGGTCGCGCGTCGCCGCGGCCTGCTCGCGTCGCGCGCTTCCGATTTTCATGGTGAGAATGAAAGCCCGGTCGATCTCGGGCGCTGCAATCCGCTGCCTGCTGACCTGATCCCAGTCTGGTCGAGGCTGCTGTGAACACTCTTGATAACAACAAAGACTTATGGCCCAGTTCTTTTCGCTTCACCCGGAACAACCCCAGCCGCGGCTGATCCGCCAGGCCGCCGAGATCATACGGGGCGGCGGGCTGGTGGTGTTTCCCACCGACTCTGCTTACGCGCTCGCTGGTCACACCGGCGATGCGGCCGTGCTCGAGCGCATCCGCCGGATTCGCGCGGTCGACGATCGCCATCACTTCACCTTGCTGTGTCGCGACCTGTCGGAGATCGCGACCTACGCCCGCGTCGACAACAGCCAGTATCGTCTGCTCAAGGCCACCACGCCGGGCCCGTACACCTTCATTCTCGAGGGCACCCGCGAATTGCCGCGGCGCTTGCTGCACCCCAAACGCAAGACCATCGGCCTGCGGGTGCCGGAGCATGCGGTGGTTTCCGCACTGTTGGCCGAACTGGACGAGCCGCTGCTGTCATCCACGCTGCTGCTGCCGGGCGAGGATCTGCCGCTGACGGATGCCGACGAAATTCGTGAACGCATGGAGAAGCAGGTCGATCTGGTGATCGAGGCCGGGTTTTGCGGACCGGAGGCGACCTCGGTGATCGACCTTACCGGTGGGGCGCCGATCCTGGTGCGCGCCGGACGGGGAGATCTGGCACCGTTCGGACTCGGGGCGGGGTAGGGTGGCCCGCTCTGTTAGAATGCGCTGCTTTATGCTGCCCACCCCATGGAATCGCTGATTTCAAACTTGGCCATCTGGGCCATTCCGGTACTGCTGGCCATCACGCTGCATGAGGCGGCGCACGGCTATGTCGCCCGCCACTTCGGTGATCCGACTGCGCATCTGGCCGGGCGAATCACGCTCAATCCGCTCAAACATATCGATCCCGTGGGAACGGTGCTGGTGCCGGTGAGCATCCTCGCGCTCAGCACGCTGTTTGGGGGCGGTGGCATCCTGTTCGGCTGGGCCAAGCCGGTGCCGGTCGATTTCGGGCGCTTGCGCAAGCCCAAGGCGGACATGTTGTGGGTCGCGGCAGCCGGACCGTTCATGAATCTGATGATGGCCCTCGGGTGGGCGCTGATCCACTCGCTGGCGTTCGGCAGTGCGCCCGGCAGCTATGGCTACGCGGTCACCTTGATGGCCGATGCCGGGATGCAGATCAATGGCGTACTGATGTTGCTCAATCTGCTGCCGATCCCGCCGCTCGACGGTGGTCGCATTGCAGTGAGCCTGTTGCCCGACCGCCTGGCATGGCAATTCGCCCGGCTCGAGCCGTTTGGCTTTCCGATCCTGCTGGTACTGCTGTTTACCGGCGTACTGGCATCGATTCTCGGCCCCTTGCTGGCGTTGTTCCGTTTTTTCCTTGCCCTGCTTTTCGGACACTGAGACACCTTCATGTACGCTGAACGCGTTCTTTCCGGGATGCGCCCGACCGGCCGCCTCCATCTTGGCCACTACCACGGTGTTCTCAGGAACTGGGTCAAGCTGCAGGAAGAGTATCCCTGTCTGTTTTTCGTCGCCGACTGGCATGCCCTGACGACCAGTTACGAGGCGCCCCAGGTCATCGGGGAAAGTGTCTGGGACATGGTGATCGACTGGCTCGCCGCGGGGGTCGACCCGACCCAGGCGACGATCTTCATCCAGTCGCGGGTGCCCGAACATGCCGAACTGCACCTCCTGCTGTCGATGATGTGTCCACTCGGCTGGCTGGAGCGCGTCCCCACCTACAAGGATCAGCAGGAAAAGCTATCCGGAAAGGACCTCGCGACGTATGGCTTTCTCGGCTATCCGCTGCTGCAGTCTGCCGATATCCTGATCTATCGCGCCGACAAGGTTCCGGTCGGCGAGGATCAGGTGCCGCATGTCGAAATGACCCGCGAGATCGCCCGGCGCTTCAACCATCTTTACGGACGGGAGCCCGGGTTCGAGGACAAGGCAAGGGAGGCGGTGCGGAAGCTGGGCTCCAAGCGTGCGCGGCTCTATGCGGAGTTGCGTACCCGCTTCCAGCAGGAGGGCGACGAGGATGCGCTCGAGCAGGCCAAGGCCCTGCTCGAGGAGACCCAGAACCTGAGCCTCGGCGATCGCGAACGCCTGTATGGCTACCTCGAGGGGGGCGGCAAGATGATTCTGGTCGAGCCCGATGCGCTGTTGACCGAAGCCGCACGCATGCCCGGGCTCGATGGTCAGAAGATGTCAAAGTCATACGCCAATACGATTTATCTGCGCGAACCCGACGACAGTGTCGAGCGCAAGATTCGCACCATGCAGACCGATCCGGCGCGGGCGCGCCGTACCGATCCGGGCGACCCGGAAAAATGCCCGGTGTGGCAGTTCCATCAGATCTACTCGGATGATTCGGTGCGGGGATGGGTGCAGGAGGGCTGCCGCAGCGCCGGGATCGGCTGCATCGAGTGCAAGCAGCCGGTGATCGATGCGGTGCTCCGCGAGCAGGCGGCCTTGCGCGAGCGTGCGCAACCCTACGTGGAGGATCCTTCGCTGGTACGCAATATTCTGGCCGACGGTTGCGAGCGCGCCCGCAAGCTGGCCCAGGAAACCATGCGCGACGTCCGCGAGGCCATGGGCCTGGATTACAGCTGAGCCGATGGGGTGATTTTCGTGCGCACTAAACCTGATCCGGTGTCGGGGGCGAGATGAATCTACCGCTGGCGCTGGCCCCGACCGCGACGGTGGATGACCGGGTGGCGCTGGCACGTCTTTACGGCGAACCCATGCTCGAACTGCCGAAAGACCTGTATATTCCGCCCGACGCACTGCAGATTTTTCTCGACGCCTTCGAGGGGCCGCTCGATCTGCTGTTGTACCTGATCCGCAGGGCGAACCTCAATGTGCTCGACATCCCGATGGCGCCATTGACGGTTCAGTACCTGAAATATGTCGAGGCCATGCGCGCCAGCAATCTCGAACTTGCAGCCGATTATCTGCTGATGGCAGCGGTTCTGCTCGAGATCAAGTCGCGGATGCTGTTGCCACGCCCGCCTCGGGAAGACGCTGGCGAGGAGGATCCGCGGGCCGAGCTGGTGCGTCGTCTGCTCGAATACGAGCAGACCAAGCTGGCTGCGGCACGGCTCGATGCCCTGCCGCGGGTGGAACGCGATTTCGAGTGGGTCAGCGTCTTTGTCGCTGAAAAAGTGGTTGAATGCCTGCCGGACGTCAATCTGCACGACCTGCAACTGGCATGGTTGCGGATCATGAAGAAGGCGCGCCTGACGCAGCACCACCGGGTGGGCAAGGAGCAGCTGTCGGTGCGTGAGCATATGACCGCCATCCTGCGCAAGCTTCGCGACGGTGGGTTCGTGGTGTTCGATACCCTGTTCGACCCGGTGCTGGGGCCGGCCGGGCTGGTGGTGAGCTTTCTTGCGGTACTCGAACTGGTCAAGGAACGGCTGGTCGAGGTCACGCAAAACGAGGCGTTTGCGCCGCTCTACGTGAGACTGGCTGATGGATCGCGCGACAACGCCTGATTTTTACAAACGGATCATCGAGACCGCGCTGCTGGCAAGCCCGGCGCCACTGTCGGTGGCGGTCTTGCGTGGACTGTTCGATGCCGATCCCGGTGCCGACTTGGTGCGCCGTCTGCTCGACGAGTTGCGCGCCGAATGGGATGCCGCCGAGCGGGGGGTCGAGCTGGTGCAGCTGGCCACTGGCTGGCGCTTCCAGACGCGTGCGGCGTTCCAGATGTACCTGGATCGTCTCAAGGAGGAAAAGCCGCCGCGCTACTCGCGGGCGGTGATGGAAACCCTGGCGATCATCGCCTATCGTCAGCCGGTTACGCGCGGCGACATCGAGGATATTCGCGGTGTTGCCGTATCGCCCGGCGTATTGAAGACCCTGGAGTCGCGGGGCTGGATCGACATCGTCGGTCATCGTGACACGCCGGGCCGCCCGGCGCTGTTTGCGACCACGCGACGCTTCCTGGATGACATGGGCCTGCGCAGTCTCACCGAGCTGCCGGCTCTCACCGAAATCGAAAGGATCATGGATCTTGTCGACACCACACAGATCGAAGCGGCCGCTGCGGCCGCCCACCAAGAAAGCGACTGAGCCTGCGGCTCGCGACACCCGGCGCGACAGCCGCAATCCTCGCCGCGACGAGGGGGCCGATGACCGTGCGCCGGCGCTGCGCCCCGATGCGCACAAATCGGCGCTCGGCACCCCGGCAGCGATGAAGCCCGAAGGGCCGGGGCCTGCGCGCCGGCAGGGGTCGGCGCGTGGCGCGCCAGCGACCTTTACCGAGCCCGAGCGCCTGCAGAAGGTGCTCGCCCAGGCCGGGGTCGCGTCGCGTCGGGAGATCGAGGAGCTCGTGGTGGCGGGGCGTATCTCGGTCAATGGTCTGCCGGCATCGCTCGGCCAGAAGATCGGACCGGGGGATCGGGTCAAGCTCAACGGCAAGCTGATTCCATTGCGCTTCGTGCAGCGCACTCCGCGCGTGCTGATCTATCACAAGCCCGAGGGAGAGATCGTGTCCCGGGACGATCCCGAGGGCAGGCCAACCGTGTTCGAGCGCCTGCCGGTGCTGCGCAAGGGGCGGTGGCTCGCGGTCGGGCGTCTGGACTTCAATACCTCCGGTCTGCTGCTGTTTACCAGTGATGGCGAGCTCGCCAACAAGCTGATGCATCCGCGCTACGAAATCGATCGGCAGTATGCGGTCAGACTGCTGGGCGAGCTGACCCAGGAGCAGGCGCGGGCGCTGACCGAAGGGATCGTGCTCGAGGACGGCCCCGCGCGTTTCAATACCTTGGTGGCCGCCGGCGGCGAGGGTGTCAACCACTGGTATCACGTGACGCTGTCCGAGGGGCGGAATCGCGAGGTTCGGCGCATGTTCGAAGCCATCGGGCTTACCGTGAGCCGCCTGATGCGAGTGCGTTACGGCCCGGTCGAACTGCCTTCGCGTCTCAAGCGGGGCATGTGGATGGAGATGCCGGAGGCCGAGGTGTGCAAGCTCGCCGGTCTGCCGCCACCGGTGCCGCAGCAGGGCGCGCCGGGTAAGGCCCAGGCGCCGAAACTCCGGCGTACCTTGCCGCGTGCCTGAGTGATGGCGACGAGGCCTCTGCGTCGGGGTGTCCGGGTGCGGATTCGCCCGCTTCCGAGGGTGTCGGGTATGCGCTGTGCGAGCGATGCCTGTTTGCCTGCCACGGGGTTTTCGCGCTATACTCGACTGGCTTTAACAGGTGCCCTGAAAATTGGGTAGGCTGTTTCTCTGGTTGTGGTCAAGTGGGATGGGCGTTTCGCCCATTTTTTATTTGTGGTCGCGGATGGCAAGGGTATGCGGGTGGATCTAGGAAGTCTGATCGAGCAGGTCGTCAGTGGCCTCGGGTTCGAGCTGGTGGATGTCGAGTTGTCGCCGAAGGGGCGATTGCTGCGCGTTTTCATCGATATCGAACGGGGCATCACCGTTGACGATTGTGCGACCGTCAGTAACCAGCTGACCCGCGTTTTCGAGGTCGAGAACGTCGATTACGACCGCCTCGAGGTGTCCTCGCCCGGGCTCGATCGGCCGCTCAAGAAGCTGGCCGACTTCGATCGTTTTGCCGGGCAGGAAATCCAGTTGCGGCTGTCCGCGCCGGTGGGTAACCAGCGAAATTTTGTGGGCGTCCTTCAGGGGGTGCGTGATGGCGCAATTGCGCTCACCACCGACAAGGGCGAAATGCTCCTTCCTTTCGACGATGTCGAGAAGGCACGCCTTGTTCCGAAATTCTAAGATTCTGGATGTGGAGGTTTTCCTGAAATGAGCCGCGAAATTCTGCTGCTTGTGGATGCGCTGGCGCGTGAGAAGAACGTCGCCAAGGACATCGTGTTCGCCGCACTCGAGTCGGCGCTTGCCTCCGCGACCAAGAAGCGCGTTCACGACGATGCCGATGTGCGCGTCACCATCGATCGTGAAACGGGTGACTATGAGTCGTTCCGCCGCTGGCTGGTCATGCCCGACGAGGAAGTGACCAACGATGAGGCCGAGATGGGCATCATCGATGCTCGTGAGGTCCGCGCGGACATCCAGTTGGGTGACTATGTCGAGGAGCCGCTCGAGCCGATCGATTTCGGTCGCATCGGTGCTCAGGCGGCGAAGCAGGTCATTCTGCAGAAGATCCGCGATGCCGAGCGCGAGCAGGTTCTCAACGACTTCCTCGAGCGCAAGGAATTCCTGGTATCGGGGTCGATCAAGCGTATGGAGCGTGGCAACGCGATCATCGAGGTCGGTCGGATGGAAGCCGTGCTGCCGCGTGACCAGCAGATTCCGCGCGAGAATCTTCGTGTGGGCGATCGGGTCAGGGCGTATCTGCTGAAGATCGATCGTGGTGCCCGCGGCCCGCAGTTGATCCTGTCGCGTACCGCACCCGAGTTCCTGATGAAGCTGTTCGAGCTCGAAGTGCCCGAGATCGAAGACGGTCTGCTCGAAATGAAGGCGTGTGCCCGGGATCCCGGCCTGCGCGCCAAGGTCGCGGTGAAGTCCAACGATCCGCGCATCGATCCGATCGGAACCTGCGTCGGTTTGCGGGGCTCGCGGGTAACCGCGGTCCGGAACGAGATCGGTGGCGAACAGGTCGACATCATCGTGTGGGCGGCGGATCCGGCCCAGTTCGTGATCGCTGCGTTGCAGCCGGCCGAGGTCGTTTCCATCGTGGTCGACGAGGAAGCACACGCGATGGATGTGGTGGTGGACGAGAACAATCTTGCCATCTCCATTGGCCGGAACGGCCAGAACGTCAAGCTGGCGTCGGAACTGACCGGTTGGACCATCAATCTGATGAGCGAGCAGGAATCCGCAGCCCGCTCCGAACAGGAGCGCAGTGCCTTGCGTGCCCTGTTCATCGCGAAGCTGGATGTGGACGAGGAAGTGGCCGACATCATCATCGACGAGGGCTTCTCTTCGCTCGAGGAGATCGCTTACGTACCCCTTGCCGAGATGCTCGAGATCGAGGCGTTCGACGAGGATACGGTCAATGAATTGCGCAACCGTGCGCGCAATGTGTTGTTGACCGAGGCAATTGTGACCGAGGAACAGCTGGAGAACGTCGCTGACGACCTGCTGAACCTCGACGGAATGGACAAGGCGCTCGCCGCGATGCTGGCGAGCCACGAGATTCGCACCCGGGACGATCTGGCTGACCTTGCGGTCGACGAGCTGGTCGAAATGGCCGGGATCGACGAAGAGAGAGCCAAGGCGCTGATTTCTGTTGCTCGCGCCCACTGGTTCGAAGAATGACGGGAGGGCAGTAATGGAACAGATGAGCGTGACCCAGTTTGCCGGCGAACTGAAAATGCCGGCGGTGGCGCTGCTCGAGCAGTTGAAGCGTGCCGGTGTGGACAAGACCGGCGCCAACGACATGCTGACCGAGCACGACAAGGCACGTCTGCTGGACTACCTTCGTCGTGCGCATGGCGACATCGAGCCGAAGGGCAAGATCACCCTGACCCGCAAGCAGACCTCGGAAATCCGCGCAACGGATTCGACGGGCCGTGCCCGTACGGTTCAGGTCGAGGTTCGCAAGAAGCGCACTTTCGTCAAGCGTGACGAGCCGGTTGCCGCGGAGTCCGCGACAGAGGTTCTGGAGGCGTCGCAAGAGAACCAGGACGTCGAGCCGGCAGTAGATGTGATCGAGGCCATCGTCGAGGTGGTTGAGGCGCAGCGTGCCGCGGAAGAAATGCCGGCAGCGCCGGAAGGTCCGGTGATCGAGCCGGACGTGGCGGAGACGGCGGTTGCCGAGCCCGAGTCCGCACCGGTGGTCGAAGCTGCACCAGTGGTTGAATCCGCAGCGGCGGCCGACGCCGCTCCGGCAGAGGAGGCTTCCGCCGCGCCGGAATCGGCCGAGGCAAGGCCTGCAACCACGATCAGACGTGTTCGTCCGGTACCGATCAGCCAGATCCTCAGCGAGGAGGAGGTCGCAGCGCGCGAGCGGGAATCGCGTCGGCATCGTGAGCTGGTCGAGCGCCAGCAGGCCGATCTCCGTGCCCGCCAGGAGCGCGAATTGGCAACCAAGGCTGCTTCGGAGGCCCGCAAGACCGAGGAAGAAGCACGGTTGCGCGCCGAACAGCTGCAAAAGGAAGAAGCCGCTCGTCCGGTGGAGGCGGCCAAGCCGACGGCAAAGCCCGCGGCAAAGGCCACCACCGGTACGCTGCATCGTCCGGCAAAAACCGACGACAAGCCGGCCAAGGACGCCGCCGCCAAGCGAGGCGGCGTACGCGAGAACGAGAGCGCCAAGCGGCGTGGTCTGAAGACCCGCGGCGAAGTCGGTGCGACCACGACCGGCAATGCCTGGCGCGGCGCAAAGGGCGGCGGTCGTCACGGCGGTCGTCATCAGCAGGATGACCGGCAGAACTTCCAGGCGCCGAGCGAGCCGATCGTGCGCGAGGTTCATGTGCCCGAGACGATCACGGTAGCCGATCTCGCACACAAGATGTCGGTCAAGGCGACCGAAGTGATCAAGGCGCTCATGAAGATGGGCATGATGGTCACGATCAACCAGGTGCTCGACCAGGAAACCGCGATGATCATCGTGGAAGAACTCGGTCATCAGGCCTTCGCGGCCAAGCTGGACGATCCGGACGCCTTCCTCGAGGAGAGCGACGAGCACAAGGATTTCGAGATCCTGCCGCGCGCGCCGGTGGTGACCGTGATGGGTCACGTCGACCACGGCAAGACCTCGCTGCTCGACTACATCCGGCGCGCCAAGGTTGCCGCCGGCGAGTTCGGGGGCATTACCCAGCACATCGGTGCCTACCACGTGGAAACGCCGCGCGGCATGATCACCTTCCTCGATACCCCGGGTCACGAGGCATTTACCGCCATGCGTGCCCGCGGTGCGAAAGCAACCGACATCGTCATCCTGGTGGTGGCGGCCGACGACGGGGTGATGCCGCAGACGCGCGAAGCGATTCACCATGCAAAGGCGGCCAACGTGCCGCTGGTGGTGGCCATCACCAAGATCGACAAGCCCGATGCCAATCTCGAGCGGGTCAAGCAGGAACTGGTCGCCGAGAGTGTGATTCCGGAAGAGTACGGTGGCGAAGTCATGTTCGTGCCCGTGTCTGCCAAGACCGGGGTCGGGGTCGAGGAACTGCTCGAGGCGCTGCTGTTGCAGGCCGAGGTGCTCGAACTGACCGCTGCGGTGGATTCGCCGGCCAAGGGCCTGATCGTGGAAGCGCGTCTCGACAAGGGGCGTGGTCCGGTGGCGTCGCTGCTGGTGCAGTCCGGTACCCTGCGCAAGGGTGACGTTCTGCTGGTGGGGGCGACGTTTGGTCGCATTCGCGCCATGCTCGATGAGAATGGCAAGTCCATCGACGCGGCCGGGCCGTCGATCCCGGTCGAAATCCTCGGTTTGTCCGACGTCCCCGCTGCGGGTGACGAGGCGATTGCACTTGCCGACGAGAAGAAGGCACGTGAAATCGCACTGTTCCGCCAGGGCAAGTACCGCGACGTGAAGCTGGCCAAGCAGCAGGCCGCCAAGCTCGAGAGCATGTTCGAGCAGATGTCCGAAGGCGAGGTCAAGAGCCTGCCGCTGATCATCAAGGCCGACGTTCAGGGTTCTCAGGAAGCGCTGGTGCAGTCGCTGGTCAAGCTCTCCAACGACGAAGTCCGGGTCAACGTCATCCACGGCGCCGTGGGTGCCATCTCCGAGTCGGACGTGAACCTGGCGCAAGCGTCGGGGGCCGTCATCATCGGCTTCAATACCCGAGCCGACGCCGGTGCACGCAAGCTGGCCGAAACCTTCGGGGTCGATATCCGCTACTACAACATCATCTACGATGCGGTGGATGAGGTCAGGGCTGCGCTGTCGGGCATGCTGGCGCCCGAGAAGCGCGAGGAAATCACCGGGATGGTCGAGATCCGCCAGGTGTTCACGATCTCCAGGGTGGGCTCGGTGGCAGGTTGCTACGTGCTCGAAGGTTTGATCAAACGCGGTTCCTCGGTCCGTCTGCTGCGCAACCATACCGTGGTGTGGACCGGCGAGCTGGAGTCGCTCAAGCGCTTCAAGGATGACGTCAAGGAGGTCAAATTCGGATACGAATGCGGTCTCCAGCTCAGGAACTACAACGACATCCAGGTTGGCGATCAGCTCGAGGCCTTCGAGATCAAGGAAGTTGCGCGGACGCTCTGATCGATGCCAAAGGAATATTCCCGCAGCCAGCGCGTGGTGGAGCAGATCCGCCGCGAGCTGGCAGAGTTGATCAGGATGGAGGTGAAGGATCCGCGCGTCGGATTCATCACCCTGACCGATGTCGAGATCACCCCCGACTATGCGCACGCCAAGGTCTTTTTCACGTCGATGACGGGACAGGACAGTGTCCCGGAGATTCTCAAGGGACTGAATCGTGCGAGTGGATTCCTGCGCCGTGAGCTCGGGCGTCGGATTCGCATTCACACCATTCCCGAACTGCATTTTCACTACGACAAGTCGGTGGAAGAGGGCAGTCGCCTTTCCCAGCTCATCGACCGCACCGTGCGCGAGGACGAAGAGCGCACGCGTGATGAGAATGAAGACTGACGGTATGCAGGCTTGAAGCGCATGCAGCGCAAGATTGTTCGTCGCCGGGTCGACGGCGTGCTGCTGTTGGACAAGCCCGTCGGGATAAGCTCGAATGGCGCCTTGCAGACCGCACGCCGGTTGCTGAACGCGGCAAAGGCGGGACATACCGGCACGCTGGACCCGATGGCGAGCGGGCTGCTGCCGCTCACCTTTGGCGAGGCCACCAAGTTTTCGCAGATGCTGCTCGATGCCGACAAGAGCTACGAGGCGGGGGTGCAGCTTGGGGTCGAGACCGATACCGGTGACGCCGAGGGCCAAGTGCTCGCGACGCACCCGGTCGCGGTCGACGAGGCAGGGCTCAGGGCGGTCCTTGCGCGCTTTGTCGGCGATATCGATCAGGTGCCGCCGATGTACTCGGCGCTCAAGCGCGACGGAAAGCCGCTGTACGAATATGCGCGTGCAGGCATCGAGATCGAACGCAATGCGCGCAGGGTCCGGATTGGCGCAATCGAACTGGTTTCGTTCGACGCTCACCGTTTCGTCATTCGCGTCGATTGCAGCAAAGGGACTTACATCCGCTCGCTGGCAATGGACATCGGTGCGGCGCTGGGTTGCGGGGCGCATCTGTGCTCCTTGCGGCGGACGCGGATAGGTGACTTCGTCATCGCCGACGCGATCCCGCTTGCCCGACTCGAGGGCGCTGAAGGCGATGCGCGTGATGCGCTTCTGGCACCCGCCGACGCCCTCGTCAGCGTGTTCTCGCGGGTCGATCTGGATGCCGCTCAGGCGGCGCTGATGCTGCATGGTCAGCCGCTGAGCATTCAGGAACAGGGGCAGGGTTTTGCCCGCATTTACGGTCCGGATGCCTTTCTCGGTCTTGCCGAATGGAAGGCGGACGGTAAATTGTGGGCGAAGCGTCTCATCGCAACCGGTGAGGCGAATCAAAGTAATTGAATTCTTGGCGCGGTCCTGGGTATAATCCACCGCTTCTGATTGGTCGAACGAAAAGAGTAAACACGCACATGTCTCTCGATATTGCAACCAAAGCGCAAGTTGTCTCCGATTACCAGCGCGCACCGGGTGATACCGGTTCGCCGGAAGTTCAGGTCGCTCTGCTGACCGCCCGCATCAACGGCCTGACCGGCCACTTCAAGGAGCACGGCAAGGATCATCACTCCCGTCGCGGTCTTCTGAAGATGGTCAGCCAGCGTCGCAAGCTGCTCGACTATCTGAAGGGTCGGAATGCCGATGGCTACCGCAGCCTCATCGAACGTCTGGGTCTGCGCAAGTAAGTCGCTGTTCGTGATCAGCCCGACAGCGCCCGAAACGGCGGCCTGAGCAAGCAAAGCCGGGGCGACCTCCTGAGGTCGCGCCGGCTTTGTCGTTTTCCGGTCCCGTTTTCGGCCTGTTCCTGCAGTTGTTGGTCGCTGCATTCATTTAAAGGAAATTCTCTTGCCTACCTCCATTAAAAAAACCTTCGCCTACGGCGCCCACACCGTTACCCTTGAAACCGGCGAGATCGCGCGTCAGGCGGGCGGTGCAGTGATCGTCAATATGGACGATACCGTGGTTCTCGCGACCGTCGTCGCCGCCAAGGATGCCAAGCCCGGTCAGGACTTCTTCCCGCTAACCGTCGACTACGTCGAGAAGTTCTATGCCGCCGGGCGCATTCCCGGTGGTTTCTTCAAGCGCGAAGGCCGCCCGACCGAGAAAGAGATCCTGACGTGCCGTCTGATCGATCGTCCGATCCGGCCGCTGTTTCCGGAAGGCTTCTACAACGAAGTCCAGGTCATCGTCACGGTGCTGTCGCTGAATCCGGAAATCGACTCCGACATTCCGGCAATGATCGGCGCTTCCGCTGCGCTGGCAATCTCCGGCATTCCGTTCGACGGCCCGATCGGTGCCGCCCGCGTGGGTTACCTCGATGGCCAGTACCTGCTGAATCCGACCGCCGAAGAGCTCAAGACCAGCGAACTCAATCTCGTCGTCGCCGGTACCGAAGCCGCCGTGCTGATGGTCGAGTCCGAAGCCCGCGAGCTGTCCGAAGAGGTCATGCTCGGTGCCGTGGTGTTCGGCCATGATCAGCTCCAGCACGCCATTCGCGCGATCAACGAACTGGTCGAAGTCGCCGGCAAGCCCGAATGGACCTGGCAACCACCGGCGCGCAATGAAGCGCTGATCGCGCGTATTGCCGAACTGGCCAAGGACGAACTCGAGCAGGCCTTCAACATCACCAGCAAGCAGGCGCGTAGCGAGCGTGTCAACGAGATCCGCAAGCGGACTGTCGCTGCGGTGACCGAAGGGCTGGACAGCCCACCGTCGTTGAACGAAGTGAAGGATATCTTCTTCAACCTCGAGTCCGGTATCGTCCGCAGCCGCATCCTGAACGGCGAACCCCGCATCGACGGTCGTGATACCCGCACCGTGCGTCCGATCGAGATCCGCACCGGCGTGTTGCCGCGTACCCATGGCTCGGCGCTGTTCACCCGCGGCGAAACCCAGGCGCTCGTGGTGGCAACGCTGGGGACCGGTCGCGACGAGCAGATCATCGATGCGATCGCCGGCGAGTATCGCGAGAACTTCATGCTGCACTACAACTTCCCGCCGTTCTGCACCGGCGAGACCGGCCGTTTCGGCGCGACCAAGCGCCGCGAAGTCGGTCACGGTCGTCTGGCAAAGCGCGCCCTGATTGCCGCGCTGCCCAACCCGGAAGACTTCAGCTACACCGTGCGTCTGGTCTCGGAGATCACCGAGTCGAACGGTTCGAGTTCGATGGCCTCGGTGTGCGGCGGTTCGCTTGCACTGATGGACGCCGGCGTGCCGATGAAGGCGCACGTGGCGGGCATCGCCATGGGCCTGATCAAGGAAGGCAACCGCTTCGCGGTGCTGACCGACATCCTCGGTGACGAAGATCACCTCGGCGACATGGACTTCAAGGTTGCGGGTACCGAGAACGGTGTCACCGCGCTGCAGATGGACATCAAGATCCAGGGCATCACCAAGGAAATCATGAAGGTGGCGCTGTCGCAGGCGGGTGTGGGCCGGATGCATATCCTCGGCCTGATGAAGCAGTCGCTCGATACCGCCCGGGGCGAAGTGTCGGAGTTCGCGCCGCGCATGATCACGATCAAGATCAATCCGGAAAAGATCCGCGACGTGATCGGCAAGGGTGGAGCGGTCATTCGCGGTCTGCAGGAAGAAACCGGCGCCGTGATCGAGATTCAGGACGACGGCAATGTCACCATTTCCTGCGTCAGCGCCGAAGGCGCCCAGGCCGCCAAGGCAAAGATCGAGGCCATTACCGCCGAGGTCGAAGTGGGCAAGGTCTATGAGGGCACGGTGATCCGTCTGCTCGACTTCGGCGCGATCGTGAATATCATGCCGGGCCGCGACGGCCTGCTGCATGTATCGCAGATCGCCAACGAGCGCGTGAATAACGTCGCCGACTACGTCAAGGAAGGCCAGGCGGTGCGCGTGAAGGTGCTGGAGACCGACGAGCGTGGCAAGATCCGTCTCAGCATGAAGGCCTTGCTCGAGCCGCAGTCGGCAAGCTGATCATCTGATCGTGCGACAATCAGAAAAGGACGCTACGGCGTCCTTTTTTTCCATCGCCAGGGTTCGCTTTCGGGTCGGCGCCCGTCGGCAGCGGGCGCTCAACGAGCGATCTGGCGCTCCCGGATCTCCTCCAGCGTCTTGCAGTCGATGCACAACGTGGCCGTCGGGCGGGCTTCCAGCCTCTTCAGACCGATTTCGACCCCGCAGCTGTCACAGTAGCCGTACTCGCCTTCTGCGATCCGGCTGAGAGCCTCGTCGATCTTCTTGATCAGCTTGCGTTCGCGATCCCGATTGCGCAGTTCCAGGGCCATGTCGGTCTCCTGGCTGGCGCGGTCGTTGGGGTCGGCAAAGACCGTCGGTTCATCCTGCATTGCATGCACGGTGCGCTCGATGTCCTCCATCAGTTCCTGTTTGAGTGAGGTGAGCATCTTGCTGAAGTGTGCAGTCTGCTTCTTGCTCATGTACTCCTCTTCGGGAGCGGGGCTATAGGACGGGAACGGTTGATGCAAGAGGTCTTCAGGCATGACTGCAGTCCATTTATAGTCGGAGAAGTTTGGGGATGAATCTAAATAGCAGAAAAGAAACGCGTCAGCAAGGCGGCGGACATCATGCCCGGATTTGCCGGACGGCGGCCCCCGGTGGTGATTTGAACGAAAAGTTTGACGTCCGGAAAAAGAGTCGGTAAAGTGCGCGTCTCTCGGGGTGTAGCGCAGCCTGGTAGCGCATCTGCTTTGGGAGCAGAGGGTCGTGAGTTCGAATCCCACCACCCCGACCAGCTTCACCCCGAAATGCCCGCGGGATCTGCCCGTAGCTCAATTGGATAGAGCACCGGCCTTCTAAGCCGGGGGTTGCAGGTTCGATCCCTGCCGGGCAGGCCAGAGACAGTTATCCGGATCTTGTCTTTGACAGGATCCAGACGGTGGCGGCATTAGCTCAGTTGGTAGAGCGTTGGATTGTGGCTCCAAAGGTCACCGGTTCAAAACCGGTATGTCGCCCCAAATAAACAAGCACTTAGCGGGATCTTCCCGCAGGTGCAAAAGCCACAGTAAGCAGGTAGTAAGCACGAAGGCCCGGCGAAAACCGGGCCTTTTTTTTCACGCTGGGTGCTGTGGTCACCAGCACACCCCCGCGCTCCTCTCGACGGCATGGCGTAACCTTGATCCAGTTCATGCGACAGGCGCATAGGGAATCTCACCGCACCACCTCAAATAGGACAATGCGCAAGGCTGCGCGGATAGATGCCATAGGGGAAAGTCATGATGATGCGTTCGACGTTGGCCGTATTGGCTGCAGCCATCCTATCGGGCGGGTGTGCTGCTCACTTAGAGAAACGGAAGGCTCTACAGGAGGAGGTTAGGCGAACGGCCCCCACTTGCAGTACCGATCAAGATTGTTCAGTAATGTGGTCTTCAGCACGGAGATGGGTGCTGGATAACTCGTCGCGAAAAATTCAGCACATCACCGACGATTTTATCGAGACGTACAACCCTGAGCCATACTCAGTGAATATTGCCGTTCGCGTGACGATGGATCCAATGCCAGACGGACGCAAGCGCTTGGATGTTTCTGTTTGGTGCAATAACCTTTTCGGCTGTCGGCCCGATTCCCTTGAAGCATCCCTTTCGTTCAATCGTGCCGTTTCAGGGTCTGTGCCGGGAAGGCGGACAGCGGCAATGCGCAGCAAGTCGGAAGGCGAGAGAGGGGAGGCTGCACCACCCGCCGCTACTGATGACTCATCATCCAAAGACGCTGTGACTGCGAGCGCTACGCTCGCTGCGAACGGATGCCAAACAACAGGCCTACCGCTTAAGTTCAAGGAGAACGGCGGAGTGAGCTTTTACGAGGCTAGATGCTCTGACGGTCGCCTTGTTCATTCGGTTTGCGAATCCGGCTCCTGCCGGCTCCGCACGTCGAAGGACTAGACGCCCGCGGTTGATTACACAGCATGATCGGGCCCGGGTGTCCCGTCATCCGGGTCCGGTCGGGGGCAAAGTTCATGATTCGCGGGCACCCGCGTCCGCCTGAGTGGCCGGTGCCGCTCGCCGCCGAGGGGCAAAGTGCACCCACGCCCCCGGACGGGTAGGTCAGTCGCGGCCGGCAGGCTTCAGACAATCAACGCTCACGCTTGCCAGGTCGCTCACATGCAAGTGGATACCGGGCGCCCGCAGGAGCCACGCCTTGCCGACACGGGTGACTTGGATAGCCCGCCGTTCACATTCAGCCAGGATGGCGGCGCGTCGGCGTTCAAGTTGGCGTGGTCCCGGCTTCCACGCGGGCTCCCAGTCATTTTCGCTCATGCCTTGCTCCTATCGGCCGGCCCCGATCCGCGGCTTCCAGATCGAGGCACTGCTCCACGGCCTCCAGTAGCGACGGGCGACGAAGCGCCCGCCACGGCTCCAGCCTGCACACGTGCTCGGCCAGCCGGCGGCGGGTCGGCTCATTGTCGAACCGTCCGGCCGCCAGCGCCTCGCGGGCACGCTCAATGATGGCTTGCCGTCGGTCCAGTTCGCGCAGGCGGCGGGCGCTTCGACGGGTTGCGCGGGCCACGTTCATCCCCAGGGCGTGCCTACCGGCTCGGGCGGCGCGCCAAACTCAAGCCAGCCCCAGGACGTTCCCGGGTTCGACTGAGTGCGGCAGAACGTCCACCCGTGCACCCGCCACAGACGCGCAAATTCGGCCCGCTCGATGTGATTGGATCCACACCCGACGAGAAATAGCGCAGTCACATCGGGCGGCAGTGACGTGGCGCGCCCGCGCCGGGTTCGCTTGCTCGGCATGGCTCAGCTCCCGGGCGGGCGGCCCGGCCCGTCGCGCAAAGGTTCAAGGTCGAGATTCAGCGCCTTGAGCCCGGCCATCAGGGCGGCTCGAGAATCACGTTCGACCGACAGCAACGGGTGCGCCTTTCGCTGGCCGAAGCGGTCGGACACACAGGCGCCATCTCGTGCGATGGCCTCCTGACATTCGCGCAGCCGGTCAAAGGCTTCCAGCGCCGATTGCAGCATCAGCAGCCCGGCCTCGTCGCCGATGCCGTATTCGTCGACGATCCGTTGCCACAATTCGGCGGACTCGGGGCGGAGGTGCGGTGGAGTTTTCAAAAGGAGATCCTCAAATTCGTTAACGCGATTGGGGGCGGCCGGTGTACTGTGTCTTTGGGGTCGAACCTCAGATAGCCCCCCGTCATATTTCAGTCGGCCCGGCACAGCACTGGCGGCGATCCGTCTGCCGGCATCGTGCAAACGTAGGTCCGACCGTCGCTCGCCTCGAACATCATCTGCAGCGTCCCGTCCTCGGCGTGCTCCTGGCTATGGAAGTCGAAGCGCGGGGCGTCGAGCGCATCGGCCAGGGGCCGCAAGGCTTCGCGCAGCACAGGCCGTAAGCCTTCCAGGTGGTCCAAGCCATCAGTTGTCATCTTCATTGCGTACCCCTCTTGCATTGTGGCCATCGCGGCCCTTTTTACAGGCCAGGCTCCACCCGGAACCCGGTCCGTCGCCCGGCGCTTCGCTCGTTGGCGCGGAGCACGCATAGATTGATCCGCGATGAGTTACAAAGTCGCCGGGCGTGTAGTGCTCCGATGATCGGAACACCCCGCGATATGCCAGGGACTTGCGGCCTTCCACCTCTGCCAGACGTTGCTCCGCCTCGGCGACGCGCTTCTCCAAGGCCGCGATGTGGGCCGCCGCATCGGCGGTAGCCAGTCCGAGCATCCGCATCACACCGGCGAGCAAGCCCGAGGTGAAGGTCATCGGTTTGCGATCTGCCCGCATCTCCTCGATAAAGGCCCCTTTCATGCGGTCGCAGGTCGCGGCGTTTGCCGCATTCGGGTCAAAGGTCGCCATGACATCAGCCTCCCGACGATCCGGCAAAGCCGGTGATGCGCACCACAGCGCCCTCGCGGGTGACCTTCCAGTTGATTGCGCGGGTTTGAATCACGCCCACGCTTTCGGTGGTGAAGAGATTGACATATGTCTTTGTCGCGGCGGTCGGCGCAAGGGCGTCGGCGGTCGGCTCTGCGTCAAGCTCGACGGTCGCGCTATCGCTCTGATGCAGGCTGATGCCCAGGTCAACGAGTGCGACCGCCGACCCGTCGATGATGGTGATCTCGTCCGCGTCGGCCGCCTCGGAAGTGATCGCGGGCAGGCCTCCCAGGGTGCCGCCCTTTGCGCCAATGTCTGCCGCGACGCCTCGGCCGCCGGCCTTCAGTCCGATCAGCGCGGCGGTGCGGGGATGAAGGACCACGCTTGTGCTGTCGTAGTGACCAGCGAACAGGTCGAGCGCCGCAGCCACATCCTCGGCCAGATCGCCCGTCGACGCGACGGTCGGCTGGTCATAGGTCACGCTGGCGGGCCGCTTCCGCGCGATACCCTCGCCAGCCGGGTCGATGAAGGCCAGGTCCACCGCGTGCTGGATGGCGCGCCTCAATCCACGGAGCACCAGCGCCTCGGCCTCGGCCGAAGCATTCTTCAACAGCTCATTCGGGAACGCGGAAAACGAGCTGACCCGGAGCGGCCGCATGGCGTCATGCGCCAATGTGCCGCCGGAAATTTGGACGGCCCGCCCTTCCTCGACCCAATGTGCCACTGCATCGTCAAGGGTGACGAACGGGGTTTGACTCGGAACGCGCGCAAGGCCCTGCAGGCGCCCCAGAATGGACTGCTGCGCGACGCCGTCAAGATATTCAGCGCTGGCCCCATCCGCAAGCTCGCCCCATTGCTCGATGGCGAGCGCGCCGTACTGCTTGACGAAAACCGAGCACTTGCGCATGAAGCCGTGGACTGCCTGGTTGCCGCCCCAGCGTGCTTCGGCAAGCTCGAGCGCGCCGGGCCAGCTCTTTTGCAACATCAACGCAATGGCTGCTCGCGCATATGAGGTTCCGCGTGGTTGAATTGAAACGGCCATTTTCAGTACTCCAAGTGGGTGTGTTCAGTGCATGTATCTTCGCCCACCCGCCCAGCGCGCGCAGCCGGGCAGGGGGGCGGTTGCGTGACGGCGCGTGATGCCGCGTGATGCCGCGTGATCATTCGTTCACCAATCGTTGCCGCTCGATGAATTCCGCCAGGTCGGCAATCCGATATGTCGGGCGCGAGGTCACTTTGTAGGAGGTGGGACCGGCACCAGCGCTGCGCCAGTTGGTGAGCGTCCCGACCGCTATGCCGAGCAGTTGCGCGGCCGTCTCATCGTTCACGCGCTGATCGCCACTCATCCAGACGCCGGACTCGCGCACGGCGGCCAGCAACATCGCGGCGCAGGCTTCGATGCGCTCGTCATCGGTCATTTCGCGTTGTCCTCCAGCGGCGCCGGCTCGGCGTCGAGCTCGAGCACGGGCACAGCAGCGACCGCAGCGATATGCTCATTGAGTACGCGCTCCAGGCCGACCGGCTCTTGATACTTGCGGACGGTCGGCGAGATCCCCAGCCAGTGCACCAGCCAGACGCGGCAAGTAGGTCTGATCCGTCCACAAATAGCGGCGGGCCACCGGGGGCGCGAGGGGCGTGAGTGGCGCGAGGTTCTACATTACCTTGTATTAATCCCCCTACTTTGCGATCTATAAAGTCTTCGATCTCACATGGGGTAATCTCGAAGCTCGCGCCACTCACGCCCCTCGCGCCTCTTTTTGCGGATCTCATGTGTATGTCTCCACCGGTCGGGGGGTTAGCCCGTGGATCATCCGGACGCCCTGCGCGCCTTTGGCGGCCTGCATCCCCAGGCGCTCTAGCCGTGCGGTGAAATTCTTCCGGTTGAGCGTGCGGCGGATGCCGCTTGACGTCGCCCACGACTGATAGGCGCGGTACAGATCGCCCGAGGTGCATTTCGCAGCCGGCTCGACCGTGCAGGCATCCTCGACGAACTGCGCCACCTGGTCGGCCTCCATCCGCCACGCGCGCCCCGCGCTGACACTGGATGTCGGAAGCGTGAATTCGCCTCGGGCGATTACCCCGGCGACGGCCTTCAGACTTGCCGCCAGGATGCCGGGCAGCTCCTGAATCAGTTTGTCCTTCAGGTGCGGGTCGCGCTGCTCGCCGTAGAACTTGCGATTGAAGGTGAGCACGACGGCCCGGCGAAACAGCGCATCGCTGAAGTCCCGCGTGTGTGGCATGTGGTTCGTGCCAAGCCAGATCGTCGCGAAGGGCGTGAATTCGAAAGGCGGGCGCAGTTTGTGTTCGGCCGTTGTGAGCTCACCCGACACGATGGCCTTCAGTTGAGCGTCGGCGATCTCCGAGCCCTCGGCGATCTCGGTCACGATGTTCGCGAGGCGGCCGTGCAGGTGGGCCCGCTGGAAGCGGTTTTCGAACTGTGATGGTTGAACAGCGGCGACGTACTGCGGGCCTACCAGTGCTTCGACCACGCCCAGCAGCACGCTTTTTCCATTCGCCCCGCTGCCGATCAGCAGGAAGAACTTTTCGAATCGGCACGTCGTCAGCAGGGTGTAGCCGATGGCCTCCAGCACGCACCGCGTTTTATCGCTGGCGTCCGGGTCACCGTCGAAAACCTCCTGCGCGAACTGATCGAAGCGGGGGCACGGCGCCTGCGGGTCATAGGCGACGGGTAGCTGTGTGGTCAGGTGGTCGTCTCGGCTGTGCGGGTCGAGTCGCCAAACCCCGCCGTCGAGCCGCAAGGTGCCATTCCGGACGTTCACCCGCGTCCAGTCCGTCTGCCGGTCGAAGGGTGATTCCGGCGCGAAGAGTTCCGTTTTCAGCAGGTCGGCCGCGCCGTCGACAAGCGTCCGGGTCACCTTGCCGCCATCGGCCAGGGCGGCGTGTACCGTCTGCTTAATCTCTCGGTCGTCGGTCTTCCGCCATACACCCGACGTGCTCCAGCGCCAGAAGGTCACCTGCGCGTAAATCACGTTTCCCTCGCCCAGCCGGTTGACGACTTCGCGGGCGAGCTGCAGGTGGTCGCCGGGGGCGTTCTGCGCGCCGCCACCGCTCGGAGTCCGCAGGTTCGCCCAACGCTCAAGGCTCCGGCCCGTGATACCGCCGGGCGTCCGCGACAGAGAGACCCACTTGCGCCGGTCCTCGGTCTCGACATGCTTGCTGCTACCCGCGCTCCACAGGTGGAACAGGTCGTAGCCCTGCCCGCCGGTTTCGTGGTGCACGGCCATCATGACGCCCAGGTATGAAGGCTGCCCGCCGTCATCCTCATATGGCAAATCGTCGTTCGGGATTCGTTGCAGGCATTCCGCGATGCGCTCGCGGCTCAGGCGTCCCGCTTGGTTCGTCTGCGGTGTTTGCGGGCCAGCCTTGACCAGAGGCGCACACGCCCGTTCTACTGCAGCTTGTCTCTCGTGGATCGCTTGGGGCGCGTCGGCGGCGCGCCAGCCCGTGACCGTGAAGTATCGCCCACGGTCGTAGACCTCCACACGGCCACCCTGAAACGCCTGGCTCTTGGATCGCAGCTCCGACGCGTCCGCCTTGATTAGAACGTGGTAGCCGGTGCCGCTCGGGGTCGTCTCGGTGTAGCTGTCCAACGCCTCGATGATGCCTTGCGCCCAGGGTTCGCCTTTGCACTTGTCCAGATCGACGCCGCAGAACGGATCCTCTGCGGTGAACACAAACCCGATGCCGTCGAAGCGTTCGGCGTGATGTTCGGCAAGAGCGCGGTCAAACGTCGCCCAGGTGCTCCGGTCGGTCGTCTTCGCCAGGCCGCCCCCATCTGCGCGATATGGCACCTTGTCCCACTTTTTGCCGTTCCACTGCCACCGCCAGCAGACCCATTGCCGCAGTTCCTTCAACTCGCTGGGGACGTTCTCGCCGTTTACCGGGGTCGGCGCAGGCTTCGGCGGGGGTTGCGCGGGAACGTTGCTTTCAGGTATCGGAGTGGGAAGGCAGAAGGCACGCCGCAGTTCGTCGGGGGAATGTCTTATTTGCACGATGGTAGGCCCTCCAGCGTGCGGGCGATCAGCCCCAGCAGCAGCTCCCCGGCGGCGAGGATCGCGGCAGCCGCATCCGGGGCACCCCGCGTCCACCGCCAATAGGCGAATCGGTTGACGAGTTCGCTTTCCGTCGCGGTATGATTGCTGTGTGTGATTTGGACGGCGCCATCCTGCCCAGGGGCGCCGTTTTTGTTGTCTGTCATCTGGCTGCCTCCCTGCGGGCGGCGCGCTCGGCCTTCAGCTTGGCGCGCTCCAGCTCACGGCGGCCTTCACGGCTGCAGGCGAGCATCTCCAGGCGGAGAGTCGGGCAGGTGGCCTGCTGTCGGCGGGCACGGACCAGATCAACGGTCCGGCGGGTAAGTGCGCCGCTCATGATGCGTTGCTGCTCGAGCAACGGGGAGCGGACAGCTTCGACTCGATCCATGTATCGAGGTCTGCCGGGTCGTACACGGCGCGATTGCCGAAAAGCCGATACCGGGGGCCTCCCCCAGTCGTTACGACTTTCTGCAGTGTCGTGTGGGAGAAGCGCAAGCCGCGCTCAGTCAGATATTGGGCGGCCTCGCGGCGGTCAAGAAAGCGGGTCATTTGCTGGTCCTCACTAGTTGTTACGGTGAGGACCAGCGTACGGACTATCTATGCCTTAAGCATTCTCGCGGAGTTCGGTTAAGTTTTTCGGTTGATCTGATTCGCAAGCAGATCGTCAAGCGGGTTCGCCGCGGGTGTCGAGCGGGCGGCCGACACCTTCTTCCAGTCCGAATATCGCTTCTGCACCTCGTTAACGGAAATGCCGACCGGCTTGGCGGACGGGTCGCCGGACTGGTCGGCGCCGGACTGGTCGAGCTTGGCAAACTGATCGCCGACCCGCTCGGCGAGTTCTTTCTTCTTGAGCTTCTTCGCGGGGTCACGCTTCCTGTTCATAAGCCGTGCGATGTGGTACGCCTCCACAATGTCGCGGCTGCGTTCCTGCCCCGCCAGCAGGGTGCCACGCTGAGCCCCGCCGCCTGCGCTCTTGAGTTCCAATGCCTCGGCGACATCGTCGGAACTGCCCGCCTTCATGAGGTTGGCGCCGTACTGGTCGAGTTTGGCAAGGATGGTTTCGGGAACCGGCATGCCGGCTTGCCGATACTCGGCGTAGGCCTTCCAGATCAGCAGGCCATTCCCCGTAACGTCGTACAGGGCCATGTGGCGCGATGCATTCTCCGATACCGCCCACGCAATGATGCTTTGGTCGACGGCGTTGAAGTCTTGAAAGCGCCCCGTCACGCTCGTGTCCCCCGATTCAGGGGCACAACCTCTGCGCGATCGTCGTCCGACTTGCCGGCCATCCCCGCCAGCGCGACCGACGCGGCCCGTTCGGCAATGGTCTTGCGGGCGTTCTCGGCAATGTGGATGTAGCGCATGGTCGTCTCCACCTGCTTGTGCCCGAGCAGCTCCATCAGTTCGACAGCGGAAGCGCCTTGCATCGCAAAGCTGGTGCCGATGGAGTGCCGCAGGCCGTGCAAGCCCAGGCCAGCGGGGAGGGCGGCACGGGCGCGCACCTTCGGCCACTCGCGACCCAGCTCGATCGGACCGTTACCGCGCCAGGCCCGGAACACATAACCGTCGGGGTCGCCGGCCGGTTGTCGCGCGATGAGAACCTGCGCCTCGGCGGGCAGCGTAATGACGCGCGGTTTGCCGCTGCGGTGGCCGGTCTTGTGCGCGTGTGGCGGCAACACGAGGCGACCGGCCTTCAGGTCAACGTAACTCCAGCGCAGCCCCGAGACTTCCCCGCGTCTGGCGCCGGTCAGCGCAATCAGGCGGATCGCATCGGCAGCGGCGGGGCGCATGCGCTTTTCGTCCTCCAGCGCCTGGATAGCCTCGAACATCCGCCGATACTCGTCGGCGCCGTCCAGGATCGTGTCGCGTGTGCCGGTCTGCCAGCACTTCATCGTGTTGGCCGGGTTGTCCTTCACGAAACCTTGCTCGATCGCCCATTTGTAAATTGCGGAGATCATCAGCACGGACTTATCGGCGGTGCCTTTGCCCCCTCGCACGCGCGCTAGGCCACGGTGGCCGGTCTTGATGTCGGCGGCGGTCTTGCCCTCGGTCACTTCGCGGTGCATGCGCTTGATCATCTCGGGCGTCACGCGATCCGCAAAATGCTTGCCAAGCAGGGGGCGCAAGTGCCGTTCAATGCGGCCTCGGTCAACGGTGCGTGTGGTCGCGGCCTTCGCCTGGAATGCCTCGCTCTCGAGGTAGGCGTCAAGCAAGTCGGCCACAGTTTCGGCCTTCCGGCGTTCCTGCTTTTCGCCTTGAGGGTCACCACCTGCATGCACCTGGAACGACAAGTCTTTCGCCTTGCGCCGGGCCTGGTCGGTCGTCAGCGTGTCCGACAGTTTGCCGATGGTCACGCGGCGGGTGCGGCCTTCGGGCGTCCGGTATTGGTAGACGAACGACTTCACTCCGGACGGGAACAGCTTGACGCCGAAGCCCTTTATCTCGTCATCCCATACGAATAGTTCACGGTCGGGTGTCTGCAGTTTTTCAATAGATGCTTTTGTCAGTTTTGGCATGGTCCACACCTCATCCAGTGGTCGCACAGTAAGCAGATAGTAAGCACGACAGGGTAAAAACGGGGTCGAGTTCTGGAATGAAGAGTAAGGCTTTTAGCCAATAAATACAACGGTTAAGTAGTGTTCAGTATTGGTGTAGTAAGCACCGGAAATGCTGCAAAACTTGGATTGTGGCTCCAAAGGTCACCGGTTCAAAACCGGTATGTCGCCCCAAGCTACACAAGCGGTTCTGGCAGTTATCCACAGCAGTGGATAATCTACAAAAGCCGAACTGTTCTACAAAACGGCCAGCCGATGCGCTGGCCGTTTTCATTTCACAGGTCGAACTTTGTCGCCGCGCCTCTTTCTGATGTAGTGCTCGGTCATGTCACGCTTCGTATGCCCGAGCAGCTTTTGAGCGTGCTCCAACCCCGCTGAGTCGCTGCCTGCCTTTGCTCTCAAGTCGCGGAACTGGATCGGCGAACTCGCGTGCCCGCTCGATCTTACGGCGTCCATAATCGAGGTATCAACATAATCGGCCTGACCTGCCGTTGGTCGGGCGCGCACAATCAGACGGCAATGCGCCGGTTACCTGTCGTTCACCTGCTTGTGGCAGTCAATGACCGCTTCCCTGTCCGATGAACTACAAGTTCGACCCACAGGTGACGGTCGTCCGCGCGCCCTCTCTCGGTCCGCTCGCGGGGCGGAGCCGCCACTCGACGCGGTCATCCGGCAGAAGTCCGGCCATCTTGGCGTCAAGTCCAGGGGCGCAGGATACCGATAGAGCTTC